>JAJCZL010000057.1 GCA_029262415.1 Deltaproteobacteria bacterium | reverse complement strand
GAGCAGAATTGCTGACAGAGCAAACCTGCGCCGCGCTGCGAAGCGTTCGACGTCGTTGACCCAAAAACTTTGCATTGGTCAGAGAACGTCGCGTAGCCGCGAAACTATGAGGCCGAAAAACCTGTCAAGAGAAATCGTCATCGCGGCTCAGTTGATATTCCGTTCAAGCATATCAACGCTTGAACATGCCGCGCGGAATGTGTGTCGACTCGGGTGTGCGGGCATTGCAGCATGCCGCGTGGAATGTAACGCCGATCCGCGCATCTCGGCACTTCAGCATTCCGCGCGGAATGTACGGTCGACTCGGGTGTGCGGGCTCCCCAACATGCCGCACGGAATGTAAGGTAGTGTCTCAGTTTGAAATCGAGGTAGAGTCGGCGGGCTTGGCGTCGGTCCGGGACCGGTCGGACACCCACAGGTCGGCTCGATTCCCTTACCGACGCCATTGTCCAGCCCACTAAACGCGTCGGTCACACCGACACCCATTTAAGACTGCTTACGCAATCCGCGTTTTGTGTCCCTTCCAGTAGCGGTCTTTGAGCAGCCGCTTGTAGAGTTTGCCGGTTGGGTGGCGCGGTAGTTCGGCTTCGAAGTCGATGCTGCGCGGGCATTTTATCGTGGCGAGTTGCGAACGGCAGAACTCGATCAGTTCGGCTTCGAGCTCGGGGCCTGCCTCGCTCATGTCGACCGGT
The DNA here is from genome assembly GCA_029262415.1 of Deltaproteobacteria bacterium. Classification (GTDB taxonomy): domain Bacteria; phylum Desulfobacterota; class Binatia; order UBA1149; family JAJCZL01; genus JAJCZL01. The sequence goes on along the minus strand of JAJCZL010000057.1, from coordinate 175,898 downwards.
TGCACCACCGCTTTGACCTCTTCTCCGAAGTCTTCGTTGGGAACGCCGAACACCGCGACGTCGGTCACGCGTGGATGGGTGACCAACACATTCTCGGCTTCCTGTGGGTAGATGTTGACCCCGCCGGCGATGATCATGTTGGCCTTGCGGTCGGTCAGATAGAGATAGCCGTCGGCATCGACGTAGCCGATGTCACCGAGTGTCGAGCGTCCCTTTGCGTCGTAGGCGCTGCGGGTTTTCTCGGCATCGTTGTGGTATTCGAACTTGCCTCCACCCGAAAAATACACGCCGCCCGGCTCGCCGGTCGCGACCTCTTCTCCGTCGTCGTCGATGATGTGCACGGCGCCGATAAGCGGTTTGCCGACCGAGCCCTTGTGTTCGAGCCACTCGTGCGAGTTGATCGCGGTAAAGCCGTTGCCTTCGGTCCCCGCGTAGTACTCGTGCAAGACCGGACCCCACCATTCGATCATTTTTTCCTTTACGGGGATCGGGCACGGTGCCGCCGCATGGATCGCGACCTGCAAGCTGGACAGGTCGTGACGCGAACGGGCCTCTTCGGGCAGCTTGAGCATACGCACAAACATCGTCGGTACCCACTGGCTGTGTGTGGCCTTGTGCTTCTCAATCGCAGCCATGGCTAGTTCCGCATCGAAGTTTTCCATGACGATGCAAGTTGCCCCTAAGCGCAAGAACGACATGTTGAAGCGCAGCGGCGCGGCGTGGTAGAGCGGTGCCGGCGACAGGTAGACGCTGTCGGCAGATCCCCCGTATATGCCGACAAGCAACATCAGCATCGGCGGTGGGGTTCCGGCAGGCGCGTCCGGCAGCGGCATCTTGACGCCTTTGGGGCGACCGGTGGTGCCCGAGGAATAGAGCATGTCCATGCCCTCGCGCTCTTCGGGCAACGGCTCTATCGACCTGCCGGCGACGGCTTCTTCAAAACTTTCGTATCCGTCTATGGTGCCGCCGAGCATCAACTTACGTTCGACGCCCGGAATCTGCCCGGCGAGTTCGGCGGCGGTTTCTTGTTTCGCAATCGAGGTAAATAATACCCTCGCTTTACAGTCACCCACTATGTAGGCGGCCTCGGCTGCGGTCAGCCGTGAACTGATGCACGTATAGTAAAGCCCGGAACGCTGCGCGGCCCAGCAGATCTGCAGGTAGTGCGCGTTGTTCTCCATGAAGATCGCGATCGCGTCGCCTTCGCGCAGCCCGTGCTCGTGCAGCATTCGTGCGCATTGGGTCGAGCGCTCATCGAGCTGCTTGTAAGTCACCACCTCGGCGGAGTCGGCCATGATGTAGGCGGGTTTGTCGGGGTTGTTCTGCGCGTGGACTCTCGGATACATCGAATCGGTCTCCTTTGCCGTGCTGCGGCGACAATCCGCACGACCATAGCTGCGGCGCCGGATTGTCGGAAGCGGTGGCGGCGGCGATCGCCGACGTTGTCGCGCCGCCGGGGTTTGGCATAGGATCGCTCGCATGACGACGCCGCGTATCGAGCCGCTTGAGTCCGTGGCTTACAGCGCCGCTCGGCCGCGCCCGTTGCTGAGCGTAGTCGTTCCAACCTTTGAGCCCTGTGTCGATCGGCTCGCCCACGCGCTTCGAAGCGCCGGCGCACAATTTGGAGTCGGCGGACAGCCCGCAGCGGGCGCACAGCTTGCAGTGGGCGGACAGGTCGAGCTGCTGATAGTCGATGACGGTTCGTGCGATTTCGACCCGCGCGCCTTCGTGGCGCGGCTCGGAACAGGCGGTGTCGGTGCGTTTGAGGGTGAGCACTTGGGCATGGCCGGCAACTGGAACCGCGCGGTGTCTATCGCGCGCGGTCTGTGGGTGCATGTCTTGCACCAAGACGACTACCTGCTGCCCGGATTCTACGACGCGTTTTTTGCAGCGCTTGGTTCTCAGCAGGGCTCTGGGCTGGGAGCTTTTTTTTGCACCGCGTTGTTTGACGACTACGGCGGCGGTCCGCGCTTGCGCTCGCCTTCTGGGCAAGCCGGCCCGGGCGTGTTGCTCGAGACCCGCCGCCACGTATTCGAGCGCCTGCAGATGCAGGCCTCGGCGGTGATCGTTCGCCGTGCTCTTTATGAGAGGCTGGGCGGGTTCGACGACGACTTCTGCTACGTCGCCGACTGGGACATGTGGAAACGAATCGCACGTGCGGCGCCGATCTGGCACGATCCGCGCCCGCTTGCGTGCTATCGCCGCCACGCGAAGACCCAGACTGCACGCCTGGGCAAATCGGAACTCATCGATGAGATCGGCTCGGGGATACTCAGATCGGCAGCGCGCGAAGTCGGCGTCGAGGCGGTGGGCGTGGCGGCCCGCGCTGCCTCGCGAACCCGCGATGCCTATACCCTGCACGCACTCGAAAGCGCCTGTGCGTCGATCCGCTACCAGCGCGACCCGCTCGGCGCTCTCGCGGCCCTGCGCGCCGGCTTCGGCTTGCACGCACGCGCGGGCGGTCGAACGGCTCCACGTTTGCGCGCATCGGTAGCCGTACTGCGCGCCGCCCTAGTGCTCATACGGCGCGCGGCACCCTCTCTGCACTAACGCCGAGCGATTCGTGTGCAGTCCCCCGCGCGTGTTGCCCCGCGCCTCTGACTCGACCACACTAGCGCCCACCCGGCGCCCGCCTGCTCGCGCCCTCGACCAATCCACAACGAGTCGACGACGATGTCCGAGAAAATCAACACGCCGCCCGCCGGTGAGCCACCGCCTGCGGAGCTTGTGCACCCCGACGTCGCCCCGGTGCTGCCGGCGCATCCGCTGCATCCATCGCATCCGCCGCGCGGTCAGCAACCTTGGTGGTCGTGGTTGTTCTTCTATGTGCGGCCTCCCGAAGGATTGACGCCCGCGCATTGGCGCATGCTTGGTCTGCTCGGTGCCGCATACATGGTCAATAGCTACGACATCGGCTTGCTGGCGCTCGCACTTCCGCAGATTCAGGCCGGTCTGGCTATCCCCGAGGACCAGATCGGTGCGCTCACCGGTTTGATCCGTCTGGGCGTGATTCCGGCGTTGATCTTGACGATGTTGGCCGACGTCGTCGGTCGCCGCCGCCTGCTGCTGATCACGATCTTGGGCTTTACGGTTTCCACATTCGCGACCGCATTCGCGCGTACCTCGCTCGAGTTCGGTGTTCTGCAATTTTTTGCGCGGATGTTTATCTACGCCGAAGAGATGCTCGCTATCGTGGTGATCGCCGAAGAGCTTGACGCGAAGGCACGCGGCTGGGGGATCGGCATCCTTGCCGCGCTCGGCGCGATGGGGCACGGCGTTGCGGCCGGTCTATACAGTTTCGTCGGCAGCATTCCCTACGGCTGGCGCGGTCTGTATTTGCTCGGCATCCTGCCGCTGTTGGTTCTCACTTGGTTTCGCCGCAATCTGCGTGAAACCAAACGTTTCGCCGACTTCTTTGCCGAACGGGGCGAGCCGACTAGCGTGGCCGAGTACCTGCGGCCGATCCGCGACCTGCTCAGCATGTATCCGGGACGTCTGGCGGTGCTGGCGTCGGCGGTGTTTCCCTACTGGTTCCTGACCTCGACGGCGCTCCAGTTTCAATCGAAGTTCTTGCAAGAAACCCACGGCTACTCGCCCGGTGGGGTGGCTCTGTTGTTCATTCTCGGCGGAGTGTTTGCAGTCATCGGCAACATCGCCGCCGGCTCGGCCAGCGACAGGTACGGACGCCGCCTGATCATGACCTCGGCACTACTGGTCAATCTGGCCGGTACCGCACTGTTCTATCACGCCGATACCTGGGCGGTGCCGCCGGCGTGGTGTTTGATGTTGTTCGCATACTTCGGCGGCGAGGTCCTTTTTGCGGCGCTCGCTACCGAGTTGTTTCCGACCTCCTACCGGTCGACAGCCTCGGGCGCGCGTTCGATCATGGGCGCGTTTGGTGGTGCCAGCGGCTTAGTCTTCGAAGGCTGGGCTTTCAATGTTTTCGGTTCCCACCAAGCGGCGATCACGGTGATGCTCACGGCTGCGCTCATCCCACCGTTCGTCATCTGGTTCTTCGTACCCGAGACCGCCACCCGCGAACTCGAAGAGATCGCACCTGAACTCTGATCGCGCGGGCTACTGAAGGTATCCGAGCGCGCGCAGCTGTTCGATGCGTTCGGCCATATTGACCTCACCGACCGCGTCCCTGCGCGCCTCGGCCCATCCGGGCTCTGTGTATGTGTCGATGGTCGCGGGCAGCGGGGTGCGCCTGAAGTCTTCGTTGAAGATGCCGCTGAGAACGGCGCCGTCGAAATCTCGCGCACCGGGCATCCGCAACAGCGCGAGAGTGGTCGGTGCGATGTCGAGAACCGATCCGATCTCTTCGAGTTGCCGACGTTGCAGAGTGGTAAGGCTGCGCTCGGGGTAGGCCGCGCGAATGGCGGGGCCCGCTGCAATCAGCACACCAGGAGGGGTCTGGCCGTGTGCGGCCGAAACTATTTTATGGGCCGGATCGCCTGGTCGGAACGGCGCGGCTACGTTGTGGGGCTGCATGCCGTGGTCGGAAACGATTAGCACATTCACATTCGACGGCGCCGCTGCCAATAGGCGACCTACTACACCGTCTAGGTGTACGCAGTAGTCGCGGATCACATTCTGCAGTATTCGCGCTTCGTCGTGCTCTGGTTTGTTGACGTACGCGTCGGGCTGCATGTAGCGCCAGAACCGGTGGCCGGTGACGTCTGCGCCGCCGAAATAGACGGCAAACAAGTCGAAGCCGTCCTCTCCAATCAAGCGCTGTGCAATGCGTTCGTAGACCGCATCTGCGCGCATCGACCAGCGGCTTTGCTCCCAGAGCCGCGCAGCGAGCGCGCTTGGGTTTTGTGAGGCCCCAGCGAAGATCTGTTGCTCGAGTTTCGGTAGTTCTTGCTCGACTTCGGGTAACACGCCGGTGAGTTCGTGGGCGCGCTCAGTAGGGTAGACCTGGTCTTTCAGGCCCTCAATGAGTGAACCTTTCCAAATGCCGGTGCCGCGGATTTTGTCGCGCAGTGTGGTGGTGTTGACCTGGGCGATCATCACGCCGTTGATCTGCTCGACCGGGTAGGTGTTCCACCACCCTATAATATGAACGCGGCGGCCGGCATCGCTGAGGATGTTCCACAGCGCCTTACGTTTGCGATCGGTGCTCGCGAACACCACCTGTTTATTGGAGCCGTCGCGGGCACGGCGGACGAACCCGGCGATGCCGTGCTTTTGGCGGCCGACTCCGGTGGCAATGCTGGTCCAGATGATTGGTGACATCGTCGGTTTGAGGGAACGCAGTTCTCCGTAGACACCTCGGCGCATGAGCGCAGCCAGGTTCGGCAAGCGCCGTTCGTGCAGGAGTTCGAGAACCACTCTCCACTCGAGACCGTCAATGCCGATAATGATGACCGGGTCGGCAGGTCTTGCTTGGCGACGGCAAGCAATCGGCGTTACCGCGCTTGCCAGTACGCCGCAGGCCAGTAAGGCGAGCGCGAGCGTGAAGGGCTGGTGACGGCGATGCAGACGAGGGTTGGGGTGCGGCATGTTGCAGTCCGGTCGTGGTGGCGTATACAGTCAGCGGCTCCGCTTCAAGTGCCGGTTATCGCGTGATGTTCTCAGCTTTCTCGGCGAACTCTTCAACTCGTGCGGCGACTATCGCATGGGCGGCGGTATTTTTCGTCCTGGCGGTTGCAGCGACACTCGCACGCGGTCCGTGGGACACCCCTTTACTCATCGACAACCAGCACTATTTCTATATGGCCGAACGGGCAGCCTCGGGGGTATCGCCGCACGACGCGCACTTTGACCCGAAGACCACGCTCAGCTTGCTGATTTCGGCAGCCGCGATCAAGACCGGGCGTTTGCTCGGTATCGGCACCGATTTAGATGCGGCGCGTGCGATCAGTGTGGTCTTCGCCGGGCTCTCGGCGTCGCTGGTTTGGCTCTGCGCCTGGCTACTGACGCGCAGCCGGATCGCCGCCCACTCTGCGGCGATCACGATAATCGGGACCCCGCTGTTTTTGAGTATGGCGCTGATGGGAGCGCGGCCGAAGGTATTCATGGTGCCGTTCCTGGTTGCGCCGGTGATTGCGACGGTTAAGCGGCGGCCGTTTTGGAGCGGTTTCTTCTCGGCCTGTGCCTTTCTTTGTTGGCAGCCGGCGTTGCTGGTCATAGCAGGTGCGGTTGCGGCGCTGCTTTTGCGGCCGCGCACGGCGCTTCGCAATCTTGTCTTGCTGTCGGCCGGTGCCGTCGTGCCGGTTCTTGCCTACGAAGGCTACTATTGGGCGCACGGCGGGCTTGCCGAGCAGTTGGAGCAGTCTTTCTACTTTCCGAGCACGTACATGACTCACCCGGCGCGATCGTCAGAGTGGTGGTTACACGCCAAGTGGATTTTTGGCTGGGGCTCGGCGCCGCGTGTTCGATCGGTCTACGCGAACGGCTTCGTGCTGGTGCTGGCTCTAGCGCTTGGTAACGCCGTGTCGCGCCCGAGGTATGTGTTGAAGTACCTACGCGAAAACCCGGGCTGGTGCCACGTGCTGGTCGTTGCACCTGCAGCTCTGCTCTTCACGCTTCACGACTACCAGGGTTTCCCCGACGGCTTCATCTTGACGCCGTGGATAGCGCTTGCGTGGGGGGCTGCGACTGCCGCGCTAGCGCATTCAGCCCGAGCCAAGGCCGTGCGACCAGCCGTGCGCGCGGCGCTTGTAGCATTGGTGGTTGCGGCAGCCGCGCTGCCTACTGTTTTTACCCTCGGACCTCATCTACGTGGCGGGCTCGACCGACAGTACGCGCTTGCGTCCGAGGTCGAGCAATACTTCCAGCAGGGTAAGCGTGTCTATGTGGTCGGGTGTACGCACTTGCTCGGCTACCTTCGTCGCGCCAATCACGTGCGTTACGGTTTCTTTTTCAGAGGCACGGCTGCGTACCTGCGCACCAAGACAAACAGCCCCGACGGTTACCGGCCGCTGGATGAAGAGGGGCGCATGCCGGATGTCATTTTGGTCTCTCGTGGGTTCGTTCCAGATGGGCAACCGTGGCTCGAGGTCGAGTACCAGCAGCGCGAAAGCCGTAGCTTCGCCGCACAGGGCATCGCTGTTTACGAAAGGGTGGTGCCCGCGCGTTACTGGGGCGAACCGCCGCTGTCCGGTGAACCGCCGGACGTATCTACGTAACCGAGCGACCGCAACGCTTCGAGTGTCGCCGGATCGATCTTTGCGCGTGCGCCACCGCCGATTGTGCGGCCGGTGGCTTGCGCCGCAGCGGTGCGCCGGGCGAGTGCGTCGGCCATAGCTTCGGCCACGCGGCTACCCTGAGGGTCGATCGCGCGCTGTTCGTTCGGGTCGTTTGTGAGATTGAAAAAGCTGTGCTTTTTGCGCGCCAGGTCGTGAATGATCTTAGCGTCGGGCCCACGTAGGGCGTCCAGCGATAACGACGCCCCCGCGCGCAACGAAGCCAAGGCAGGGCGGTCCTGCCAGGGGGGACTGCGTCTGCGCCACAGCGGAACCAGTGAGCGTCCCGTCGTATTCGCCAGGCGGGGCTGACGGCTGAGTTCAAGGATGGTGTTGGCGATATCCGTGATCGACACCACCTGGGTGGAGACTGCAGCGTAGGGGGTGAGGCGAGGGTGGTGAAAGATGAGCGGGATCCGCGTCACCTCGTCGAACAGTGTGTGTCGATGTCCCTTGCCGCCGTGTTCGAAGAACTCCTCGCCGTGATCGGCGGTAATCACGACCAGCGTGTTTTCTAGAAAGCCTCGGCTTTGCAGCGTAGCGAGTAGTTGCGCGACAGTATCGTCGGTGTAGCGGATCTCGCCGTCGTAGAGCGCGATAATACGCGCGAGGTCTTCGGCGGGCATGCCTTTGTGCACCGCCTCGTTCATTCGGAAACCCTCGCCGGTGACCGTCCCAGTGTAGTCGGGGCTGAACATGCGCGCGTACTCAGGTGGCGGAATGTAGTCGTAATGAACGTCCCACATGTGTACGAACGCGAAGAACGGTTGGTTCTCGAGCGACTCGATCTCGGCCGCGAAACGCTCGGCGATCTTCGGATTGGTGACGTCCTTGTGCGAGCGCGCGTGCAGACGCTGTACGGCGCGGGTGCCTTCCTTTTCGCCCCGCGTTTCCCCGTCGAGGCTGCCGCTCGCGTCGTAGGAAGTGCAGTCGCGATAAACGTCGAAGCCGCGGTCCAGGCCGAACAGTGGATGGAGAAACGGACCCGAGTAAAAACCGAGCGTGCGATACCCGCCGGCTTTCATCGCCTCGGCGAGTGTAGGGATGCCCTCGCCCAGGCTGTCGGTCGGGGCGCTGACGCCGTGTGCGAGGTCGGGCAACGCGGTGAACAGCGCGGCATGGGCGGGCAGCGTCCACGAAGTCGAACTGATCGCAGTCTCGAAACGGATTCCGTGTGCGGCCAGCCGGTCGATGGTCGGCGTGGTGTCTCTAGTGTATCCGTATGCGCCGACGTGGTCGGCGCGAAGGCTGTCTATGCTGATGAGCAGGACGTTGGGAGGCCGACGGGTACAGCCGAGCACGGCGAACGCGAGGATGGCGCCTACGCCCACGGCGCCCACGCGCACGGCCGCGAAGAGATGCTGGTTGGCTGATCGCTTCACGGTTTCGCTTACCCGAATCGAGCGGTATACAGTGCAGCACTCAAGATCAAAGCAACTCTTGCTCGATCGTCGTTCGCATGGATCCAACTGACGCAGTGGCTCGGCCGCGAGAAGCGGGTAACCGCACCGGGGCCGGCCTCTTTGTTTTCTACGCAGTGCTCACGCTGGTGCTGTGTTTGGGGCGCGGTGCCTGGGACCTGCCGCTTACCAGCGACAACCAGCACTATTTCTTTATTGCCGAACGCGCCGCTGCCGGTGTTCCCCCACACGTTTCGCAGTTCGATCCAAAGCACCAGATCAGCGGCTTGCTGGGTGCGGGGGCGATCCGCGTGCTCAGGCCGTGGGGGTTGGACGACGTGCGCGCAACCCGTGTACTCAGTCTTGTCGCAACGGCGGGTGCGGTCGGCCTCGCTGCTCTGGCCGGGCAATGGCTGGCAGGGGCCGCAGCCGGTCATATCGCGGCGCTGGTGATGGTCGGCGGTCCGGGCTTTCTCTTTCAGGGGTCGATGGGCTGTCGTCCCAAGATCTTTCTGGCGTTCTTCGCGCTGGCTGCGGCCCTGGCCGTGTGCAGACGTCGGCCCGCGCTTGCGGGTGTCGCAGCCGCCTGCGGGTTCTTGTCGTGGCAACCGGGCATTGTGCTGTTGGTGGCGGCCATGCTGAGCTTCGCGGTCGCCAGCGACACTGAGCGGCGCGGTGCAACGCTGCGCGTGCTTGCGGGCGCCGCGCTACCGTTACTCATCTATCATTTGTACTTCGTCGCGCACGGAGCCTTCGCAGATCTGTGGGAGCAGGCTTACATGTTTCCGGCCCGTTACCCTTCGGGGCGCGAGAAGATCGATCTACTCGAAGGGGTCTGGTGGTTGTTTGGGTTCGGCAAATCGCAGGCGGGCTTGCACGTTCTCGGGTATCTCTTTGTAGGCGCGCTGGCGCTCGCGTGGGGGGCGGCGTTGTGTGCGCCCACAGCGACCGTGCGAAGGTTGCGCGCGCAGCCCGGACTGATCTATGTCTGCGTCGCCGGGCATGCAGCGCTGGTATTCACATTGCTCGAGTTCCAGGGCTACCCTGACGCTTTTTTCGTGCTTCCATTCATGGCGCTTACGATTTCTGTTACCGCGGTAGTCGGCTCACGCCGACTCGCGGCCCTGTTGTTCGGAGGCGGCCAGAGGCTTGCCGCCGCCGCGCTGGTTTGTGCAGCGGTGCTGGCCACGATCGCGCACGCGACGCCGCCGTTTAAAGTCGAGAACACTTTGGCCGACCAATACCGACTCGCGCAGCGGGTCGGCGGCTTTCTCGCGCAGGGGTATTCCGTATACGCGGTCGGTTGTACGCATTTGCTGGCGATGAACCACGTATCCAACCACGTTCGTTACGGATACTTTTTCCGGCGCGTCAACCGCTACCTGACCGCGGCGACGCGACGTGAGACCGGCAGTCCATTCTATCGGCCCAGGCGCGACGGCGAGATGCCCGATATGATCTTGCTTTCGCGTTGGTTTATTCCGGGCGGTGACTCGTGGCTGGCACGCGAATACTACGACGTTACGACCGAAGAGTTCGCAAACCAGGGCACCAAAGTATGGGTGCGCTAGGCCTGCTTCTTGCCGCACTCGTTGTCGGGTGTACTTCATCACCGGGACCTGGTGCGGTGATGCTCGTTACGTTTGACACGATGCGCGCGGATCGTACCTCTGCCTACGGTTATCATCGCCCGACTACTCCGGTGCTCGCGAGACTTGCTGCGCAGGGGGTCCGCTTCGACCACGCCTATGCGGTGATGCCGACCACAGACCCGTCGCACGCCAGCATCCTTACCGGCCTTTACCCGAGTGAGCACGGCATTCGTCGCAACGGTGAGACGATGCGCGACCCCACGGTGGCAACCTTGCCGGGCTGGTTCCAAGACCGCGGCTACGTCACTTCGGCGGTGACCGCACGCGCGCACCTGGATCCGCGCGCGCTCGGCATCCGCGGGTTCGACAGTGTGGATGTGCCGGTAGCGCCCAAACTGACCCGCAAGGCCCCCGTAGTCTTACGGCTCGTCGAGCAGCGCTTGGCCTCGATGCGCGGGGGTAACTGGTTTTTCTGGGTGCATATATGGGAGCCGCATGGGTCCTATGACCCGCCGGCCGAATTGAGGGCGAATTTCTACGACGGCCCGGTTAGCCGCTCCGGTCGCGTCCCCATGCGGCTGCGTGTTCCAGCGGCGACTTGCGGGCCGGAGGGTATCGATGACGAGGTAAAGCGTGCCGTCAGTGGCTTGTATGACGGCGAGATCGCCGCCGCCGACCGCGCGCTCGCCCGCTTGATCGAACTCGCTGTCAAACACGCGCCGACCGGGACGACCCCCCTGGTCGTCGTTACCGCCGACCACGGCGAGTCGATGGCCGAGCACGACAAGACCAGCGGTGTTGCCTTCGGCCACGGTCGCTCGCTGCATCAAGAGACCGTGCGTGTGCCGTTGGTGTTCTGGTGGGACGAACATCTCGCGCCTGCCGTCGTGGGTACGCAGGTTTCGCTCCTCGACCTGGCGGCGACGGTCAAAGCGCTCGCAGGCGGTGATGACGCCGGCTTCGGGTCATACGACCGCAGCCTGGCCGCGCACGTGCGTTCCGGCGAGGAACCCGAACCGCGCCCGGTCGTCATAGAGAGACGCCGCTTCGTGTCGGCGTCCGAGCCCGAGTTGCGGCGTCGGCAGTTCGCTTGGATAGAGGGAGGCGAAAAGCTGATCGCGACCGATAAGCAGCCGGCGCTCGGCAATCTCGCGGCCGGCAGTGCCCCGCAGGATGTCGACCTCAAACTCTTCGCGCTTTCCGCCGATCCCACCGAGATGGCCGACAGGGCAGCGGGGGTGGGACGCGCCCGCGCCCAAGAGCTGGCCGAGGCCTTGGCCGGCTGGCGGCGAGAGGTCGGCAGACGCAGCGGCGAGCAGATCGACAACGGTAAAACGGTGGAGAAAGCGCCTGAGCCGGCATCAGACCCCCGAAAGCTCGAAGAGCTGCGCTCGCTTGGCTATATCGACTAATAGCCTTCAGGGCTGACTATTGCCTATGAGGCATTGACAGAATCCAATTCAACCCGCCAACTGGGGTGAGGTGTAGGGTGATGTGTCTGACGCCTTGCTCATTTAGGGCTTTAGATCGGGCAGGTAACCGCAAAAGCAGACCGCTCACGGCCTTTTAAAAGAGCCGCTGATAAGGGGAAAACACCGGTTTGGTGGTAGCCCCGTGGGCTTGAGTGGCGGGTTCGGGTCGGCCGTGTCATGTGCCCCCCCGTGTGGGGGGAGAGGGTTGTCTGTGTCGATCGGTGCGGTGGGGTGGTTCTCAAAGATATTTGTTGTGATGAAAACACGCCAAAATCTATCGCCGTCAACACGGCTTACGCTAGCGCTGGCACTGCTGGTGTTTTGCGCATTCAGGCCGCCGCCCGCACAAGCCTGGCAGGCCTCGCTGCTGTTCCGCAGTGTGCCGCTTACGACCGGTTACAACGTGTATGTGCGCCGTTATGGGGAGCCCTACGGACCGTCTCTGAGCGTCGGTGCGCCGGTGCCCGGCCCCTCCAACCTGGTGTCTTACGTCGTCGGCGGTCTGGAACTCGGGCCGACGTTCTACTTTAAAATCTCCAGCATCGACTCCGTAGGCGCTGAATCGGCGACTTCCAATGAGATCTCGATCACCTACGCAGAGATCGCCCGCGGTATCGATTCAGACGGTGACGGACTGACCGATGCCGAAGAGGACGTGAACCTGAACGGGATCGTCGATCCCGGTGAGACCGATCCGATGAGGTCGGACTCGGACAATGACGGACTCAGCGATCATTACGAAGTAACCGTGCTCGGCAGCGATCCGCTATCCGGCGACTCCGACAACGACGGGGTTGGTGACGCGCTGGACAACTGTCCGTTGCGCGCGAACCTCAACCAGGCCGATGACGACGGCGACGTGTTCGGTAACGTATGTGACAACTGCTCGAATGAGTTCAACCCGGACCAGATGAACACCGATGGCGTGGGGCGTGGCGACGTTTGCGACGCGTGCGCGACCGACCCCGGCGACTTGTGTTCGCTCGCGGATTCAGCCGGTGCGACCATCGATTTCGCGGGCGGATCTGTGGTGCCGAGTTCGGGAAAGATCGTTCTCGATGTGCCCGGCGGAGCACTCGAGTTCGCGACCAGCGTGGCGATCACCGAGGTCTTGTCGTCGATGCCCAACCCATTGCCGGCAATTCTCGCGGTTTCGGATATCTCGCCATCGTGGCTCGAGCTTCAGCAGCCCGCTTTGGTGACGGTCTCATGGCAGGACTCGAACAACGACGGAATCGTCGATGGCACCAGTCCCGCGGTTGACGAACGCGATCTTAAACTGTGGCTCGATGACAATGGTCTCTCGGGAGACTGTTCGGATGCAGTACATCGACCGGGCAGCTGCACAGACGCGTGTTGCGACACTGATCAGAACACGTGGGCGGTGCAGATAAGCAGCTTTGGCCGCCTCACGCTTGCCGCTTCGTCGTGCGGCAACGGCCTGCTCGACGGATTCGAAGAGTGTGACGACGGCAATTTGCTGTCGGGCGACTGTTGTTCGGCGACTTGTTCGTTCGAGCCTGCCGGTGCTTCGTGTGATGACGACGACGTCTGCACGACCGGCGATGCCTGCGATGGTGAAGGGGCTTGCACGGTAGGGTTCTTCCGCGACATCAGCCGAACGAAGGTCCGCGCGGCGATAAGGCCGGGCGATGGAAACGACGTGTTGATCGTGACGACGAAGTTCCCGATAGGCGAGTCGCCCTCGCCGCCGAACGTGACCGGGCTGATTGTTGAAGTGCTCAATTCGCAGTTTTCGATGATATTCGATGCAGAGATTCCAGCCGGGCTGTTCGTCAACGTGAAGAACAAGGGCAAGAAGTACAAGTTCTCGGATCGTCGGCGCGAAGTTGGCGTTGCCAACGGAATCGCCAAAGCTACCGTCACTCGAGATAACGGCTCCGGCATGTCCAAGTTGAAGGTGGTCATGCGCGGCACCGAACTACATCGCTCAGTCCTCGACGGCGACCTCACCAACAATACCCGTTTCGGCTCGATCGACGTCGGTGTATGCATTACCGCTCCGCGAATGGAGTGTCGCACCAAGAGCGGCCGCAAGGTCGAGCGAATTAGGTGCGATAACTAGTCAGGCCCGCCAATCCGATTCTCTGTCCGCGCTTTTAGCTACCCCTGGTCTGCTGGGCTTGCTTCCGGTTCCACCCCTTTCTAATGAAGTCCTCTATGAGGGATGAGGATAGAGGCCTTTGGTCGTCACTCGGATTGTTGGTCATGCGGCTCGCATCCGGGGGCATGTTGTTGGGCGGACACGGGTGGCAGAAGCTCGCCGACTTCGGTGACGTTGCCGCTCGTTTTCCCGACCCCCTGGGGCTGGGTTCGCCATCGTTCAGTCTTGCACTGGCGGTGTTCGCGGAGGTGCTGTGTGCGTTGGCGGTGATCTTCGGCGCGGCAACCCGGTTTGCGGCGATTCCACTCGTTTTCACGATGTTGGTCGCGGCCTTTTTGGTGCATGGCGACGACCCATGGTCGAAAAAGGAGTTTGCTTTGCTCTACGCAGTTCCGTTTCTCACTCTGGTATTCACCGGCGCAGGGAAATTCTCCGTTGATGAGTATTTCTGGCCGCGTACGCAGCGCTGACGACGACTCTGTAGCGGCTGTCGTTTTCAGCCACCGGCACCCGATCCGTTGCGTATGATGGGTTGCATGTTCCGCGCTGGGTCCGCGTCGACGCACGGGCCTGTGGTCTGAAACCGCAAGGGCAGGTGGCTGAAAGTGAAGCAATCCGATAGCGGCATCCGGACTCTGGCGGTCTCGGGGTTTCTACTCTTCTCGTTTTTCGTGCTCACGGTCGCGTATGCGAGCGCACCGACCACGAGCTTTGCGCTTTCACAGCAGACCCGTTACCCGAGCGAGCGCGAACAACAAATTTTCGGTTCCATCCTGCATCGCCTGCAGCGCAACGCTCCCGCGATGCCTATAGCTATCAACGAGGCGCTCCGCTCGCTCGAGGAGCCCGTATCGAAAACGTTTTCGTGCCCAGTGGAGAGTGCGGTTGAGTCGGTTGACGTACGAATCGAGACGCGTCACGTGAGCTGGGACGACCGCTTGGCGGTCGAGCACAGCATGGGCACGTATTATTGGAACGTGGAGATGGTCAGCGACAGCAAGCGCGTCGAGATCACCGCGCGCAATTGGGTCATGATCGACCCACACTCAACCGGAATACGCGAGGCTGCGTTCATGACCGGAGCCGTCACCAACGAAGCGCTGTTGTATCACGAGATGCTGCACGGGCAGTTACTGATCTCGGCGATGGAGACGGCCGCTTGGCAGCACGCCGCGTGCGCGATCGAGGTACGGCTCGGCGGAGAGAACACCCATCATTCGGTGATCAATCCGGCTGTTTCCCGATACGTACGCGACCGTAGTTCGAGCGACGGCGACAGCCTCGGTCAGGTGTTGCGCGTCGTGGGTGTCGCGCACTAGGCGACTGACCCAAGACTGCCCAAAGTTTCAGAGGAGCTTCTGAGCGAGCAGGGACTGCGCGATCTGAGACGGCGGCGCCGACCGTTCATGCTCCGGGGGGTCCCCAAGGTCAGCGGCGAATGGGCATTGGTATGCAGTGCGTTTAACCTGCGGCGACTGACGGCCTTGGCGCCGGCTCCAGCATGATGCGAGTGGCTCTACAGGCGTTCGCAAGATGAGAGACACCGTCAATGACAGGCCTGGCTGCACATTCCGCGCGGAATGTGCATAACCTCGATGACCCGCCGCGCAGCCTTGCTCGACGATCTCGCGCTCGATTTCGCCACATCACTGACCAACTCGCCCGGGTGGGTGAGTCTTGAGTCGGTCTCCTGACTAGTCCGGCATCCGCTCCGGTCAGAGACGAATCCCGAGCGCCTTGGCCATCACTTCGATGGGTGCGCGCCTCCCCGTAAAGATTTTGAAAGCCACCGCACCTTGGTGCAGCAGGAGGTGACGACCGTCGATGGTCGGTCGCTTTGCTGCTGCCGCGAGGCGCAGGAAGGGTGTCGGTTTCTCGCCGTAGGCGAGGTCGAAGTGCACGCAATCCTTGGGCGTGGATTCGGCGTCGTAATCAAGGAACGTTTTGCCTTTTAGCCCCACCGGCGTGCAGTTGATGA
Source organism: Deltaproteobacteria bacterium (assembly GCA_029262415.1). GTDB lineage: Bacteria > Desulfobacterota > Binatia > UBA1149 > JAJCZL01 > JAJCZL01. The sequence goes on along the minus strand of JAJCZL010000057.1, from coordinate 160,138 downwards.
CCAGCTGTCGGGTTGTGAGAAACTCGGCGTCGTCGAGAACGTTGAGCGCTGCGACGCGCAAACTCTGCTTGTGTTGGGCGAAAGCGCGGGCAAGGCGTTCGGCGTTATTCAACGTGCGGTTGGCGATCACGACGTCGGCTGCGCCGGCTTCTGTGAGCGCGTGGACGGCGGCCCGTGCTGAACCACCGGCACCGATCAACAAGACGCGTTTGCGGCGCGGATTGAACCCGTTGGCCTTGAGTGCCGCGCCGATGCCCGGCGAGTCGGTGTTGTCGCCGACCAAGTCGGGTCCGTCGTGATAGATGGTGTTGACGGCCCCGACCGCTTGCGCGGTCGGGCTCAAGCGGTCGACATAGCGCACAACCACTTCTTTGAACGGGACCGTGACGTTGACGCCGACCAGGCCGAGCGCGCCGATCGAACGCACGGCACTACGTAGTTCGCGCTGCGTGGCACGCAGAGGAACGTAGACGTAGTCCAGGCCGAGCGCCGCATAGGCGGCGTTGTGCATACGCGGCGAAAGACTGTGGTCGACGGGGTCGCCGAAGATGCCGACGACCCGCGTCGTGCCCTCGACGGCTGCCCCGGCCATCAGTTGTTTTCGCCCAGCGCGGCGTGTGCGGCCGCCAGGCGCGCGACAGGAACGCGGAACGGTGAGCACGACACGTAGTCGAGGCCCAGTTTCTGGCAGAACATGATCGAGCGGGGATCGCCGCCGTGTTCTCCGCAGATGCCGAGTTTAATGTCCTTGCGCGCGGCACGGCCTTTCGCGACCGCGATCTCCATCAGCTGGCCGATGCCTTCGATGTCGAGGGTCGCGAACGGGTCGTCGGAGAGGACGCCGCTCTCGATGTACTCGGGTAGAAAGCGGCCGGCGTCGTCGCGCGAAAGGCCGAAGCCCATCTGTGTCAGGTCGTTGGTGCCGAAGCTGAAGAAGTCGGCGTACTCGGCGATCGCGTCGGCGGTCAACGCTGCGCGCGGAACCTCGATCATGGTGCCGATCTTGTACTTGAACTTGGGCTTCTCGCCCTTCAGCACATCCCCCGCCGCCGCCTCGACCACCTTGCGCAGTTGTGCGAGTTCGGACTGCGTGCCGACCAACGGGATCATGATCTCGGGTTCGACCTTGATGCCTTTCTTGCTCACCGACAATGCGGCTTCGAGAATCGCCCGTGTCTGCATAGCGTAGATCTCGGGGTAGGTGATCGCCAAGCGGCAGCCACGGTGTCCAAGCATCGGGTTGAACTCGTGTAGCGCCTCGCCGCTGCGCTTGAGCTCAGTGACATCGATGTTGAGTTTGCCTGCGAGTTCGGCGTATTCCTCGTCGGTATGCGGCAGGAACTCGTGCAACGGAGGATCGAGCAGGCGCACAGTCACCGGTAGGCCGTCCATCGCTTTGAATATCCCTTCGAAGTCCGAGCGTTGGTAGGGGAGCAGTTTGGCGAGCGCGATCTCACGCTCGCCGAGCTCGTCGGCCAGGATCATCTCGCGAACGGCGTCGATACGGTCGCCCTCGAAGAACATATGTTCGGTGCGGCAAAGCCCGATTCCCTGCGCACCGAATTCGCGCGCGACTTTCGAATCGTGCGGCGTATCCGCGTTGGTGCGAATCTTCATGGTGCGGTACTTGTCCGCCCAACTCATTAAGGTATCGAAGTCGCCGGAAAGCTCGGCCTTGACGGTTGGGACTTCGCCGGCGAAGATCTCTCCGCTGGTGCCGTCGATGGTCACCCAGTCGCCGCGCTTGATCGTACGATCGCCCACGGTCATCTGATCGGCGTTGTAGTCGATACGCAACGCATCGCAGCCGACCACGCAGCATTTACCCATGCCGCGTGCGACCACCGCCGCGTGCGAGGTTCGCCCGCCGGTTGCGGTCAGAATGCCTTCGGATGCGACCATGCCCGATATGTCTTCTGGCGATGTCGCGACCCGGATGAGAAGGACTTTTTGACCCTGTTGCTTTGCCGCGACCGCGTCGTCGGCCGAGAAGACTGCGATGCCCGAGGCGGCGCCGGGTGAGGCGCCCAGCCCACGCGCGAGCAGGTCTTTGGCAGCGTCCGGATCGATCATCGGATGCAGCAGCTGGTCGATCTGATCGGGGTTGACGCGCAGCACGGCGGTAGGCCGGTCGATCAGCTTTTGTTTGGCCATCTCAACCGCGATGCGTATAGCAGCCCCTGCGGTGCGCTTGCCGTTGCGGGTCTGCAACATCCACAGCCGGTCGTTCTCGATCGTGAACTCGAGGTCTTGCATGTCGCGGTAATGGCGCTCGAGTTTGTCGGCGGTTTTGATGAGTTGCTTGAAGCAGACGGGCATCACCTCTTCGAGCGAGGGGAAGCCGCTTGCACGTTTGGCCTCGGAGACCCCGTTCTCCTTCGCCCAGGCGCGCGACGACGCGACGGTGATTTGCTGCGGTGTACGGATGCCGGCGACCACGTCTTCGCCCTGTGCGTTCACGAGAAACTCGCCGTAGAAGCGCTGCTCGCCGTTAGCCGGGTCGCGCGTAAACGCCACGCCGGTTGCGCTCGCGGCGCCCATGTTGCCGAACACCATCGACTGCACGTTGACGGCGGTGCCCCAGTGCGAGGGGATGCGGTTGAGCTTGCGGTAAACGATCGCGCGCTCGTTGTTCCAAGAGCGGAACACCGCGCCGATCGCGCCCCACAGTTGCTTGTGCGGGTCGGTCGGGAAGGGGCGGCCCGCGCGCTCGCCGATCAGTTTCTTGTACTCAGCGACCAAGTCGCGCAGCTGCGCAGTGGTCAGGTCGGTGTCGAGTTTCGCACCGACCTTCTCTTTCATGCGCTCGAGCGCGTGCTCAAACGGATCGGTTTCCCGCGCCGACGTCGGTTTCAGATCCATGACGACGTCGCCGTACATCTGGATGAAGCGGCGGTAGCTGTCCCACGCGAAACGCTCGTTGCCACTGGCGGCGGCAAGGCCTTCGACGGTTTTGTCGTTGAGGCCGAGGTTGAGAACGGTGTCCATCATGCCCGGCATCGATGCCGGTGCCCCCGAACGCACCGAGACCAGCAACGGATCTTTGGCGTCGCCGAACTTCTTGCCCATAATCTTCTCGACGCGCGCGAGGTGCTTGAGGACTTCTTTGTCCAAGCCTTTGGGGTACTTGTCTTTGACCGCGTCGTAGGCGTTGCAGACCGCCGTGGTGATGGTGAAGCCGGGAGGAACCGGCAGGCCGAGGCTGGCCATCTCTGCGAGGTTGGCGCCCTTGCCGCCGAGCAGCTCTTTCATCTGTGCGCGGCCTTCGGCGTTGCCGCCGCCGAACGAATAGACGTTCTTGCCCTTGCGCGCACCTACCGAGGCCTTTGCTTTCTTCGGCGAGGCTTTCTTCTTGGGCTTCGACGCTGTCTTCTTCGCGACTTTACGTTTCGTTGTCTTCTTCTTCGAGACTTTCTTCTTGGTTGCTTTGCGTGCGGCTGATTTCTTCTTCGTGCGGGCCATTGATCTGCGTCCTATCCTTGCGGACGCCCTGTGCGGGCGTCCGAACGTTTAAAGGTATCTACGGGGCAAGGCCCGCCGCAAGTGACGGCGGTGCGATAGCCTTAGTAATAATGTCGACCAATTCTGAGATCGCTACGCGCTTTTGTTCCATCGAATCGCGGTCGCGCAGCGTTACGGTGTCGTCTTCGAGCGTCTCGTAGTCGACCGTTATTCCAAAGGGAGTGCCGATCTCGTCTTGGCGACGGTAGCGGCGGCCGATCGAGCCCGCCTGGTCGTAGCTGACGGCGGCGTGAGGGCGCAGCATCTCGACTATCTCTTGCGCCTTCTCGGGCAGCCCGCCTTTGCGCATCAGCGGCAGCACAGCGACCTTGATCGGTGCGAGGCTCGGATGAAAACGCAGCACCACGCGGCGGTCGTCTTCGGGACCGTCTTCGTCGTAGGCATCGACCAGGAACGCCAGCGTTGAGCGGTCGGCGCCAGCCGAGGGTTCGATAACGTAAGGAACGTAGCGTTCCTTGCTGTCGGCGTCGAAAAAACTCAGGTCTTTGCCCGACTGGTTGATGTGCGCCTTCAGGTCGAAATCGGTGCGGTTGGCGATGCCTTCGAGTTCTTGCCAGCCGATCGGGAACTCGTACTCGACATCGGCGCAGCCCTTGGCGTAGTGCGCGAGTTCGTCGCCGCCGTGGTCGCGCAGTCGCAGGCGTTCTGCGCGGATACCGTAGGCCTTATACCAAGCCAGACGTCGGTCGCGCCAGTAGATGTACCAGGCGTCGTCCTCGCCGGGTTTGACGAAGAACTCGAGTTCCATCTGCTCGAACTCACGCGTGCGGAACAAGAAGTTGCCCGGCGTGATTTCGTTGCGAAAGCTTTTGCCCTGTTGTGCGATGCCAAATGGCGGCTTCATGCGCGCCGAGTTCACTACATTTACAAAATTGACGAAGATGCCTTGCGCGGTCTCGGGACGCAGGTACACCGATGCACCCGAATCTTCGACCGGGCCCATGTGTGTCTTGAACATCAAGTTGAAATTACGGGCTTCGGTCAACTCGCCGTCGCACTGGCCGGGCTGCTTGCTCGGCTTCTTGGGACACACGGAGTCTTCGAGCTTATCGGCACGGAAGCGGCCCTTGCACAGCTTGCAGTCGACCATCGGGTCGGTGAAGTTCGAGACGTGGCCCGACGCCACCCAGACATCTGGGTGCATCAAGATTGAGGCGTCCAGGCCGACGATGTCGGGCCGCGAGGTCACCGTATCGCGCCACCAGGCCGCTTTTACATTGCGCTTCAGCTCGACGCCTAAGGGCCCGTAATCCCAGCAAGAACCGAGGCCGCCGTAGATCTCAGAAGACGGGAAAACAAAGCCACGCCTCTTCGAGAGGTTGACGATCTTCTCCATCGTGACTGCAGTATCGGCCATGCCTTGGTGCTCCCATCTCTCCGCGCCACCCCGCGCAGATCGAAACAGCGAACCTTATACAAAGGGTTCGATGCGCTCAAACTGGCGGCTTCGCGGGGGCCAATCCATGATGCGGCCGGGCGCCTTGCCCGAACTGGAGCCGCGAACATCAGGTAGGCCGTCGACGTGTACGCTGGAAACCTGCGCCGTTGCATTCGGGCTCGCCGAACTAGGCTGCTCACGCGACGAACCAAGCCGATCGAAGCGAAGCACACGGCGTCGGCTTCTGCGTGCTTGGACACGGCGGCAGGTTATCAACATTCCGCGCGGCATGTTGATAACGTTGCTCCCCTCGTCAGAGACACATTCCGCTACGCCCGTTGGGCTCCTCTCCACGCGGTCGGCTGAAGCCAGGCGTTACACGGTAACCATGGGCGTGGTCCCGGGCCGCCAAGCCTTGCATTTGCCACTCACGACTCACTATGTGAAGGCTTGACGGCGGAGAACACCCAGCCGCCCACCGATAGCCCGATGGAGACATCCGACCTCAGATACGCGCGCAGCGGCGACCTCAACATCGCCTACCAGCAGTACGGATCGGGTCCCGACGTGGTCATCATTCCGGGGCTGGTGTGCAACGTCGAACTGGCCTGGGAGCACGAGGTCTATCGCCGGGCACGCGAGCACATTGGCAAGTACGTCCGCGCGCTCGAGTTCGACAAGCGCGGCATGGGCAGTTCCGATCGCTTCGAGCAGGCACCCACCCTCGAGCAGCGGATCGACGATATCAAGGCCGTCATGGACGCCGAAGGGATCGAGCGGGCGCACGTCCTCGGCCTCTCCGAGGGCGGGATGATGGCGCAGCTCTTCGCTGCGCTGCACCCGGAGCGAGTCGATCGGCTCGTCCTCATAAACTCCTTCATCGGTGCCTCGGCGCTCGGCCACCTCAAGCGGCGGGACGACGAACCCCGTATGCGCCGTACAGACGTGCTCGACCGCTTCGGGCGGATGATCGACGGATGGGGACGCGAGCCCGAGCACTTCGTCGATATCTTCGCCCCGAGCAAGCACGACGATCCGGCCTTCGCGCGGTGGGTCGGGCGCTTCCAGCGCCAGACGTGCAGCCGGGCCGACATTCTGCGTCAGTTCGAGAGCATCGTCAGTCTCGACGCTAACGATCAGCTCGCCGACATCCGGGCGCCGACGCTCGTCATGAATGTGATCGGCGACCGGTCCATTCCCCCTTCGTTCGGCCGCTACCTGGCCGAGCACATCCCCGGTGCGCGCTATGAAGAGTTCCCGGGCGAAGACCACCTCTTCTGGATCATGCCGAACTGGCGCGAGCTGATGGATTGCTGGATCGAGTTCGTGACCGGCCGCGCTCCGAACGTGCGCAGCGAGCGGCGGTTCGCCACGGTGCTCTTTACCGACATCGTCAACTCGACCGCCAGCTCGGCCGCGGTGGGCGACACGGCGTGGCGCGAAACTCTCGATCGCCACGATCGAATCGCTTGGCAGGCGGCGGACCGCCATGCGGGGACGCTCGTGAAGAACACGGGCGATGGGCTTCTCATGACCTTCACCACGCCGTCGCAGGCGGTGGAATGCGCGGCGGAGCTCGTGCGCGAACTCGGCCGTGTCGGCTTAAGCCTGCGTGCGGGCCTGCACGCTGGAGAGATCGCGGTGCGTGAGGACGGCGACGTTACCGGCCTCGCGGTGAACCTTGCCGCGCGTGTGCAGCAAGCGGCTGCGGGCGGTGCGACCTGGGTTTCGTCCACGGTTCACGATCTTCTCCTAGGTGGTGAGTGGTCGTTCACCGAACGCGGCGAGCACGAACTCAAGGGCATCGACGGGGCTTGGCGCCTCTACGAACTCGCGACGCGCTAGCCGCTCGGAAAAGAATCAGTGATCGCGATGGAATGTACGATCCGCATCGGCTCATCCATTTTTGGTCTAAGAGTTTCCGGACAAAGAGCGGTACAACATCCCGAACCTCGACTTGCCCAGCGCAGATACTTGGGTGGCTGAACGCAGATGTGATCCTCCCGCTGACCGTCCTGCGGCGGCTTGACTGCGTGCTAGCGACTCGTGCGCAAGGGGATGGTCGAGCGGCAGGCACGGGGCATCTACGCGGCCAGCGAGCATCCCGTCACCGCCGAACACACGCTCGCCCAGGTCGCCAAGCAGGTTCCGGGCGGCGTATTCTGCCTGCTGACCGCGCTGCGCTTCCACGAGCTGACGACCCAGGCCCCGGCCGCGGTGTGGATCGCGCTGCCCGAGAGGGCGCGCAAGCCCAAGCTCGCCCACCCGCGCCCACCCGTGCCTACGGGTGACGCGATTCTCGGGATCCGCGCTGACCGAAGGCATCGAGACCCATCGGGTGGAGGGCGTGGAGGTCCGCATCTACTCGGCCGCAAAGACCGTCGCCGACTGTTTCAAGTACCGCAACAAGGTGGGCACCGACGTTGCCGTCGAGGCGCTGCGTGACTTCAGCCGACGCCACCGCGGCGGCGCGAGTAATCTCGCCCGCTACGCGCGCATCTGCCGCGTGTCACGCGTGATGCAACCCTATCTGGACGCGATCGCATGACCTCCGGCAAGAGCAACCTGCCCGCCTCGGTCGCCGCGGCCCGCCCCCCCGCTCGTGCACGTATTCGGCGCTGCTCGATTTTCCGGCACCCGAGGTGCTCGTGTATCCGCGCGAGGCGGTTGTGGCGGAGAAGTTCGAAGCGCTGGTCGTCCTCGGCGACCGCAACAGCCGCATCAAGGACTTCTTCGATCTCCACCATCTGGCGAGCCAATTTGAGTTCGACCGCGAAACCGTCGCGGAAGCCGTTCGGAAAACTTTCGCGCGGCGCAGGACCCCCATCCCGGTGGAGCCGCCGATCGGGTTGACCCCCGCCTACTGGGAGAATCCCTCGCGCCCCGCGCAGGTGCGGGTCTTCGCCCGCCGCGCGGGCTTGGCGGTCGATGGCGATACGGCCCCCGACCTCCCGCATGAACAAGCTGCGGCTCACCCACTGAGGCGATCGCTTGCTTGCCGTCCTTGGCGCAAAGGGCTCGTGCGTACGTTCTCCACTCCTCCGTATCGAGTTATCCTATGAGACTGTAGGCCGTATGAAGAGGTCTGTCTGCGCCGCCTCGGAGATGGCAATAACCGCTGGGTGCTTGATTTTTCGTTCGACCGAGATCGCGTAAAAGCTCGTCTTCACCTTGTTGGTCTGTCCCACACGCTTGACCCTGTACTGCTCGATGATCTCCTTCTCGATCGCTGACGGTGCCGGGAAGACACCGTTGCCCGCCTCTCCGAATGCCTTGAGCAAGGCACTGTCTTCGAACTCGCCTACGATGCGCGGTCCAATCTGGTTCTCGTCAAACCACTGATCGAGCGAGCGGCGTAGGTTCGTGTTTGTCGTTGGGAGCAGCATTGGTGCCCCATCTAGGGAGGACGGAAAGCCACGTTGCAGCTTGGAAGCCAGCGCTGCTGTCGCAAAGAAACTCACTCCACACTCACCAAGCGGATGGCTATAGCCGCGAACGCTGACCGTTGACGGCATAGGCGCATCCGACAGAACCAGGTCGAGCGCGTGTACCGATAGCTCGGCTATCAAGCGCTCGGGTTTGTCTTCTCGACAGATGATCACAAAAGGCTCGGCCAGCTTTATCGCGGGCTCGAGCAACCGGTAGGCAATCAGCTTCGGAACTACTTCCGCTACGCCAACAGAAAAGCGCGCCGGCCGTCGTGACGACTTTCCCTTGGTGGTGCCAAGGAGCTCACGACCGAGTGCAAAAATTTCGTCGGCGTATTGATAGACGATCTGGCCATAGTCGGTGAGCACGAGTTGACGCCCCACGCGGCGAAATAGCTTCTCACCGAGCGCCTCTTCGAGGCTGCGCAGCTGACCGCTGACGGTCGGCTGCGCTAGCTGGAGTTCCGCTGCGGCCTCAGTCACGCTTCCCGTACGCGCAACGGTCCAGAAGTAGAGAAGGTGATGGTAGTTGAGCCACTCCATGACAAACCCCGTATCGAATATTCCGATGAGATAGCCGGAGTTTATCTATTTGTCGAATACTTCTCTAAGGTCTAACATTGTGACCATCAACAGCAGCAAACAACAGGATGCACCAATGAGAATTGACGTCCGAATAAACAGCAAGCGCTCGAGCGGGACGCTCCGATCGTTCGCGGAGGGCTTGCTCGCACGAAAACTCGGAGCACACGCATCGGCGATTCAACACGCCCAAGTGCGGCTGAGCGACATCAACGGTCCCCGCGGCGGAATCGACAAGGAATGCCGGATCCGTCTCGCGATGGGTCGCAGCGGGGCTGTTCAGGCAACACACAGCGCTTTCGACTGGTACGACGCTGTGATCGGAGCCGTGGCTGTCGTTCGGACGGCCGTCGCCGCTCGTTTTGACCGCTTGGATGAACGCAGGAGGAGTGGCCGACGAACGGACCGGTACCAGAGTAGTCTTGCGGCTGCCGATGCAGAAACGGCACAACTGGCGGCGCCACCGGAGTCGACACGGTGAGGGATTAACGTACCGCTTCGGTTTCAAGCGTATCAGCCGTTGCCGCCCTCCGCACGATTCGGCACGCCGGCCCGAAACCGGTCATCGGTGAGGTGTATCCTTCATCCATGCCGAGGCGCGCGTTTGCATAGCGTGGATGCGAGGCGTTGGTGAATTCGAGATGTCCAGAACGCAACCGCACCTTCGGATGTTCCTTGCTATCCTCCTCGGCGTGGTGATGGTGCCGGACCGCGTGGCCGCGAGCGCGATGCATGCCGTGGCCGCTGACGCCACGCCTACGATCGCTGATGTGGGGCTGCTGATCGCCTATTTTCTTTTGGCGCTGATCTTCTCGTTCCTTTGTTCCATAGCCGAGGCCGTGCTGCTCAGCATTACGCCTTCCTACATCGAGAGCCTCACGGAAACTCACCCGAAGCGTGCGAAACTTCTAAGGCGCCTCAAGCAGGACAATGTCGATCAGTCGCTCGCGGCGATTCTGACATTGAACACCATCGCTCACACCGTCGGGGCGCTCGGTGCCGGCGCCAAAGCGACCGTCGTATTCGGCAGCGCTTGGTTAGGTCTATTTTCGGCGGTGATGACGCTGATGATCCTGTTCCTATCCGAGATCGTTCCAAAGACATTGGGAGTGATTTTCTGGCGAGGCCTAGCCGGCCCGACCGCACTGTTCGTCCGTGCTTTGATCGTCATACTCTATCCGTTGATCCGGGTATCAGAAGTGCTGACCAAGCTAATCGCTCGTGGGCGGGACATCCATCCGTTCAGCCGGCACGAATTCCTCGCGACGGCCGCCATTGGCGAGGAGGCCGGCCAGATCGACGAACAGGAGTCGAAGATCCTGCGCAACCTATTCGATCTCAGATCACTGAAAGCCAAGGATGTTATGACGCCAAGATCGGTGATTCTCGCTTTTAGCATGGACCAGACGGTGGATGATGTTATCGATTCCGATCCGCCGTTTTCTCGCTTGCCGGTTCACGCGTCCGACCTTGACCATCCCGTCGGATTCGCGCTGAAACATGATGTATTGCTGTCGAAGGCGACAAATAACGGACAGCAGAAACTCAAATCGTTCATACGGAAGATCCCATCGGTACCGGGTGAGATGGGATTGCCGGCGCTGATGGAGTTTCTTCTCGATCAGCGGCAGCACATCGCACTGGTGGTCAATGAATATGGCAGCACACAGGGATTGGTCACGCTTGAAGATGTGGTCGAAACCCTACTCGGAACGGAAATCGTTGACGAGATGGACACAACCGAGGACATGCAGACGCTGGCCCGACAACAGTGGGCCAAGCGAGCCGAAACGTTAGACCCCGCAATCGAAGTCGCAACCATCGACCCAACCGCTGGCGCGGCCGATCACGGCCGCCCGGATGAGTACGGTTCAGAGAGAAGTCGGTCATGACGAAAAACTGGAATTATCGGGTGTTTTGCGTCGGACTCCTCTCCGCACTTTGCGTAGCCGGTGTTGTTGAGTCCTCAGCGGGTGCCGATGAAGCCATACCGGCGGCGATAGAACAATCGTCCCAACAGCTGCGGAGACTGCCGCAATGACGACTCTCGTGGTTGGAGCAAGCGGGGCGACCGGGCGGTTGCTCGTGCAGCAGTTGCTCAGTCGCGGACAGAGCGTCAAGGCGATTGTGCGATCGCCGGACAAGCTGCCGGAAAGTTTCATGAACCACGGCAACTTGTCAGTGATCCACGCCAGCGTCCTGAGCCTCAACAACTCCGAGATGGCCGAGCACGTCAAAGGGTGTGCCGCGGTGGCTTCCTGTTTGGGGCACAACCTGAGCGTGAAGGGTATTTTGGGATCTCCGCGCAGGCTTGTCGCCGATGCGACGCGGCGATTGTGCGACGCCATCAAGGCGAACAAGTCCGAAGAGCGAACCAAGTTCGTGCTCATGAACACAGCGGGCAACAGCAACCGCGATCTCGACGAACGGGTGTCATTCGGTCAACGGTACGCCGTTGGGCTTCTGCGTCTACTGCTGCCCCCGCACGTCGACAATGAGAAGGCGGCCGGGTACCTACGAACCCGGATTGACCAAAATGACGGTGCAATCGAGTGGGTTGCGGTTCGTCCGGACAACTTGGTCAACGAGGGCGAGGTCACCGAGTACGAAGTGCATCCTTCACCGATTCGAAGCGCGATCTTCGACGCCGGGGTGACCAGTCGAATCAACGTTGGCCACTTCATAGCGGCCCTTATCACTGACGATGAGACGTGGAATAAGTGGAAGGGCCAAATGCCTGTGATCTACAACAAGGCACCGTGATCAAGCGAGATTTGCGGCCGTCCGGAGTGAGGGGACTGCGAAGGAGAACTCATGCGCTCTCATCAACTAAGCAAGACTGCTGACGGGGCAGCAGCGATCCGGGCTCTTCATCGACTCTACGACCGCCCGATCGTCTTCGACGATCCGTTCGCCTTGGATCTAACGAGCGCGGGTTGGCGGTGCATCTGCGAGAATCGTTTCCTTCATTGGCTGGTCATCGAACAAGCCCTGAGGTCGCTCCGTCCGGTTGCCGGCCAAGTCCTATCGAGGGCTGCTACGCCGAGGACTGCCTTGAGGAAGCCGTTGGGGAGGGGACCGAGCAGTACGTCGCGGAGAGCACGCACTCAAGGGCATCGACGGGGCCTGGCGCCTCTACGAACTCGCGACTCGCTGGCCGGCCGGAAAAGCATCGTCGGGGGCGGCACGTACGCTCCTACTCATCGCCGACCGGAATCCGCGCGCGTTACTCGAGGTTGCTTGACGAAGACATCAGCGTAGAGGGCCTGCTCGCCGGGCTCCGTTCGGGTGAGAGCCAGTCCTCGTTCAAGGCTTGGCTGGAATCGCGTACTAAGAACGGGCCTGACAAACGCATGCAGTCGTCGCCTTTAAACAGCAACGGTTCGTTTGCGTAGCGCGCCAAGGCGTAGGCGCAGCAATCGCCCAGGTTGAGTCCGGCTCGATGCCGGCCTTTGCCGAAACGGTCGTACGCGCGTCGCGCGATCACGGTTCGGTCTTCAGTTAACGGCGCGACGGCCACACCGCCGCGTTACTCGAAAGTTCCTTCGTCGTTGTAGCCGAGGATCTCTTCCCCATCGGCCTTATCGCCGAGCTGCCACTTGGCGCACTGCTCGGCGACCTCGATGATCGAGTCGAATCTCGACGGCGCGCGTTTGCATCCGCGCAGTCGCAGCAGCCGTTCTTCGAGCGCCCGGCGGATTGCGTCGGAGAGGGTTTCGCCCGCCTCGGCGGCAACGCTCCTTTCGAGTTCTTCCACAGCGGGATTCTTGATGCTGATGGGCATGGATGTGTAAAACCTACCTATGCACGCTGGAAGGCCGTGTAGTTGCGGCCTTGCTCAGAGTTCCAAAACGATCTTGCCGAAGTTCTCGTTGCGCTCCATGGCCTCGTGGGCGGCGACGACCTCTGAGAGCGGCAGTGTCCGGTCGATGATCGGTCGGATCCGCCCGCCGGCGATATGGGGGAGCACGCTGCGCTCGAACGCGCGGGTCGCAGCGGCTTTTTGTTCCAAGGGGCGTGAGCGAAGCACCGTGCCGGTGACTTGCAGCCGCTTGCCGAGGACGACCCCGAGATTGATATCGGCGGTCATGCCGCCCATCAGGCCGACCAAGACCATACGTCCGCAAGGTGCCAAAGCCGCCAGGTTACGCTCCAGGTAGCTTGCGCCGATCAAGTCGATGACAACGTCGGCACCGACGCGCCCGGTGGCGTCGAGACAGGCCTGGGCAAAATCGGCGGTCTTATAAAGGATCGGTACGTCGAGGCCGAGTTCCTGTGCGCGAACGAGTTTCTCGTCCGAGCCTGCCGTTCCCATGATCGGCGATGCACCCATGACCGCGGCAATCTGTATCGTCGCGATACCGACGCCCGAGCCGGCCGCGTGGATCAGCAGCGATTCGCCGCAAACCAGTCGTGCCTGGGTCAGCGCGTCGTGTGCGGTGATGAAGGCCTCAGGAACCGCGGCAGCCTCGGCGAACGACAGACTCTCGGGTACGCGCACGGCCAGCCGGTGATGGGTGACGACCTTCTCCGCGTACCCGCCGCCGGTCAGCAGGCCCATCACCCGATCGCCTTTTTTGAAATCATGAACACGCTCGCCCACGGCTTCGACCTCGCCCGCAAACTCGAGGCCGGGGATCTCGTGTTCGGGCTGCGGGCCGGGTTGCGGGTAGACGCCGCGTCGCTGCAGCAGGTCGCCGCGGTTGAGCGCTGTCGCGCGGACTCCGACCAGCAGGTCTTCTGGGCCCGGCTTGGGTGCCGGAACGGTTTCGATCTTGAGGACGTCGGGCTCTCCGTAAGAAGGGATGACAACGGCTTTCATAGACCCGGATTAGCCGAGGGCGCGTGATGATGCGAGACGCGAACCCCCCGAGTGGGGGTTCGCCGGGCTTGGACAGCCGGTTTGATGCGCACCGACGCGGGCGATCCGGTCTTCTTCCTTGACGACGTGGTCGAGGATCTCGAGCCGGCGGCGTTCGAGCAGCGCTACTCGGTTAACGGTGAGATCGCAGAGATCTTGGAGAAGATCGACGAGGTCGACCGCGCGCATGGACCGCACGCTGACAGGCCCGGCCTGCACATTCCGCGCGGTAATGTGGATAACCTCGATGACCCGCCGCGCAGCCTTGCTCGACGGTCTCGCGCTCGATTTCGCTACATCACTGACCAGCTCGCCCGGGCGGGTGAGTCTCGCGTCGGTCTGACTAGCCGGCGCGCATAAGATCGATAAGAAACCTGCGCGATTTCAATGGCTTGTCGACGTGGAGGCTGACCAGACGATCGAACAGCAGCGAGGCATCAGCGATTACCTCGTGGCCCGCCTCGGTAACGGGTTGGTCGCGTGTTGCCGTCACGTAAGCCAGCAGCTCGGGGTTGATCACCCGTCGGGTTGGTGCGAACGCAGGGTCGTCGGGATCCATGCCGCGCTGGTCGGCCTCGTGTCGCGCACACATGATGCCGCTGCCGCGCACGTCAAGAATCGGCCGCGTGTGCTCGTTGATCTCGGCGCCGCACAAGCCGCAAGCGGTGAAATCGGGGCCCCATCCGCACTGGTCGAGCAGGCCGAGCAGGTAGTGATGGGCGAACGGCTCGGGCGACGTTGAGCCGATCGATGTCAGGCAGCGCTCGAACAGGTGGAACAGTTCGGGGCACTTGTCGTGCTCGCGTGTCATCGCGTCGGTGAGTTCGCAGAGGTAGGACGCCCACGCGAACGCGGTGACGTCGGCCGCGATTGCGTGGTGGCTGGTCAGCAGCCGGCACTCGTGCAGAAAGGTGAGGCTCGAGTGCGGTCGGCGCGCGAAGCGTACGTCAACGTGTTGGAAGATTTCGAGGACACCGCCGGCGAAGCGTTTCTTTGAGCGCCGTGCACCCTTGGCAATGCCCGAGATCTTGCCGTAGTCGAGGGTCAGAAAAACGGCGATTACGTCGGACTCACCGTAAGCCCTAGTCCGTAAAACGAATGCCTGTGTCGAGATGTCTTCCAAGTTAGGGGCCTACCACCCAGATGAGCCGCTACCGGCCGAACGCACAAGCGCCGACCGCCTTCTCTACCCATGTACGGGTCGCTCTCATATGTACACGCGGTTGACAACCGGGGCCTGTGTCATTACCTCAAGCTGTTGTGACCAGCGTAAAACCTGCCGATTTGTCCAGCGAGCGCGGCTCCGAGCTTGCCGACGCCGACCAAGATTCCCTACCCAACGACACTGGTTCCGCCGTTCGCGGCCACACTGCCAAGGGCTCTGGATCTCCCTCAGACCAAAGCGGTGGGGGGCCGGGCATCGACGACGAGGTAAGCGACGTCGGCGACCCTGAGACCTGCGCCGACGCAGCAGCGGAGCCGACTATCCAAGAGCTCCTCGACAGCGCCCGCGCCGAGGCCGCCGCGAATTTAGACAAGTTCGTTCGCGCCCGCGCGGAACTCGACAACGTTCAAAAGCGCCATGCCCGCGAGCGCACCGAGCGTGCGAAGTACGCGAGCGAAGGCATCGCGCGTGATCTGCTCGCGGTGATCGACGACCTCGAGAGAGCCGTCGAGCATGCCAGTGAGGCCGAGGGCGGACTTGCCGAAGGAGTTTCGCTGGTATTGAAGGCTCTCGTCACTTCTCTAGCCACCCACGGCGTAACCCGCATCCAGGCCGTAGGGCAGCCTTTCGATCCGAACGCCCACGAGGCCATTGCGATGGTCGAGTCGGCCGATGTTGCGCCCGATCACGTCATTGAGGAACACCGCGCCGGCTACATGCTCAAGGACCGCTTGCTGCGCCCCGCGATGGTGGTTGTGGCCAAAGCCCCACAATAAAAAGCGCCGAAGACCGGGAAAAACCCGCGCAACCGGGTTGCCAGTCCCGGGTTCGTGCTTAGTTTGCTGCTCAGTGTCCTCCCCTCCAGGGTGCGGGCGTAGAGTTCTCCGCCAAGGCGGGACCCAAATAACGCGCGTCCCCGCGGTGCGCGGTTGGAGAAATAGTCAGAATGGGCAAAATCATCGGAATCGACCTCGGGACCACCAATTCGTGTGTCGCTGTCCTCGAAGGCGACAAGCCGACGGTCATCGCAAATAGCGAGGGCGGTCGTACGACCCCTTCGGTGGTGGCCGTCAACCAAAGCGGCGAGCGTTTGGTCGGACAGATTGCGCGTCGCCAGTCGGTCACCAATCCAGAGAACACGGTCTTTGCGATCAAGCGTCTGATCGGACGCCGCTTCAGCGACAAGGAAGTCGCGAACGCGAAAACGCATCTACCCTACAAAATCGTCAAAGCCGATAACGACGCGGCCTACGTCGAGCTCGGTGGTAAGACCGTGAGCCCGGCCGAAGTCTCGGCGATGATTCTTACCAAGATGAAGCAGACTGCCGAGGACTACCTCGGTGAGAAAGTAACCGACGCGGTGATCACCGTTCCGGCCTACTTCAACGACAGCCAGCGTCAGGCTACCAAAGACGCGGGCATCGTCGCCGGTCTGAACGTTTCACGCATCATCAACGAACCCACCGCGGCTGCGCTCGCGTACGGTCTCGATAAGAAGGGTGACGCGACCATAGCCGTCTTCGATCTCGGTGGCGGTACGTTCGATGTTTCGGTACTCGAGCTCGGAAGCGGTGTGTTCGAGGTGAAGTCGACCAACGGCGATACCTTTCTCGGTGGTGAGGACTTCGATCAAGCGATCATCGAGTACTTGGTCGCGGAGTTCAAGAAAGAACAGGGCATCGATCTTTCCACAGACAAGATGGCGTTGCAGCGGCTCAAGGAGTCGGCCGAGAAGGCCAAGTGCGAGCTTTCGAGTTCGCAGGAAACCGACATCAACCTGCCGTTTGTGACTGCCGACCAAAGCGGCCCCAAACACATGAACTTGAAGCTGACGCGTTCCAAGCTCGAGGCGTTGTCCGCAAAGCTGCTCGAGCGTCTCGAAGCTCCGTGTAAGCAGGCGTTGAAAGACGCAGGTCTGAAGGCGTCTGAAGTCGACGAGGTCATCTTGGTTGGCGGGATGACGCGTATGCCGGCGGTGCAGGAAGTCGTTAAGAGACTGTTCGGCCAAGAGCCCCACAGAGGCGTGAACCCGGACGAAGTTGTTGCCGTCGGTGCGGCGATTCAGGGCGGTGTACTTGCCGGTGACGTCAAGGACGTTCTACTGCTCGACGTCACGCCTTTGTCTCTCGGTATCGAAACCCTCGGTGGCGTGTTTACCAAGCTGATTGAGAAGAACACTACGATCCCGACGCAAAAGGGCCAGGTTTTCTCGACCGCCGAAGACAACCAGCCGGCGGTATCGATCAAGGTGTTCCAGGGTGAACGAGAGATTGCCGCCCACAATAAACTCTTGGGGCAGTTCGATTTGACCGGTCTGCCCGCGGCACCGCGCGGTATGCCGCAGATCGAGGTCAGTTTTGACATCGACGCTGACGGCATTATGCACGTCTCGGCTAAAGACAAGGCGACCAAGAAGGAACAGTCGATCCAGATCAAGTCGGATTCCGGTCTGAGCCAGGCCGAGATCGACCAGATGATCAAGGATGCCGAGGAGCACGCCGGCGAAGACCAAAAGCGGCGCGAGTACGTTGAGGCCCACAACGAGCTTGACAGCATGATCTATCGTATTGAGAAGCAACTCGGTGAGCTCGGCGACGAAGCCCCCGAGGATCTCAAGGCTGAGGTTACGGCCGCGGTGGAGACCGCCAAGCCGGCACTCGAGTCTGAGGACATCGATGCGATCAAGGCTGCGAAAGGGGAACTCGAAGCGGCCGCCCACAAGATAGCCGAAGTGCTTTATGCGAAAGCGCAGGCGGAAGGTGCTGCGGCCGACGGCGACGGCGCGGGTAACGGAGCGGCGTCGGCCGACGGAACTGACGACGGCGACGATGTTGTCGACGCAGACTTCGAAGAGGTAAAGCCGACGTAGTATTCAGACTCCGTTTGTTCTGACGACTTTCTTTGTTTGGTTGACGGCCATCGGCTGCGGAGAGCGGCCGGTGGCTTTCGTGTAGGATAGACAACGTGGCAAAGCGCGACTACTACGAGGTACTGGGTCTCCAGCCAGGCGCCTCGATGGACGAGATCAAGAGGGCCTACCGTGCGCTTGCACTCAAACACCACCCTGACCGAAACCTTGACGGCAAGGACGACGCGGCGGTTCTTTTCAAGGAAGCCAGCGAGGCTTACGGTGTTCTCTCAGACCCGGACAAGCGCGGCCAATACGATCGCTTCGGCCACGCGGCTTTCGAGGGCGGGAGCGGTGGTTTCGATTTCAGTTCTGCCTTCGGCGGCGCTTCGATGTTCGAGGACGTACTCGGCGACCTTTTTGGGGACTTTTTCGGCGGTGGCGGTGGACGTCAACGCGGACGCAGCCGTGCGGCGCGTGGGGAGGATCTCCGCTATGACATGGAGATCTCGTTCGTCGAGGCGGTCTGTGGGACGGAAAAGGAAATTACCATCCCGCGCACGACGACCTGTGCAACTTGCTCAGGAAGCGGAGCCACGGCGGGCTCCGGTGCCGAGAAGTGCCCGGGTTGCCACGGTGCCGGGCAGGTAAGTTTTCGCCAGGGCCTTTTCCAGATCTCCAAGACCTGTGGCGAGTGCAACGGTCAGGGCTCGATCATCACCTCACCGTGCGGGGACTGCCGCGGCAGCGGCCACGTCCAGGAGCGGCGCAACATAAAAGTGAAGGTTCCTGCCGGTGTCGATGACGGGTCGCGTTTGAAACTACGCGGCGAAGGGGAAGCAGGTTACAACGGCGGGCCGACCGGAGACCTCTACGTTATGCTCGGCGTGCATGCGCACGAGTTGTTCGTGCGCAACGGCAACAACATCGTCTGCGACCTGCCGGTGTCGATGACGCAGGCGTCGCTCGGCGGCAAAGTAGACGCACCAACACTCGACGGCATGGTCAAAATAACCATCCCGGCGGGCACTCAGACCGGGCGCTTGTTTCGGCTTCGCGGCAAGGGCGCTCCGGATCTGCGCGGGCGCGGCAAGGGTGACCAAATCATCCACGTACGGGTAGAGACGCCGAGCAATCTCAGCAAGAAGCAGAAAGAACTGTTGAGGGAATTCGACAAGGCCGGTCAAAAAAACTCCGAATCGCTGGTCGCCGGCTTTGCCGACAAAGTTCGTGAACTGTTAGGCTGAAGTGCCGCGCGGCCATAGCAACCGCTCGAAAACTTTCAGCTGGGTTTTCTCGTTCCGGTCGGGATGCCGCCCTCGGGTGGTACGACTTCCAGTTTTATAATGTCGCCGCCGGCGAGCTCGATGCGTACGCGCAACCCCTTGCGTACGGGGCCGCCGCGTTCGGCGACCCGTGAGAATCGGTTGTGTAGTGTCGGGTAGCTGTAGGCGACGCAGATACGCTCGACGCACCAGCTCTCTTCGTCGTGCCCCATTTCACCCTGGGCGTGAAACCGGCGGACCACGCCCTCGACAGTAGAGTACTCTCCGCTCCCGGCCGAGAGCCGCATCCGCAAATAGTTGGGGAGCGTCACCGCAACGAACGCGAAGCCGATGACGAACGCCGTCGATGCGACCGTGAACCTGCCGATGCGTCGGTTGTTTCGCGAGAACAAATAGCTGATCAGCCCCGCGTGGCGGGATTCCCGGATCACCAGCGCCGCCAAGCCGACAGCGCCGATCGCGAGCCACCAATTGCGCCAACCCTCTTCGCGAATATCAAAGACCGTAACGTAGTTAGCCGCGGCAGCCGATGGGTAGTGCACGAGCGTAGGGTCGAAGGCTGTCAACTCCCAGCGTGGACCGTTGTACGCCACAAGTAGCGCCGCGAACGGAAGCGCCGCGAGTACCAGCACCGCGCAGCGCCGGTACAATGTCGGGGTAGTGATCTCGACACGCGGGAGCCATCCGGGATGGTCGGCGAGCGCACGGTCGCCGCCGCCGGTGAGTATCCAGCGGGCGGCGGCGCCGGCGACCACCGCGGTTGCAATGAAGAACGAGGATCCGGCGTAGCTTGCGAGAACTGCGAGCCCCGACGACGGCATGGCCATAGTCAGGTCGGGGGCGTCGAGGGTGCCGCCGGCGAGATCGCCGGCGAAGGTACAGACTTCGTATGCTGCGAACGGAAGCCCGAGCAAAATGAGCGCGCTTCTTGCGAGGCGCGCGTACGAATACGACTTGCCCGGGTGCAGTGCGACTGCAGCACGGCGCGAGCGCGCAAGGACTACCGAAACCGCGACGAGCACGAGTGCCGCCCAGTGCCGAGCGATTGATCCGAGAATCGCAACTACGACTTCCAACAGAACATTGGCATACCCGTCTCGTTAGCGGGTAACAAGGCTCGGTGCGTCGACGCGCTTGGCCGTCGATCCGGTCACCGACCGCCCCTGCACGTAAACGACCTCGCGGCCGGGGAACGCCGCGATCAAGGCTTCGTTTGTCTCGGCGCCGAGATCCAGCGCGAAAACCGGGCTTTCTGCGCCTAGAAAGGGGTCGTTTCTCGCCAGTGCGGAGCCGTAGTCTTCTTCGTCACGGCTGTGGATCAAGACCAGAGCAGGTCCGAGGTCGCCTTGCTCGATCATGCCGCGGTAGTCGCTGTTGTAGCCTCGATAGTGGGGGTACTTTCCAACCGCACGCCAAGACGCGAAGGTAGTCAGCGAGCCGCAGAAGACCAGCACAGCGGCGGCCGCACCGACGCGCATCTGCCAGCTGCCGCCCGGTGCCGCCCCCTCCAAGGCTTCGGTGCCGGCTTGGAGGCCACGCACCGCCAACCAGAGCAGCGGGATCAGCGCCAAGTACCAGTAACGCGGGCCGTAGTCGGGGCCGCCGCTGAACCAGTACAATGAATGGGCGGCGATCACGGTTGCAATAACGGCGAGCATCCCCCAATCGGCTGCGCGTACGCGCGGGTGGCGCAGGAACAACGCGACGATCAACAGCGATCCCATCGGCCAGCCGAGAAGCTCCAGGTTCAGGGTGGCAAGGTTTTGGTTGGTGTTGAGGACGACGTCGATGGGGCCGTGACCGAACAAGGGGTCGAGTACGCCCCAGTCTTCATCAGGCCCGATGTTTGCGCCGAACCCGAAGCGATTCGCGCCCGGATGCCACAGTTTGTCAAAGTATGCGTTGACGGGGAACACCAGTGCACTCCCCGTAATCACCGCATTGTATGCGAACAACAAAGCTGAAGTGGCGAGTCCACCGGCGATACTTGCAAGGCGCGAGACCCGGCTGATGCGAAAGCGATCGGAGAAAAGCGCAGCGGTTGCCAATACCGCTGCGGTGATCAGCGCATCCAGGGGTCGAACCAGAAGTAGCAAGCCCACAGCCAGTCCGGCTGTGGCGGCAACGGCTGCAGCCGCTCTCGGGGTGGTGGATTCGCCGGCCGAACGCATGAGTTGCAGAGCGGCGAACAGTGCGAGCAACAACGCGAGGGGCTGTGTCATCAGCGAACCGGAGATGAACAGGAACCATGGCGAGCAAGCGAGTAGGATCGTGAGCGCGTGGGCGCTGCCGGTGTCTGAGAGGCGCCGGGTGAGCGCGTGCGCAACGATAACCGTGACCGCCGCCAGCAGCGGATTGACGAGAAACGGTACACCGGCAATCACCCCGACCGACAGCAACGCCGCCCACCCGGGGTTGAGTGCGGTGAACCACTTACCGTCCACGACTTCGAATAAATAGTATTCGAACGCGGCGGGCACGGGTGGCGCCGGCACCCACAGGGCGCCGCGTGCAAAGTGGTGGGCTTGGAACCAGTAGCCGACTTCATCCTCGATATGCGGGGTGGCGTCGAGTATCCAGATCGATACGAACGCCGTCGCCGCGAAGACCAAAAGTGACAGCAACCACGGCAGCCGACGATCCAATGCTGTGTCGCGCGACTGGCCGGGCATCGAAAGGAGTCGTCGTAGAGCATCGGCTGGTGCTTGGAGAGCCGGCACGGGAACCAGCCGGATGATCAACGCAAGATGCAAGACCGCCAATCCCGCCAGTGATGAGGTTGCTGCGAGCAGCGCCGTCCAAGCGACTAGGCCGCCGTGTGCCTGCTCGGGCCGGCCGCAAAAAGGGCTGAGGTGCGCGAACGATGCGGCGACGATGAAGCCGCTCGCGGCCAATGTTGCAGGCGTGAGTACAGCTCGCGCCGCTGCCGTCAGCACGTGCCTTTCGCGCCGGGCGAGTATCGCGACCACCAGCGCCTGGACGATCAGCAAGAGCACGCTGATCTGCGCCGGTGCCGGCACCAGGGCGGCGGGCCGCAAGTCGAGGGAACTCAGCCAGTGCGGCGTTGTCAGGGTGAGTTTCGCTGCCGACGCCGCGATGAACAAGCCGCTCAGCGCAGCGGCGCGGGCCCAAGGCGTGCCGATTCCGACCGCCGAGACTGCGACCGCGACACCGCAGACGGCAAGCAGCCACCCCTCGAGTGTGTAGCCACCGTTCGGGTTGCTTTCGACCGGCACAAAAACCGCCGCGACGAGCATCGACAAACCGAGACCAATGAGTGGGAGTCTGAGCCGGGTCACTGGTAATTACGCTCTCGCCGTCGCCTGTCCGACGCTGAGAGCATAGCGTGACCCGGCCCTCCGCGGAACCGTGCGCTGTGCGAACAACTCGTTTCCCCGGCGGCTGTGGGCTGCGCCTGGAGTCGCAGACGCATCAATTAGAACTGTACCCGGCTGGCAAGCCTCGGCGTTGCGACTAAGATGGGCGCGATGCAAGCAGATAGTGGTAAAGGAGAGTTCGCGTTGATAGCGGCGATCGAGCGAATGGTCGGCGCCGAGAGCGCGCGATTGCGAAAACCGGCGGCCGCAAAGCGCGCGGTCGTTGTCGGAATCGGCGACGACGCAGCCGTGCTGCGTACCACGACGCGGACGTTGGTGACCACCGACGCCATGGTGCAGGGCGTTCACTTCGAGGCAGACTGGCTCAGCCCGGCCGCGCTTGGGCGCCGCGCGTTTCGAGCGGCGGTGTCCGACGTTGCGGCTATGGGTGGCCGGGCGTCGGCTTTCACCGTCGCGTTGGCACTGCCTGAGGCCTACGCCGAGGGCTTGGCGGTAATGCGCGGAGCGGTGCGCGATGCCGCCGAAGCCGGGGTGGCACTGGCCGGAGGCAACATTACCCGCGCGCGCGAACTGTCGATTACGTGCACCGTGTTCGGTGATGCACCGATCAAGCAGCGGCTACGCTCGCATGCGAAGGCGGGGCATTCGGTATTCGTGACCGGGACGCTCGGCGACGTAGCGGCCGGGGTTGAAGCACTGCGAGGAGGGTTGCGCAAAGGTGTTTTGGTTCGCGCGTATCAGACGCCGCCGTTGCGGCTCGAAGCGGGAAGACGGTTTGCGCGGATCAGCGCCGTCGGTGCGATGATCGATGTATCCGACGGGTTTGCGCAAGACCTCGGCCATGTTTGCCGCGCCTCCGGTCTGTCCGCGCGTATCGATACCGCGTTGCTGCCGGTTTCGCGCGCGTTGCGCACCGCGACTACCGATCCGTACCGTTACGCGCTCGCGGGAGGCGAGGACTACGAGTTGATCGTGACCGCTCCGCACAGTGCGGCGGGCCCACTTCAACGCGCCGCTGCGGCTGCGGGTTGCACGTTGACACGTGTCGGTGACATGGTGGCCGAACCTGGCCGCGCCGGCGTCACTGACGACAACGGCCAAGAACTGACCGGCGGGTTCACGCACTTCTGACATGGCGAAACACCATCGATCGCTAACCCCCGCGGGCATTGCAGGCCTGCTCGAGGAGGTTGCCTCGGGTAAGACCGCTGTCGGCGACGCACTTGGTGCGTTGAAGCGTCTGCCGTTTACGAATCTGGAGTTTGCGCGTGTCGACCATCACCGCGAACTGCGCTCGGGTACCCCGGAAGCGGTGTTTTGCGAAGGCAAAACGGCCGAGCAGATCGCGGAGATTGCCGCCACGTTGATCGATGCCGGACAGGGGGTGCTCGCGACGCGGCTCGACGCCGACAAAGCGGCAGTGGTTTACAGGGCGATCAAAAAAGTCGCGCACGACTGGAACTACAATGAACTCGCCCGCGTCGCCCGCATCTCGCGGATCGAGGCGGCAACGAAGAAGCGCGGGCCGGTCGCGGTCATTTCGGCCGGTACTTCCGACCAAGCGGTCGCGCAGGAAGCCGTCGAAACGCTGACCTTCATGGATATCGAGGTGTTACGGTTCAACGACGTCGGCGTGGCCGGAATTCACCGGCTGCTCGCCAGCGCCGAGGAGATCTCCGGGGCGATCGTTGCGATAGTGGTCGCGGGTATGGAGGGTGCTTTGCCGAGCGTGGTTGGCGGTTTGGTCGACATGCCGGTTATCGCGGTGCCGACCAGCGTCGGCTACGGAGCGGCATTCGGCGGCCTGGCGGCGCTCCTCGGAATGATGAACACCTGCTCGGCAGGCGTCACCGTCGTCAACATCGACAACGGGTTTGGTGCTGCTTCGGCTGCAGCTTTGATCCTGAGGGCAGCCGGAAAAGGCGACTCGTGGACTTTCTAGAGAGCCCGTGGCGAGCGACGCACGGCGCATTCTCGTCACCGCGGTCAGCGCCGACCGCAGTGTGCTGGACTGCCCCTAGTCGACCCGTATTCTCCAGAAGGTATCTTTGCCGGTCAGGCCCTCGGGGACGTTTTCGAGCAGCTTCCATTTCAGCTCGAAAGTCGTCGAGGTGTTCTCCGCGTAGTCGCGGATGACGATCTTTTGCGGCATCGGCCGCGAGCCCACCATCGTGTAGTCGGAGTTCTCGCGCAGGCGCACCATGGTTTTGAAATCGTCGCGGTAGTACTTGGTCGTAAGTGGAACGATCTTGGCCTTGTCGAAGGTGATGACGTAGAGGCTGTAGGGCGCACCATCTTTTGCGTACAGACTGATTGTCGTATCTAGGCGCGTGTCGTCTGAGACAAACGCGGTCTGGAAGTTCTCGGCCCAAAACGGGAACATCTCCATCGGGCGTAGATCGGTGCCGGCGATCGGTTCGTCGGCGCGCATGCGTTCCGGTCTGCCGTCTCCGGTTTTGACGACCTGTCCGTCGCTCCAACCGAGCGGCATCAACGAGCGCCAGCCACGGGACTGTATTTGGATGAACTGCCGGCCGGGCTCACGCGGGTCGATGATGAGAATCCCGTGGTCTTGGCTCTTGTCGTTGCGGGTAATGATGATATCAGCACGCACCGGCAACGTCAGCGTGCCCATGCGTTGGGCGCGATCCAGGAAGGCTTCGAGTTCCCCGCGCGACGCGTCTACGGCCGAGGCGCTGCCCGTTGTGGCAGCGATTGCGATGGTGGTCAGTAGCGCGAGTCTCGTCTTTGGGGTCATTGAACGCAGCCTCCGGGTCTACGGACGTACCATAGCCTAGGGGCCGTGCACTTGACCAGTAGGCACTTCCGGGTGTTTGCTTGACCTTAGATGTTGGGTGGAGTCTGGACTTGAATGTAATGCAGCGACGATTCACCCGCATTATCGCCTTCTTAGGCGTGGGCTTAGCGCTGGTTGTCGCCGCTACACAGGTGTATGCCGAGCGTCGGCCGACGCGGCGCCCCGCCGGCGTCCGACCGGCGGCTTTCAGGCCTCCCCCCGTCCGCGCCGATAGTGCGCGCCTGAAAATCGACCCTCGCCTGTTGAGTGCTGCTGAGGCGTTTGGCGTAGGCACGCCGGCCGCTTCGGCAGCCGCCGGTGCAGGGGTGGGACGGCTGCTTTCGTGGTACCAAGACCCAGCCGCACGCATCCCGGCGCCCGAACCGGGCAAGGCGCGCATCGCCGAAGATGGGAGCGTGCAGGTCTATTTGACCGTTGCCGCGGCTGCCGGCGCAAACCTCGCCGGCGTTGCTTCACCGCAACCGAGCGCTGTCGATCAGATGCTCGCCGCGTCGTTCGGGATCGGTTTGAAGGTCGAGCACATCGACCCAGAGCAAGGTCGTGTCCAGGCGTGGGTCGCGATCGACCGCATCGCAGATCTTGCCGGACTCGACGAGGTTGCTGCGCTAGGGGTGCCCGACTACGCGGTCACACGCGTCGGCAGCGCGCTGAGTGCAGGCGACGCGATTCTTCTCGCCGCCGACCTGCGTTCGCAGCAAGGGCTCGACGGCAGCGGCGTCACCGTTGGCGTTATCTCCGACTCTGCAAGCCTGGCTTCGCTCAACGGTGCATTTGCCGCCGGCGATCTCCCGCATTCCTCGCAGATCATGATCGGTGCCAACCCGCCGGGAACCGACGAAGGCACGGCCATACTCGAGATCGTTCACGATCTAGCTCCGGGCGCGAACCTGGCGTTTTACGGAGCAGTCACCGACCTCGACATGGAAAACGGTATCGAGTGGCTTACCACTCAAGCCGGGTGCGACGTGATTATCGACGACCTCGGGTTCTTCTTGCAGCCTTATTTCGAAGACGGTCCGATCGCGCGCAAGGTATCCGAAGTGGTGACGCGCGGTGTGTCTTACCACAGCGCAGCGGGCAACGAGGCGCGCGAGCACTATCTTTCCGCCTTTGCATCACCCGGCCTGGGTCCCGGCGAGCGCCATCAGTTCGCCGCAGGCGACGATACAATGCGGATTCGCATAGGGGTGGGCGACACAGCCTTCGTCGTTCTTCAGTGGGCCGAACCGTTCGGAAGCGCGTCTACCAACTATGATCTCGTGGTTCTCGGGTCTGACCTCACCACCGAGCTCGGTGCGAGCCGTACGATCCAGAACGGCGACGGCGACCCGATCGAAGTCGTTGCCGTCACCAACAACGGAGGCGGGTCGCTGTCGGCCGAGGTTACCATCGAGCGAACGGCGGGAAGCTTCCCCGACCTGCGCATGTTCGTTCTCGGCGCTGTAGTGGAAGAACATGCGGTATTGCAGGGGTCGATCTTCGGCCACCCAGCCGCCGAGGGTGTCGTCGCGGTCGGCGCGGTGAACGCGAGCGACCCGGGCAACGACTCGATCGAGTTCTTCAGTTCGCGCGGACCCTCACGGATCGACTTTCCGAGTGTACAGAGCAGGGACAAGCCCGAACTCGTTGCGGTTGACGGTGTCGCGGTAAGCGGTCAGAGCGGGTTTCCGTCGACGTTCTTCGGAACCTCTGCTGCTGCGCCGCATACCGCGGCGATCGCGGCTCTCTTAATCGAAGGCCTCGGCGCGGGGCCCGGTCAGATCAAGCAATGCTTGCAGGCCGGCGCTGTCGACCTCGGCGCTGCCGGGTTCGACTTCGTGTTCGGCGCCGGGCGCGCAGATGCGCTCTCATCTTTTGAGGGGTGCGTCGGCATACCCTGCGGCGATGCCGACGGCGACGGTGGCCGCAACGCTTCTGATGCGTTGATTGCATTGCGAACCGCGGTAGGCGCCACCCAGTGCGAGCTTTGCAGGTGTGATATCGATGGCAACGGTGCCGTGTCGGCAAGCGATGCACAGCGCCTGTTGCGGATCGGCGTCGGCCAGAACGTGCCGTTGATGTGCCCGGCATGTTGAGCCCGCACCCGATTCGCGTCGCATGTACGAAGCCTGCAGCTGCTCTCGGCGCCTTAGCAGTGTTAATGAACCTGACGGCAGCCGCGCAAGCCGAACCGATGCGTGCGCCTGCCGATATCGAGCTGAGTTCTTCGGCAGACTTCGCCTCTACGACGTTGGACAAGGCAACGCTGCACGGACCGCGTGCCAAGCTGTCATCGCTGCTGCGTTTGAGCACTGACGCGATTAAAACCAAGCGGGGGCCGGCGGGTGTGGACCACCCAGGGGTGACGGTTCGCGGTGCCCGGTTCCGCGCGGACGGCCGCGTGCAGGTATACGTTCGTACGCGCGCAGGCGACTCGGCCGCCGAGCACACGGCGCGCGTTGCCGAGGAGATTGCCGAAGGTTGTGGCGAAGTTGAGTTCATCGATTCTGACCGTGGGATCGTCCAGGCCTGGCTCGAGCCCGGCCGCATCGAGCGTATTGCAGCACTCAAGTACGTCACTGCAATCAACTTGCCGGGCTACCCGATAGCGCAGACCGGGACTCATCGAAGCCAAGGCGACGCTCTGATGAACGTCGAAGCTGCGCGCGTACATCTAGGCGCCGACGGTTCCGGGATTGTCGTCGGGGTGATCAGCGACGGAGTCAGTTCTTTGGCGGAGGCCACGGCTAGCGGCGATTTGCCTGCCCCGCCCTTGCTCAACGTTTTGCAGGCGGGGTCGGGCGACGAGGGCACAGCGATGCTCGAGATCGTGCACGACCTCGCTCCGGGTGCCGGTCTGGCGTTTTACGGCCCCGGCACCAGCCTCGACATGGCGGCCGCTATTCGCGCGCTCGCCCAGGCCGGAGCGCGGGTGATCGTTGACGACCTGGTATTCCTCGATGAGCCGGTGTTCGAAGACGGTCTGATCGCGGGTGCTGTTGCCGACGCGCTCGCCGACGGCGTCTCCTACCATTCTTCGGCGGGAAACCAGGCCCGCGGCCACTACGAGGGCGACTATGTGGCTGCAAACGTGACACTGGCCGACGTCGGTAGCATCGAAGCACATGACTTCGGCGCTGGAGATACCGATGTCGACATTCTTATAGCCCCGTTCGGGACGACGTTTATCATCTTGCAATGGGATGATCGGTGGGGTGCCTCTGCAAACGACTACGATCTTCTGATTTTCGACGAAAGCCTTACCGACCTGCTCGGATCGAGCGCGGATCTTCAGACCGGATCCGAGGATTCGCGTGAAGGACTGGTGCTTACCAACAACGGGGCGGATCCGCTGATCGTTAAAGCGTTGGTGCAGCGCTTCGCGGGCGAGGTACGGCGCTTGGAAATCCATACCTTTGTTTCCGGGCGCATCGTTGATCACAATGTTTCGCGAGGCGCGCTGTTCGGACACGCGGCGGTTCCAGGCGCGATGGCCGTTGCGGCTATTAACTCGGGTGACGACGGCCTCGACGATCTCGCCGTGTACAGTTCGCCGGGACCGAGCGAGCTGCGCTTCCCGACGACGCAGATTCG
The DNA here is from genome assembly GCA_029262415.1 of Deltaproteobacteria bacterium. Taxonomy (GTDB): domain Bacteria; phylum Desulfobacterota; class Binatia; order UBA1149; family JAJCZL01; genus JAJCZL01. The sequence goes on along the minus strand of JAJCZL010000057.1, from coordinate 131,339 downwards.
GCAGAAACCCGATATCGCCGCAATCGACGGCGTGACGGTCAGCGGTGCGGGTGGCTTTCCTTCGCCTTTCTTCGGAACCTCGGCGGCCGCGCCGCACACCGCGGCGATCGCGGCGCTGTTGTTGGAGGCGGGCGCGGCCGATGGCGCTAGAGTTTACCAATGCCTGACGGCAAGCGCGTTGGATCGCGGTGCTTCGGGGGATGACTTTTCTTTCGGTGCCGGGCTCGCCGACGGCCTTTTTGCTGCTGATGTATGCTTTCGCAGCGTGGCGTGTGGCGACGCCAACGAAGATGAGAAGAATTCGGCCACCGACGCTTTTCTCGGCCTCGTCACTGCGGTCGGTTCGGGCAGCTGCGCGCAGTGCGTGTGCGACGTCAACCGTGACGGAGCGGTCCTGGCGACCGACGCACTGCTGATGCTGCAGTTCGGTGTCGGCCAATCCCTCAAGCTCGCCTGCCCGGTTTGTCCTTAGGGGAGCTCTGCACAAGTCTTTCAAAATGAGATAAGCACGTAAGTCGAGCGACTCGTGAGGAGGTTGGGCGATGGGTGAGCAGCGTAGGTTCGCGTCGGTAGTGTGGAGTCAGAAAGGAACTGAAGTCGGGGACGATCGTCGAGGCGACGATCATCGCGGCGCCGAGTTCGACAAGGAACGCGGCCAAAGCGCGCGATCCCGAGATGAAGCGGGCGATGAAGGGCAAAGCCTGGTATTTCGGCATGAAGCTGCACGTGGGGACGGACTGCAAAAGCCGGGTAGCGCCGGCCGGCTACCTTCCGCGAGCTGAAACCGCGCTACATTCCGCGCGGAATGTGGAACTCGGCGCAAAGTACACCGGCGGCACGATGATCGGTCCGCTCAGTCACTTGTGCAGAGTTTCCCTAGTGCGCCGGCGCGCATCAGTGCAGAACTGGCCGCAGCGTTCGCACCGGGGCCGGACATCGCTAGAATGCGCGGGTTATGGCTAATTTCGGCGACACCAAAGGACTGAACAAGCGCAGCCGCGCGATCACCGAAGGCGACAACCGCGCGCCCAACCGCGCGATGCTGCGGGCGGTCGGATTCGATGACGACGACTTCAAGAAACCGATCGTCGCTGTAGCCAACGGCTACAGCAACATCACGCCGTGTAACGCAGGCCTTGGCGAGCTCGCCGAGGCCGCAAGTGCCGCTATCCACGAAGCCGGCGGGATGCCGCAGATGTTCGGCACGATCACCGTCAGCGACGGTATCTCGATGGGTACTGAAGGCATGAAATGCTCGCTGGTCAGCCGCGAAGTCATCGCTGACTCGATCGAGACAGTCTGCCGGGCGCAAAGCATGGACGGCGTGATCGCAGTCGGCGGCTGCGACAAGAACATGCCCGGCGCAATGATCGCGCTCGCGCGTCTCAACATACCGGGCGTGTTTGTCTACGGCGGAACCATTAAGCCGGGCCACTATAAGGGCAAAGATCTCACCATCGTCAGCATTTTCGAGGCGGTCGGCGAGTTCGGCGCCGGTCGCATCGGACGCGATGATTTCTGCGAGATCGAGCGTCGATCCTGTCCGGGGAAAGGATCGTGCGGTGGCATGTACACCGCCAACACCATGAGCAGCGCGTTCGAAGCGATGGGGATGAGCTTGCCGTATTCCTCGACGATGGCTGCCGAGGATGCCGAGAAGACCGAGAGTGCGATCCAGAGCGGGCGCACGCTGCTTGAACTTATCCGCGCAGATCTGAAGCCGCGCGACATTCTGACCAAGAAGGCCTTCGAGAACGCGATCACGGTAACTATGGCTGTCGGTGGTTCGACCAATGCGATCCTGCATCTTTTGGCGATCGCCCGTGCTGCCGAGGTCGAACTGACGCTCGATGACTTCGAGCGTATCCGTAAGAACGCACCGGTGTTTTGCGATCTGAAACCTTCGGGTAAGTACGTCGCGACCGATCTGCACCGCGCCGGCGGAATCCCGCTGGTCATGAAGATGCTGCTCGAGGCCGGCCTGTTGCACGGTGAATGCATGACCATCACGGGCAAGACGGTAGCCGAGAATCTGCGCGACATCCCGTCCTCGCCTTCGGCGGATCAAGACGTGATCCGGCCGATTTCCGCGCCGCTTTACCAGCAAGGCCACCTCGCAATCCTGCGCGGGAACCTCGCGCCGGAAGGCGCGGTGGCAAAAATCACCGGCCTTGCCAAGAAATCTATTACCGGTCCGGCACGGGTGTTCGACTCCGAAGAGGACTGCATGGCCGCAATTATGGGCGACGCCATCAATGCAGGCGACGTTTTGATCATTCGCTACGAAGGCCCCAAGGGCGGGCCGGGTATGCGCGAGATGTTGTCACCTACCAGCGCTATCATCGGCAAAGGGCTTGGCGACAAAGTCGGGTTCATCACCGACGGTCGTTTTTCGGGCGGCACCTACGGCATGGTCGTCGGGCATGTTTGTCCCGAGGCCCAAGTGGGCGGGCCGATCGCGCTGGTCGAAGAGGGCGATTCGATTACCCTCGACGCCGACAAGCTGCTCCTTCAGCTCAACGTCGATGACGCCGAACTCAAGCGGCGGCGCGCAGCCTGGAAGGCCCCGGCGCCGCGTTACACGTCAGGAGTTCTCTCCAAGTACGCGCGTCTTGCATCGAGTGCGTCCGAGGGCGCTTCGACCGGATAAGTTGCCGCTTCGTGAATCTGGTTCTCTTTGATATCGACGGTACGCTGACGGTTTCCGACGGGGTCGGGCGTGCGTGCTTCGTGCGCGCGCCGCTGGTGTCGGCATGGGTTCGCGTTCACAGTCACCCCTCTTTGCTCACCCGATGCACGACAACCCGGTAGCCGTATCGCCGCAGAGGCGCATCCTAGCGCTCGCGCTGCCGATCATCGCCGGCATGGTCTCGCAGAACCTTCTCAACGTTGTCGATACCGCGATGGTTGGAACGCTCGGGGATAACGCCCTGGCTGCGGTCGGTATTGCGAGCTTCGCGAACTTCATGGCGATGTCTTTTGTCATGGGCATGGCGGCCGGTGTTCAGGCCGCCGCTGCGCGGCGGCGAGGAGAGGGGCGTCACACCGAAACTGCCGTGCCGCTGAACGGCGGGCTGCTGCTTGCGGCGGTGATATCGATCCCTTGGTCGCTGCTCTTGGTGGTTTGTGCGCCGACCTTTTTCCCTTACCTGGTTGCCGATCCTGCCGTCATAGGCCCCGGCGTACCCTATCTGCAGCTGCGTCTTTGCGGAGTGCTGGCCGTCGGTGCGAACTTCGCTTATCGCGGCTATTGGAACGCGGTGGATATGTCGCACGTCTACATGAAGACGATTGTCGTCATGCATGTGGTGAACATTTCGCTGAACTGGGTTCTGATCTTCGGCAACCTCGGAGCGCCTGCGCTTGGCGTGACAGGAGCCGGAATCGCTTCGCTCGTCTCGGTGTACGTCGGAACGCTCTCTTATACCTGGATGGCCTACCGTCATGCGCGCCCCGCCGGCTTCCTGGCGCGACTGCCAAGGCGCGAAACTCTAGGTGACATGGTCCGCGTCTCTCTGCCTGCGGGGCTGCAGCAGTTCTTGTTTGCCGCAGGGATGACGATGTTGTTTTGGATCGTCGGTCGCATCGGCACCGCCGAACTCGCCGCCGCGCACGTTCTTGTCACCATGATGTTGTTGACGATACTGCCGGCGATCGGCTTCGGCTTGACTGCTGCGACGCTGGTCGGGCAGTCTCTCGGCGCATCCGATCGTCAAGCAGCGAAGCGCTGGGGGTGGCGGGTCGGCAAGGTAGCGATGGCGGTGGTCGCGGTTGTTGCCCTGCCGCAAGTTCTGGTACCCGAAGCGGTGCTTTCTGTGTTCATCCACAATCCGGAGACGCTCGTGCTCGCGAGCCCGGCGCTAAGAATCGCCGGTGTCGCGATGGTGCTGGACGCGTTCGGAATGGTTCTGCTCAACGCCCACCTTGGCGCGGGTGACAGCAAGCGCGTGATGATCTATTCGGCGGGCACCCAGTGGGGCCTATTCCTGCCCGCCGCGTATATTCTCGGCCCGGTGCTCGGGCACGGGTTGTTTGCTATCTGGGTCGCGAACTCGGTTTTCCGTGTTGTCGTTGCCGGCATGTTCACCTTGAGTTGGCGACGTGGCCTGTGGGCGGAGGCGCGCGTCTGATATGACATGCGCTATGCGCAACGCCTAGCGCAGCGGAAGCTGTCGCGTGGTGGGCGTATCCGTGGTCAACTGGAAGCAATCTATTTTCAATGCGGATCTCGATCGTAATGCCTGCTTACAACAGCGAAGCGGAAGTCGCGGAAAGCGTCGCTTCGCTGGTGCCCGCCCTCGGTCCGGGGCGGGAGTTCGTCGTGGTCGACGATGCATCCACGGATGCCACCGCCGCGGCGGCGCAGGCTGCGGGTGCACGAGTGATACGTCTGAGTGAGAATGTCGGCCCGGCCGAAGCGCGAAACCGCGGTGCGGCGGCGGTCAGCGGTGAAATTCTTCTTTTTATCGACGCCGACGTCGTCGCCCCCGCCGCTGTTGTCGACCGTGTCGATCGGTTTTTCCATGAACATCCCGACGTCGCAGCGGTATTCGGATCCTATGACGATCGTCCCCGCGCAAAGGCGTGGGTCTCTCAATTCCGCAACCTGTTGCATCACTACACACACCAGATCGGCAATGAAGAAGCGTTTACATTCTGGGCGGGATGTGGGGCGGTACGACGGGCGGTGTTCGAAGAAGTCGGCGGCTACGATGCGCGTGACCGTTGGTTCTCGATCGAAGATATCGAACTCGGTTATCGGATTCGTGCATCCGGCAGGCGAATCGTTGTAGATAAGAAGATGCAAGTCACGCACCTGAAACGGTGGACGCTTGCCTCGGTAGTGCGAACCGACGTCGCGTATCGGGCCTTACCTTGGACGCGACTGATTCTGCAACACGGCGCCCCGCCCAGGGATCTCAACCTGCAAGGAAACCAGCAGGCGAGCCTTGCGCTCGTCGCCTGCGCCGGTGCCGGCGTGATCGGGGCCGCCTTCGATGCACGCATCGCGCTGGTCTCGTTGTCTGCGTTGGCGGCGGTGTTTTTCATCAACCGACGATTTTTCTCGTTCCTGCGCGATAGGCGTGGCACGGCGTTCGCGCTGGCTTCGTTTCCTTTGCACCTATTGTACTTCCTATGCAGTGGCGTCGGATTTGTCGCCGGCTGGGTGGCCCATCAAACCGAACGCATCATGGGTTGTTCGGATGCGAGTGCCGCGCGCACCAATCCCTGAATTTGCGATATGATGACTGGACTGCGTATTTGCATGCTCACGACTTTCTACCCTCCTGAGAATTTCGGTGGCGACGGGATCGCAATCCAGCGTCTTGCACGCTCGTTCGTGCGTCGCGGGCATTCGGTGTGCGTTATCCACGACGCCGACTCCTACAACCTCTTGAGCGGAAATCCCGGGTCGGGTGAAGGTGACGTCGTCACACCGGCACGGCTTCCGTTCGTGCCGACGATGGGAGAGGACGGGGTCGAAGTCTGTTCGTTGGAAACAGGACATTCGCTAATTGTGCCGTTACTGACCCAACAAACCGGGCGCCCGGTGGTTAACGCGGCCAGGCTGAGGGGATTGATCGACAGCTTCGCGCCTCACGTGATTCTCTACAACAACATTTCGTTGATCGGTGGCCCGGGTATCCTCGACTTCGGAAGCGCGGTCAAGATCCTGGAGGCACATGAGCATTGGTTGGTATGTCCGACTCATGTGCTTTGGCGCTACAACCGAGAACTCTGCGACAGGCGAAAGTGCATACGCTGCACCCTGAGTTACCGCCGACCACCGCAGTTGTGGCGCTACACCGGGTATCTGCAGCGGAAATTGGCGAATGTGGACGTGTTTATTGCCAAGAGCGAGTTCAGCCGGGCAAAGCACCACGAATTCGGGTTCCCCCGGGAGATGGAAGTCGTTCCTTACTTCCTTCCGGAGATCGAAGTTTCGAGCGCCGATCAGAGGTCGTCTCGAGCGCCGCAAGAACGGCCGTACTTTCTTTTCGCCGGGCGATTGACGGCGAACAAGGGTCTTGACGACGTCATCCCCGCGATGGCCGCTGTTCCCGCAGCCGACCTGTTGATTGCCGGTGAGGGGGAGATGGGGGCGGCGTGGCGGCAACTCGCTGCGGGTCTGTCCAACGTGCGGTTTTTGGGGCGGCTCGATCAGACCGAACTGGGGCGTTACAACCGCCACGCGCTCGCGTCGATCGTTTCGAGCATCGGCTATGAGACGTTCGGCATTACTCTGATTGAAGCGTTGCGGTCGGCGACTCCGGTTCTGGCCCGGCGCCTGGGGACCTATCCCGAGCTTCTGGGTGACAGCGGGGCGGGTCTGCTGTTCGGTTCCACTGGTGAGATGGTTGAAGCGATGCGCAATCTGGTCGCCGACCCGCTCGCACGCGAGCGGATGTCGCGCGCGGCGCGGACGTTGTTCGAAGAAAAATGGACCGAAGACGCGGTTGTCCCCCGATACCTCTCGATCATCGAGCGCGAGGCTGGACGTAAGGGACGCGAGGACATCCTGCAAGTGATACGAAGGGAAGCGGCATGAAAGTTTTGGTTACCGGAGGGGCGGGATTCATCGGGTCCCATTTGGCGGAACACTTGCTCGACGCCGGGCATAGCGTCTTGGCGGTCGACGATCTGTCGACCGGCTCGGTAGAGAATGTCAGCGGGTTGCAAGGACGTGACGGCTTCGAACTTCGCGTCGGCGACGTGACCGACAGCGACCTTATGAAAGCCGCGGTTGATGCCAGCGATAGCGTCGTTCATTTGGCGGCAGCGGTCGGGGTTCGGCTGATTATCGAGAAACCGGTTCACACGATCCAGACCAACGTCCACGGCACGCAGGTTGTGCTGAATGCCGCGATCGCGTTGAAGAAGCCGGTGCTCATTGCCTCGACATCCGAGGTTTACGGAAAGTCGACCAAGATCCCGTTCAGTGAGGATGACGATCTGGTTCTCGGTCCGACCCGCCACTCACGGTGGGCGTACGCCTGCTCAAAGGCACTCGATGAGTGGCTCGCCTTGGCTTATGCTACCGAGCACGGGCTCCCGGTGACGGTGGTGCGCTTGTTCAATACTGTCGGCCCACGTCAAAGCGGGCGTTACGGCATGGTCCTTCCGAATTTCGTCAGACAAGCGCTGGCGGGAGAGAAGATCACCGTTTTCGGTACCGGCACGCAAAGCCGGTGCTTCTCGCACGTACGTGATGTCGTACGTGCTCTCGAGTTGCTCATGCATACGCCCGCTGCGCGTGGAGGGGTCTATAACATCGGAGGTGCCGAAGAGATCACGATACAAGCGCTTGCCGAGAAAGTGCGTGAGCACGCGGGGAGCACGTCGCAAATAGTCAACGTCCCCTACGAACAGGCCTATGCTTCCGGGTTCGAGGACATGATGAGGCGCGTTCCCTGTGTGTCGAAACTGCAAGCGACGATCGGGTTTGTTCCCGATACACCGCTGGACCGAATCGTGGTCGACGTGATCGACGAACATCGCCGGGCGATGTAGGGGTAGTTGAGGGCCGGGCGGCGCTGCGCCGGGCGGGAACCGTGTTCGGTGCGAGCAATCCTAACTTATCACTCTGTCGATGAAACCGGGTCGGTGATCTCGATCAGCCCGGACTCATTTCGCCGCCACGTGGCCTGGCTCGCGGCCGGCAAGGTTGCCGTCTTGACGATACCTGACCTGTTGCGATCGCGAGACGACAACGCGGTTGCCCTTACGTTCGACGACGGTATGCAAAACTTCGCCGACACTGCGTGGCCGCTGCTTCGCGAGCACGGTCTGCCGGCGACGCTCTTCGTTGCGACTGGACATGTTGGGCGCGACAATGCCTGGAGAGGCCGGCCGGAGAAAGGGATTCCGTCCTTCCCCTTGATGGGCTGGGACACTCTTGCCGGATTGAGCGAGGAAGGGCTCAGCGTGGGCTCGCATTCGGTGTCTCATCGGCGACTGACGAGCCTCGATTCGGAAGCGCTCGAAGAAGAGTTCAGCGCGTCCCAGTCAGCACTCAAGCACCACCTCGGTGTTGACACGCAGGCGTTCTGCTATCCGTATGGGGCGTGCAACGATGCGGTCGCGGCGGCGGCGGCGCGTCACTACCGGTTTGCCTGCACGACCGATCTTCGTCCGCTACCGCATGACTTCGATCCGCTTCGCTTGCCGCGGCTCGATTCTTTCTATCTTCGCGCCGGCGGCGCACTCCGCCAATGGGGAAGCCCGGTGTTCGCGGCTCGGCTTTCCGCGCGTCGCGCGGCACGCGCGCTGTCCTCGCTGTGGCGGTGATCTCAGGTCCGCCGACCGTCGGGGGTGGGTTACGCCTAAGCTCAGTACACCGGTTCCCGCACGAGCTTGGCGTGTTCCGATGATAGTCGTATGCGCCTGTGCAACGCAGGTGCGTTATCTAGCTGTAGTCAGTGGGCTAGTTGGTGGTTAAATACCACTTGCTCGTGTCACAATGGTCATCGCATGGATAACGAGCCGCTTACCAACGATCGCGATGCGGTGTTTGAGACCGAGACTCCCCGCGGCAGCGATTTCCGCTTCGATGCCGATGTCGCGGCGGTTTTTGACGACATGCTCGTCCGCAGCATCCCCTTTTATCTCGAGCAACAGCGGATGCTGCTCGACGTCGCCGAGAAGTTCTACATCCCCGGAACGGTAATCTATGACCTCGGTTGCTCGACCGCGACAACCATGATTTCGCTCGCCCACAAGCTCGGTCGGGGCGTGCGCCTGGTCGGCTACGACAATTCGGAGCCGATGTTGGCAAAGGCCCGCAAGAAGATCGCCCTGGCCGAACTCAGCGATCAGATCGAGGTGCGGCACGGCGAGCTCAGTTCCGGAGCAGGCAGCCTGGATCTCGAGAATGCGAGCGTGGTTACGATGTGTTGGACCCTGCAGTTCATCCGGCCGCTCTGCCGGACGCCTCTGATCAGGAGAATCTATGACGGCCTTAGGGCCGGCGGCGCATTGGTGATCACCGAAAAGGTGCTCACTAATGACTCGGACATGAACCGGTTTTTCATCGACTTCTACTACGACTTCAAACGCCGTAACGGCTACTCCGAGCAGGAAATCCTGCGCAAACGTGAGGCGCTCGAGAACGTGTTGATCCCTTATCGGGTCGACGAGAACCTCGAGCTGTTTCGCCACGGCGGTTTCGACATCGCTGAGAGTTTCTTCCAGTGGTACAATTTCGCGGGGTTCCTCTGCGTCAAGAAGGAAGAATAGAACCCGCCGCTGTCGGCGGGCCGATTTCGCCTGGATTGCGCAATCAGCTTCTCACCGCTTTGCGCCGGGTGTTACCGCCGGCGGTGCGCGCGCGGATCGTGGCAGCCCGACGCCGTTTCGGTTTGGTGTGGCCGCGCGTCGGTCGTGTCGATTTCGGCAGCTTGCGCAAGCTGGTGCCGATCAGCACGCTGTTCGCGCTCGATCGTGGTTTTCCCGTTGAGCGCTACTACATCGAGAAATTCCTCGCGCAGCATGCCGGAGATATTCGCGGTCGGGTCCTGGAAATGGGTGATTCGTTTTATACCGACAAGTTTGGCGGAGGCTGCGTCACCGGCAGCGACGTCATGTCGGTGGTCGATGTGCCCGGAGCGACTATCGTTGCCGATCTGACCGATGCCGGCCAGGTCGCCGACGGCACCTTCGACTGCATCATCCTCACGCAGACTCTCCAGATGATCTACAAATTCGAGAGCGCCGTTCGTGAACTATCGAGGATCCTCGCGCCCGGCGGAGTGTTGCTGGTAACGACGCACGGCATAAGCAGGGTGGGGCGCCACGAGGGCGTAGACTTCTGGGGCGAATATTGGCGCTTCACCTCGCAATCGGCCAGGCGCTTGTTCGCGGGCTGCTTCGGTGAGTCGAATGTCAGAATCGAAGGGTATGGCAACGTGCTCGCGGCATGTGCCGCGCTTCACGGGTTGGCGAGCGAGGAACTGACTGCCGACGAACTCGACACCTATGACCCCTGCTTCGATGTCATCATCGGGGTTCGCGCAGTAAAGCGGTAGCATTGCTCGGGCCGCGACGGCGGTCGGTTGGGCTCGAAATGATCATTTATTTCTTCTTCATCGGCGGGATGCTCTTGGCCACCTTGGCCCTGGTTGTGCCGAATGAAATCCTCCTGCCTATCCACCCCGGTGCGCTTGAACCGTTGCGGACCCAGCTCGCCGATGGCGGTATCGCGCTTCGCGTCGCCTGGTTGTGCGCCGGAGCGATGATCGCCGGGTTGGCCGGGTACGCGAGCCGGATCTCCGGGCGGCAGCTCTCACCCCCGGCTATCTCCGAGCCGCGGCTGGCGCCCGCCGACGCTGCCGAGTGGGTAGCCCTGGTTGCAGTCGTTGTCGGCGCCTGTCTACTACGCCTACATTCTCTGACCTCGGGGCTTTGGTACGACGAGATCATGACCTTCGTCTACTACGGCGACCTCGGCATCGCCGAGGCGATGACGACGTACAACTCGCAGAATCAGCACTTTATCTACACTCTATCGTGGAAGCTGCTGCTGCTGGTGTTCGACGAGCGTGCGGTTGCGCTTCGGCTTCCCGCCGTTGGTTTCGGCGTCGCCTCAATCGTCGCAGTGTATCTGCTGGCTGCGCAGACTATCGGCCGACGCGAAGGGATCGCGGCCGCCGCGTTGATGGCGTTGTCCTACCACCACGTTTGGTTCAGCCAGAACGCGCGTGGGTATACGGCGCTGATGTTCTTCGGGATTCTCGCAAGCGTACTCCTGGTGCGTGCGATGCGTGTCCCCGGACCCGGCCGTTGGGCGGCCTACGCAGCGTCGGTCGCACTGGGTGCCTACACCCAGCCAGCGATGGTGTTTATCGCAGGCGGGCAGTTTGTTACGTTTCTGATTCATGGGACGCGCGCGCGCCACGGTCGGCCTGCGCAGCCGTTTCTCGGGTTTGTCTATGGCTTCGTCTTGTCGGGGGTTTTGACCGTTGCGCTATATGCCCCGGTGCTGCCGCAGTTTCTCGCCACCTCTGCGCGCCATGGCGGTCTGGCCGACCAGTGGACCAACCCGGTCTGGGGGCTCTTAGAACTCCTACGAGGTATGGGCGTCGGCGGAGTCGGCGGCGCCGTGCTCGCCGTCGGCGGCTTGGTGTTCGCTGCCGGATGCTTGCGGCTCTTTGCGCGCAACGCGGTACTCGTCGAGCTGTTCTTCTTTCCCGTTCTGATCACCCTTGCCGCGACCTTGGCGACCTCTCACCACGTATGGCCGCGCTTGTTCGTGTTCTCGCTGGGCCACGCGCTGTTGATAGCCGTTGCCGGCGCCATGCAAATCGGCGATTTCGGCGTCAGGCTGCTCGGCGCACCGCGACGGCTTGCGCCGGCGCTCGGCGGGCTTGGGGTCGGAGCGGCTTGCGCGGTGTTTTCCCTTGCGTTACCAACGGCTTATCTGCCGAAACAGGACTTCGAGGGCGCGCTTGCCTACGTACGCGAGAATCTGGCGCCGGGCGACAACGTAGCGCTGCTCGGGATCACGATTAACCCCTACATGCACTATTATCCGACCGGCTGGCCGTGGACCGGCACCGCGGCAGAGTTGGACCAGGTGCGGCGGAGTGCGGATCGTACCTGGGTACTGTATTTTTTCCCCGAAGCCTTGCGTGCGGGGCATCCCGACGTGGCTGCTACGGTGGAGCAGGATTTTGTCACCGTGGCGGAGTTCGGTGGTACGTTGGGGGGTGGAACAATATTCGTCGCGCGTGCCGATACCCCGCCGGGGTGATCGGCGGCGCAAGGAAGGTGGTTTGAGCGGTGGTCGATAGGCAAGCGGGCAATGGCAGACAGGGGGTGACGGTTGTCATTCCGGCGTTCAACGAGCAGGAAGCGATCGGCGAAGAGGTAGCGCATCTGCGCGAGGTGCTCGAGGGCGCGGGTATAGAGCACGAGATCCTCGTCGTGGATGACGGATCGACCGACAAAACCGCCGGCCGGGCGGAGGCCACCGGGGTCGAAGTGCTGCGGCACCCGGTTAACCGCGGCTATGGAGCCTCGCTGAAAACGGGAATCCGGCGCGCCCGTTTCGACACCATCGTCATCACCGATGCTGACGGTACCTACCCCGCTGAAGCGATCCCTGAGATGCTCGAGCGTGCGGGCAGTTACGACATGGTCGTGGGTGCGCGTACCGGCGCGGATGTGCACGTGCCGGCCATTCGCAAGCCGGCGAAATGGTTTCTGCAAAGGCTCGCTTCTTACCTCGCCGAGCGTGACATCCCCGACCTCAACTCCGGGTTGCGCGTGATGCGCAGGGATGTCGTTAATCGGTTCGAGCACATTCTGCCCTCGGGTTTCTCTTTCACTACGACGATCACACTCTCAATGCTGTGTAACGATTACCTCGTCGACTACGTGCCGATTAACTACCGGGCACGGATCGGGCAATCCAAGATTCGCCCGAAGCACGCCTATCAATTTTTTCTACTGATCGTGCGCACGATTGTGTATTTCAATCCGCTGAAGATTTTTCTACCACTCGGCGCGGTTCTATTCCTTGGCGCGACCGCCAAGTTTATCTACGACCTTACGCTCGAGAACCTTTCTGAAACGGTGGTGCTCGGGTACTTGGGTGCGGTTATCATTTGGGCGATAGGGTTGTTGTCCGATCAGATCGCGCGTACCGGCCTGGGGTCGCGTTCGCGGTGAAACTGCCGCCGCGCGGACCACTCCTGCGTCTGCTTGCCAGCGCGGTGATTCTGGCGGCGCTTTTCGCGTATCTGCCGCGTGCAGAACTTCGCGTTGCACTGTCGACGGTGCCGCTGTGGCTTTGGACGGCTTGTCTGGCGGCATTTATCGCCGCCCATTGCGTCGGCGCCTACAAGTGGCATCTGTTGATCGACGCCCACGCGGCGGGCAACAGATATCGGGAGACGCTTCGTGCCTACTTTGCCGGACTGTTCGCCAATCTGTTTCTTCCGTCGGTGGCCGGTGGTGACGTGGTTCGCGCCGGTGTAGCGATGCGCTCGCGCGAGGCCAAGCAGGCAGTCGTGTTCGGTAGTGTACTCGATCGGTTGATCGACACCGGTGTCTTGCTCGGGTTCGTTCTCACCGGCGCGGCAGCGTCGCACGCGACGCTGACCCGCGCTGATGCGGCGATCGTCGCCGTGACCGCGCTGGCGGTCTGTGGTGCCGCGCTGGCCGTTGCGGTGCTTCTCGCGTTCCCGGCACCCGGATGGCTTCCCGATCGTGTTGTTAAAGTACGCGGCGCGATGCGTGCGGCGGCGGCCTCGACCTCGGCAAGCCGGATCACTACAGCAGTCGCACTTTCCTGTTTGGTCCAGGGGGTTTTCGTATTCTTGAACGCAAACCTCGGTGCGGCCTGCGGGATCGATCTTGATGCCGGTGGGTGGTTGTTTGCGTGGCCGCTCGCCAAGCTCGCGGCGATGGTGCCGGTGAGTATGGGTGGCATCGGGGTCAGAGAGGCCGCATTCGCGGCGCTACTCGCGCGCTTCGGTATCGCGCCGGCGCCGGCAGTCGCGGCCGGGCTTGTTTGGGAGACGGTTCTCATCGCCGGGGCTGCGTGCGGCGCGGTGTTCTATTTGTCGCTACGGCGCGGTGTTGCACCGGGCGACGCAGGAGTCGAAAGGGCGTGACCAAAGTCGTCATCCTCGGTGGTGGGCCCGCCGGTCTCGGTGCGGCCTATGAACTCGCGCGCAACCAACGCGCTGAGGTGACTCTCATCGAACGCAACGCCGTGGTCGGCGGCAATGCCGGCTCGTTCACGCTCGCCGATGTTCGCGTAGACTACGGAAGCCACCGCCTGCACCCATCGTGTGATCCCCAGATACTCGCCGAGATCCGCGGCTTATTAGGCGATGATCTACTCGACAGGCCGCGGCACGGCCGCATCCGCTTACAGGGGCGTTGGATCCACTTCCCACTCAAACCGATCGATCTCGCATTTCGACTACCTCCCTCCTTCGCGCTTAAAGTCGCCCGTGACATCTTGGCCAAGCCTTTCTCAACGCGGGACAAAGCCGCCGAGCCATCGTTCTCGGCATCGCTGGCGGCCGGCCTCGGCCCAACCATCGCCGAAGACTTCTATATCCCCTACGCGCGCAAGATCTGGGGTGTGGACCCTGATGAACTTGACGCCGTGCAAGCGGCGCGTCGGGTGTCGGCGAACTCGCCCGGTAAGCTGGTGCGTAAGGTTTTGAACGCCGTCCCCGGCTTAAAGCCGCAAGGCGCCGGGAGGTTCTTCTACCCCCGCGGTGGATTCGGCCGGATATCAGAGGCCTATGCGGCGGCGGCCAGCGATGCGGGTGCGGACATCCGATTGAACACCTCGGTCAGTGAAGTCCGGCTGCCGGATTTTGACTCGTCTCGGCCGCGCGGCGCTACTGCCTGTGAGGTCGTGGTCGAGCACTTCGGTTCGGCCGAGACGATCGCTGCCGACTACATTTGGTCTACAATCCCGATCTCGGTGCTGGCCGGCGCTGCGCAGCCGGCGGCACCGCTCGAAGTGCTCGAGGCCGCTAAGCGTGTCGAGTTCCGCGCGATGCTGCTGGTCTATCTAGTCCTCGAGCAGGACCAGTTTACGGAGTTTGATGCCCACTATTTCCCCGAAGCAAACGTTGCCGTGACCCGAATCTCGGAACCCAAGAACTACAGCGACAGCGACATCCCGTCGGGGCGCACCGTGCTCTGCGCGGAACTACCGTGTGCGGCTGGAGGTCCGGAGTGGTCTGCGTCGGACGAAGAACTCGGTGCGCTGGTGCGGTCGGCTTTGGAGAACGCGGGCTTGCCGGTGCGTAGCCGGGTCGCCGAGGTCGCCGTCCGACGTCTTGCGCAGGCCTATCCGATCTATCGCAAGGGCTACGACACGCATTTCGCGCGTCTTGATGCCTGGGCGGAGGCGATACCTCGGTTGCTTAGTTTTGGCCGCCAAGGGCTTTTCGCCCACGATAACACCCACCACGCGCTCTACATGGCGAATGCGGCCTGCCGGTGTCTGTCGGCCGACGGTGGCTTTGACCTGGCCCGATGGCAAGACTACCGGCGGATATTCGCGACCCACGTGGTCGAGGATTGAGTCTCTAGAACCTGCAGAAACCATGGCTTGGAAGCGGTAAACTGCCACTGTATAGCATTGCGTGGTTCTGCGGCGCCGGCAGCAGTCTTGGTGGGGGAATCTAGGAAATTGTCTTCTGAATCAAAGCCGATCGACACTGACAAGAAGGTTGTGGTTATCGGAGCGGGCCCGGCCGGCCTAACCGCTGCTTATCAGCTGAGCAAGCTCGGGTTGACGCCGACTGTGCTCGAGAAGGCCGACATCGTCGGCGGCCTGGCCCGTACCGACAACTATCGCGGATTTCATTTCGACATGGGCGGGCACCGTTTCTTCACCAAAGTGAAGCAGGTGCAGGAGATGTGGAAAGAAGTTCTCGGCGATCAATTTCTGCGCAGACCGCGCCTGTCGCGCATCTACTACAACGGCAAGTATTTCCACTATCCTCTCAAGCCATGGAACGCGCTGTTCGGGCTCGGCTTCTTCCAGGCGATTCTTATCGGCTGCAGCTATATCCGCTGGCAGCTTTTCCCGTATCGCGAAGAAGATACCTTCGAACAATGGGTAACCAACCGTTTCGGCAAACGCCTGTTTGAGACGTTCTTCAAGACCTACACGGAGAAAGTGTGGGGGGTGCCGTGCTCCGAACTAAAGGCGGAGTGGGCGGCGCAGCGGATCAAAGACCTGTCGCTCAAGACCGCGGTCGTCAGCATGTTCTTCACACCCAAGAAGACCATCAAAACTCTGATCGAAGAGTTCGACTATCCGCGGCTCGGGCCCGGCATGATGTGGCGCGCGGTGACCGAAGAAATAGAAAAGCGTGGTGGCAGCGTGCGCATGGAGTCGGGCGTGCGCGCGATCAAGCGCGACGGCAACAAGATTCTTGGGGTTGTCGTCGGCAACGGAAACGGGCAAACCACCACGATCGAGGGCGGCGACTTTATCTCGAGCATGCCGGTTACCGAGTTGATCCGGGGCATGGATCCGCCGGCTCCGCCCGAGGTGTTGGCGGCAGCCGACCATTTGAGTTACCGCGACTTCCTTACCGTATGCTTGGTTGTGAACAAGCGCGACCTGTTCCCCGATAACTGGATCTATATTCACGACCCCGATGTCCACGTTGGGCGCATCCAGAACTACCTGAATTGGAGCCCGGACATGGTGCCGAACACCGTACAGACGAGTCTCGGTCTCGAGTACTTTTGCACCGAGGGCGACGAAGTTTGGTCTATGCCTGACGACGAACTGATTGCGCTCGGTAAGCGCGAGGTTGAGAAGGTCGGTCTGGCCCAAGTCGAAGACATCGTCGATGGCTGCGTGGTACGCGTGGAGAAGGCCTACCCGGTCTACGATGCCGCCTATGCCCAGTACCTCTCCGTGGTTCGCGAGTTCGTCGACAATCTCGAGAACCTGCAGACCATAGGTCGCAACGGTCTGCACCGCTACAACAACCAAGACCACGCGATGCTCACCGGCATGTACGCTGTCGAGAACCTGATGTTCGGCGCAGACAACGACCTGTGGGCGGTAAACACCGACGCTGAGTACCACGAGGAGATCTCCGAGGACGCGGCCGAAACCCTCGAGAACGTCGACGCCGTCGGTGTCATGATCGAAGGCGCGGTTGAGAACGTCTTCTCCAAGCTCGACCGCGTGGCCCTGGGTACCGCGCTCGGGATCGTCTCCAGCGTGTGCCTTTTTCTGGCAACCCTGATTCTTGTAATCAAGGGCGGTCCCGACGCGGGTGCGACCCTCGGTCTTTTGAGCCACTACTACCCGGGCTTTGCGATCAGCTTTTGGGGAGCCGTCGTCGGCGGCGTCTACGGCTTTTTGACCGGTTTTGTTGTCGGGTACCTATTCGCGTTCCTTCGCAACGCTGTTGTGTTCGTCTCAATGGCAGTGTTAAAACGCCGTGCCGAGCAAAGACTCTTGCGTCGCCTCCTCGATCACATCTAGAGTATGGCCGAGTTGGGTTAACCGTGACGGATATCGAAGAGATCGAAAAGAGCGTGCGCATCAGGCTCATCCTGCTGAATGCGACGGTGCAGGCCGTCGCCTTCGGCGCCGTGTGTGCGCTGGGCGTATTCCTAGCTACCGCGTGGCTTCTTCTCAAGGGTGGCGACGTGGTCGGCCCGCACTTGGCGCTTCTCGGCCAGTACTTCGTCGGCTACCGGGTCAGCTGGCTCGGCAGTGTGGTCGGTGCGGCGTGGGGTTTCGCATTCGGCTTCACCGCCGGCTTCGTAATCAGCACGATCTACAACCGAATCGCATCCTCGCGCTGAAGCGACCCGACCACGAAAAACGGCATCTGACCCGGTGTGGGGCGTGTGACTACTTTAGGCCGCGGCCGAGCTTCTTGCGGTGCTGGTTAATGTCGCGCAGGTAGGCGATGCCTTCTTCGGCCACGTCTGTACCGACGACCTCGTCGTCTTCACGGTGTAACTCATCCATATCGACCCATGCCGCGTAAATATCGCGTGTGCGATCGGTGATGATGCCGGCTTTGAGAAGGGTTTTGATGAGAACGCGGAAAATGTTGGTGTTCTGCGAGAGCAGGCGGCGGCGCTCGGTGTCTGTGAACGCTTCTTGGATCGCACCGGCCACCCACTTCCAGTCCAGTCCGAATTCGGCGTAGATCATCCGGCGTTGTTCGGCGTTGGCGAGGTTGAAGAAGATCGTTTGAAAGACCTTTGCCGCCCACTCCTCGACCCGCTGGTGCTCGTCTTCGCTCAGTTGCGGAACTGTGTTGTCGGCCCAAATTTTGCCGAATTTGTGGTGAAAAGCTTCGTCGGTCATCACCAATTGCACGAGCCGTTGGAGCAGAGGGTCGTTGGTCTTGGAGTGAAATGTCGCGAATGCGCCCATTGCAAGACCTTCGACCAGCATCTGCATTCCGACCAGCTTTTTGTAAACCTCGGGGGCGAGCACGAGGTCTGACAGCGTGGCGGCGAGTGTGGCGCCGCAGGGAAGAGGAGTGCCGTAACGGGCCTTCACGTAGTTGGTGAAGCCGGTAACGTGCCGCGCCTCTTCACGGACTTGGTTTGACGCGTACTCCACCGCGCCCGGGTCGCGCATGATGTGGCACAGGCTGGCCGACAGCGACAGGGCACCTTGTTCCCCGTGCAGCAGCTGTGAGATCGACCAGCGCACCGCCTGGTTCGCGAGCGCGATCTGCTGCCCCTCGTCGAGTTTGTCTTTGACCGCGCAGTTCATCTCGAGCGTGAAGTCCAAGGGCATTACGGTCTGTTTAGTCAGGTCGAATGGCTGGGATTCGAAGTCGATGTAGGCCGGATCGGTCGGGTCCCAAAAGTGATCGTGTGTTTGCGAGATAATTTTATCGAACGCGTCGGTACGGACCATATACCGGCCGGTCTCGATCATACTCGCGAAATCGTCGCGATCGACGGTGTTGTACATTGGGTCGTGGGTGATGTGGTCGGGCATAGGTTTACTCCGCGGTGACGGCGGGTCCGTAGACGCCGGTGAGCTGAAGCTTGTAAAGGGTTTCAATCACTGCGTCGCGCGTCGCGCGCGACGGGTCTTTGGTCCACCAGTCGATTACGCGGGCCTGCAAGCCGGTGATGGCTTGGGCGGCGATGGCAGGGGCGACATCGGATCCTATGAGACCCTCAGTCTGCTGGGTACGCAGCACGCTCTCGCAGTAGTCGGCGAGCGTGTTGAGTACGTGGGTCTGCAGTTCTTCCCATTCGTTTTCATGACTGAAGAGAATCCGCACGACTTCTCCGCGTCGTTCGGCGAAAGTGACGACGCTTTCGACGTGTTTGCGCGTCGCGTCGACGCCGCTGCAGCCGCGCGCGGCGAGATCCATTTCGGTGCGCAGATCGGCGAGCGCTTCCAAGACGATCTCGCGCAGGAGCACCCGCTTGTCTTTGAAGTGCAGGTAGAAAGTGCCAGCGGCGACACCGGCACCACGGGCAATGTCGTGGGTCGTTACGTTGCGCAGGCCGCGTGCAGCGAACAGCTCGGTTGCGCTGGCTTTCAGGCGTGCGTGCGTCACTAGGCGGTTACGCGCGCGTGCGCTGTCGGCCTCTTTCTGGCTGCCGGCCGCCGCTGGGCAGGGTCGCTCGGCTGTTGAACTTACCGCGAGATGCGCGGGGACGGGGCTGGTAAAGCCGTCGTCGTTAACTGACATCGGCGTCAGTTTCCGCCTCGGTGTGGCCCCTGTCAAGGACTGTGGCGTACGGGATCTTCGATCTGGAGTTCAAGCATCGCCCTTTTGTTGTAACGTCCATTGAGCCTGGAAACGCTGTCGGCGATCCACATCTGCCAACCATATTTTGTCCGTAGCGCCGCGTACGCGGATTGGATGCGAGCCGCATCGGCTGCGCTGTCTGTGTCCATGACGCGTCCCGATCCTGACTGCCAGGGGCCGCTAACCCGCCCGCGGATGTCGCATACCGCTACCTCGACGCGTGGGTCGCGTCGGAGCCGCTTAACCTTGTAGGCTTTGGATTCGGTGAATACGTAGTAGCGACCGTTACTCGCGGCGAACCAGACCGGGACGGCGACGCGGGTGCCGTTTTT
This sequence comes from Deltaproteobacteria bacterium, assembly GCA_029262415.1. Classification (GTDB taxonomy): domain Bacteria; phylum Desulfobacterota; class Binatia; order UBA1149; family JAJCZL01; genus JAJCZL01. The sequence continues at coordinate 111,763 of JAJCZL010000057.1, read as the reverse complement.
GCGGAAGGTGCCGAGACTCATGTAGGCGGCACCTGCCGCGAGCCCGCTGCTGAGTTTGCTCATCCAACCACGGCTATACGAGGCGGCCCGCGACTGCCACGGCCGCCCCCCTATCCGGGAAGGCGGGTTTGAGCCGTTCACGCCCCCATCAGGGGGTTGATGGAGGTGTTCTAAGCGGTTGTCGACACTACCGTCGGCAGTACTTCTTCGGCAACCGGTTTGTCTGTTGACGATAGTTCAACTGCAGTGCTACGTTTCAAGAGATAACTTCGCCGACCGGGCGCTGCACAAGGGGTAGACGTTGAACTCACAGAATTCCTCCAGCCGCGATGCGGCGGCGCGGATCGACACAACTGTCGGGCGCGGTCGCATCGTTTCTTCTTTCACAATCTGCCTCCTTACCTTCGTAGTAGCGCTGGTTTCGCCAACCCCGCCGGCACGGGCACTCGACGGCTTCACGCTCTTCGAGACCGGACAGGTCCGGCCTTTGGCTATGTCCGGCGACGGCAGCAGGCTTTTTGCGGCGAATACTCCCGATAACACGCTCGAGATCTTTGATATTTCCGCGGGTGGTATCTCGCATGCTGGTTCGGTTGCCGTCGGCATGGAGCCGATAGCTGTTGCCGCGCGCACAAACACCGAGGTTTGGGTCGTTAACCACCTCTCGGACAGCGTGAGTATCGTTGACCTGTCCGGCGGTGACGGCCCTCGCGTCATTCGCACACTGCATGTCGGCGACGAGCCACGCGACATCGTTTTCGCAGGCACCGCGGGGGACCGGGCTTTCATCACTTGCGCACACCGCGGGCAAAACAACCCGAACAGTCCCCAGCTCACGACTGCCGGCGCTCCGCGCGCCGACGTTTGGGTGTTCGACTCGGGAAATCTCGGAACATCGGCCGGCGGCGACGAACTCACGATCATCAGCATGTTCGGTGATACGCCGCGGGCGCTCGCGGTCTCGGCTGACGGTTCGACTGTTTACGCGGCGGTATTTCATTCGGGCAATCAGACTACCGCACTGAGCGAAGGCGTTATCCCGAACGGCGGCGAGGGCTCCGGTGGGCTGCCTCTTCCGAACACCAACTTTCAAGGTATCGCTCAACCTGAGGTCGGCTTGATCGTCAAGTACGACGGCGCCGCATGGCGCGATGAACTCGGCCGCGATTGGAGCTCGTTCGTGCGCTTCGACCTGCCCGACAACGACGTGTTTCATATCAATGCGAATGCTAATCCGCCGATCGAAGAGCCGGGCCCGACCGGCCGGGTGTCGGGTGTCGGCACTATTCTGTTCAACATGGTCGAGAACCCGGTTAGCGGAAAGCTGTACGTGTCGAACACCGAGGCGCTAAACGAGGTACGCTTCGAGGGCGGCGGAGAATTCTCTTCGATCTTCGGCGGCTCGACGGTTCGCGGTCACCTTCACGAGAGCAGCATTACCGTCATCGACGGGACTACCGCGATGCGTCGACATCTCAACAAGCACATCGACTACAACCTCTGCTGCGACAAGCCGGGTAATGCCGAGTCGCGGGCGAGTCTCGCGTTCCCGCTGGAGATGGTGGTTTCGAGCGACGGCGCGACGTTGTTCGTCTCCGCTTTTGGTTCGAGCAAGATCGGTATTTTCGACACCGCTGAACTCGAGTTAGGAACCTTTACCCCGAGTGCCGCCGACCATGCTACGGTTTCCGGCGGTGGGCCTACCGGTCTGGTGCTCGACGAGGCAAACACGCGTCTATACGTCCTGACCCGTTTCGACAACTCAATTTCTCTCGTCAGTACCGCCACCGGTGCCGAAACCGCTCACGTCTCGCTACACAATCCCGAGCCGAAGAGCGTGGTTGACGGCCGTCCATTACTTTACGACGCCGGCTTTACCTCGAGTCACGGCGACTCGGCGTGCGCGAGCTGTCACGTCTTCGGTGACTTCGACAGCTTGTCGTGGGACCTGGGCGACCCCGACGGGACGGTTCTCAACAACCCCGGACCGTTTGTAGTCGGCCCGTTTATCGACCCCGACTTTCACCCGATGAAGGGCCCGATGACGACGCAGAGCTTCCGCGGCATGGATAACCACGGGCCGATGCATTGGCGCGGCGACCGCACCGGCGGCAACGATGAGACGCCCAGCATCCAGCCTAACCGCGGCGCGTTCAGCGAAGATCGCGCGTTCAAGAAGTTCAACGGTGCTTTTGGCGGCCTGATCGGCCGTGACAAAGTCCTCAAGGACGACGAGATGCAGGCCTTCACCGACTTTGTTTTGCAGATCATGTATCCGCCAAACCCGATCCGTGCGCTCGACAACTCACTCACCGCCGAGCAGCAGGCCGGGCGCGACCTCTACTTCGGCCGGGTAACCGACACGTTTAAGAACTGCAACGGCTGCCACACACTCGATCCCAATGGCAACGGGCCGGGTAGCTTGCCGCCCGGGGTAGAACCGGCGGCCAGATTCGGGTTCTTCGGGACCGATGGCCAATCCAGCTTTGAGAACGAGCCGCAGATTATGAAAGTTGCGCACCTGCGCAACATGTACCAGAAGGTCGGTATGTTCGGCATGGCCAATGTTCCGTTCTTCAACGCCGGCAACAACGGCCACCAGGGCGACCAGGTGCGCGGATTCGGCTTCCTGCACGACGGTTCTGTAGACACGTTGTTCCGATTCCACAATGCAGTGGTGTTTAACCAGAGCCCCCTCAACCCGACCGGGATCACTCAGGATGCAGCGGGGGATATTGAGCGGAGTAACCTTGAAGCTTTCATGATGGCTTTTGACACCAACTTTGCGCCGATCATCGGCCAGCAGGTGACCAGAAGCTCGACGAGTCTTCCCGACGTTGATGCGAGCATCGATTTGCTCGTGCAGCGCGCCAACGCGGGTGAGGCCGACATCGTCGTCAAGGGCATCGTCTCCAGCGAGGCGCGCGGCTACGTCTATGTCGGCGGCGGTAACTTCGAGAGCGACCGCGTAAGCGACGGAACCATCACGGATGCGGCGCTCCGCGCGTTGGCGGCCGGCGCCGGACAAGAGCTTACGTTTACGGCGGTTCCGCCGAGCGACGGATTGCGCATCGGCGTTGATCGCGACAACGACAGCTTCCGTGATGCTGACGAAAACGATGCCGGGACCGATCCAGCCGACGGGACGAGCATGCTGTGCAACACGACCACGCCTCAGGTGTTCCGCAAGGCGGCATTGAAGGACAGCAAGGGCCAAATCAACTTCAAGGATACCGTGGTGATCGGCGCCCCCTACGCCCAACAGACTATCCAGATCGTCGCATTCGACAGCGGCGGTACGATTGTCGACGGCGGCGTGCTCGGCGAAGCTATTGCACCAAACAGGAGCGGCAAGGTCTTTAAGTTCAAAGGCGCGAAAGGAGTCGCGGGTATCCGCAAGGTCATTGTCAAGGACGACAAGAAGGTTGCGGGTGGAATAAAGGTTTCTCTGAAGAGCAAGGAAGCCTGGGCGCCTGGACTCGCGAATGAAGCCGCCGCGGCTACGACGGTTGTCGTGAACGTCGCCGGTACCTGTTTCACCGGCAGCGCAACGCAGGTGAAATAGCCGCTGAAGCCGATTTCAGCTTCAGCGTTCTCGCGTACCGCCCTTCAATGAGTTGGGACGCCGATCACGGCAGGGGGAGACAGCGAATGGTACTATGGTGCCGGTGACACACGTCACAGGGCGGATTCAAAGCTTTCTGGCAATGGCTTTGCTGCTCTGCTCAATCTCGGCACCGATGCATGAAGCCCACGCGGCCGACGGCTTTACGCTGTTTGAAAGCGGCCAGGTGCGTCCATTGGCGCTGTCGCCCGACGGTGCTCTGCTGTTTGCAGCCAACACGCCCGATAACACCCTCGAGATTTTCGCCGTTGCGGTCGGCGGCCTTGCCCTTGTAGCTTCGGTGCCTGTAGGCCTCGAGCCGGTCGCGGTTGCGGCGCGCACAAACACCGAAGTTTGGGTCATCAACCACCTTTCCGACAGTGTCAGCATTGTTGACCTCTCCGGCGGCGACGGCCCCCGCGTCGTCCGCACACTGCACGTCGGCGACGAGCCGCGCGACATAGTATTCGGCGGGACGGCGGGTGACCGGGCGTTCGTCACATGTGCCCATCGGGGCCAAAACAACCCGAACGACCCGGAGCTCTTGACCCCCGGACTAGGCCGCGCCGATGTCTGGGTATTTGACGCGAACGCGCTCGGAACCTCGCTCGGTGGCGATGAACTCACGATCGTTACGCTGTTCGGGGATACCCCGCGTGCGCTGGCGGTCTCACCCGACGGCAGCAAGGTCTATGCAGCGGTGTTCCATTCGGGGAACCAGACCACGGTTGCGAATGAAAACCTGATACCCGACGGAGGCGAGGGCGCCGGCGGCGTGCCTCTACCCAACGACAACTTCCAAGGTATCACCGCGCCCGAAGTCGGCTTGATCGTCAAGTGGGACGGCTCCGCGTTTCGCGACGAACTCGGGCGTAACTGGAACTCGGTCATCGGCCTACGTCTGCCCGACTACGACGTCTTCGAGATCGACGCGAATGCCACCCCTCCCGTACAGGCCGCGGGGGCGTCCTCGCAGGTGGCCGGGGTCGGAACGATCCTGTTTAACATGGTTGTTAACCCGATCAGTGGAAAGCTGTACGTCTCGAATACCGAAGCCCTCAACGACGTGCGTTTCGAAGGCGAGGGAGCTTATGCGTCCGGCTTCGGCGGCTCGACTGTTCGCGGCCACCTGCACGAGAGCAGCATTACGGTGATCGAAGCCGGAACGGCGACGCGCCGGCATCTCAACACTCACATCGACTACAACGTTTGCTGCGACAAACCGGGCAACGCAGAAAGCCAGGCCAGCCTTGCGTTCCCATTGGAGATGGCGGTGACCGGCGATGGGACGACACTGTTCGTCTCGGCCTTCGGTTCGGGCAAAATCGGCATCTTTGACACGGCTGAACTCGAGACCGGCGGTTTTACGCCGAGCGCTGCCGATCACATCACGTTGAGCGGTGGTGGGCCGACCGGTCTGGTCTTGGACGAGTCGCGCACACAGCTCTATGTACTGACGCGTTTCGACAACTCAATCTCAGTGGTCAGCACCGCCACCGGTGCCGAGGCTGCACACGTTGCATTGCACAACCCGGAGCCCAAGAGCGTTGTCGACGGGCGCCCGTTCCTTTACGACGCGTCGCTGAGCTCGAGTCACGGCGATTCGGCATGTGCCAGTTGCCACATATTTGGTGATTTCGATTCGCTCGCGTGGGATCTCGGCAATCCCGACGGTACGTTACTCAACAACCCTGGGCCCTTTGAGGTCGGTCCGTTTCTCGATCCGGTATTCCATCCGATGAAAGGTCCGATGACCACGCAGAGCCTGCGTGGCATGGACAATCACGGCCCCATGCACTGGCGCGGCGATCGCACCGGTGGCAACGACGAACCGAGTCACCAGCCGAACCGCGGCATCTTCAACGAGGATCTTGGCTTCAAGAAGTTCAACCCCGCTTTTGTGGGTTTGCTGGGGCGTGACAAGCAACTCAAGAACGACGAACTGCAGGCCTTCACAGACTTTGTCTTGCAAATCATGTATCCACCCAACCCGCTGCGCAACCTGGACGGAGCTGATACGGCGTCGCAAGCGCTTGGGCGTAGCGACTACTTCATCCGCATCACCGATACCGTAAGGGACTGTAACAGCTGTCATGTACTCAACAGTGCGGCCAACGGGCCGAACGATCTGGGTCTTCCGCCCGGGGTGGAACTTTCGAAGCGACCGGGCTTCTTCGGCGGAGACGGTAGGAACACGTTTGACGGCGGCCCCCAGTTGATGAAAACCCCCCACCTGCGCAACGTTTACCAGAAGGTCGGGAGGTTTGACGAGGCCGTCCCCGGCAATCAGGTGCGCGGGTATGGGTATTTACACGACGGTAGCGTCGATACGATCTTTCGCTTCCTGCGCAGCAACGCGTTTGCGCAGCGCCCCGGCAACCCGACCGGATTCCCGCAGACGCCCGCCGGCGATCAAGAAGTGCTCGATATGACCGGGCTTGTGTATGCTTTCGATACCAATTTGGCGCCGATCGTCGGGCAGCAGGTCACGCGCAGCGCGGCGAGCGCTGTGGCAGTCGATCCGCGTATCGATCTCATGATCGCGCAGGCCGATGCCGGTAACGCCGATATTGTCGTCAAGGGGATAGTGAGCGGCGAGGCCCGCGGCGCCGTGTACGTTGGCGGCGGCAATTTCGAGACCGACCGCGCATCCGAGGCGTCGATGACCGACGCGGCACTGCGTGCGCTTGCGCTGACCGCCGGCCAGGAACTTACCTACACGGCAGTGCCGGTGAGCGACGGGTTCCGTATAGGTGTCGACCGCGACGGGGACGGGTTCCGCGACGCTGATGAGGTCGACGCGGGTTCCGATCCTGCCGACGGGGCCAGCATGCTCTGTGTGTCGACGGAAAACGTGACGCTCAGGAAGGCTGCGCTGAAAGACTCGCGCGGCAAGCTTTCGTTCAAGCACACCGTCGTTCTCGGTGCCGGCTACGATCAGGAGAGTGTGCAGGTCGTCGTCGCTGACGGCGGTGGAACGATCTTCGATAGTGGGGTCCTGGGCACCGAGCTCGAGCCAAATCGTTCGGGCAGCCGCTTCAAGTTCAAAGCCGACAAGGGCACAACCGGGATCACCCGTATCAGCGTCAAGAACGACAAGCGGGTGGCCGGCGGAGTCAGTGTAAGCTTGAAGACCTCCGATGGGTGGGCACCAGGTCTCGCCGATGAAACCGAGGCAACCACTGTCGTGACGATCCATCTGAACGGTCTGTGCACGACAGGCAACGCGACCAGAGTTCGCTGATTTCCGACGATCGAGCCATGAGACCGACTCAAGACTCACCCGTCCGGGCGAGTTGGTCAGTGATGTGGCGAAATCGAGCGCGAGACCGTCGAGCAAGGCCGCGCGGCGGGTCATCAAGGTTATGCACATTCCGCGCGGAATGTGCAGCCGAGCCGGCACCGTTCACGTGACATAGCACCGGCGGAACTGAATAATCCCGGCGATGCAGACTGCGACGCAACCGGTGATCGACCCGGCGACTCTCGATATCGCGACGCCGGATCACTACCAGACGCACGGTTATCCTCATTCGGAGTGGGCGTGGTTGCGTGCCAACGATCCGGTGTTTTGGTACGATCGCGAGAACTTTGATCCGTTTTGGGCGATCACCAAGCACGCCGACATCATCTGGATCGGCAAACAGCCCAAGCTTTTTCTCAACGCACCGCGACTGGCGGTGTTCTCGAATGAGGTTGCCGATACCACGCCGGACGAGGCTCGTCATCTCCTGAATATGGACCCTCCCGATCACGCCGCGTACCGGCGGGTGACTAGCGGGTGGTTTACGCCCCGAGCGGTGCAGAGAATGGAAGAGAAAGTCGCGCGTGTGACCAAACTGGTGCTCGACGCGGCCGCTGAGAAAGGCGAGGGTGACTTCGTCAGTGACATCTCGGCGAAGATAACCATCGCGGTGATAGCCGAAATGCTCGGCGTTCCGGAAGAAGACTGGGAGCGTCTGTTCCGTTGGACCAACGAGACGATCGCGCCCGATGACCCCGAATTCCAGCACGGCGCGAGCGCGTCGGAGACGTTCGAGCGCGCGCGTCTCGAGCTGTTCTCCTACTTCAGCGATCTGGCCGACGAACGTCGTAAGCAACCGGCTGACGATATCGTCAGCGTAGTGGCCAACGGGCGCGTGGCGGGCGAGCCGTTGCCCGTCATTGAGCTGCTTTCCTACTACTGGCTGCTGGTGGTCGCCGGCAACGAAACCACGCGCAATGCGATGACCGGTGGGATGCTCGCGCTGCTCGAGAACCCCGGCGAACTGGCGAAGGTCTACGCCGAGCCGGGTTTGGTCGACGGTGCGGTCGAAGAAGCAATCCGCTGGACCACCCCGGTCATCCAGTTCGCACGCACCGCAACCGAAGATGTGGATCTGCGCGGGAAGCGAATCGAGCAAGGGCAGTCGCTGTGTCTGTTCTATCCTTCGGCGAACCGTGACGAGGAGATCTTCGCAGACCCGTTCACGTTTCGGGTCGACCGCGACCCCAATCCGCACATCGGTTTCGGGATGGGTGAGCATGTGTGCCTAGGAGCCCACCTGGCGCGCTTGGAACTGCGTCAGGCCTTCGCCCAGCTACGTGAACGTTTGGTGTTTTGCGAGACCACGGGACCGCCGGTAAGGCAGCGTTCGAGTTTCGTCGGTGGCATCAAACGCGCGCCGATGCGCTGGGAAATCACCAAGCCCTAGTGCTCTGCGTGCTGGTGGGGCCCGTCGGTGCTTGGGTGTTAGGCTCGGCTCGACCTAGTCGTGCACCTACAGTAGGGAATATTCCTATATGAGTTTACGTGGAACCGGACAGGGAGGGACGCTCGCGCGTCTCTACGAAGCAGTCGAGGTGCTCGGAAGTGCTGGGTTTTTGAACCCGCTGGCGCTGCGAGCGGTCGCCGGCGCGACCAAAAAATGGGGCTCGACATTTGCCGCGGGCTTCGGTGCTTCGGCGTCGAGAATGCCCGGCCAAATCGGCCTGGTCGACGATATCGGTTCGCTCACTTTCGGCGACATCGAGTCGCGAACCAACGCGATCGCGGCCGGTCTTGCCGAAGCCGGCGTCAAGGTCGGCGACGGCGTCGGGCTGTTCGCGCGTAACCACCGTGGTTTCGTCGAATCGGCGATTGCGATTCACAAGCTCGGCGCCAACGCCTTACTGCTGAACACCGGATTCTCGGCCCCGCAGCTTGCTGAAGTGCTCGACCGTGAGGGTATCGATCTGGTGATCCACGACGAGGAGTTCTCCAAGGTCGTCGACGTCGGCGGCGGCCGGCGCAAGCGTTTTGTCTGTTGGGGCGAGGGGCGCGGTTCGACTACGCTCGAAGACGTGATCAGGGGAAACCCCGGATGCGGAGAACCTGACCCTCCGGCCAAGCACGGTCGGATGACGATTCTGACCTCGGGGACGACCGGAACTCCCAAAGGCGCGCAACGCGAGTCGCGTCCGACCGGGATCAACTTCCTGATCGGGATGCTCGGACGTCTTGGCTACCGTTCCGGAGTGACGACCTACATTCCCGCCCCGGTGTTCCACTCGTGGGGCGGAGCGAACCTGTTGTTCGGAGCGCTGCTTGCCAACAAGATCATACTACGCACAAAGTTCGACCCCGAAGATGCACTGCGCACGATTGAGAAAGAACGCCCCGAAGTGATGGCCGTGGTGCCGGTCATGATGCAGCGAATTTTGGCGCTCGGTGACGATGTCTGCCGACGCTACGATTGTTCTTCGCTCAAGATCGTCGGCGCCAGCGGTTCGGCGTTGCCCGGTGATGTCGTCACCCGTTGGATGGACACGTTCGGTGACAACATCCGCAACCTATACGGCTCTACCGAAGTGGGTGTCGCCTCGGTCGCGATGCCCGATGAGTTGCGCGCCGATCCCGGAACCGCAGGCCGTCCTCCGCGCGGTGTCGTCATCAAGCTGTTCGACGAGGCCGCCAACGAGATTACCAAGCCGGGTGAGATTGGACGGATCTTCGTCGGCAGCGACGCGCAATTTGAAGGATACACCGGTGGTGGCGACAAAGAGAAAATCCAGGGTTTGATGTCGAGCGGTGACGTCGGTCATTTCGATGAAGACGGCAAGCTCTACATCGACGGCCGCGACGACGACATGATCGTCTCGGGCGGTGAGAACGTGTTTCCCCGCGAGGTTGAAGATCTTCTCTCCAACCACGATGCGATTGCCGAGGTTGCGGTTATCGGAGTCCCCGACGATGAGTTCGGCCAACGCCTGAAAGGCTTCGTCGTAGTAAAGAACGGCTCCAGCGTGAACGAGGCCGACCTCAAGCAGTACGTGCGTACCAACCTGGCCCGCTATAAGATTCCGCGCGAGATCGTATTCATGGACGAACTCCCGCGTAACCCCACCGGCAAGGTCCTAAAGCGCGTGCTCGCCGAAGCCTAGAGCCAAGTGCCGGCTCCCAGCGAGGGAAACAGCACTCGGCCCTTTTTGTTTACGGGCAACCGACGCCCAAGCAATCGTAGTTCGGCACGCTGATTCCACCCTGTCGCAGTCTCGACGGGCCACCCAGGCCTGAGGAGAGGTTGACGGTCGGCGAGTTGGTGGGGCGTACGCAGTAGACCGAGACGTTGGTGGGGTTGGACACGTCGGGGATTCCGACCGCGCTGAACGTCGCTGCCGGTCCGTCGCATAGCCGCGCGGGGAAGTCGGTGCAGTCGGTATCGACGCTGCACGGTTGTTGCGCGCTCCCCGGTGCGTCTCCCGGCAAAATCGTACAGGTTTTTGTCACGTCGCTGACAGCGCAGTGCCGCGGGTCCTCTACGCAGATTCCCGCGCCGGGCTGGTCGTTGGCGTTGCCCAGCGTAGAGTCGCTGCCGGCACCGCAGAGCCGCGCCGCCGGGCACTCGCCCGCGCAGTTCTCCCCCGCCGGACACTGCGAGGAGTCGTTGCAGGGCGTTGCGCTGACGCTGCAGGTTGCCGAGCATCCCGCGGCGGCGTCGCCTGCTGTGCAACTCAGGAAGTCGAACTTGGCGCCGCTGCAGTGGTAGCGCGGCGAACCGCCGGCGCAGAACCCGTCGGCCGGGTCGCTACCGGCCAAGGCACCGAAGTGCGGGTCATTCGAGGGTAGGCAGAGTGGAACGCAACGCCCGCCGGGGCAAGCGTCCGTGCAGGTGCCCCCGAGCCCGCAGTCACCGTTCGTCGCACAGAGCTGCAGATCGGTCGCGGGGTTGCCTTCGCAGTGGGTTGGGTTGTTTGAGCATGTGTCACCCGCGCAGTCGGCATCCGCATCGCAGTTCTCACCCGCGTTCGTCGCTCCTGCGGCGCAGGTGGTCGCGAAGCCGCCGTTGGAGTCGGTGCCGGTGCCGCAGCCTTGGCCGAACGAGGGACCGGCGTCGCATGCCGTTGCGCATTTGTTCGGGGCGGTCAGAGCGCCGGTAAGTCCTGGGCACGGACAGTCGTAGTTCTCTTTGCCGGGGGCTCCGCACGCCAGCGTGTCCGCCAACGCGACCGTCCCGGTGGTTTGCGGCGTGAATTTGATCGACAGCCCATTGCCGGAGATGTTGTTGTTGGGCTGGCAGTCGTTGGATACGCTGCCGAACTTCTCGGTAAAAGCCTGGATGCGGCAGGCTTGGCCGGCGTTGGCGCCGCCGAGGCCCGCGCCGCCGCAGATTAGGCTCAGTGTACAAGTGCTGTCCGGGCAACCGGTCGACGCCGTGGTACAGGTCTCGCCCGGACCACAGTCGCTATCGAAGCGGCAGTCGTCTCCACTCCCGCTGCAGCTTCCTTGGCAAATCTCGCCGGCGCGGGTGCCGCCGGCACAGAACCCACCGCACACCGGACAGGGGACGGTGCTGGACATGCCGAGGAAAACCTTGGTGTTCTGTTCGAGGAATGTCTGCCCAGTCCCGTCGAGGATATTCTGCGTTCCGGTCACGTCGTTGACAAAGATTGATTCGAGGCAGGTTGGTGTGCCGCCCGACTGCGGGATCGGCGCGGCCGAAGGGATCACCAGGCATTCCGAGGGTAGGCACTGTCCGCGGCAGCGCAGGTTAGCGCCGAGCGCGTCGCAGTCGCTCTGCTTGGTGCACGAGCCGACGATTGCATCCGCCTCGTCGTAGCATTGCGCCTGGCAATCGCCGGCATCGTCGCACGAGTCGAAGGGGTTTGCGTTGAAGGCGTCGCAGTAGGTGCAGTCGGTGTCGGTGTGCGAACCGTTGTGGTTGCCGAACTGGTCGCAGCTGACCGTTGATGTCGGATTGAACGCACACACCGGGAGAAGCGTCGCCGGCACATCGCAGATTGGGTCGATCGACGTGCCTACACACTGCGTGCTGCGAACGGTGCAGGCGCCGGCGCCGGCTAGCTCGCAATCGGCGTTGCTGGTGCAAACCGTGGATCGGTCGCCGTCGCATTTCAGCAGCGGAGCGAAGGCGGCACAGTCGCAGTTCTCGCGGCGGCTGAAGTAGCCGCTGTTTTCGGGGACGTTTGAGTTGTACGAAACGCCGGTCCAACCGCTGTCGAGATCTGACTGGTCCGGGTCACCGAAGAACCTGACGCGTGGGATGTTCAGGCAGCTGCACTCGAAAACGTCACCCGGTGCGCCGCATTCGCCCGGGCATGCCGCATCGTCGTCGCCGTCGCACTCCTCACCGAGCAACAAGAACGCGTTTTGTACCTGGTTGACCACGCCGTCGCCGCACGAAGGTGCGGCCGGATAGGCGGCTTCGACCAAAGACGCCGATGAGAAAGTCCGGTCTGCCGATTGAAGTTTACTCTCGGCAACCTCGCGCGCGCCTGCGCTCAGGCAGGCGATAGCCTCCGCGACCGTCGTGGCTGTCCCGTTGCAAATCTCGAGACCGGAGATGTCGTTGTTGGTGCACTTTGTGCCGATAAGCCTGGCGAGCTTGTCTTCAATCTTGGCGATCTTGCCTGCGAGCTTGACGTCGGAGGTCGCGCAGTCGGCTGGGTTGATCTGCAGAACTCCCTTGTTGACGCGGTCGCGGCATTTGAGGATGCCCTTGGCGGCGGTTCCCACCAGTTTGGCGAACGCCTTCGCGGCTGTTGCCAAGCACTTGCCGGCGGCCGGGCCGGCGATTGTCGCGCTCGAGACGCCTCCGTAAACGGCAGCGAGCGCTGACTCGGTTGTTAGCAGCGCGACCTTTCCGGCGCATTCTCCGAGGTCTGCCGCCGTTTCGAGCTGTCGCCCGAGCACCGCAGGAGACTCGCAAATCGGGCCGGGGAAGCCCAAGTTGTCGATGTCGAAGCGGATTCCCTTGATCCCGCCGGTGCATAGCTCAGGGAGAGTGCCGTTGGGAGGGCACAGCCGGCTGGTGATGCACGGCACCTGCGAAACGCTGCAGGTACTACCGCACGCAGAGGCGGCGAGCACGACGGCTTTGTCGAGAGTCTGCTGGATCTTGGCCGCGTCGGTTAGGCTCGGGCAGGGCAGCGTGCCCTTTCCGGCAATCTCCTTGTCAAGGCATTTGGACCCGGCCTTGAACGCAATCTTGTTCACCTTGGCTACGGCTTTGCCGAGTTTACTCAGGCAGGTGTTCTCGGCAGCGAAGAATGCCGGTGCAGGGTGCGGGTAGCAGAGCACCAACCCGACGGCGAGAAGAGCGACCATCGCCACGTATCCGGGTTGACGTTGTGTTTGGTTGCGAAGGTCGGATTTCATTGTCGCTAGGCCCCTGTGCTGCGCTTTTCTGCCTCATCCCGGGGTGAGGCGTTTTGCTGAAGTCCCGGCAAGCCGTTGAGGGTCAGTTGCACCAGGCCCGGCAGCAATCGCTCGCGCAGTTTGCTGCGCTCGGTCGTCGGCGTCGATAGGTAGCGCTGCAGCGCACCTGAGGTCAGCATGCCGATCAGTTCGGCGGCGAACTCCGCGTCCAACTCGATGCCATGGACTCTGGCGATGCGTTGGTAATCGGCCGCGCGGCTGCGCTGCCAAGCGCGGCGGTCGCGTTTGAGAAACTCCTCGATGCGAGGGTCGACTTTGTCCCCTCGGAGAAGCTGAAGCCGAAACAAAGCGGGGAAGGCGTCGGCGATATCGAACAGCAGAGCGTAGCAATCGTAAGCGACGGCCTCCGGGCTTCGCGTCTCATTGGGCGTGTGCACTGCGTTGAACATTTCTTGTAACGCACGCGAGTCTTGCTCGAGAATGGCCAGGAGGAGATCGGTCTTGTCCCTGAACTGATGATAAAACGATCCCACCGAGACGCCCGCGGGAAGCAGGATGTCGTTCTTCAAATGCACCTGCGCAGCCGGCTTGCCGGCGAATGCTTTTCTACCGGCGTCGACCAAGCGCTTGCGGGTTGCCTCGGCGCGGGTGTCGCGCCCGTGCGGCCCGATGGTGGGGATGCGAGTGTTGGTAAGCATGCTTCTAGAATCAGAATTCTAGTTAGTCTGCGCCGACGTTGGCAAGGGGATTCCAGCGCGAAGGGTCTTGTCACCCAAGGCGCCAGGGAACCACGGCCTAACGCAGCGCTGCATCCTGTAGGCGCATGTGGGGGCGACCCGCTCGCGAGCTCAGGGCCGCGGCTCTGCTAAGGCGCCGCTTGCCGCTGCAGTTCTCTCAACCGTTGCAGCTGTGGCATCTCTATTGCCGTAGTGGTCGGTGGTGTGAGGCACTCAGAGTTGAACGTCGTCACCTCGATCCCGAGTCCGAGTTGCAGAGTCATCAGTGAGTCGGTCGCGGTTACGCGACCCGAACCGTTGAGGTCGCAAACGCATTTCGGACAGCGCAGTTCGTTGCCGACGGCGGTTTTCAAAGAAAGCAATGCGTCCGTTGCCAGCACCTTGCCGCTACCATCGGTGTCGCCGGCGAACGAACTTGGTGAGAGCGTCGTAAACCGACCGAACATTGTATCGACGATCGTGTCACAGGCGTACGCGCCGACCGTGAACGGCGGTGAGACCGAGGCCTCGATGCTGAAGCAGTCCGCGGTTCCTATGAGTCCTCCAGAGGTGTTGAGGATCTGCGAGGTCGAGAACTGTGCGCCTGTGCCCGGCCCGACCGACTCGACGATCTCCGTCGACAACCCGATCACCGATTCGTAGTCGTTGTAGATCGCTAGGCAGGCCGAGGAGGCGACGCCGACACTGATCTCAGCGCCGGTGCAGCGGGTGATGAAGCAGCCGTATTCGCCCGCCGGTCCATAGACCGCGCCCAGTTCCACGGTGCCCGAGACGCCGACACTGGCAACCGAAGCGGTGCTGTACGCCACCGCGACGCCAAGAGCCGAAGCGCTGAGGTGTTTTTCCGGACTGTACATCCCGAGGCAAACCTCATCGGGAAACAGGTCCTCCCCGCCCTCCGGGTAGCAGACCTGCTCGAACGGCCAACACTGCAATCCGTCGGCGCAGTTGGTGGTGCTGAAGCAGCTCTGTCCGATCCCGCGCGCGGGGTCGCAGCGGCTGCAGGGAAGAGCCAGACGGCAGGTCAGGTCAGGTGCGCAGTCTGGTCCGAAGAAATCGTCGAGCCCGCAAACCTGTCCTTGGGTACCGGGCTCAGCCCGGCATTCACCACAGAGGAAGTCGCAAACCTCGCCCTGCGGGGCGCAGTCGGCGCTCAGCCGCGCGCACCTGTCCTGCCCGCTGACTACGCAGCGACCTCCGGCCAGCGCGTCGCAAAACAACGCGTCACCGTTGCAGGGGACCCCGACCCCGCACGGCTCGCCTTCAGTCGGCCGGGAGTGACGGCACTCGCCGGTAAAATCACATAGTAACGGATTGCCGGCGTCCTCGCCGTCGTCGCGACAGCACGTGCCGTTGCCGAGTCCGAAACAGCCATCGCCCGGCCGGCCACAGGCTTCGCAGACACCGCCGATGATTGCGCTGCAGCTGTTGGGTTCGGTGCACGGTACGCCGGCGCCGCACGGTTCTCCGAGTTCGCTGGGAACGTTGCGGCATTTACCCGAGAAGTCGCAGAGAAGACCCTCACAGCAACTCCCTTGGCCAAGGCCGATACAATCGTCCTTGCCCTGGCCGCACAGCTCGCAGGTACCTCCGATGACGGCGTTACACACCAAACCGCAGCAGCAGTTAACGCCGACACCGCAGGGTTCGTCTGCCTGTGGAGGGTTGTGGCGACAGGTTCCGCTAATGTCGCAGACCAGATCGTCGCAACACGTTCCTTGACCCAATCCGCTGCAGCCCTCGAGACGCTGGTCGCAGCGCTCGCAACGGCTTTGCAGGTTCGATTGAAGGACGCATCTCAGGCCGCCTTCGCAGGCTACGCCGAGGCCGCACAGCTCGCCGACCTTGCCCGGCTGGTTGCGGCACTCGCCCAAGAAATCGCAAACCATACCGCTGCAGCAATTGCCTTGGCCGAGCCCGCTGCAGCTTTGCGTGGAGGTCTTACACGCGGTGCAGCGGCTGGTCAGGCCGGCGGCCTTGGTGCAAACCAGGCCCGATCCGCAAGAGACGCCCACTCCACACAACTCTCCGGAGCGCCCCGGTACGTGTCGGCATTCGCCGAGAAAATCGCAGGCCAGTCCGTCGCAACAATTGCCGCGTCCGAGGCCGCTGCACCTGCTCTTTCCGCTCCCACAAGACGGGCAGGTACCGCCGAACGGATTGCTGCACAATCCGCCACAGCAGTTACCGAGGCCCGCGCACGATGTGCCGCCGGAGTCGCACGCAGCAAAGGCCTGCGTCGGAGACCACCCGGCAACGACAAAAGTCGCTAACAGAGCTGCGAAGGCGAAAGGACCCGCGATTTTGGTGATCATTGGGGGGCGACTAGACCGGGATGGCGCGGGCGAGTCAACGCAATGCAGGCCGAACACGGCGACTGGGTGGACTGATTACCTAGGTCCATGGCCGCGTCCCGTCCGGCGCGTGCGGTTGGAGACACCTGAGCAGATGATCTAGGATTCGTCCGTGAATACGCTCATCGACGGTTACCGAATCTTTCCCGGTGAGCATTGCGGCAGCACCGCGATGCGCGGCCTTCTCAAGCATTACTGTGATCTCGAACTACCCGAGCCCGCAGTGTTCGGGTTAGGCGCCGGTGTCGACTGTGTTTACCTAGAGGGGAGCGTGCTTGACCCTTGCGCGATCGCGTTTGGGCGCACGGCGACGATGGAAGTCGACGTCGCACGTGCCCTTGAAATCGACTACCGCGAGCGGCCCGAAAGCGACGACGATTATGCTTGGGAGGTCGTTCGCGAAGAGGTTTTGCAAGGCCGCCCGACGATGCTGTCCGGCGACATCCTCTATCTCGACTACCGCGAGTTTAAAGTGCACTTTCCCGGCCACCGTTTCGTTCTTCTAGGATTCGACGACGAGACCGAGAAAGCGTTTATTGCCGACCGGATTCGCGATGTTGCCGAAGCCTGTTCGTACGGAGCGTTGGCGAAGAGCCGCAACGCGCCTGAAGGGTTTTCGAGTTTCAACGCTTGGGGCAAGTTTCACAGCAACGAGCCGGGCCGGTCGCTTACCGACGCGTGCCGTTTCGCGATTAAAGAGACCTCGGCGCGGATGCTCGCGTCAAAGAACGCGCCGCTGTTCGAAGCTCTGGACGGCGATAGTATGCGTGCGACCTCGGGGATCGGCGGCATCCGCCGCTTGGCCGACGGGATCTCAGAATGGTCGAAACGCGAGGATGCCAAGTGGATCGCGGGCTACAACGCGCAGTGCATCGAAAAGTTCGGTAACGGCGGTGGCAACTTCCGGCGGTTGTACGCGTCGTTCCTTGCTTGGGCGCGTGAGTTGGACCGCTCGCTTGTCGCCGCCGATGCTCCCGGCCTCGCTGCCCAGGCGGCCGAGGCCTGGACGGCGCTGGCGACCTCGTTGTTTGCGGCCGCCGAGGATCCGGCAAACACCGGGCACTGGGACACTGCGCGTCGGCAGGCCGAGGGTCTTGCCGCAACCGAGACCGATTTGTTCGAGCGACTCGCGGCGGCCTAGCAATGAACTCATGCCCGGTTCACCGAAAGGTTATTCTTACCGGTTTGTTGGTGATCTCGGCCGGGTTGCTGTGTGCCGGCCAAGCCCAGGCCGTCGCTCCGGTGTTCTCGCGTCTTTTGGGCGGCGGCGGACCCGATCAGGTTCGCGATATCGTCGCTGCGGGTGACGGCAGTGTGTACGTGACCGGTGGATCGGGGTCGGCAGACTTCCCGGTGCAGGCAAACGCTTCGGGGTTCGTCTTTGACGGTACGCACAACGGCTCTTTCGACGCCTATGCAGCTAAGTTCGCCGCCGACGGAACGCTGGTCTGGTCGACCTTCCTTGGTGGTCCGGGCTACGACCGCGCCTACGCCGCCGACCTTGACGAAGACGGCAATCTTGTTATCGCCGGCCGCGCAGGCGCGGGTTTTCCGGTAACGGCAGGAGTAGTGCAAAGCCAGTTTGAAGGCGGTCGAGTTAACCCCGGTGATCCGTACTTCGAACAGGACGGCTTCGTCTGCAAGATCGATCCTGACGGCCGGGTTATCTTCTGCAGCTACTTTGGCGCCGATGACGGGCGCATCATCCGCGACGTTGTTGCAGTGCCGGGCGGCGATATTTGTATCTCTGCAGGCCATTTCAACGGCGTCTACACGCCTTTCGTTGCTGCCGCGTTTGTCAACGGGCCGGCCGGGGATACCGATATCGTTGCGGCGCGACTCTCCGGCGACGGTGCGACGTTGCGCTGGGCCCGCTATCTCGGCGGGTCTCAGAGTGAGCCCGGGACCGGCTCTGTCGGCACCGACGGCGGCGGAAACTGCTACCTTGGGTTCGGCACCTTTTCGCCGGGGCTCGCGACTGCGGGTGCTTACGACGTGTCTTACGCCGGAGGCGAGGATTTACTTGCCGTAAAGCTCGATCCGCAAGGCGCGCTGGTGTGGGCAACCTATCTAGGAGGTGACGGTAGCGAGTTCACCGAGACCCACCATCTCGACGTCACTACCGACGGTCGCGTCCACATCGCCGCGTCGACGACGTCTACCCCCGCGGCCATCCCCGACAGTGCGCAGACAGTACGCAGGCTTTACGGATCTTTGTCGGGGCCGCGGCAGGTGCTGTTCGCTCGGCTTTCAAGTGGCGGTGATCGACTTGAAGCCTTGACCCTGCTTGGCGGAAACGGTTCCGATTTCGCGGAAGGCATGGCCGCGAGCGACAGCGGCGAGGTGTTCTGCGTCGGCCAAACGCAATCGAGCGACTTTCCCTACACCGGTGCCGCGCCGACCGGCCCGCCGCCGGGCGTGCGCGCGCTGGCGATCAAACTGAATGCGGACTTCTCGTTGGCCTTCGCGACGACGCTCGGCGGTTCCGGCGACGATTACGGGCGCGCTGCCGATTTCGGCCCCGGCGGCACGCTTGTTCTCGGCGGCCAGACCACCTCGCCGGACTGGCCGCAGAGCGGGCCGCAGGGGCAGGCCTACGCCGGTGGCGCCTATGACGGCGTGTTGGTGCGCTTGGCGCCGCCGGCGAGTCTGTGCGGCGCACAGCCTGATCCGGGATGCCCGGCGGCGGGCCCGGGAGGTGCGCGTATTTCGATCGCCGATCGGCCTGGTCAGAGTCGCGACAAGCTTGACTGGAAGTGGCGCAAAGGCGCGGCCATTGCTACCGAAGACTTTATGCAGCCGGGTTCGGCCGCCGCAGCTTTGAGTCTTTGCCTCTATGACGCTTCCGGCGCGAGCGCAGCGCTGGCCGAATTCGCTGTGCCGACCGGCGGTATGTGCGGCAAGCGCGCGTGCTGGAAGTCTACCGGTGACAAAGGATTCAGGATGCGCGACAGGGCCGCGTCTTCGGGAATTACCAGCGTTACGTTACGCTCGGGCGCGGCCGGCAAGGCCAAGATCGGTCTGAAGGGAAGGGGCGGCAACCTCGCTTTGCCGCCCCTTCCTTTGATTGTGCCGCTGCGCGTGCAGTTCGTTGCCGAGGATGGCGGCCAGCGCCGCTGCTGGGAAGGCGTCCTTTCTGATCCGTCCAAGAACGATGCCGAGGCCTTCCGCGCTAAGGGGCCCTGAGGCTGGGCGGGCCTCGTAGGCTCCTTGTTCGGGCACCTGCGCCTAAAGTTGACTTCGCTGTACACAATAGTTACGTACTGCGTTATGCAACTGTCGGCACAAGAGGAATACGGACTCCGTTGCCTGATCCAGCTGGCCCGTCACGATGGGCGTAAACCACTGAGAATACAGGATATTGCGGAGGCCGAAGGGCTTTCGTTCGAGTACGTAGCCAAGCTCGTCCGCGTTCTTCGCAAAGCCGAGCTGGCCACCTCTACCCGTGGTGCCGGCGGGGGCTATCGGCTCGGGCGACCGGCCGAGGAGATCAACATGTGGGAGGCGATCGAGGCCCTCGGCGAACCGTTTTTCCCAGTCAAATTTTGCGAGAGTCACGCCGGGCTGAAAACCTATTGCGTGCACTCCGGCGACTGCTCGATCCGTGGCGTGTGGCGCGGAGTCAATGACCTCTTGGAAACAGCTCTTTCGGCGGTGACACTTGCCGACATATGCGGACGTGGCGAGAGTTCGACTTATGGATGGCTCGCTGCGCCGGGCTCGGATAGCGCAGTCAAGTAAGCTTGAAAGAGATGAGCGAACAGACATCAGCAAACGACCTCTTTGAGCCCGGCGAGTACAAGTACGGTTTTGTCACCGACATTGAGTCCGACGTTGCACCGCCGGGCCTGAACGAAGGCATCATCCGTTTTATTTCGGCAAAGAAGGAAGAGCCCGAGTTCATGCTCGAGTGGCGTCTCAAGGCCTTTCGGGCTTGGGAAAAGATGGTCAAGGACGAAGGTTCGCCGGCTTGGGCCCACGTCAAGTTTCCACCGATCGATTACCAGGCGATCAGCTACTACGCGGCGCCGGGAAAAAAGAAGCAACTGAACAGCCTCGACGAGGTTGATCCCGAACTTCTTGCGACCTTCGAGAAGCTCGGCATCCCTCTCGAAGAGCAGAAGATGCTTACCGGTGTGGCCGTCGATGCCGTCTTCGACAGCGTGTCGGTCGCGACTACCTTCAAAGAAAAGCTCTACGAAGCGGGCGTCATTTTTTGCAGTTTCAGCGAAGCGGTCAAGACCCACCCCGAGTTGATCAAGAAATACCTCGGCACCGTGGTCCCGGTCACCGATAACTACTTCGCCGCGCTCAATTCGGCGGTCTTTACCGACGGTTCGTTTTGCTACGTGCCCAAGGGCGTGCGCTGCCCGATGGAGCTGTCGACGTACTTCCGCATTAACACCGCGAATACCGGACAGTTTGAACGCACGCTGATCGTTGCCGAGGAAGGCGCACATGTCAGCTATCTCGAAGGCTGCACGGCGCCGATGCGCGATGAGAACCAGTTGCACGCGGCGGTGGTTGAGTTGATCGCGGCCGACGATGCCGGGATCAAGTACTCGACCGTGCAGAACTGGTATCCCGGCGACAAAGAAGGCAAGGGCGGCATCTACAACTTCGTCACCAAGCGCGGCAAGTGTGCCGACCGCGCCAAGATCAGTTGGACGCAGGTGGAGACGGGCTCGGCGATCACCTGGAAGTATCCGAGCGTGATCCTGCAAGGTGAGGACTCGGTCGGTGAGTTTTATTCGGTAGCGGTGACCAACAACTACCAGCAGGCCGACACCGGTACGAAGATGGTACACCTCGGCAAGAACTCTAAGAGCACGATCATTTCCAAGGGTATTTCAGCCGGACACGGCCAGAACAGCTACCGCGGCTTGGTGCAGATGAACCCGAAGGCCGCCGGTGCGCGCAACTACTCACAGTGCGACTCACTTTTGATCGGCGACAAGTGCGGTGCTCACACGTTCCCGTATATCGACGTGCGCAACGACAGTGGGCAGGTTGAGCACGAGGCGTCCACGTCAAAGATCGGTGAGGATCAAATTTTTTACTGTAAGCAGCGCGGACTTTCCGAAGAAGACGCGGTCTCGATGATCGTCAACGGTTTTTGCAAGGCGGTTTTTAAGGAGCTGCCGATGGAATTTGCAGTCGAGGCGCAGAAACTTCTCAATGTCACGCTTGAAGGAGCGATCGGTTAAATGCCGCGCCGCAGGCGGCATCGAATTGGAGCAGTATGTTAGTCATCAAAGATCTACACGCCGAAGTCGAGGGTAAGAAAATCCTCAACGGTATCGACCTCGAACTCGCGGTGGGCCAGGTGCACGCCGTGATGGGTCCGAACGGCTCGGGCAAGTCTACGCTGGCCTCGGTGCTCGTGGGCCGCGAACTATTCAAGGTGACCAAGGGATCGGTTACCTATGACGGCCACAACCTGCTTGCGATGGAACCTGAGGTGCGCGCGCGTGAAGGGGTGTTCTTGTCGTTTCAGTATCCGGTCGAGATCCCCGGGGTGAGCACCTCGTATTTCCTGCGTTCCGCGCTCAACGCTGTGCGCAAACAGCGCGGCGAGTCTGAACTCGACGCCATGGATTTCATCCAGATGAGCAAAGAGAAGGCAAAGCTCGTGGAACTTCCCGCCGCTTTGCTCAGCCGTTCGATCAACGAAGGATTTTCCGGCGGTGAGAAGAAGCGCAACGAGATCTTTCAAATGGCAATGCTCGAGCCGCGCCTTGCGATCCTCGACGAGACCGACTCAGGGCTCGACGTTGATGCACTGCGTGTTGTCGCCAACGGCGTAAATGCCCTGCGTTCGCCCGATCGTGCGATGCTTATCATCACCCACTACCAGCGCCTGCTCGACTACATCGTCCCCGACAAGACCCACGTCCTGGTCGGCGGCCGCATCGTCAAGTCAGGCGGTGCCGATCTCGCGCGCGAGGTTGAAGAGCGTGGCTATCGCTGGATCGAAGAAGAAGTGGGCGCCGCGTCGGTATAGCCGGAGAATCTTTTTGGCAACATCAGCACAAGCCAAGCAGGGCTTTCTTGACGCCCACGAGCGTTTCTTTGCCGCAGACCCTCGAGTCGCCGACAACAGCGACGTGCATACGCGCGTCGCCGAGTTGCGCCGCATCGGCATCGAGCGCTTCGGCATGCTGGCCTTTCCCGGGCCGAAAAACGAAGACTGGAAGTACACGAGCGTTGCTTCCCTTGTGGCCGCCGACTTCGATCCTGCGCCGGCCGCGCGGAGCGAGATCCCCGTCGATCGCGTTTCCGCCATTATCGATGCGGCAGTCTCCGACCAAAGCGCACAGGTGCTGGTGTTCGTCGATGGCTCGCCGATAGCCGAACTCTCGCGCAATCTCGATGAGGTAGACACTGCGGTGTGTGTGATGAGCTTTGAGCAGGCCGCGACGGAGAACCCGAAACTTCTCAGTGAGAACCTCGGTCAGTTTCTCGACACCAACGCGCACGGCTTTACCGCGTTAAATAGCGCGTTCTTGTCCGCAGGTGCGGTTGTCTTTGTATCGGCTGGTAAACACGCCGCCCGGCCCGTGCATCTGGTGTTCGTCGGCGGCGTACAAGACAAGAGCGTAAGTCATCCGCGCACGCTGATCATCGCCGAGCCCGGGTCGAGCGCCACGGTGGCCGAGCATTACGTGGGCCTGCCGGATTCTTCGTACTTAGCCAACGCCGCGACCGAGATTGTGCTCGGCCGTGGTGCACGGCTCAGCCACTGCAAGCTGCAGCGCGAAGCCGCCGGTGCGTTCCACGTTGCGCGCATCCAGGTACACCAGGGCGAGGGTTCCGAGTTCGTCTCGCATGCAGTTGCGGTGGGCGCGCGGCTGTCACGCACCGAAATCCATGTCGCGTTGGACGCGCCCGAGGCCTCGTGCTCGCTATACGGTCTTTACGCGCTCGAGGGCGACGCGCACGCCGATCATCACACCGTGATCGATCATGCGCAGCCGCGAACGCGCAGCACCGAGCTCTATAAGGGCATCATGGACGGACGCTCGCGCGGTGTTTTTACCGGTCGTGTGTTGGTGCGTCCGGATGCGCAAAAGATCAGCGCATCTCAGTCGAACAGCAATCTTTTGCTCGGTGCTGGTGCGGTTGCAGAGACGCGCCCCCAATTGGAGATCTACGCCGATGATGTGCAGTGCAATCACGGCGCGACGATTGGGCGCTTGGACGAGGATGCGCTTTTCTACATGCGCCAACGCGGCATCGGCCCCGGCCCGGCCAAACGCATGCTCACGCTCGCGTTTGCGGCTGAGGTGACCGAGCACATCGCCGACCCACATCTACGTGCGAGCGCCGAGCGCGCCGTGCACGAGCGCGTCGAGCACGCCGTTCTCGGCGGTAACGACGGGGCTGACGCCGTACACGGCAGCGGCGGCGTCGCGCGCGACCGCGGCAACGGAGGTGCGTCGTGAGCGGGGCAACGGCGCGAACGCCGGCTCATGCGCTCGACATCGAACGGATTCGCGCCGACTTTCCGATTCTTAACCAAGATATCAACAGCCATCCTCTGGTGTTTCTCGACAATGCGGCGAGTTCGCAGAAGCCCCGTTCGGTGATTGATGCGATCAGCTCTTACTACCAGCGTGATCACGCCAACGTCCATCGCGGCGTCCACACATTGAGCCAGCGCGCGACCGATGCGTATGAGGCCGCTCGCAGCAAGCTGGCGGGTTTTCTGGGTGCGACCTCGGACAAAGAGGTCGTGTTTACACGCGGGACCACCGAAGCGATCAATCTCGTAGCCTACAGTTTCGTCGAGCCGCGGGTCGGCAAGGGCGATGAGATCCTGATAACGACGATGGAGCACCACTCCAACATCGTGCCGTGGCAGCTGCTCTGCGAGCGCACGGGCGCTGTTCTCAAAGTCGCACCGATTAACGACGACGGCGAGATCAAACTCGACGAGATGTTCGCGATGATCGGGCCGCGCACCAAGTTCGTTTCCGTCGTGCACTTATCTAATGCACTCGGCACCATAAACCCGGTGCGTCGGATTGCCGATGCGGCCCATGCGGCCGGTGCGTTCGTGTTGGTGGACGGCGCGCAGAGCGCGCCGCGCATGCGCATCAACGTGGCCGCACTCGGGGCCGACTTCTTTGCGCTGTCGGGCCACAAAACCTACGCACCCACGGGCATCGGCGTTTTGTGGGGCAAGGCCGAGCTTTTCGATGAGATGCGCCCCTACCAAGGCGGCGGTGAGATGATCCTCTCGGTCACGTTCGAAAAGACCGTTTTCAACGAGGTACCGGCGAAGTTTGAAGCCGGAACCCCGCACATCGCCGGTGCTATCGGTTTCGGCGCAGCCGTCGACTACATAGAATCGATCGGCATCGATGCGATAGAAGCCCACGAACACGACCTGCTTTTGTATGCGGCCGATCGTTTGCCGGAAATCGCCGGGCTACGGATCATTGGTTGCGCCAGAGAAAAAGCCGGCGTCCATTCGTTCGTGCTCGACGGCATCCACCCACACGATGTCGGCACGATTCTCGACAACGAGGGGGTGGCGATTCGCACCGGTCACCACTGTGCTCAGCCGGTGATGCAGCGCTTCGGGATTGCGGCCACGGTTCGCGCCTCGTTCGGGCTGTACAATACGCGCGCCGAGGTCGATCGTTTGGTCGCGGGCCTTGGCAAGGTCCGGGAGATATTTGGCTGATGTCGGATCTCCGCGATCTCTACCAAGAGGTGATACTCGACCACAGTAAGGCACCGCGAAACTTCGGTGTCTTGAAGGGGGCGACGCATTCGGCCGAGGGCTACAACCCGCTGTGCGGCGACCGCTTAGAGCTGTACCTTGTGCTGGAGGGCGATAAGGTCACCGACGCCGGCTTCAAGGGCGATGGCTGCGCGATCTCCACTGCTTCTGCATCGCTGATGACCGAGATCCTCAAGGGAATGACGCGCGCGGACGCAGAAGCGATGTTTGCCGCCATGCACACGGTGCTGACCGGTGAGGGCGAGGTCCCCGAGGGGGTCGATATAGGAAAGCTCGCCGTCTTCGAAGGCGTCCGCGCCTATCCGATGCGTGTAAAGTGCGCGACGCTCGCCTGGCACACGATGCGCAACGCGATTCAAGAGAAGGCCGAGGAAGTCGCGACGACTGAGTAGGAAGAACGATGGCTGCGAGAGATTGGATAACGCTGACACGCGACACCGATGCGATTCAAATACCCGACGGGACGCCGTTGGTGTTGTCGGCTGCCACTAACGTTCTCATCACGCAGTCGCTGGGTGACAGCTATACGGTCACGACCGATCGCGGCAACATGGTGCGCATCAGCGGCAAGGATGCCGATGCGCTCGGCCTTGAAGTCCCCGAGTCGATGAGCAAGCTTGCCGCTGCAAAGCCCACCACCGTCGCCGAGGTTGAAGAGATTTGTTGGGAGCTGATGCGAACCACCTATGACCCGGAAATCCCGGTCGACATCGTCGAGCTGGGATTGGTCTATAGCTGTGTCGTCGCCGAACTCGACAACGGCGGCTACAAGGCCGAAGTTGTAATGACCCTCACGGCGCCCGGCTGCGGGATGGGCGACGTGCTTCGCGCCGACGTTGCCCAGAAGATCATCGCCATCCCCGGTGTTGAACAAGCCGAAGTCGAAGTCGTCTTCGATCCGCCGTGGTCGATGGACATGATGACCGAGGCGGCACGTTTGCAACTGAACATGTAGACTGGGCGGCATGCTGCCCGACTCAGGCCTGGCGGCGCCGTTGCCCGGGTGCAACGACGTCGACCGCCGGTGAAATCCAGGAGATCGTCGCGTTAGCGGCCAACTTGCGGCGGCGTCTCCAGACTGCGCCACAGGTACCAACACGCGACCGTACGGTAGGGCCGCCAGGGTGCTGCGAGCGCCTCCATGCGCTCCGGGCCCGGTCGCTCGCGCAGGCGGTAAATTCGTTTGCAGCCCTCTTGGATGCCGAGGTCGCCGGTGGGTAGTACGTCGGGACGGTTGAGCACGAACATCAAAAACATCTGTGCAGACCAAGCGCCGATCCCTTTCACTGCCGTTAACTCCTCGATGACCCTTTCATCGCCCATTGTGTGCATGCGGCCGAGGTGCAGTCGTAGCTCGAGGACATGCGCGGTGAGATCCTGGATATACCCGCTCTTTTGTCGCGAGAGTCCGCATTCACGCAAGTGGATGGCTGACAGCGCCGCGACCCGGCCGGGGGTAACGTATCCGCCAGCCGCTGCACGCAGCTTTTCGTAGACTGAGTACGCCGCTTTGACCGAGACCTGTTGGCCGACGATTGCGCGCACCAGCGCAGCGTATCGACCGCGGCGCTTTGGCAACCGGCACACGCCGACTTGATAGACCAGAGCCGCCATGCGCGGGTCGCCGGCTTGGAGGTGAGCTACGCCTGCGATCCTCAGGTCGGCCGGCGGCGAAACCCGGCGTTGACTCTCGTCGCGATCCATCGTCATCTTCTGCTTTCTACCCCGAGGCGCCGGTGGGGGCTAGGTACGACACCGATGTTGGAAAACGAAAACCCTCACTCTGACGGTCTAGGCGCCCACCCTTGGCGTGGCATTGCCGCGATTGCGTCAGTGGCGATCGTAGTTGCCTGTCTCTACAGCGTGCTGACTTGGGGTCTGCCATTCTACACCAAGGGCGAACCACGCGAGGCGATTGAGATCCAAGCGATCGTTGCCGGCGAGTCGGTTCTGGTGCCGCTGCGTAACGGCGGCGAGATTCCTTCCAAACCGCCGCTCTTTCACTGGATCGGAGCAGCAGCCTCGCTCGCGATGGGCGGAGTGACCGAGTACTCGAGCCGTCTACCTTCGATCCTCGGGGCTGCCGGCTGCGTCTTCCTCACCGGTGTGTTGGGCGCCAGACTTTACGGCATGACCGCGGGTCTTGCGGCAGCTGTCTTGCTCGCAAGCGCCCAACTTTTCGTGGTTGGCGGTACCTGCGCACGCGTCGACATGGTGTTGGCATTGTTCGTCACGGCAGCGCTGACGTCGTTCGCTTCGACTCACTTTTTCGCTCGGCGCAAGGCCTCGCATCTCCTTTATCTGGCGTGTGCTTTGGCGATTCTCGCCAAGGGCCCTGTCGGCGTGGTGCTGCCGGCCGCAATTATCGGCGCCTATCTGTTGATCATAGCGCGTGAGCCCGGCGAAGCGGTCCGGCTGTTTTTGCATCCTGGTTTGCTGTGGTTGGCCTTACCTATCGGCTGGTACGGGTTGGCCTATGCGCAGGGCGGACAGGCATTTCTCGACGTTCAGTTGTTTCGCGAGAACGTATTCCGGGTTATCGATGCCGAACGCCATGACGTGGGCCACGCGAAAGCGTTCTGGGTATACGGACCGTATTTGCTGGCCGGGTTCGCTCCGTGGTCGCTGTTTTTCCCCGCGCTGGGACGCTTTTTATGGAAGTCTCGCGATCGCTCAGACCAACGCGGAAGCGGGTTTCTCCTGACATGGATTGCGGTCACGGTGGTGTTGTTTTCGTTGGCTGGGTCGAAACGCGTAATCTACTTGCTTCCGGCCTATCCCGCGGTTGCGATCCTGCTCGGTAGATGGTGGTCGCTGCTGGGCGGCAACCCCGATTCGCTGCGCGCATCAGGCCGCGGGCTTGTAGCTGTGTCGGCGTGGATGTTGGTAGCCTTTGTTGCCGTTCCTACCTCGCTGTTGTTGATACAAGCCCTCGGGTTCGACGCTTTCGGCGCGGTTGTTGCGTTGACTGACCTGAGTAGCGGTGACCGTGCGAACCTAGCTGCCGCTGCCGAGACGATCGCAGACCGCCACATGGTGATCGCCGGCTGGGCGACGGCTTCTTTGACGTTGGCGGTAGTGTTGGCGACCTCGATCGATCGCGGTAAGGCGCGGGCGGCGTTGATCGCCGCGGCGGGGCTCAGCTGTCTGACAACTCTGGTGGTGTCCGGGGTGTTCGCGCGCGACATTGCGGTGCGCCAGACCACGCGCACCTTCGCGCAAGAAATCGCCGCTGCATCGTCCGGTGCGGCGATGTATTCCTTCGGTGAGGTTGAATACGAGGCGATCTTTTACGCGGGGCGCCCGATTGTGGCTGTCGGCGACCTGGCAACGATAGAAAATCTCGCCGACGCGGTGGTCTTTGTCCGTGCAAGCCTAGTCGAGGACCTGCGCGAGCAGGCGGCGCTCGGCCACCGCTTGGTCACAGTGGAAATTGCGCGGCACGTCTACGCTGGCAGCAAGCACCGCGAACCGTTGATCGCCGCTCGGTTTCAAGAAGTTACGCGGCCGACGAGCCCGCGCTCCACGCCGCCGTAGTAACGAGCCGACAAGACAACGGCGGGTGTTTTCGACGGATTCCGGTTTCTACTCGAAGACGCGACGCAGCAGCGCGGTTGTGCGCGCGGCTGGGTCTTGGCGGATCTTGGTCTCTTCGGAAGCCAACACGGTGAACAAGCCGTCGAGCGCCCGCGAGCTGACGTACTCGTCTAGATCGAGTGCGGGTTGAGTTACGAACGGTAGCTGCGCATAGCGCCCGGCGAGATCGTTGTATAAGTTGTAGAGGCCTACCGCGCCCATCTTTTCACGCACGATCGGTTGGAAACGCGCCAGCAGCGGCGCGCTGGTTTCCGCGCGGAAGTAGTCGGTCGCCGCGGTCTCGCCGCCATTGAGGATTGCGAACGCATCGGCGATACTCATTGCGCGCACTGAGTCCCAGAATACTGTCTTCGCTTCCCCGGCGGCCTGCTCGGCGGCGCGGTTCATCGCGACTTCGAGCGCGTCGACCTGCGAGGCGAAGCCGATCGCACGTAGCGCGCTGCTCATCCGATCGAGGTTTTCAGGAAGCGGGATACGGATGAGGCTGTTGCCGAGATAGCCGTCCGGCCGCGACGTAGATGCCACAGTTCGCTCGGTACCGACACGTAGCGCTTCCTTGAGCCCGGCGACGACGGTGCTCTCGTCGAGCGGTCCGCTCGACACGCCCGTTCCACCCAGTCCGCCCGACGATAAGATGTCTGCGAAACCGCCCTGCAACTCTGTGCAACCGCCGATGGTCATCGAGAGGGCTAATGCAGCGGCGCTATAAGTCCTAAGAACAAGCTTGCTCACTTTGTCTCTGGGCCTCCCGACTACAGCGAACGAAAGCGCTCGACAATCTATGCGTACTCGTGGTCGCAAAGTTGCGCTTTCGCACGACTGTGGCAGTCAATGGTGAGCAGGCTTCACGGTCAAGTTCGCCTCGGCAGGGCAGGATCCGTGATAGGGACAATCGATCAATCAATGCAACACACTATCCATTCGTCGATGGAAGATAGCTGAGCGCCGCCGGCGGCGACCCGGGACACAATGGATCACAGCGCTGCAGTTGCCATCGCGCTGATCGGCGTCCTCGGAACCGGGGCGCAGTGGATCGCGTGGCGGTTCCACATCCCGGCGATCGTCATACTGACGCTCGCCGGCCTGCTCGCGGGACCCGCGTTCGGGGTCCTCGACCCTAGCGAGGCGTTCGGCGAGCTTCTCGATCCGTTCGTCGGCCTGGCGGTCGCAGTAATTCTCTTCGAGGGCGGCTTGCGTCTGCGCCGCCCCGACTCGGACGCGGTGCCGGGCATCTGGCGGCTTTGTACGATAGGCCTGGTGTTGGCCTTCGTTTTTGGAACGGCAGCCGGCATCTACGTAGGGCAACTTTCGCGGCCGACGGCTATGGTGCTGGGGGCGATCTTGGTTGTAACCGGCCCGACCGTCATCACCCCGCTTTTACGACAGGCCAAACTGCAGCAGCGCACAGCCAACCTCTTTCTCTGGGAAGGCATCATCAATGATCCGCTTGGAGCCCTGCTCGCGGTTGTCGTTTTCGAGTTCTACGCAGGCCTCGAGCACGGATCTACCACGAGCACTGTGGTCTCGAGTTTGCTGTTCGGCCTCGGCTCCGGCGCGGGCATCGGAGTGCTGATCGGGTGGGCGATCGGTGCCAGTTTCGGCCGCGGCTCAGTCCCCGAGTTTCTCAAGTCTCCGATGCTGCTGATGGCGGTTGTTTTTGTGTATACGGCGGCCAACCAGGTGCACGAAGAGGCGGGGTTACTCGCCGTCACCGTGATGGGGGCGGTGATCGGTAACATGGGGCTGGCCAGCATCTCCGAACTTACGCGCTTCAAGGAGGCGATAACCGTCACGTTGGTCTCGGGCGTGTTCATCGTGCTCTCGGCCGACATGGACGTGTCGCGCATTCTGCAGCTCGATCCTCGCCTGATCGGTTTGCTGTTCGCATTTCTGTTCTTGGTTCGGCCGGCTTCGGTGTTCCTGGCGACGATCGGCGCCGGGATGCCGTTGGCGGATCGTCTTCTGTTGGGGTGGATCGCCCCGCGCGGGATTGTCGCAGCGGCGGTTGCGGGTGTTTTCGGCCCGCGGCTGGTCGAGTTTGGGTACCAGGATGCCGAACTCCTGGTCCCGTTCGTATTCTCGTTTGTCGTCTTAACCGTGGTTTTGCACGGCTTCAGTCTCGGGCGGCTCGCGCGTGCCCTCGGCGTCGGCGGTGGGGGGCGCGAGGGCCTGCTCATCGTCGGTGCATCGCAGTGGACGACCGAGTTCGCCCGCACGTTGGGCGAACTCGAAGTGCCCGTCGTGTTGACCGATACGGTTTGGAACAGGCTCAGGCCTGCGCGTCTGGCCAATGTTCCGGTGCATTTTGGTGAGGTTTTGGCCGAGGACGCCGAGCAGGTGCTACCGCTGCACACGCTTGCGACCGTGCTCGCGGCGACCGAGAACGATGCCTACAACTCGCTGGTCTGTGTGCATTTCGGCCCCGAACTAGGGCGTGCGCACGTGTTCCAGGTCGCGAGTCTGGCGGTTGTCGAAAACGAAGACCGTAACGTCCAGCGTCCACTTCGAGGGCGGCTTCTTCATTCATCGGATGCAGATACCTATCGCCTCAACCGGCGCCTGACGGACGGCTGGGTTTTTCACGCTACCAACATCACCAAGGAGTATGGCTTTGAAGACTGGCAGCGTGACGCCGCCGACGATGCCATGCCGATTGCAGTCGTGAAGAAGAACGGAGGCTTCGCGCTTCAGTCTGCGAAGCTGCCCGTGAAGCCCGAAGACGGCGATGTGTTGGTGAGCTTCACGCCCAAGAACGAGCTTCGCGCCGCTTCGTCCTAGCCCAGCCGGTGGCGATCGGGGTACGCCTCGATTCTCGGCCCGGCCCGGCACGGGCCGAATAAGCTAACCGAACGCAGGTTCGGCAACCCCGTCTGGATCCAGGTTCCACGGTGCCCAGGCGAGTGCGAACCTGTCAATAGCGATTTCCGTCTTCTTTGCCGTTATGGCGATCTCTTGTGCCTCGAGCGCATCGGGTTCGTATTCTTCACGAATTTCTTCGAGGCGCTCGACGAGTTCTCTCTCTAACGCCTCCAACTTTTCTTGCGAAGCTTCGAGGCTTTCCGCGGCGCGTCCAATGTCTCCACGTTCGCGCGCTGCACGCCCGGCGCCGCGCATCGCGGTGCCGGCGCGCCCGACATTGGTGGCGGTACCGAGTTTACGTCCGAACAACACACCCAAAACCGTCGTGCCGACCGAGATGGCGGTCTGAATCTTTTGTTGTTTGTACTGTTCTTGCTCGCGTTCGACGCGGTCGTCTGCGCGACGGATTTGATCTTTGATCCTCGCCAACTTCGGCGCGTACTTATCGCGCAGCTTCTCTACTTCCAGATCGCGGGCTTCGCGCGCGACCTCACGCAGGCGGCCGCGAAACTCTCGTTCGCTCTCGCCGGGCTGCGAGTAGAGCTTGAGCTCCTTGCAGTGCCACAAACGCAGTTTGTGTTCGCGGTATAGGCGGCTCGCGAGCATTTTTCTCCACCGCGTGTGTTCTTTTGCGCGGGCCGCCGTGCCGGGCAAGGCACCGAAGCGCGCACCGGTTGAAGGCTCGTCGAACGCGGTGGTCTTGCCTTTTCCGAGTCCGCGCAACGCGTCCCAATCGGGACCGTCAGTGGCGGCATCGACAGGGAGGAGAAACGACTCGGTCCGCCACTGGTCAACCTTCGCACTCGTGTTCGTGTAGTGAAGAGTCGCGGTTGCGAGCAGCGTCGGGCGGTACAAAAGTGCCGAGCGCGGCCCTGCCGGTTTGGTGACA
Source organism: Deltaproteobacteria bacterium (assembly GCA_029262415.1). Taxonomy (GTDB): domain Bacteria; phylum Desulfobacterota; class Binatia; order UBA1149; family JAJCZL01; genus JAJCZL01. The sequence goes on along the minus strand of JAJCZL010000057.1, from coordinate 79,334 downwards.
GGAAGAAAGACCTCTTCGATATCCGGTGGCACCATTGGGCGTTCGCTATCCTCGTCGCCCGACCCGCGCGCGGCATCTGCGGGGCGCTTTGCGGTGCCTGCTTTGGGTCTTGTCGCCGCCTCTTCACGCCTAGGCTTGGCGGCCTCCAAGGGTTGTCTGCCGGCATCGGCTTCACCGCCGCGTCCGCGTTGGTCGGTGAGTGTTTTGATTTGCGATCGCGTCATCGGTCCGGCCAGGTAGGACAAGACCCATCGCGTGTGCATCACCACCGGGCCGTCCTCGTGGACGTTGTTCATGAGGAAAACCCGGCTATCCAGGCCCGAGAGTATTCTTTCCATTGTGGCGCGATCCAAGCCTGCGCCGGCCGATGCGCCTTCGAGACCTTCGATCACGCGGGCTTTGTCACGCTCGGTTTGCAGGCGTCCGAGGAACCATGTGCCTGCGTTGGACAGACCCTTGTAGTCGAGATCGACGGGGTTTTGTGTCGCCAAGACGCAACCGAGTCCGAACGCACGCGCCTGCTTGAGCAACGTGAGCATCGGTTTTTTTGACGGCGGGTTTGCTGAGGGCGGAAAGTAGCCAAAGACCTCGTCCATATAGAGGATGGCGCGCAGGCTGCGTGTGCCGGGCTGTGACCTTACCCACGACAACACCTCGCCGAGCAGCAGCGTGACGAAGAACATCCTTTCGCTCTCGGAAAGGTGGGCAATCGAGATAATCGACAAGCGCGGCTTGCCCTCGCTGGTGTACAAGAGCTTGCCGATGTCGAGGGGTTCGCCTTGGGTCCAGGCCGCAAAGCCCGGTGAGGCGAGCAGATTGTTGAGCGACATCGAGAGTTCGAAGCGTTCGGCAGAGGGATAGAAGGATTCGAGATCGATCACGCCGACACGCTCGAACGGCGGTTCTTGTATCTCGCGAATCAAGCTCGGCAGGTCGAGGTCGCGGCCCTCGCGCCACGCGGTGTTGATGATGTTGGAGAGCAGGATGTGTTCGCGGCTGCGCAGCGGCTCGGCGCGAATACCAAGCAGTCCGAGCAGGCCCGACACGGCAGACTCGGTGCGTTCGGCGAGTGCCTCAGGGTCTTCGGCGACAGCGGGGGGTGGCGCACTAAAGGATTTTAGAATCGTCAGCGGGCGGCCTGCGCTGCTTCCCGGGGTGTAGATCGCGGCATCGACGCTGTCGCGATAGCGGCGAATCCGCTGCGGACCCTGGTCCCAATCTGCGAGGCCGTCGCGCCACAGATCGGCCGTCCAAGCGGCCTGCTCTTCCGGAGTACGGCCTTTGCGTGCGGCTTCGCTTTCGTCGATCCACGGGCGAAAATCCGCCGCGCTCAAATCGGGGAAAGCGAGCAAGAGGCTGCCGAGGTCGCCCTTAGGGTCGATCGCGATGATCGGGATCCCGTCGATTGCGGCTTCTTCGAGAAGGGCGACGCCTAGGCCGGTTTTTCCGCTGCCGGTCATGCCGACGCAGACTGCGTGGGTGGTCAGGTCTTTTGCATCGTAGACCACCGGTTCGTCGGTCACCTCGCCTTTTTCAACGTCGTAGCGGCGCCCCAGGTAGAATGCTCCGAGTTTCTCGATGTCAGCCATGCAAATTCATTTCCATGAACCGCACACCTGGGCAAGGATGGGCGATTGCGCACGGCATGTGGTGGAGTAGGATTGCCCGCGATCCGGTCGATGAGTGGTTGTTGTGGAATGACCTCGGTTGTGTTGCTGGTTCTGGTTTTGAGCGGTCAAGCTCTTGCTCTTGCACAGCAGGAGGCGTTGCCGGGCGGTAACGCGATCGAGATGGTGAAAAAGGCCGTCGCGGCGCGTGGCGACGGCGTCGAGGTCGCGAGCGCCGGCCCAGCTGACGACACGACCGATGCTGACGAGACGACTGATGCTGCCGGCGACGGAGATGCCGGGACGCCGGCCGACCCGGGGGCGAGCACCGAGGCCGACCAGGACGCAGCCGCGCCGGAGCCTGAGCCCACGCCTGAGCCTGAGCCCGACCCGGAGCCCGGCCGACTGATCGCGGGCTGGGTCGAGCACGTCTACATCGAGCCCTGGGGCTACAAGCTGAAAGCGAAACTGGACACCGGCGCGCAAACCTCGTCGATGAGTGCGCGTGAGATCGAGTACTTCCTGAAACCCGGCAAGACCGGGAAAGGCGCAGAATGGGTTCGTTTCGATCTGCATCTGGATGAGACCGAAGATGCGCCCGCGGTACTGACCGTCGAACAGCCGGTGGTGCGCGAGGCGAAGATTCGCCAACACGGTCGCGTTACGGCCGTGCGTCCCGTCGTCAAGATGCCGATTTGTTTCAATGGGGAGCACCACGACGTTGAATTTACGTTGACGCCGCGGGAGGGGTTTGTGTATCCGATTTTGCTTGGCCGTACTTTCCTCAGCCGCGTAGCGTTAATCGATCCCAACCACACGTTTGTGGTTGCCGCCGAGTGTGAATACCAAGACCCGCCGGTCGGGGATCTCGACATCCGCGTCGACGAAGGCTCTCCGCTCGAGGACGACACCATTGCCGCGGACGCGGGAGGCGCAGACGCTGTCGAGGTTGAGCCCGCGCAGGGCGACGCTCAACCGATCAGACCCATCCGACAACCCGCCGCACAACGCTCGGGGAAAATGCCTACCTCGAACGGAGACCACGAATGAAAGACCTCCAGGTCCGCACCCTCGCGCTCGTGCTGAGTGCTATTGGACTCTCACTCTGCCTCTACAAGACGACGGCACTCGGCCTGCCGCTCAGCCCCACGGAGAAGACCGAGGTTTGGACTGTCGAGGCGCGGTTATCGTTCAAGGGCAAGAACACCCCTGCGAAAGTCGAGTTCTACATTCCTCGCAACCCTCCCGGGTTCGCGTTGCTGGGCGAGGATTTTGTTTCGAGCAACTACGGTTCTTCGACCGAAGACAACGGTGAAAACCGCGTTTCAATGTGGGCCGTGCGCAAGGCGTCGGGGCAACAGGTCCTGTACTACCGCGCCTTACTGCATCAGGAGAGCGAGCCGCCGGCAGCCTGGACGGCGCCGCAGCCGCCGTATCCGGACAAGCCGGACTACCCGGAGCCGTACAAATCGGCGGTCAACAGCTTGCTTGAGGCGGTGCGCGGTCACTCGGCCGATATCGCGTCATTCACGCGCGAGTTGATCAAGACCCTGAACGGGGTGGGTGGTGACGAAAGCGTTCAGCTCATCCGTGGCACGACGGAGTCGAAGGATGAGTTTGTAGCCAAGATTGTCGACATACTCGCCGGCGCCCGCATCCCCGCTCGCATCGTGTACGGTCTCAAGCTCTCGGATGGTGTTCGCGAGGCGTCGTTGCAGCCGTGGCTCGAGGTGCACGATGAGAACCAATGGATGGCTTTCGATCCGATGACCGGCAAGCTCGGATACCCCGCGCATTTCTTGGTCTGGCGTGTCGGCAACGATCCGTTGGTGAGGGTTAAGGGTGGAGAACCCGCGGTGGTTGACTTCTCGATTGCGAGCGACATCCGTGCGGTGGTGTCAGTGGCGGAAACACGGGCGCGCTTGAAGGGCTCACGGATCCTCGAATACTCGCTGTTTGGGTTGCCGATCGGGACTCAGAACGTTTACAAGATCCTCCTGACGATACCGCTCGGCGCGTTCTTAGTGGTGTTCATGCGCAACGTCATTGGGTTTCATACCTTTGGCACGTTCATGCCGGTTCTGATCGCGTTGGCGTTCCGCGAGACGCAACTGGTCTCGGGTCTCGTACTGTTCAGTTTGATCGTCGCTTTGGGGCTGAGTATCCGCTTCTACTTTGAGACACTGCACTTGCTTGCCGTCCCACGCGTGGCAGCGGTCTTGATCATCGTCGTTATCTTAATGGCTGCGGTAACATTATTGACGCACAAGCTTGGGTTTCAGGGCGGGTTATCGGTCGCCCTGTTTCCGATGGTCGTGTTGGCAATGACGATCGAAAGGATGTCGGTGGTATGGGAAGAGAACGGTGCCCGGGACGCGTTGCAGCAAGGTGCCGGTAGTCTGGTTGTTGCGAGCCTTGCCTACGTTTTGATGAGTACCAAGCAGCTCACGTATTTGCTGTTCGTATTCCCCGAATTGCTCCTTGTTGTTTTGGCTGCGACGCTGTTGCTGGGTCGCTACACCGGCTACCGTTTGTCGGAGTTTTGGAGGTTCCGCGCAGTGCTCTTCGCGGACAGACGGCTACGATGATCGCCGGCCCCGGAGCATTGCACCGCTACGGCTTGCTTGGCATGAACCGCCGCAATGGCGACTTCATCCAGAAGTACAACCCGCGTCGTTTGTATCCGCTCGTTGACAACAAGCTGTTGACTAAACAACTCGCGGTGCGTGCGGGGATTGCGGTCCCCAAGTTGTACGCGGTCGTCGAGATTCAGCACCAGGTACGCGACCTACTCGAGTTGATCGGCGACGAAGAAGACTTCGTGATCAAGCCCGCTCAGGGCAGCGGAGGTAAAGGCGTTTTGGTTGTTACCGGCCGTGCCCGCGATCGCTTTCGGCTAAGCAGCGGCAACGTCTTGACCATCGCCGAGGTTTCGCACCACGTCTCGAACATCCTGAGCGGTATGCACAGCCTTGGCGGCAAGCCGGACATCGCGATGATTGAGTACCGCGTCAAGTTCGATCGGCTATTCGAGAAGCTGAGCTATCGGGGTGTTCCCGACATCCGCATGATCGTATTCAGGGGCGTGCCCGTTGCGGCGATGGTTCGACTGCCGACGCGGATGTCGGACGGCAAGGCTAACCTCCACCAGGGGGCGGTTGGAGTCGGAGTGGATCTCGTTACGGGAACCACGGTCTCCGGAGTCTGGCGAGACAAGATCGTTGACCACCACCCAGACACCGGCTCACCGCTCGCGGGTACCGTGATCCCGCACTGGGATCGCCTGTGTGAACTCGGTGCGCGTTGTTACGACTTGGTCGGACTCGGATACCTCGGCTGCGACATCGTCCTGGATCGCGACCTCGGCCCGCTGGTCCTCGAGTTGAACGCACGTCCGGGGTTGAACATCCAACTTGCCGACGGCGAGGGGCTTCTAGCCAAGCTCCGGCCGATCGAAGCGTTGCAGGAGGTCCCGTCGTCTCCCGAAGAAAGGGCCGCTTTGGGCAGACTGCTCGCGCGCAAGTGATGAGCGACGACCCACGTACGCTTCGTCTGCTCAGCTTAGCCACGGTCGTGGCGGTTGCCTGGATCCTGCAGCGCTTGTTTCCATTTTCGCGTCGCCCGGGAAACGTACGTGTTAACACGGCGCTATTCGTTGCGGGTGGGGTGGTGACCGCGCTCGCTTGCGGGTTATGCATGGTTTGGGCTTCGCAGCGTGCGCGTGAAGCGAACATTGGACTTTTCAATTTGGTCGATGCCCCGGCAGTGCTGTCGTTCCCGGTAACGGTCGCAGGCCTGGATTTGGTTTCGTACTGGTGGCACCGGGTAAACCATCGCGTTGGTGTGTTGTGGCGCTTTCACCAAGTTCACCACAGCGATACCGCGCTGACGGTTTCGACGGCGGCGCGCTTTCACCCAGGGGAGTTGTTGCTGTCCTTTCCATTGCGGTTGACCGCTATCGTTTTGCTCGGCGCGCCGGCCCACGCGGTCGTCATGTTCGAAGCCATATTCAACGGCTTTAACTATTTCGAGCACGCCGATATCGGCGAAGGCCGCACGATTGAGCGCGTCGCGGGGGCCGTTTTCATCGTGCCCTCGCTTCACCGACGCCACCACGTTGCCCGTACCCGGGAGCTGAATTCGAATTTTGGGACGATCTTCAGCCTGTGGGACAGACTTTTCGGGACTTTTGGGCCTGGCCCCGCGAAAGAGGGGTACCGCGTGGGCCTACCCGGCACCGTCAAAGCCCCCGGTGTGGCGGCTGCATTGCTCATGCCCGTGCGCGCGCAAGCTCTGGTACCTCCGGACCAGGCGGGCTAGCATTGCCGCTGGGTGCGGAAGCAGCCTTTACCTATTTTCGTCGCGCCGGTTTGTATTCCGCCCACGCTATTTCGAGAGGTTTTTGTCCGCCCTCTGGGTCAGGAACGACTACTTGGATACTTTGCCGGTGCCGCCTGCACCGCCGCCTGCCGACCTATCCACGCTCGGAGAATCCCCCGGCAACGATAGGCGGACCTGCTCAGCTTCCTCATCCGACGTGATGGTTCGCGCGAGCCGGTCGCTTGCGGTCGATTGGTGCGATCTGGGGTCGTTTCCTCTGTCTCCGCTACGTGTGCTGCTGATGTCCAAAGTGATACGGCCCTCCGCACAGAGTTTCTCCAACTTCTTGATGATCGAACTGTGGCCGATCCACGGGATCGTTAACTTGCGGTTGGGTCGCGGTTCCTGCAGAGCAGCCAGTACCGCACCTACCGTTTCGTTGGCATGCGCGAACTCCAGTAGCATTTCGTCGAAGCATCCCGGCTTGACTAGGTTCTGGCGGATATACGCATCGACAGCGTCGGGGATGCCTGCGCCTTCTGACTCGTGCTTAACGACGTGGAAACGCGATCGTCGTGCGTCCTCGTCGTCCCAGATATCGACGACTGCGAAGCGGTCGAACCGCTTGCGGATCAGCTCGCGTGCACGTGCTTGAAACTCGGCGTAGTGGTCGAGGTAGGCAGGATCCTCGGTTTCCCACCTGTCGGCGAGTAGCATTCCGCGAATCGGCAGTAAGAGTTCCGGATCCTCGTAGACGTTACCCGATCCCTCGCTCGGAAGGAGAAACCGAATGGTGTTGCGCCGGTTCGGTACGTGATCGCGCAACCAGCGGCCGAGTGTGGACTCGATATGATGGGGTGCTTCGGGAACGACCAGCAAAACGATTCTCCCGTCCCAAGCCGGTGGCCGGCATTCTTCGTCCATTTCGCGCCACGGCGCCACCTGCCAGTGACGGCGGAGGACGACCAGCCGGAATGAGTGTGCAACGTCTTCGCGTGCGCCGATGACGTGACGGATCTGATTGGCGAGTTCGCGCTGATCCGAACCGTCTTTGAAGTTCGTGTTGTCATGGGCTTCGATCAGCAGCCGGTTGCGCGGGTTCGGAGTGTCGCAAATACGGTAGCGACCGTTGTCCTCGTGGACGAACAGGCTGAGGTTACGAATAGTCGCAAGCTCGGTTTCAAGCGCGACGACACCGATCTTTTCGCCGTGGGTAATGTCGAGCAATAGAGAGCGCAGGTCGCTACCCGAGTCGTCGTCGCCGTCGCGCGGAGTTACCGATCGCACCCAGAGTGCGCTCATGATCGCGGCGGCGTGAGGGATCGTCGACTTGGTTCTCCCGACCGCGTCGAAGACCTGGGTAAGATTCTCGATCGCGCGTTCGCGTAGCAACGCGCCTTCTTCATTCATCGCCGCGCCCAGCCAAAGGGCTATTCCTTCGTCGTCGTCGTTCAAACCGATGTCGGAGACGTTGATCACCCGCGTGCGGCGCGGTTGGCGCTCGAATAGATCGGCGAGGAGTTTGACTGTTACCCGCGCACTCTGTGCGGGGTCGTCGACATCGATCCGGTCTTCGATAAGCCGGACGAGTCCGGGCACGAAGGGCCATGCGTCAAGAAACGCCCGCCAGAGCGTGGGTCGAACGCCGACCGGGGTGTCGTAGGTATCGACGTACTGTTCGACGTACGGTTCGAGCTGTGCGCGAATCGAGCACTCGGCGATCTCCCAACGATTCTCGAACATCCGGTGTACCAGCCAATGGGCGCGTTCGCCACGCGCTGAGGGCAACTCGGTGTCGATGATACGGGGCGACAAGAACTCGAGTTTTTCGAACGCGTCGGAGCGTTTGTCGTCGATCGAGAACACCATGGCGATGCGGTTAGGGTAGTCCTTCGCGATTTCCGCAAGGAGTTGCACCAACTGCCACGATCTGGTTCGAAACGGCTGTTCTTCGCTGTCGGGTAGGTTCGCGAGCCAACGCTCGAAGCCGTCAAATAGGAACACTGCCGGTTGCAGCCGGAACATCTCTTCGAATATCTCGCGTGCAGGAACCTCGTAGAGTATGCGACCCTGCTCTTCGGATTGGGCACGTCCCCACTCACCACGAAAGTGCCAGTTCAGGACGTAGTCCCATAAGACCTGGTAAACCGAGCCATCAAGGTTCTCGCTGAGGACTTGCAGGTTGGCGTGTTCGGGAAACCGTGCGGGAAGCGCGTGGCCGAGACGGCGGCTCCAGGTCTCTAACCACTCTTGCGCCGTTTCGGGCTCAGACAGTGCATGATGGAAGACGCCAAGGGCGTGTGACTTTCCCGATCCAGCACGACCGGTCAGGATAATCGGCCGGCCGTGTCCGGCTGCGAGTGCCTCGAGGCCCTGCAGAATGGTGCCTGTCGGGTATGAGGCCTCGAAAAATGTCTCGGCGGGTAGTTGCGACGCACCAGTCGCGGATGTGTTGGAGAGTTCGCACGCGAGGTTACGGATGGTCCCGCCCTGAAATTCGCGTCGTAGACGAAGTCCAAGGCACTTTCCGCGCACAGCATCTGCGAGTCCCGCGGTGTAGCGTTCGGCCAGCATGACCTCCCATTGTAGGCGAGGTGGGTGCGCTGCGTGTCCAAACCCGCCTGTCGCTCGGCGCGGAAAATCTGCAGGCTTTTGCTAGGGGGATTGCTGTGTCGTCGGCGGTTCGCCGGGGTGGTCGGCGGGGAGGTGGCTAAGTTCGGCGATCTCACTGCGTACGCGCTCGATCAACGCGTCGCGATTCTCTACGGAGTAAGCGGAGGTATCGATCGGCTTGCCGACGCGAACCATCACACGTTCTCCTCGTTGCATGTGGAAGAAATTCTCGGGCGGCAGGATGCGCTGCGTGCCGACGATCCCTACCGGGATGATGTCGGCGCCGGTCTGCAGCGCCAACATAAAGCCGCCCTTCTTAAAGGGACCCATCGTTTGACCGCGTGCTCGTGTCCCTTCCGGTGAGAGCCATATCGCGATCCCGTCGCGCATGAGGCTGCGGGCCTGCTCCATCGCCTCCATGGCGCGGTCGTGGTTGGCGCGATCTACAAAGATGAATTCGGAGATCTTCAGCGCGAATCCGAAGATCGGAATGAGCCTGAGCTCCTTCTTTGCCAACATCCGAATGCTTCCGTCTATCGCGCTGTAGATCACGGGGATGTCGAAATGGCTGGCGTGGTTGCTCATGATGACGGTCGCCCGGCCCGGCACTGGATGAATGCCGTGTGGGTTAGAGACCTCGACCCGCGCCCCGACGAGGCGGAGAAGACGATTGGACCACCAACGCGCGCGGCCATTGGCCACGCTGCGGTCGTAGCGTCCGGTCAACGCCTCGAGAATGGTCGGCACACAGACCCGAACGGTCGCTACACAGACACGCAGGAACGTAGTCCACCAGTCCAGCCGACCGACCGCCAAGCCGAGGTTCCTCGAAGTGGCTACGACTCGACATCCGGCAGCTTCGCCCGGTTGGGTTTGCTCAGATGGCTCCATTCGCGTTTGATCCGCCGCCAAACCTTAACCTGGAACGATTTGGCTACGCTTCGAAACGGCCGACCGTCGATCTCGCCGTCATACAGCGCAACCCCCCGCCCGAACGCCGCCTCGTTGAACATCTTTACACCGCGGGCGTAAAACTTCTCGTAGGCTGCTTCGTTTTGCCGCATCAACGGCACAAAGGTCCGGCGAATTTCCTCTAAAAGGTAGCTCAGACGAGGGCTTACCTCCAGCCGTGCAGAACCGGAGGCTTTCCGCGTGGATTGGTGTTCACCGGCCTGGATCCTGCGCAACCAGGCATAGGTCAGGGGTGCGCGTAGCTCGATGATCCGGCAAGGCGCGGGATCGTCGAGGTTCATCGCCAGTTGCCCGTAGGCGCTCGCGTCCGCGATTGTGAACCGCTCCCCGAGCAAATAGGCCTGGTCGGACAAGACCAGCTCAACGCGTTCGAGCATCTTTAAGAAAGCCTCGTCGAGCAACGCGTGCGTAGGTGGGAACCCTTCGATTGCGGGTGGGCGACGCGCAGGCGAGAGTCCTTGGTATTGGCTGGACGGGTTCCCGTTGCTGAACAGGTACGGCAAGCGACGCACCTGGCGTGCGCTGAATCGAGACGCCAAGATCGGGCGCAGTGGGGCGAGCGTGACTGGGATCATCTCGCGTGCGAGACGTCGGCCGGCGTCGTTGTCGTGGGCCGAGGTAACCCAGCGGTTGTGGTGCGCCATATACAGGCCGAACTCATCAAAGTACTCGTCGATGAGCCGGGCGGCCATGTGTTCGATTTCGCCCGTCGGGAACAGTGGCTCGATGTCCCTATGAGCCTGCGTGTCGCACCACTGCGCGATCGCAGAGGAATCACACAGGTTGGTCCCGTCATCGCTGAACACAAACGGCACCAGCGGCAACTCGTCGAGGTCGTCGTCTACATCCGGTGAATGGATCGGCAGTCGGCCGCGTTTGATGGCGTCGACGCGTCGAAGCCCTCGCAGACGTTCGCTAAGTGACCCCTCGGCGGGGTGCCACTTGTATGGAATCCCGCTGTATTGGAACAGTGCGCGGGTTTTCAGCGCGAACGGAGAGAGCCCGGAAGCCCATATGACGTAGCTTATATCGCGCATTCTAGCGAAGTTTTATAGGCTGCGGGAAACGCTGTTGGTACTCGGGTAGCAACCTTTCAATCGTCGGTGCCGTCTCTGCGGATTTGGCCGACATCTTCTTCGCCGGTTGGAACGTTCCCCTGGGCGATGAAGCGGAGAAGCGTGGCCTTACGCATCAGGCCGATGATCTGATTCATACCGTCGATGCCCGACTCGGCCATTCGAGCCGAATCCTCGGTGGTAACCCGCCCGGCGACTCCGTGCGCGAACATTCTCAGTTCTTCACGCGCAAGCCAGCGAACGAAGTCGACGTAGGGTTGCAGGTTATCAGGACCGAACCCGAGTTCTTCCTTGTACCCGCCTTTTGCGCGCAGCTCGCCCCATATCTGAACTATGTGAAGTGAGTTGTCGTCGAGCCACTGGTCACCGTCCGTCGTTTCTATCTCGATCGCGCCGATCTCGGCCATGCGCAGGATCTCGGCTGCCGACAACCCGGTACGTTCGGAGACCTCGCTCAGCTTGCGCTCCTCGGGCGTATACTCTTCCGGCACGCCCTCGAATACGTGCCCGTCGAGTTCCATCAACGCCTGGACTTCGGACAACGTCGGGGCTTGCTTGGAGCCGACGATGCTCTTGATGATGCTGAGCGGGAGAAAGCGTTTGCTCTTGAGCTCTTTGATCAATTCGAGGCGCTCGATGAAGCTCTCGTCGTAGAACGCGACGTTGCGTCCACGCCGCTCGGGCTCGGGCAACAAGCCTTCGCGGATATAGAAACGCACGGTCTCGCGGTTGACCCCTGTCGCACGCTCCAGCTCCTTCATCTTCATCCGGTTTTTCATGGCACGGCTTCCTATCCTACAACTCGGCTCTGGGGTGGCGCTATTCGAGAGTTTTCGCGGCTGATTCCACGCTTGTCACCGCGGAGATGTGAGTGCCGGCACCCTTGAAGAAGCCTTTGAGGGTCGCCGCAGGTCCGACCTCGACGATCCGGGGGCACGCCGCGGTGAGCACCGACATATTCTCGCGCCAGCGGACCCGGCCGCTGAGCTGACCGCGCAGGGCGGCAATCAGCTCATCGCGATTGCCGCTGTGTAGCCGGCCGGTGAAGTTCGAGGTCACTGTCCGCGCGGCGGCGCTGTCGATACCTCCTGCGTCGTAAAGCAGAGCCTCGAACTCATCCTCAATGCCGGCCATTAGTGGAGAATGGAAGGGAGCGCTCACATGCAGCTCGATTGCCTTGAAGGGCTTGGCGCCCAGCTGCTCGGCGATCCGTGCTTCGGCAACCCGGGTGTCGTTGGCGAGTCCCGAGAGCACGACCTGGTCGGGCGAGTTATCGTTGGCGACGACTACGTTTAGTCCGTCGAGGCAGCCGAGCACGCCCTCGAGGTTTAAGTCGCGTGAGAGTACCGCGAGCATCCTCCCACGGCCCGGTTCGACCGCGTTTTGCATGAGGCGGCCGCGTGCACGAACCAGACGTGCGGCAACGCCGAGGGGCAGGGCGTCTGCGGCGACGAGCGCAGTGTACTCGCCGAGGCTGTGCCCGCCGAAGTAGCGCGCCGACAAACCGTGGCGCTCGCCGAGGGCCCGGGCCATGGCAATTTCGGCGGTCAGGATCGCCGGCTGGGCGAACTCGGTAAGCGCGAGGCGTTCGTCGTGCTCGAAGCAGATTGCAGCCAGGTCGAGCCCGCAAGCCTCCGATGCCTCCTCGAATGCCGAACGTGCGCACTGCTCTGAGTCGTAGAAGTCTTGGGCCATGCCCTTGCGTTGCGAGCCCTGGCCCGGAAACACCAGAGCGATTTGTTCACCTGCTTTCATTGCTCGAAACTTGTACCAATCACAGTATAAACTCTGAGGACAGCGCATTCATCTCCGGGCGAACGCCGCGCGCTGGATCGCTGCATCGTTGCGCACCCGCGTAGGAAAAGGGAAACTCACAACGTGCCGCTTACCGACCTTGTTCTTCTCCTTGCAGTCGCCTGCGTCGGAATTCTTTTAGGGCGCGTCGTCCGCATTCCGCCAATGGTCGCCTATCTGCTTGCGGGTGTATTGGCCGGCCCGATGCTGTTGCGCGGTATCAGCGAATTGGAGGCGATCGAGCAGATTGCCGACCTCGGTGTGGCGCTCCTTTTGTTCGGCATCGGTATCGAGTTCTCACTTGACCGCCTACGCAAGAGTCTTACGCGGCTGGTCACTACCGGGCTTGCGCAGGTTGTCCTGACAGTAGCGGTTACAGCGGTTGCGTTCGCGGCGCTCGGGACTGAGTGGGCTACGGCGATTGTGGTGGGTTTCCTGGTTTCGCTGTCCAGCACAGCGGTGGTCTTCAAGCTCTACCAAGACAAGGGCGAGCTCCACGCGCCGCACGGACAGGCCGCCACCGGCGTTCTGTTGTTTCAAGATCTTACGCTGTTGCCGATGATGCTCTTGCTGCCGGTGCTCGTGGCGCCCGGCGAGGGTGCGTTGTCCGCGAGCCTCATGGCTTTCGCGCGCGCCGGTGTAGCGGTGGCCGCAATCATGGTGCTCGCGCGCGCGTTGTATCCGCGGGTGCTCAAGCTGGTTGCGACTGCGCAGGCACCGGAGCTGTTCCCCCCGGTTGCCGTCTTGATCGCGTTCGGCACCGCTCTCGGTGCAAGCTATGTGGGGCTGTCTTTGCCGATCGGGGCGTTTCTCGCAGGTCTCGCGCTCTCCGGCAGTCCCTACGCGCATCAGGTGTTTGCCGAGGTCTTGCCGCTGCGCGATGCTTTCATAGCGGTGTTTTTCACCAGCGTCGGCATGTTGTTCCAACCTGTCGTGTTGTTCGAGGAACCCGAACTCGTCGTATTGATGGTCTTAGCGGTCGCCGTCAAGGGAGTGTTATGCGGGGTGGTGCTCGGATTCGCCTGGCGATCGATTCCGCTCGGTGTTGTCACCGGTTTCGCGCTTGCGCAGATCGGAGAGTTCTCGTTCGTTCTCAGCCGCGAAGCAGTCAATCTCGGGTTGCTCTCGCCGAAACTCGAGCAGGCGTTCCTCGGTGCCGCGATTTTGAGTATGGCGGCGACGCCGTACCTCTTGTCGTGGGCCGAGAGGTTCGCCGATAAAGATCACTCCAAATCGGAGGACACGGGCAGCCTCGTCGATCATGTTCTGGTGATCGGTTACGGAGAGACCGGGCAGGCGGTCACGCGGGTACTACGCGAGACGAGTATCCCGTTCGCCGCCTTGGACATGAGCCCTGACCGTGTCCGGCTTGCAAGGCGCGAGGGGCTACCGGTCCACTTCGGTGACGCTTCGCGACGCGCGGTGTTGCAGTCGGCGGGGATCGGCAAGTGCCGTGCGGCAGTCGTTGCTGTTAGTGACGCGCGTCAGACGAGACGAATCGTGTCGCTTATGCGCCAGCTGAACTCGACCACACGGATTCTGGTGCGCGCGCAAGGGGTCGAGGATATCGCGGAATTGGAGCGTCTCGGTGCCGACGAGGTTATCCCGGCGGAGTTCGAAGCTTCAATCGAGTTGTTCTCGCGCCTGCTTACCCATCTCGGAGTTCCGCGCCATGTTTCGCGGCTGCAAGAATCGATCATTCGGCTCGGTCATTACCGTGCGTTGCGCGGCTCGCGCACATCGACCGACCTTTTGCCCGAGATCGAGGAGTTGATACGCGGCGGTGTCCTGGAGACCGCCGAGGTGATGGCCGGAAGTGAGGCTTGCGACAAGACACTGGCCGAACTCGACCTGCGCAGGGCAACCGGCGCGAGTATTCTGAGCCTGGTTCGTGACCAACAACCGGTCGCTAGCCCCGATGGCGGCACCACCCTCCTGGCCGGCGACCTGGTGGTGATCTACGGCCCCCACGGTGCTATCGCTGCAGCCCTGGAGATGCTGGAGCGGCCGATCGAATCGGCTTCGCAATAGCTGTGGCGGCAGAGCGCCGGGATTCATCTGCGAAGCGGTCGGCGCGTTGGCACTAGGCCCGGAAACACGGCATCACTCGGCACATGAGTGATACCCCTACGCCGTTGTCACAACGGCCGCAGCCCGCGCAGCCTACTGAGGCGAATTCTGAACAGATCGAGTTCTGGAACGTGGCCGCAGGCGACCGTTGGGTCGCCTACCAGCAAGAGCTCGATTTTCAGCTTGCCCCTTTCGGTGACGTAGCAATGCGGGCGTTGATTCCGCGTCCCGGCGAGCGCCTGCTCGACGTTGGGTGCGGTTGTGGAACCACGAGCATCGAGTTGGCCAAGCACGTAGGCTCAGGCGGCACGGTTATCGGTGTCGATATTTCCTCTCCGATGCTCGAGATCGCGCGGCGCCGTGCGCAGACCGCGGCGATCGGCAACGCCGAATTTCTGCACGCCGACGCGCAGTCGTACGTCTTCGAGGAGTCGTCATTCGACGGCGTTTTCTCGCGCTTTGGTGTGATGTTTTTCTCCGATCCGGTCGCCGCGTTCAGCAATCTTGCTGCTGCGCTGCGCCCGGGTGGTCGAGTTTCGTTCATCTGTTGGCGTGAACTAATGCGCAACCCCTGGATGTTGGTGCCGGTCGCCGCGGCCGCGCAACACGTGTCCATGCAGGCCCCGCCGGATCCGGAGGCACCCGGACCATTCGCATTTGCAGATAACGAGAGAGTCGCCGGCATCCTCGAACAATCGGGCTTCAAAAATATGGCGCTGACATCGTTCGACCAAGTGATGACGCTCGGTGACGGCGGCGACGCCGAACGTACCGCCGAGTTTATGTTGCAGCTCGGACCGGTGGCGCGCGTGTTGCCTGACGTGGACGATGCTACTCGCGACAAAGTCCGAACTGCGGTGCGTGAAGCGCTCGAACCGTTCGCGACGCCGCAGGGTGTACTCATGGATTCGTCGTGCTGGCTGGTCACCGCGGAGCGGCCCTAGGCTGCGGACGTAGATCGACTGAGCTTATCAGTCGAGCCCGTTCAGAAAGCTTATCAGCAGTTCATTGAACGCAAGCGGCGCTTCGAACGGCGGGCTGTGCCCCGCGCCGGCGACCACCTTGAGGCGGGCGTTGGGTAGAGCCGCGGCCAGTTCCTGCGAGCCCTTAACAAAGCCACGGTCTTCGTTCTCGCCGTGCACAACCAGCGCGGGCTTATCGAAGCTGCGTAGCGCGTCGAGCGTAGATCGGCGGGAGATCAGCCCGCCCGCGGCGTGGAAGTAGCCGACCGCCGAGGTGCGGGCGAACTCATCGCGTGCGAGTATCTGGATCTCCTCGGGGAGGTGATCCAGCTGCCGCCAGCCACGTTCGATCTGGTAGTCAAACAACGCCTTCATTCCGTGATCGAAAGCGACGCGGCGTGGTTCGTCTTCGCAGTATATCTCCAGAGTCTTGCGCCAAGACTCCTTGTAGCTACCGCCGGCACTGTCGACCAAAACCAACGCGCGTACCTGCTCCGGATAGGCAATAGCAAACTCCTCGGCTACAGCCGCGCCCATCGAGTGGCCGACCAGCACTGTCGGTGTGAACCCGGTGTGCTCGGCCAGGTCGCGCTGGATCCGCGCGAGAGCGGGCATTTGGTAGAAAGAGGGATCGTCTGGTGCTCCCGAGCGCCCGTGACCCGGATGGTCCGAAGCCAACACGCGAAATCCGGCATCCCCAATAGCGTTGAAATTGAAGTTGAAGTTACGGACGTTGCCGGTGAAGCCGTGCATCAGGGTCACGGCCGGGTCTTCGCGGCGTCCGCGGCTGCGGTATGAGATCTCGACGCCGCCGGCATCGAAAGTCGCCAAATGCGTATGCTCGGATTCGCTCTCGGTCACGACCCTTAGACTAGCGGCAATGCCCTGCGGCGTCAGCCTAGTTTGTTGTACCAAGCGCTGATCGCTGCGCCGATCTCGTCGGGGGAGTCTTCTTGGATGAAATGCGAGCCCTTGACGGTGATCTCTTGCTGATTCGGCCAGCTCCGGCAGAACTCACGTGCCTTACCGCGCAGGATAGCGCCGGGATCTGCGTTGATGAACAGCTTGGGCAGGTCGGCTGCCTGCGCCATACAGGCTCCGTATTCTTCGACGATCTTGGTGACATCGGCGGGTTCGCCCTCGATCGGGAGCTGCCGCGGCCAGGTAAGCGTAGGGCGGCGACTTTCGCCAGGCGCGGTGAACGGCCTTCGATACACGGCCATCTCCTCGTCGGTCAGCCCGCGCAGCACTGCGCCGGGGAGCACCTGTTCGACGAACACGTTGCCCTGTAAAATCATCTCGTCGCCGGCCGGCGAGCGGAAGCCTTGGAACACCGGTTTAACCGGTGGTGGCCAGTCCTCCCACGTTAACGTCTGAACAATGGCCTCCATGTAGGCGACGCCTTTGGCTTTGCCGGGGTTTGAGTTGATCCAATCGAAACCGAGCGCCGAACCCCAGTCGTGGATGACGAAGGTTGCGTCTTTGCCGACGCCGAGTTGGTCGAGAAGCGTGTGCAGGTATCGGCGATGCTCGACGAAGCGATACGAGTCGGGGCCGGGGTCGTCGAGCTTCTCTGAGTCACCCATTCCGATCAGGTCGGGGGCGATGCAGCGCGCTTGGCCTTCGAGGTACGGAATGATGTTGCGCCACAGATACGAAGAGGTCGGGTTGCCGTGCAGAAATACGATCGGGTCGCCCTGGCCGGTCTCAACGTAGGCCATCTTCTTGCCGTTGACGGTGGCGGTGCTCTTCGTGTATCGCTCGTCTGTGGAGATCATCTGTCTTTTTTAGCTGGCGGACTGTGCTTAGCGAAACGGCGGCCGCCCGGCTGACGCCTTTTAACCAAGCGCGTCATGGAAAACCGCGGCAAAGTTGTCGACAAGCGTGCGCTTCGCGCTTATCCTGAGCGCAGTCAGCTCGGTCGAGGCGCACACACGCTTCTCAGTCGTCCTTTCGCGATGACCGAGGCCGGGGGGTGGTAACCGGCGATCACCTCGCGGTAGTGGTTTACGGGACCACTCGATGGGTCCATCGCCGCAAAAGGAGGTGATCTAGTGATCTATTTTTATCAGGTGACTTGTGAGGTGGCGTCCTCGTAAGCGAGGGACCCCATTGACAGATGTCGCTGGGTCGACCCCCTATGCGGGGCCCAGACGTCACCGATCCCCGGTAGTCTCGCTCTCACCGGCGAGCCGGCGCATCGCGCTGGAAGTGCTACCGGGGTTTTTCTTTCGGCGGCTAGGACTCAAGACTCACCCGCCCGGGCGAGTTGGGCAGTGATCTGGCGAAATCGAGCGAAAGACCGTCGAGCGAGGCTGCGCGGCGGGTCCTGGAGGTTACCCACATTCCGCGCGGAATGTGCAGCCGGGCCTGTCATTCTCTCTCCCTGGGTCTTGCGCCGGCCATCGGCACCAGCTCGCCAATGTCGCGCACCGCCAATGAAGAAGACCGGATCGCCCGCGTCGAGCCCCTCGCTCAGATGCGCAGGCAATAGCTGACCTTGATCCTGATCGTACCGCTTGAACCGCTCCACCTCTTGAACCGCTCCACCTCGCTGATGCCGACGAGTCGACATCAGCGCCTCTGAAACTTTGAGCAGTCTTGGGTCAGTCGCCTAGCCGGCTACCTCCTCGGGATGTAGCCGGCCGCAGATTTGGTGTAGAGAAAGCCTATGGACGGTATTCACGATCTAGGCGGCATGGGCGGATTCGGCCCGATTGAGGTCGAGCGCGACGAGCCGGTATTTCATGAGCCTTGGGAAAGGCTCGCGTTCGCGCTGAATATCCTCGGCATTACCGCCATCGGCGCATACAACGCCGATGAGTACCGACACGCGGTCGAACGGATGGACCCGGCTCACTATCTGGCGGCGAGCTACTACGAGCGTGTACTCACCGGCGCCGCGACATTGTTGGTAGAAAAACGGATTGTCACGCACCACGAACTCGAGTCAGGCGCTGGTGGCCTGTTCCCGCTCGCGCAGCCGGTGGCGGAGAACCCAACGGCCGACTTGAAGCCGCAGACGCAAGCCCGATTCAAAGTCGGCGACCGAGTCGTCGTCCGCAACGTGTTCCCGGCCGGTCACACCCGCGCCCCACGTTACGTACGCGGGAAACGCGGCGTCGTGTTGCACATCGCCCCCGCGTTCTCGTTTCCTGACGGATCCGCACACGGTCTGTCTGCGCGCAGCGAACATACCTATCACGTCGAGTTTCCCGCGCGCGAACTCTGGGCCGACTCAGCTGGGAATGACGAGTCCGTCGTCGTCGACCTTTGGGACAGTTACTTGGAGGCACGATGAGCAACCCTCGCCGCTCGCAGCCACCCGCCCCACCCGAGGCGCGAGCAAACGCACTCGCCGAACTGCTCGATGAAAAACGCCTGATCCCTGCCGGGTTCCTCGACGCCGTAGCCACCAACGCAGAACACGAATGGAGTCCGCGAAACGGCGCGCGCGTAGTCGCGCGCGCTTGGGTTGACCCGGAATATCGCAAGCGGTTGCTGGCTGACGCTACCACCGCCTGCGCCGAACTGGGCTACGCGGGCCCGCAGGGCGAGTATATGGTTGCGCTCGAAGACACCCCTGCCCTGCACAACGTTATCGTGTGCACGCAATGCTCGTGCACCGCTTGGCCGGTGCTCGGTCTGCCACCGGACTGGTACAAGAGCCCCGAGTACCGCGCGCGGGTCGTGCGCGAACCGCGGCGCGTACTGCATGAAATGGGACTCGATCTACCCAAGAGCGTGTCGATCCGCGTTTGGGATACCACAGCAGAGACCCGCTACATGGTGCTGCCGCTGCGCCCGGCGGGGACTGAAGACTGGAGCGAGGAGCAGCTTGCCGAGACCGTCACGCGCGAAGCCATGATCGGTATCGCGCTGGTCTCGGTTGTGACGTCGAGAGAGTAGCCGATGGAAAACGGACGGCGTTGGCTTGACCTTGGACCAACCGCGGGTGAGAAGCACTGATTATGAGTAATCGCCCTACCATCGTTTACACCCACACCGACGAAGCGCCGGCGCTGGCGACCTACTCTTTCCTGCCGATCATTCGCACGTTCGCCAGCCCGGCCGGCGTCAACGTCGAAACCCGCGACATTTCGCTGGCGAGCCGCATTCTCGCCGCTTTTCCTGAGTCGCTGCCCCAGGCTCAACGCACACCCGATGCGCTGGCAGAACTCGGCGAGCTGGCGCGGAAACCCGAAGCGAACATCATCAAGCTTCCTAACATCAGCGCGTCGGTACCACAGCTTAACGGGGCAATCGAAGAGTTACAGACGGGTGGCTTCGCGATCCCCGACTATCCCGACGAACCTGCGAACGACAGCGAGCGCGACATCAAAACACGCTACGACAGGATTAAGGGGAGCGCAGTCAACCCGGTACTACGAGAGGGCAATTCTGACCGGCGCGCGCCCAAAGCGGTGAAGGAGTATGCGCGCAAGCACCCGCACACGATGGGTGCGTGGAGCAGCGAGTCCAAAACCCACGTCGCAACCATGAGTAGTGGTGATTTCTACGCGAATGAACGTTCGGTGACCGTAACCGCGCCCACATCGACTCGCATCGAACACGTCGGCGCAGACGGCTCGATAACCGTCCTTCGAGACCGGCTAGAGCTTCTCGCCGGCGAAACTATCGACGGAACGTTCATGAGCAAGAACGCTTTGCTCGCGTTCCTAGCCGAGCAGATCAACGACGCCCGCGACCAGGGCGTACTCTTCTCGCTGCATATGAAGGCAACGATGATGAAGGTCTCCGACCCCATCATCTTCGGACACGCGGTTCGCGTATTCTTCAAAGCCGTGTTTGACAAACACGGCGCGGCGCTCGACGCGATCGGTATCGACGTAAACAACGGCTTCGGCGACTTGCTCTCAAAGCTCGACGAACTGCCCGCCGATGCGCGTGAGCAGATCACCGCCGACATCGCCGCGGCATTCGCGGCGGGCCCGGCCTTGGCGATGGTCAATTCGAACAAGGGCATCACCAATCTACACGTGCCGAGCGACGTCATCGTTGACGCCTCGATGCCTGCGATGATTCGCGAATCCGGGTGCATGTGGAATTCCGAAGGTAAGACCCAGGACACCAAGGCGGTGATCCCCGACCGCAGCTATGCAGGCGTTTACCAAACGGTGATCGAGTTCTGCAAAGTCAACGGCGCTTTCGATCCGGTTACGATGGGCAGCGTCCCCAACGTCGGTCTGATGGCGCAGAAAGCCGAAGAATACGGTTCACACGACAAGACGTTCGAGATC
The DNA here is from genome assembly GCA_029262415.1 of Deltaproteobacteria bacterium. GTDB lineage: Bacteria > Desulfobacterota > Binatia > UBA1149 > JAJCZL01 > JAJCZL01. The sequence goes on along the minus strand of JAJCZL010000057.1, from coordinate 58,659 downwards.
GAAGCCGCCGGGACGGTGCGCATCGTTGACGGCTCCGGCAATACCCTTATCGAGCACCGGGTCGAGGCCGGCGACATCTGGCGGGCATGCCAAACCAAGGACGCGCCGGTCCGCGACTGGGTCAAATTGGCGGTCTCGCGCGCACGCGCTACGGAAACTCCCGCGGTATTTTGGCTCGACGCCGAGCGTGCCCACGACGCCGAACTTATAAAGAAAGTTAATGCCTACCTGAAAGAGCTCGACACCGAAGGCCTCGAACTGCACATCCTCGCGCCGGTCGAAGCTACCCGGCTGACACTCGACAGACTCAAAGCCGGACGCGACACGATCTCGGTAACTGGTAACGTTTTACGAGACTATTTAACCGACCTGTTCCCGATCCTGGAAGTCGGTACCAGCGCAAAAATGCTCTCGATCGTGCCGCTCATGAACGGTGGCGGCTTATTCGAGACAGGTGCGGGAGGATCGGCTCCAAAGCACGTGCAGCAGTTTGTATCCGAAGGACACCTGCGCTGGGACTCACTCGGTGAGTTTCTTGCCTTAGCCGTATCGCTCGAACACATCGCCGACCGCTACGGCCATACCAAAGCGGGGGTGCTCGGCAGAACTCTCGATGAGGCGACAACCGCCTATCTCCTCAACAACAAATCTCCGTCACGCAAGGTTAACGAAATCGACAATCGCGGCAGCCATTTCTATGTGGCGCTGTATTGGGCGCAGGCACTGGCCGCGCAGGATGAAGACGCCGACCTGGCAAAGACGTTTGCGCCGCTTGCCGAGAAACTGGCGGCAAACGAGCCGCAGATCGCCGCCGAGTTGCTCGCCGCACAGGGTTCGCCGGTTGACATCGGTGGCTACTACCGCCCCGACCGTGCCTTGGCTGAGCGGGCGATGCGGCCGAGCGAGACGCTCAACAGCATCATCGCGCAGCTGTAGAGCCGCGGCGGCATGCAGTTCGCGTCGTTAGGTTCTAAGGAGATAAGTAAATGAGCGGAACCACCGAACGGCTCCGGGCCATCGAGGCGGTGACCGGCTACAAACCCATCTCCGCCCCGCTATCGTTCTCAGAGGTCTCCGCAGAGGAACTCTTCGGCGTAAACGTCTTCGGCAAGTCGGCGATGAAGCAGCACCTACCGAAGGATGTCTATCAGTCTGTGCTGCAAACGATCGAGAGCGGATCAACGCTCGACCCATCGATCGCCGACAGTGTCGCGAGCGCGATGATGGGTTGGGCGATCGAGAAAGGTGCGACGCACTACGCACACGTCTTCTTTCCTTTGACCGGCTCGACGGCCGAGAAGCACGACAGTTTTTTGAGTCCCGACGGTGAGGGAGGCGCGCTCACCGAGTTCACGGGCAAGACGCTGATACAGGGTGAGCCCGATGCTTCGAGTTTCCCCAACGGCGGCATCCGCTCTACGTTCGAGGCGCGTGGCTACACCGCGTGGGATGTAACCAGCCCGGCCTATATTCTCGAGAACCCCAACGGCACGACGCTGTGTATCCCCACCGCGTTCGTCTCCTGGACGGGCGAGGCTTTAGACAAAAAGACGCCATTACTTAGGTCGATGAAGACGCTCAACCAGCAGGCCCAGCGCGTGTTGCGCGTGTTCGGTCACACCGACCCGGGGTTCGTTTTCTCATTCGCCGGTGCCGAACAAGAGTACTTCCTGATCGACCGCCACTTCTATTTCTCTCGCCCCGATCTCATCGCGAGCGGTCGGACGCTGTTCGGCGCAGCACCACCTAAGGGTCAGGAGTTCGACGATCACTACTTCGGGGCGATTCCGGGACGCGTTCTCGCCTTCATGCTCGAGTCGGAGCGCGAGCTGTTCAAGCTGGGCATTCCAGTCAAGACCAGACACAACGAAGTCGCGCCAGGCCAGTATGAGCTGGCACCGGTGTTTGAGACCTCAAACATCGCCACCGACCATCAACAACTGACGATGGTTACCCTTCGTCGTGTCGCCGAGCAATACGGAATGTCGTGCCTGACGCACGAGAAGCCGTTCGCGGGTCTCAACGGTTCGGGCAAGCACGTGAATTTCTCAATCGGCAACGCGACCGCGGGCAATCTCCTCGACCCCGGGGATACCCCGCATAAGAACGCGCAGTTCTTGGTCTTTTGCGCCGCGGTGATCCGCGCGGTCCACAAGCACTCGAGCGTTCTGCGCGCGGTTGTCGCTTCGGCAGGAAACGACCACAGGCTCGGCGCCAACGAGGCACCACCGGCGATCCTTTCTATCTTCCTCGGTGGGCAACTTACCGACGTGTTCGAGCAAATCGCAGGCGGGGGTGCCACCAGTTCGAAAGAGAAAGGCAGCTTAACGGTCGGCGTAGACACACTTCCTAACCTACCCAAAGATGCAGGCGACCGGAACCGCACCAGTCCTTTCGCATTTTGCGGCAATCGTTTTGAATTCCGCGCGGTCGGGTCGAACCAGTCGATCGCGGGCCCACTTGTCGCGATAAACACAATCCTCGCTGAATCGCTCGACTACATAGCTACGCGTCTCGAGAGCGTGGCTGGGGACGGAGATCTGCTCGGTGAAGTACAAACGCTGCTCCAAGAAATCATAAAGGAGCATGGCAGCGTTATCTTTAACGGCGACGGCTACAACGAAGAGTGGCAGGCCGAAGCGGCAAAACGTGGGCTGCCCAACCTCTTGAGCACTGTAGACGCTATACCCGCGCTGGAGTCACCGGAAGCGATCGCGGTTTTCGAGAAGTACGGAGTGCTCAGCAAACGGGAGATGAAGAGCCGGGTCGAAGTCTATCTCGAACAGTACCTATTGAGCATCGCGGTCGAAGCGCGAACGACGATTGAGATGGCCCGGACCATCGTCTTTCCCGCCGCCGTTCGCTACCAGGGCGAGCTGGCCTCGACATACGCGAGCCTGAAAGCGATCGGTCATAGTTTCGATACTGCGACCCTGGACGCGGTAACCGACGGCATTGCCGAGCTACAGAGGGCCTGTGGTGAGCTTGAATCCGCGATTTGCGAGCACGATTTTGCGTCAACGCTGGACCACGCCAGGCACGGGCGGAACGCGGTTCTACCGGCGATGCTGGCGGTGCGCAGTGCTGCCGACCGCCTTGAAGGCATGGTAGCCGACGATCTGTGGCCGCTGGCGACTTACCAGGAGATGCTGTTCATCAAGTAGAGCCACGCAATACCCGTCCCTTCCCGGGACGAGCATGAGCCCGAGGCCGGGCCCTGCCGCCGCTTGCCGTGACCATGAACTTCGATAAGGCTTAGCCGGGTTGCGCCGCCGCAACACACGCACCCGCGATAGGGAGATACGCTTTTGTCAGAAGAAATCTACTCGACCACCGAACACAAAGCTTTTCGCAGCACCGTCCGCCGTTTCGTCGAAAACGAGATCGCTCCGCGCGCCCGTGAGTTCGACGAGATGGGCAGGTTCGACAAATCGCTGTATCCAAAAATGGGTGAGCTCGGCATGCTCGGGCTGCGCTATGACCCGCGGTACGGCGGCAGCGGACTCGACTGGTCTTACTCGGCGATACTCTACGAGGAACTCGCACGCGCCGATAACGCGGGCGTCACCATGGGTATCGCCGTGCACACCGACATGGCGACCCCGTCGTTGCACGCGTTCGGCAGTGAAGAACTGAAACAGAAATACCTGGTACCTTCTATCAAGGGCGAGATGGTATCGGCGATCGGCGTGACCGAACCGGATGCCGGCTCCGATGTTGCCGGCATCAAAACCCGCGCCGTCCGTGACGGCGACGACTGGGTGATCAACGGTTCGAAAACCTACATCACCAACGCGGCTACTGCGGATTGGGTCTGCTTGCTGGCCGTGACCGATCCTGAGGCGGGCTACGGTGGCTTCTCGCAGATCCTATTCCCGACCGATACCCCCGGCTTCAAGTACGACCTGCTCGACAAGATCGGCAATCGCGGTTCGGATACCGGCCTGCTGTTCTTCGAAGACGCGCGCGTACCCGTCGCGAACACCATCGGCGACATCGGCCGCGGCTTTCAGCAGCAGATGATGCAGTTTCAAGACGAACGTTTACTCGCCTGCGTGGGCGCTTACGCAGGCGCTCAGCTGCTGTGGGAGCAAACGCGCGAGTGGGCCGAGAACCGGGTTCTATTCGGCAAGCCTCTCTCTAAAATGCAAGTCACGCAGTTCAAGTTCGTCGAGATGATGACGCAGATCACCGCTGCGAAAGAGCTGAGCCTGGCATGCGTGCGCAAGTGCATCGCCGGCGAGGACGCAACCAAGGAAATTTCGATGGCGAAGCTGTTCTGCGGTCGCATGGGCCGCTACGTAGCCGACGAATGCATGCAGATGCACGGCGGGCTCGGCTACATGCGCGAAAGCGTAGCCGGCCGCGCTTTCGTGGATACACGCCTGATCAGCATCGGCGGCGGATCCGACGAGACCATGATCCACTACCTCGCAAAGATTCTCGGTTTCTAGCCGTAACGCCCCGACCGTGACTGAACAACGATGAGCGAACACCAAGTCGTCCTCTACGAAAAACGCGGCCTAGCCGCGTGGATCACGTTAAACAATCCGGAGAAGCGTAATGCGCTCACCGCCGAGTTGGTACAAACACTCGGCACATACCTGGAGGCCGCCTACGCCGACGACGGCGTGCGTGCGGTGGTCTTGACCGGCAACGGGCCGGCGTTTTGCGCCGGGGCCGATCTAAAGAACAGCGGCAAAATGGGCACCCCCGGCAAACGCGGCGGCAATCCGTTCGTCGATCTCATGCTCGCCCTGCGCGACGGCCCCAAGCCGGTGATAGCGGCGGTTAATGGTGCGGCTTTCGGCGGCGGGCTCGGCTTGATCGCGGCCTGCGACATCGCCATCGCCGTCAGCGAGGCCAAGTTCAGCTTCAGCGAGGTCCGCATCGGCGTCATCCCGGCGATGATTTCGGTGATTGTGCTACCCAAGCTGGGTGAACACCAGACCATGCGCTTGTTCCTCACCGGTGAACGCTTCGCTGCCCCGCGCGCGCTCGAGTACGGACTACTCCACCGCGTGGTTGCAGCCGCCGACCTAGAGGCGGCGGTGCAGGAGGACGTCGATGCGATCGCGCTCGGCGGCCCTGTCGCCGTCAGCGAAGCGAAGAAACTGGTTCGTACCGTCGCCAGACTCGACGAAGACCAAGCCTTCGCTTACGCTGAGGAGCGAATCGCCGCGCTGTTCGCCTCCGCAGAAGCCGCCGAAGGGATGACGGCGTTCGTCGAGAAACGCCCACCCTCGTGGACAAAAGCCTAGGCGTCCCCGGCTCAGTCGACCGACAGTGGCGCGTGCACCCGTCGTACCCGCGCCATGCGTACCGGCGTATCCATCGGCGCTTCGTATGGGAAGGGAATCGAGCCGGCCTCGCGAATCACTGCTCGCAGTAGCGCGTCCTGCCTGCGCCGCGCTTCACCCACAGCAATTCCGGTGTTGTGGACGGCAAAGTATACGTCGCCCATCTGTTCGGTGCGGATAACACCCGCTATCGCCGAGATCCCGAGTGAAGGATAGGTCCCGGTTTTGCCGACGACCACCCCGCGCCCGGACTTTTCGCGTAGGCGGCCGCGCAAAGTTCCCACGTCCTTGGCCGTTACCGGTAACAGATCGTGGAGTTGAAGCCGGTGGCGACCCGCCTCTTCGTGCAATGCGTGTAGGATCGCCACAGCAGCACGCGGACTCATCCGGTTGGTCGTTCCGAGCCCGGACGCATCGGTTATGGTAATCTCCGCACGCATAGCCTCGGGAACCCGCTCACGTGCGATGCGCTCAACAGCCTCAGGCCCGCCGATCGCAAACGACAGTTCCTGCAAGACGTTGTTCGAATAGGAGTTGAGAGACTTCAGCATCACCGACAGCGGCGGCGATTCGTAGGATACCAATGCGGTCACCGTGGCGCCGGCAGACGCACGTGTCGAGGCTCCAAGGCCGTCTTCCAGCATGAGGACCGCTTGATTCTCAAAACGCACGGCATGACGTGCAACCGGGGTCCCTGCCAGTTCCATCCGCCAACCTTGCACAGCAGCCCACGCCGCACCCGAACCGTAGCCGGCAAACCCACGTGCCAACCGGGCGCCGTCGTCTTCGCGCCAGTTGTAAAGCAGCCGTCCGTTCACACGCACGCGCCCACGCACGCGTTTAACTCCAAAACGGTGCAGCTCCGCCATGATCAAGAGCGCCGATTCGGAGATCAGGAACGGATCGCCGGAGGCATCGACAATGAGGTCGCCATCTAGGGTTCCATCTGCGCGCAACGGGCCACCGGCTGAGAATGTAGTTTTGAACCGATAGGCAGGGCCGAGTTCGGCGAGTAGCGCCAGCGTCGTCGCGATCTTGGTCACCGAAGCCGGATGAACCGCGCGGTTTGCATTCGCAGTGGCCAATACGGTGCCGTCGGCGGCTTGCATGTAGACCCCTTGCCCACCTCCCACGACCTTTTCCACAAGTGCCTGGAAGGCTCCACGCGCGTGCATCGCACCAGGCTCCATGGCGGCAAGCGGCTGGGCGACAAGGAGACAAAGTACGAGGGGTGCAAAAGTACGAGATAACCGCATGCGGCTCAGTGTGACACGCTCCGGGCCGGGCTGCGACCGCCTTTGCCTTGACTCACGTCCGGACAAACGCGAACCTCGCTGCACCATGCAGAGCGACACCATCAAGAACTGGCACGCACTTCTGGAGAGCCGCGACCTTTCCGGACTCGACCGGCTCATTGCCGACGATGCGGTCTTTCACTCGCCTGTCGTGCACACACCGCAAGTGGGCAAAGAGCTCACCAGGTTCTACCTGACCGGCGCGTTCTATGTGCTGTTCGACAACGGCTTCCACTATGTGCGCGAGATCGTCGGCGAGGACAATGCAGCGCTTGAGTTCGCCGCCGAAATCAACGGTATCCAGATCAACGGCATCGATCTGATCCACTGGAATAAAGACGGGCGGATCGACGACTTCAAGGTCATGATCCGGCCGCTCAAGGCGGTGAACCTGCTCCATCGAATGATGGGCGAGGCCTTGAAGAACCTCGAAACCGGCGCCTGAGCCGCTCGGCTTGCGGACGGCTCAGCCTTGTAAACTCGACGTCGCGATTCGCAGCAACGGATTCGACGAGATCGCAGTATCCCATAGACGAGCGGTGACAGTTTCGCCCGCGCCCACGGCCATGCGCGCGCCGCGCATGGCCGCGTTGCCGAGTTCGGCCATCCGGTAGTCACCGAACGGGCCGCCGCCAAGCCGGTTGTTGATCATCGCAACCGAGAGCCGACGCTGCGGGTCGGTCCAGGCTCCCGAGCCTCCGTAGCCGAAGTGTCCAAATCCGCTGGCAACACGGCCCCGTGTGGTAAAGGCACTGTGGTAGCCGAGCCGCCAATGCATCGGGAAGACCAGAACACGGTCGCGTTCTCGGGTTTGCACCTCCGAGAGTTCGCTGACTCTCGCGCGCGACAACACTTCAACGCCGTCGAGCACCCCACCCTCAGCGATCATCGCATAAACCCTGGCAAGCGAGCGCGCGGTGAAAAGTCCGTTGGCCGCGGGCACCGGGTTGTCGAGAATTCGCGGGTCCGAATAGACACCCACTCCGTCGGGTGGCAACAGGGATTCACGCAACAGCGCTAAATCGAGGGGGAACCCGATGGGGCCGACCAGTGGACGCAAACCGCCCAACAGTCCCCCGGCTCGAATCAATGCCCCGATACCGAAAGCGCCGGCGCCGTGGCCGCCCAAGACAGCAGCGCGCTTCTGCTCTTTTGCCGTAGCGCCGATGCACAGACCGTCGAGTCCAAGCGGTTCGGTCAGTTCCTCGCGCAAAACACGCTGGATGCGCTTACCGGTTACCCGGCGGATGAGTTCGCCCGCCAGCCAACCGTAAGTAAGCGCATGATACGAAGGGCGTCCGACCAGGTGCGGGCAAGGACGCGCGCGTTCAAGCGCATCGACCATGTGGTCCCAGTCGAGCATTCGATGCCCAGCATCGACAACATCGGTCAAGCGCGGAAGGCCGGCACGATGGGTGAGGACATCGCGGACGGTGATCGCCTCCTTCCCTTCCTGGGCGAACTCCGTCCAATACTCCGCGACCGGCGTATCGTAATCCAACAGCCCCTTGTCGACAAGAATATGGATTAACGTCGAGACCACTCCCTTCGAAGTGGAGAACGACATAGCCATGGTGTTCTCGCGCCATGGGTTGTCCTGATCGTCTCGCGTACCCGCCCATATATCGACGACCTTACGGCCTTGGTGGTATACACAGACAGCAGCCCCACCACCGCCGGAAGAGAGTTGACGTTGAAGCGAACGGGCGACGTACCAGAAGTTCGGATCGACGGTTCCTTGGATCATGGGGCCCCTTGCACCGCTCACGCCGATGGCAGGTGACCGGGCGGCGCATGGTGTCAGCTGCAAGAAGGCAACTCCAGCTCTTCGTATCCCCCACATGAGGAAACCTGACCTAAGTCACTAAACTAGAAGAGAACTTCATGCGTTCTTCAAGGTAAACTCGAGCGCGCCTCCAGCGGCGGCAGACATCGCCCGGATCACCATCTTTACAACCTTCTCGCTCGCTGCGTTGGTAGCAGCGCCGGTACAGGCCGCACAATGGACAACCCAACTCGGCGGCAGCGGCAACAGCCAGCCACGCAACGTCGCGATTGATCGCGACGGCAACCACGACGTCGTTGGTGGCAGCGAGGCGCCCGACTTCCCGCGCACGATCGGCCCCCAATACACGAGTTCCTACCTGTGTGGCGTTGAGTACGCGCTCCGACACGCCGGTTCGGAACAGAGGCAACATCCTGATACTTGGGGGTTGATGTACGACTGGAACGACGGCTAGGCACGCACACGAGTGGGCAACGACTCCGAACACGCATGGGGCGACACCGAAACCCGTTTCTTTTACGAGCTGACCCCCGAACGCATCCTCGATGCAGTCGAAACAGCCGGCGTCCTCTGCACCGGTCGCGTTCTTCAACTCAACAGCATGGAGAACCGCGTCTACCAGGTCGAGGTTGAGTGCGACGAGGAGGACGCCCCGCTCTCCGAAAAGTTTCGTGTCGCCAAGTTTTATCGCCCTGGACGCTGGAGCAAGAAACAGATCCTCGAAGAACACACGTTTCTGTTAGACCTGGTCGAAGAAGAAATCCCAGTAGTCGCTCCCGTCAAATTCGGCAATGGCACGACACTTACCAGGATGCCCGACGCCGACATCTTCTATTCCTTATTCCCGCGTATCGGCGGACGCGCCCCCGACGAGATGGGTGACGACCAGCTCGAACAGCTCGGACGGCTGCTCGCGCGGCTGCACCAAGTCGGTGCGTCTCGCGAGGCCGACGCACGTATCAAGCTCGACCCGCAGACCTACGGCCGCGACAACCTCGCAGGTATCCTCGATTCGGGAACCCTGCCCGACTCTATGGTCGATGGCTATCGCGGTTTGGTCGAAGGAATCTGCACGATGGTCGAACCGTGGTTCGCGCAAGCCGGCGTCCAACGTATCCACGGCGATTGCCACCTCGGCAACGTACTTTGGGGCGCACAAGGCGCGTTTCTGGTCGACTTTGACGATATGGTGCGGGGGCCGTGCGTGCAAGACATCTGGCTGCTGGTACCCGGCCGCGACGCCGCGGCCGCGCGGCAACGAGACGTCTTGTTATCCTCCTACGAACAACTGCGCGCCTTTGACCGCAGCACACTGCGACTCATCGAGCCGCTGCGCACCCTGCGTTACATTCACTTCAGTGCGTGGATCGCAAAACGCTGGGACGACCCGGCCTTCAAGCGCGTCTTTCACGACTTCGGCAGTGAACGCTACTGGCACGAACAACTACAAGACCTGCGCGAACAGTACGCACTCATCCAAGAACTCGCGTACGTCTGACGCTGCGCGCATTTGTCGGTGGCGATACCAATGGCAAACCACATGATAGCACGCGCCCCGTTCGGCAGCACCGGTCACGAAAGTAGCCGTGTTATCTTTGGTGCGGCCGCACTTTTTAGTGGTCACGAGGGCCGCGCCTGGAAGATCTTCGAGACCCTAAGCACGTTCGGCATCAATCACATCGACGTCGCGGCATCGTACGGCCAGGCGGAAGTCTGTCTCGCACCGATCCTTGCGACGCATCGAAGCCGGTACTTCCTGGCCACCAAGACCGGCGAGCGCGGCGGTGACGCCGCTCGCGCAAGCCTAGAACGCTCGCTCGAACGCATGAAAGTCGATCACGTCGATATGGTCCAGCTTCATCACTTGGTCGACGAAGAAGGCTGGCAGACCGCGTTCGGCCCGGGTGGCGCCGTTGACGCCTTGCACAAAGCCAAAGAGGAAGGCCTGACCCGTTTTATCGGCGTCACCGGCCACGGTACCGGCGTCGCGCGGATGCACCTGCAGAGTTTGCAGCATTACCCTTTCGACTCGGTGCTGCTTCCCTACAACTACACGATGATGTCGCAGCCCGGCTACGCCGCTGAATTCGCGGCCCTCCTCGAGCTGTGCGCCCGGCGTGGCGTAGCAGTACAAACCATCAAGGCCATTGCGCGCAGGCGCTGGCGAGAGGCCCCCGAACGGCGGTTCAGCTGGTACGAGCCCTTGCGCGACGAAGATGCCATCGCACGTGCCGTCAGCTACGTGCTCGATCGAGGACAGGTGTTTCTAAACACGTCGAGTGACGCAACGCTGCTGCGCTGCACACTCGAAGCTGCCGATCGACACACCCCCACAGCCAACGCCGCTCACGCCGAGGCGGCGCTCCGCGCCGACCTAACGGGCCACGGAATCGAAGCGCTGTTCGTCCCAGGGATGGACGAGGTCGGATAAAGAAACAGCGACAGAGCCGACGTCACCCGTATAGCCGAGATCGACGTTGACGTTCTGAACAATCAGATACGGTCGATAAGTAGGCTCTGCAACGAGCGGCCGATCGGCCCCTGCGTGTCCCACAAGCGGCTCTCAGCCAAACCCGAGCCAGTTTCACCCGGGGTCGTGCGCGCTTCGAGGCAGATCCATTCACCGACCGGCTCCCTGTTAAAGTAAACCGTCAGGTCAGGGTTGATGAATTGATAGCCGTCGTTGCGGCTGAGCACCCAACTGACGCCGTTGCCGAAGTCGGCGGCCGCGACCGCCCTACAGACGGGCAGCGTCTCCTCACCGGCGACCAACGGGACGCGCAACCGGATCCAATCACTCGCGGGCCCCGCCTGCTCAAACGTGCCCTTGACGAAGCGGTGTTCCACTCCGTCGCGATGGAAAGCTTGGTAGTCAAGCGTCGTAGCCCAAGGAGGCAGACTCCCAGCGCCGTCTTCGGGACCGGGTGGCGGAGCTTCGATATCGATCTCGGCCGGCATAGAGACGTCGGCTTTGCGGATGCGCAGGCCGGTCGCACGTGCAACTTCTTTATCCCCCGCGCGCATCGAAGCCTCGACCAACTGCACCTTCTTTCCGGGCCGGCTCCAACGCGTCTCGATGCTGAGCGCCGCAATCGGTACCGGCCGCAAAAGCTCACATGTAATCCGCGCGATATTCATGCGCTCGCCATCTTCGAACAAAGCCAGCGCCCGTGTAAGAATCGCGCCCACCGGCCCTCCGTGCTGTGCATCGGGGGTCCAAGGTCCGCGCGCGAAGTCGGTTGCGATCATCAGGTCGCCGTCGGGGATGAAAATAGCCTCGGTCACGGCCGTCCCCTCTATAGAGCGTAGGTGTTTTCGAGATAACTGACGATACGCTGCGATTCGAACATTTCTTGTCCGGTGTTGGGATCAATTAAGTACGGCACCTGCACGCGACCGGTCAACTCGAACAGACGCGTCCGGTTGCGGCCCGTAACCGGAGTATTCGGAAACAAACGCGCGCGCACCCACGGTGGCCCCATGTCGGGCCATACCGCCTTGGCCGTGTTGCGCAGCCGATAAGGGATCTCCAGCTCGCACAGCACCTCGCGCACGAGACGCGAGTACGGGCTCGACTCGAAACTGTAAAGCTCGAGCGGCTGCTCGGGCGCCCGTGACGGACGTGCGTTCATACCGCGCAGAAGTCGCACGCCGCTGGCCAGTTGTGCCCCGGCGGTGCGCAGCGCCTGCACTGCGACATTGAGGTTGCGAGTCGGTGCTCCGTAGGTGTGCGCCAGATACTCGATGATCTCGGCCGATTCGTACAGCGCGGCATCCGTATTAGCATCGATCAAGTACGGAAACTGCATTTTGCCGCCGACACGCGCAGCTTGCGGGCGGAACCTTGTACCGCCCTTTGGACAAGGACGGACCTGCGCATCAAGGTCCATCTCGCTCAGCGCTTCGCGAACAAGCCGACAAAACGGACACGCTTCGAAGTCGTAGAGGACAAGCGCTTGTTCGGGCTGAGTAGCGGCCGGGCTAAAAGATGCCGTGCCGCGCCACATTGCCGCCGAGCTGGCCAGCAACGAGGTGCCTACGTCAAAGAAACGGGGGAGATCCATCGGGCGAGCTTGATAATATCCGGTCAGACTGTCAACTAAGCACTTGGGCAAACCAAACTATTGGCAGGAGACAACGATGGCGGTAGCGGCAAAGAACAAGACGGTTTTGGTCACTGGGGCATCTGGTTTCATCGCAGGCCACTGCGTCAGAGAACTCCTCGAGAACGGCTACAAGGTTCGCGGTACCGTCCGCAGCCTTAAGGCTGCCGGCAAGACCGCGCACCTGACCGCGCTGGCGGACAGTCTCGGCGGCTCGCTCGAATTTGTCGAAGCAGACCTCTCGCGTGACGACGGCTGGAAACAGGCGGTAACCGGTTGTGACTACGTACTTCATGTCGCTTCGCCGTTCCCCCTGGAAGTGCCCAAGCACGAAGACGACCTGATCCGACCTGCAGTCGATGGTACCACTCGCGTGCTCAAGGCTTGCGCGCAAAGCGGCACGGTAAAACGCGTTGTCCAGACCTCTTCAGTCGCCGCGGTCGCCTTCGGCCACGATAAAGACGCGACTGAAGTCTATAGTGAAAAGGACTGGTCAAACGCTGACAACTGCGATCCTTATCCGAAGAGCAAAACGCTCGCAGAGAAAGCCGCGTGGGATTTCGTCAAGGCTCTACCTGCCGACAAACGCTTTGAGCTGGCAGTCATCAACCCTGGTTTCGTACTCGGGCCGGTAATGAACGCCGATGCCGGGACCTCCGTCGAGATCATCTGCAAGCTGCTCAAACGCGATATGCCCGCCTGTCCGCGCATCGGGTTCGCCCCGGTCGATGTTCGCGACATCGCCATCGCGCACCGACTGGCGATGGAGCAACCAGCCGCAGCTGGAAACCGCTACATCTGTGCCGGAGACCACCTGTGGGTTGAAGATATGGCCAAGATACTTGCCGACGAGTTCAATCCGAGGGGCTACCGGGTGCCCACCGGCCGCCTCCCCTATCCGGTCATGTGGCTGGCCGCGCGCTTCGATAAGGCGCTTCGTCTTGCCCTTCAGTACGTCGGCCGTAAAGAGGAGGTCAGCTGCGCGAAGGCCGTACACGAGCTCGGCTGGGCGATGCGCCCGATCGACCGAACTCTGCGAGAGACAGGCTACTCGTTGATTGAGCACGGCTTGGTTCCCGCCCGCGGCGCCTGAGACCCGGCGCTACCACGCGATTCGCGTCCACCGAGCCGCCGTGTTATGTGATATGCTCGTTTATTGAATGGTCGCTTCCTTGGCGGCCGGCGGCGCACAGCAGGTTCCAGCTTTTACGAAGATCGCGCCGCGTTTCTCACAATCCACACCTATTACTGTTGTATGGGTCTGCAAACTACCGGTGCGTGCACCTATCGTGCACGTCTACCGACGAGTGAATTTTTTTAATGAATCCTAGTTCTTCTGATACCGCCGCAGGCTTCCAGCGGCTCCCTCTCGACGCCACGATCCATCGTGGTATTGAAGCCACCGGCTTCGTCGTCCCCCGTCCTGTCCAGGCCGCGACTATCCCTGCCGCGCTCGAGGGCCGCGACGTCCTCGGCCTGGCGCAAACCGGCACCGGCAAGACGGCAGCTTTCGTACTCCCTATCCTGCAACAGCTGGTCTCCTCGAGTCGGCCCGGGCCACGTGCACTGATCTTGGCGCCGACGCGCGAACTCGCGATACAGATCGACGCAGAAACCCGTCTGCTTGCCAGGTTCACACATGCAAAGGTCATGACCATCTTCGGCGGCGTCTCCGCGGGTCCGCAGATCCGCGGCCTCAAAGGCAAGCCCGACATCATCGTCGCCTGCCCCGGACGCTTGCTCGACCTGATGGACCGCGGCTTCGTTGATCTCAGGAACGTCGAGACATTGGTGCTCGACGAAGCCGATCACATGTTCGACATGGGTTTCCTTCCCGCGATTCGTAAGGTTCTCGCCGCGTTGCCCAAAGACCGGCAAAACCTGATGTTCTCAGCGACGATGCCGGCCGAGATCCGGCAGCTCGCCGACAAGGTCCTCGACCATCCGAAGGTCGTCGAGCTTGCGCACTCCAAACCTGCGGAGACGATCGAACATGCTCTGTATCCGGTCGCCACGGCGCGCAAGGTCGAGTTGCTCGAGCACCTGCTCAAACATGAGAACGTAACCTCGGCGATCGTATTCCTGCGCACCAAGCACAGGGCCAAGAAACTCGCCCAGCAGCTTTGCCGTATCGGCCACGAAGCCGTGGCGCTGCAGGGCAACATGTCACAAGCCCAACGTGATCGCGCGATGAAAGGTTTCCGAGGCGGACGCTTCAGCATCCTGGTGGCAACCGACATCGCTGCGCGCGGCATCGACGTCAAAGACATCTCGCACGTGATCAACTTCGATGTTCCAAACACGCCCGATGCCTACACCCATAGGATCGGCCGTACCGGTCGCGCAGAGTGCAGCGGCAAAGCGTTCACGCTCATTGCACGTGAAGACGCCGAACAGGTCCGGGCAATCGAGAGAAAGCTCGGCGCCAAGATCGAACGACGAGTGGTAGCCGGTTTCGCGATCGGGCCGGACGACGAAGCACGCTACGTGCATCCCCAACGCGAGGGCAGAAACCCGAGGGGCATTCGTACCAGTGCGGGTCCCGCCGGGCCGGGTAAGAAGCCGACTCACCCGCGGCGACACAGCCGCGGCAATGAAGGTGCCGGCAACGGCGCGGGCCCCAAAGGAAGGCGGCCGCGTCCGCGCAACACCGCAAACGCATCCTGATCCGACCCCATCCCGGTAGCTAAGAATTCCGGGGAAGCGCCCGATGCCTGGTTGGCAGGCAGCGGGCGCTTTTCTCGACTATTCTTGCGCTAAGGCGCCGTAACGGACACGCTTGCTCACTCAGGTCGGGACTGCTGAGAGACTGGCCGCCGACGCGACCCGACTGGTAAGTCGCGGCAAGGCATAACGCAAGATGACGACGCAGGGAGATCGATCGCAGTCGAGCCTGACGGTGAGACGCGCCCCGTTTGAGTTCCCCGCCGACATCCCCGCGCACTGGAACCCCGGCAAGATCGAGTGGGGTCACATGGTCAACGGCGCCTCGTTGGCGATGCCGTACCTCGAACCGTACCTGATCAAGACCGTTCGCGCCGCGCTTGCGCAGATCGATGATCCCCAACTACAGGCCGAGGCTAGGGACTACTGCGCCCAAGAAGGCCAGCACTACCGCCAACACCGACTCTTCAACGACCGTCTCATCGAGCAGGGCTACGACGGCCTGCGCAGCGTCGAAGCACGGATGGAACGCGACTATGCGGGCAGACTTTCAGACTGGTCGATGGAGAAGCGCCTCGCCTACACCGCGGGTTTCGAGACCATGGCGCTGTCGGTCGGGCACTGGCTGACCGATGAACGCAAGCGCCTGTTCGGCGGTGCCGATCCTGTGGTTGCCTCGCTCATCCTCTGGCACTTCGTCGAGGAGGTCGAACACAAAAACACCGCGTTCGACGTCTATCAGGCCGTCGTCGGCAAATACCCGCTGCGTATCTACGGGCTGTTCTGTGCAAGCTTCCACGTAATGTTACGCAGCCACAACGCCTACAAGTCGATGCTCAAGAAGGACGGGCTGTGGAACAACCCGTGGTCGAGAATTCGACTCTGGCGCATGACCTCGCGCTTTCTGTCTCGCGTTGTCCCGCACATGCTGCGCTGCTGCGCACCTAGGCACAACCCCCGCGACATTGAAGACCCCGAATGGATTCGCGATTGGATCACGGCATACGGTCACGACGATGCCGGCGTACCGCTGCTCGACACTGCCAATCTCGACGCGCATGTATCGGCTGCGTATTTGGCCTTCAATTAGGAGTAGCGGACGCGGCTTAGCTGGGGTTTTATCGTCTCGGCCTGGTAGCACCGGCCGGACAGGTCGAGGCGTGTAACGATTCCGCTCCGTTGCGTATGTAGGGGGATGGTCGGTCTACGCTCGGTTTGCCTGTGTCTCGCGCTTTCGGCCGGCCTGGTCTTGGCGCCTTCAGGCTGTAGGGCCGATCAGCCCGAACTGACCCGAACCGAGAGGATCCGCGTATCAGGCGGCTTTGACCTGTCCAAACATTCCATACCGCCGGAGCAGATCTTATCGGGCGGCCCGCCCAAAGACGGCATCCCAGCCTTAGACTCCCCGCGCATGACCTCAGCTGACGAGGCGGCGTTTCTCGCTGACGACGACCTCGTGGTCGGTGTCGAAGAGAAAGGACAGTCCTCGGCCTATCCGCTGCGGATTCTCAACTGGCACGAAATAGTCAACGATAAAATCGGCGACAGCACCGTGGCCGTCACTTACTGCCCACTGACGGCAAGTGCGGTGGTCTTCGATCGCAAGGTCGATGGCCGCGAACTCAGCTTCGGCGTATCGGGACGGCTCTATCGAAGTAACGTACTGATGTTCGACCGCGAGACAGAGAGCCTATGGTCGCAACTCGCGCAAATGGCCGTTACCGGCGAAAACACCGGTAATAAACTCCGGCCCATACCAAGCGCCCTGACGACTTGGCGAAACTGGCGCGACCGGCATCCAAATACACGCGTGCTGTCGGCGACAACAGGCCACCGACGCGACTACACCCGCGACCCCTACGAGTCCTACGCACAGTCACAATCCTTGATGTTTCCGGTCGGTAGTCTCGATACACGCTACACACCAAAGTCACGCGTGCTGGGACTGGTGGTTGAGGGCAAAGCATACGCACACGCCTTCGATTCATTGCACGCGCGAAAATCACCGCTGCGCCGCAACCTTGCGGGACACACAGCCATCATTGAGGCCGAACCCGGCGGAGGCCGCGCAACCATCGACGGACAACCGGTACCGCTTACCCTAGCCTACTGGTTTGCATGGTCGGCGTTCCACCCAGACACCGAATTGTGGACCGGCGGGGCTGATGCATCGACGGCGGATCCGCGCGAAACGGCTAAGGCGTCTCTATCAGATGTCGAAGGCTACTGGACCAGTCTTTCCGCGGCATCGATCGGTGGCACGGCCGGCGAAGGCGTGGGACCGCAAGGGTTGTTTATCGTGCGCGGCTTCGTGCGTAACGAGACCGACAACGCCGTCAATTACGTAACACTGCGGTTCGAACTGCTCGATAGTGAGGGCCGCGTGGTTTACTTCGAAGAAGGAATCAACCGGTCCGCGGAGCGCATTCTCGATACCGCGGCATTCGGCGGCACCGAGCCCACCGGCAGCATATGCACCGCCGCTATTCCACACGGCGGCACCGACACATTTCGGATGGCGTTCGTCGGCAGCGAGATCCCTGTGTTCAGCGACCATCGCGTCGTCATACTTTCCGTCGTCAGCCGCGAAGAACCACCGCGGTAAACGCATCGCCGCCCTGATCCTCGGCCGCCGGACCCGACGAGGCGACGTAAGGGGAGACGCGTAACTGTTTACGAACCGCGTCTTTCATGGCATTGGTGCCGTGGCCGTGGAGCACAAAAATACCGTCGTGACCGTTAAGGACGGCGCCGTCCAGGAACGCTTCTAGGCGACGAAGCCCGGCTTCGACGCGCTCGCCGCGAAGGTCGAGAGTATTCGACTCCATGCGCATCAACCCACGCCCACCTTCGGCGCTGCGCGCCTGGCGAGTCCGGGCTTTCGCGCCGGCGGGCCCTCGACGCGCCCGGCCGGCCGAGCCAACCGTCGGATCTCGCTCTGCAAGCTCGACATCGTCGAGGCCGACGCGAACGGTCATACTGCCGGCGGCGACCTCGAGGGCTTTCCCGTCGACGGCTGTGACCTCTCCGGTGGTGCCGAGCCGTTTGACTCGGACACGATCACCGACGCGCGGTGCATGGGAGGCCGCCTTGGGCTCGACAGCCTTACCGAGTTCTTCGGCTACGGTCTCGGGCAAGGCCCGCATCGCAACAACCTGTTCGCGTGCGCGCCGTGCCGATTGTTGGTCCGGTGACTCGCGTAGCGAGGTTATAATATGCGCGATCTCACGCTCGGCATCGCGCAGCCGTGTGGTGAATGCCGCCGCTGCTTCTTTCTCCAGTTCGCGGACGTTGCGCTTCAACAGGTCTTCACGAATCCGTAGCGAGCGTTCTCGTTCCTCGGCCGCTCGGGCGGCTTGCTCTGCGCGCAGCGCCAGGCCGTGCGAACGCGTACGTTCTTCCTCCAGGGCCTGTACCGCGTCGGAAAGCGCGCGCTCGCCCTCGTCCATCAACGCTCGGGCGCGCTCGATGAGTGCGGGCGGCAACCCTGCGTGCCTAGCGGCCGACAATGCGTGGCTCTCGCCGGCGACGCCCGCGACAACGCGAAACGTCGGGCGCCCGTCGCTATACTCCATGGCTGCCATCTTGACGCGGTCGTCGGCCGCCGCCATCGCCTTGACCTGAGCATAGTGGGTCGTAGTAACAACGCGCGCACCGAGATCGGCAAAGTGTTCGAGCAACGCACGTGCGAGTGGACCGCCCTGGGCCGGATCGGTACCCGAACAAAGCTCGTCGAGCAGCAACAAAGACTGCGGCCCTGCACTCTCGAGCATCGCGTGTAGGGTTTTCAGATGGCCCGAGAAACTTGAGAGTCCCTCGTGAACCGTCTGTTGATCGCCGATATCCACTGCGAGGTGAGCGAAGACATCGACCCGTGAACCTGGAGCAGCCGGGACAAAACAACCGATACGGACCAACAGCGCGCACAACCCGATGGTCTTTAGCGCGACGGTCTTACCGCCCGCGTTGGGCCCCGTCAATACCAGAACCGGCCCGGCGACGTTGACACCGACATCGTTGGCGACGACGTTGGTCCCCTGCAAAGCAAGAAGCGGGTGACGCGCCCCGCGCAGGTCGATGATTCCGTCGCTCGCGACTTTAGGTCGCGTCGCATCGAGTCTCTCCGAAAGAGTTTTGCGTGCACAGGCGACGTCGATCTCTGCGGCAGCATCGAGCGCGGTTTCGAGGTTTGCTGCGTGGACACCGACCAGCCGCGAGAGCTCGGCGAGGATGCGTCTTTGTTCCTCGATGAGTTCGGCCTCGGCAATACGCCTGTCGTTGTTGAGCGGCACAGCCTCGTGTGGCTCGACATACACGGTTTGTCCACGCCGTGATGCGTCGTGGACTATCCCGAGACCGCGATGCCCCGCATCGGCTTTGACCGGCAGGACAAAACGATCGTTACTTAGTGTAATGTAGCGGTCTTGTAGAACGTCGGCCCAGGCTTCGGCACCGAGCACGCCTTCAAGAACGCCACGCACGCGTCGATCAAGCGCCGCAATTGAAACGCGAAGTTTCTCCAGTTTGGGGTAGACCTTGCCGGAAAGCTCACCGCGTTCATCGAACGCTACTGCAAGTGTGCTATGAAGAACCGGATCGACGGCAAGCGCCTCGGCCCGGCGCGCAAGAACCGGGGCATGCCTACCTGCCCCACCGAAATAGTCACTCAGGCGCGCGAGCGCGACGACGGATTCGGCGACCTCGCGCAGCTGCTCGCCGTCCAGCGATTCGCCGCGTCCGGCCGCGACCACCAGCAACGCAATCTCTTGGACGCCGGCAACCGGCACGTGCTGCCCGGTCACCTCGCGCAGCAGTATCAACTCATCGACCGTGTCGAGCTCGTCGGCAATGGCCGCAGGGTCGCTGAGCAGAGGACGTGAGAGCGCCGCGGCTTTGCCGCGCGCAGTCCGGGTGAACCCGGCAAGGGCAGCAAGGAGGTAAGGCCAATCCAGTGCTATGTATGCCTCAAGCTGCATCGCTACCACTGCTAAGCGGCGCAGCCGGGTGCGTCAACCCGGCTATATCCGCGAGGAGACCGACTCAAGACTCACCCGCCCGGGCGAGTTGGTCAGTGATGTGGCGAAATCGAGCGAGAGATCGTCGAGCAAGGCTGCGCGGCGGGTCATGGAGGTTACCCACATTCCGCGCGGAATGTGCGGCGGCCGGCCGGGCCTGTCAGCGTGCGGTCCATGCGCACCGTCTGTTTGAATAAATCCGCGAAGTCCGCCGCGTGGCGTGCTCGGAAACCATTGATCGTGCCGAAGTCCGGACGAGGGAGAAGACCGGATCGCCCGTGTCGAGCCCCTCGCTCAGATGCGCAGGCAATAGCTGACCTTGATCCTGATCGTACCGCTTGAACCGCTCCGCCTCGCTCATGCCGACGAGTCTACATCTGCGCCTCTGAAACTTTGGGCAGTCTTGGCTCAGTCGCCCGACTAGCCCGGTTGGGGGGGTCGTTGTTCATGGCAGGCTGCGGGCGGTAAAATTGTTGGTAGATGCGCACAATCCTACCCCCGGCCTCGCAACTTCCCCTGCCTCTGGCAGGCGTCGTCCCAATCTCGTCGGGGCTCTCTGGAGCCGCCGACAACACCGAGATCGAACTAAAACTGTGCACCACGCCGCAGGCACTGGAACACCTGCGACGTAGTCCTCTGGTGCGCGAGCTTTCCGACGTGCGGCCGGTGACACGCAGGCTCCATTCGACCTATTTCGACACCGCCGCGCTCGCGCTTCGCGAATCGGGCGTCGCGTTGCGCATCCGCGAGGTCGGAGGGCAGCTGATTCAATGCGTAAAACTACGGGGTAACGGTGCCTTGGGGCTGTTTGTGCGCCCCGAGTTCGAAAGTCCGGTGGCATCGCAATTGCCACGGCTGGACGCCGTCGATGATCCTGAACTGCAAAGCCGCCTCACATCGCTCATCAACGGCGAGCCACTTGCGCCGGTCGTCGAAACAGATTTTCGACGCACGTCGAGAACGGTATCGTACGGCACCTCAGAAATACGCCTGGAGATCGATGCCGGCGAAGTCCGTACAGAAAAAGGTCGAGCCCCGATCGCCGAGGTCGAACTCGAACTTATTTCCGGCCAAGCTGGCGACCTTTACGATCTCGCGCTCGCGATATCCGAAGACACACCGCTGCGGCCCGCACAAACCGGTAAGGTCGACCTCGGGTTCGCTTTGCTTGGCGTAGCGCCCCACCAACACCGCGACGACGACCGCAGCACCAAGCTTGGCCGCGATGCGACCGTGAGCGAACTTCTCGCGGCGGCGATACGGACAAGCTGCGCGTCATTTGACCGCTACGAAACGGTTATGCGCGAAGGCAAGGACATCGAAGGCGTTCATCAGATGAGAGTAGCCGCCCGCAGCTTGCGCGGCGTCCTCAAGGTTCACGCTAAGCTGCTGCCACAAGAAAGCGCGAAGCGGCTCGCTGACGAACTCAGCTGGCTCGGACGTGAACTGGGTGCAGCACGTAACTCCGATGTTTTTCTCACCGAGACCCTCGGCCCGCTGCTGGTGTCGGACAAACGTGCGCCCGGCCTGACGGGTCTGTACGAAGCTGCTCAGCAGCTACGCGCGGAGGCCTATCGCGATCTGGTCGCGCTGCTTGACGGTCCACGCTACTGCCGGCTGCTTTTGCTGCTTGGGCGCTGGACGGCGTCGCAGAGTTGGCTCGCTCAGCCGCTGTCGCCGCGCGTGGCGCGCTTTTACGAACCCGCCGATCGCCAGGAAGCACGCTTGCTGGAACGCAAACATGCGAAAGCCATCGACACGGTCAGCGACGCCCGCAAACTTTCGACTGAAAGCCTCCACAAGTTGCGTATCCGTCTAAAGACGCTGCGCTACGGCTGCGAAGCTGCGGCCCCTGCGTTCCAGCGTAAGGGAGTGCGCAGCTACATCGCGCGGCTCAAGGGTTTGCAGGACGTTCTCGGTCACCTCAACGACGCTGCGATCTCACGCGTTCTGCTGACCGCGCTTCTCCAGCGCCTGGGACCCGAGGCTGGACCCGATCACTTCCGTGCTGCAGGAGATATCGTGTCCCACGTGACATACCAGGCTGATCGAGAGTTGAAGAAGCTGAGCAAGCGCTGGCGGAAATTCAAAGGGGTGGTGCCGTTCTGGCGCTGAACCGTCGACGCGACCGCTCAGGCCGCGCGCTTTTTATCGCCCTTTTTGGGCTTCCCCTTCTTGCCTTTCATCACCGGGAACTGCTCGGAGAGTCGTGCAAGAAGAACATCGTGGGCGCGCTCGGGCGCGTCCTGTTGCGAATCGACGCGCCGGTATTGTCCGTCTGACTGCAGACACCACGCCTGCTTGTTCTCGGCGAGGTAAGGCTTGAGTCCATCCTGGATCACGCGCTTACGCAGCTTCTCGTCAAGAATCGGGAAGCAGAGCTCGACTCTCTGCGCTAGGTTGCGTGTCATCCAATCCGCGCTCGAACAAAGCACGCGGGGGTCACCGCCGTTCTCGAAGTAAAAGATCCGCGTGTGCTCGAGAAAGCGTCCGACAACGGAACGTACGCGGATGTTATCCGACACACCCGCCATCCCCGGCCGTAAAGAACACACCCCGCGTATGACCAGGTCGATCTCAACGCCGTCACTCGAAGCCTGATACAGTGCGCGAATTATCCGCGGGTCGGTCAGAGCGTTCATCTTGGCGATGATACACGCGGGCTTGCCTGCGCGTGCTGCGGCAGCTTCGCCATCGATGTACTTGAGCATCGCCTTGTGCATTCCGAACGGCGCCTGCAGTAGCCGCGAGAGTCCAGGCGCGCTTCCGAGGCTGGTAAGCTGCATGAACATCCGGTGCACGTCTTCACCGATAGCCGGGTCAGCGGTGAGCAGTCCGTAGTCGGTGTAGAGACGAGCAGTACCCGAGTGATAGTTACCGGTGCCCAGATGCACGTAGCGTTTGAGACGACTTCCCTCTTTGCGCACGACCAACAGCATCTTAGCGTGGGTCTTGTATCCGACCACTCCGTAGACGACTTGAGCACCGGCTTCCTGCAGGCGCGCCGCGAGCGAGATATTAGCCTCTTCGTCGAAGCGTGCACGCAGCTCAATGACAACGGTCACTTCTTTTCCGGCGCGCGCCGCTGAGACTAAAGAATCGACGAGAAGCGAATCCGAACCAGTACGGTAGAGCGTTTGCTTGATCGCGAGCACGTTCGGATCGGCCGCGGCTTGACGGACGAGGTCCTGTACCGGCGCAAACGACTGAAACGGGTGATGGAGCAAGACATCACCGTTGGCGATAACGTCGAGGATATCACTGCCCTGGGCCACCCCATGCGGCAGTCCAGGGACGAACGCGGGGTACTTGAGTGTAGGCCGATCGACCAGGTCGGGCAGCGCCATCAGCCGGTGCAGATTGACCGGGCCGGCTACTTTGTAGAGGGCTTCGTGTTCTAAACCGAATTTGCCGAGCAAGAACGCAGTCAGGTCTTCCGGACAGTTCTCGGCTACCTCCAGTCGCACCTCTTCTCCATAGCGCCGCGACGGCAGTTCGCCCTGCAACGCTCGCAACAGATCCTCGGTCTCTTCGGGATCGACGAAGAGATCGCTGTTGCGAGTAACACGGAACTGGTATCCCCCGCGCACTTCCATCCCCGGAAACAGATCGTTCATGTGGGCGTGGATAACCGAAGACAGAAATACAAAACACTGGCTGCCCTCCTCGCTCAGCCCAGACGGCAACGCGATAAGTCGTGGCAACGGCCGCGGAGCTTGAATGACCGCCATGCCGCCGGTGTGGCCGAACGCGTCCTCACCGTCGAGTACAACGATAAAGTGCAAGCCCTTGTTTTGGACACGCGGAAACGGATGTGCGGGATCAAGCCTGACCGGACTTACAATCGGCAGCACCTGCTCATCAAAATATTTCTGGATCCACGAGGCCTGTTTCTTTGTCCACTGATCGCGGCGCAAGAAGCGGATCCCGTCGGCTTCGAGCGCCGGCAAGAGCTCTTCGTTAAGAACACGGTATTGCTCCTCGACGATTGCATGCGCTTCTTCGCTGATTCGCTTCAGCTGTTCTTGCGGCGACATCTTGTCGGGGCCGGTCTGCTGGCTCCCAAAATCGACTTGCTGGATGAGTCCGGCCACACGGACCTCGAAGAACTCATCGAGATTTGAACATGAGATGCAAAGAAACTTGAGACGTTCGAGCAGCGGCGTCTCGGTATCGCTAGCCATATCGAGGACACGGCGATGAAAAGCCAGGAGGCTCAACTCCCGGTTGATATAAAGCTCTGGATTCTCCAGATCCATATCTCCAATAGCTTGCATGAGCACCAAACCTTAGCGGTCTGCGCAGGCCTTCGCGAGGCCAGCCGTCATCCAGCTTAGCATTCGCTTTGCGCTCGGGGGGAAGTTCTGTGGCGGCCGGAAGGCCGCCACACCGCGACCTGGGCGCGTAGCCGCGGAAGGTTGCGCCGGAACTCGCGGACCACCGGCAGGCGTTCGATCCAGGCCGAGGCATCTGCGCGGGAGTCGTCGTGAACGCTTTGCGCGCCGGCAAAGCCGGCGGGGATCTGCGAAACGAGTTCCGGCGGGTCGGATTCGTCATCCGTGTAGTGGTACTCGAAGCCCGGCACATACAAGCGCTCGTCGGCAATCACGTCGATGGTGCGAACTCCAAAGGTGGAAAGCTCGGTGGTCAACGCCTGCGCAGGAATAAGCCATACGTGCGTGTTGGTATCGAAGAACATGTACTGCACCCGGCGGTTGCGCGAAAGTATCCTGTACCGGCACAAGACGCCGCCGTACATCGAACTCCGCGAGGGTATGGCTTCGATCAACCCGGACTTAAAGTCGGGCTCATAGCCGCGTACAAAATGAAGCGACGCGGGATCGTCGCGGCGCGTGAAACGCGCGATACTGCGCCCGCCGTTTACCAAATTACGACGGTCTGCCCGGGCGCGCCGGCGCGGCGAGGTGAAATCGGCGTAAGCCTCGAGGCGTCCAGTCGGCGCGTTGCGCACCACCAACTCGAGCGCAACGGTATCCGTGCGTACGTTGGTAGTACCGCGGTTGATGAGCTCAAGCGCCGCGTTCAACTCAAGCGGTAGATCTGTGGTCTCCTCAGCGGAGAATACATCCTCCTCGCTTCCGCGCGTTACGACGGTGATGTCGCCCTTGCCGATCCAAAACTCCTCGTCATTCCAAACCACATGCGATACGGCTCGCCAAATCAGCGACACGTCCTTGTAAAAGATCCGAGGGTAGATGGCGCGTGTCCGGCCGCTGCCGGGCGGTAGGACGTACGCGACGACGAAGCGGAGCGCCGGATTCTGCAGCGCGTTGGTCAGGTAGAATACATTGCCGAACAGCTCGACCTTGTGCTTCGGCGTGTAACCACGTCGGAGAAGCTGCTCGGGATCGTCCCCGGCCTCGCCTGCGGGCCGCAGAGCAACGCCGTCGTCGAGCAGTGCACGGAACTCACGCGCAACCCGAGCGGGTGAAAGCTCGGCCGGCAGTGGGCTCGTTGCGATCTCCGTAGGGATAGGCGCGGCCTTGGTTCTAGAATGGATCATAAGATCGAAAGCCGTCACCCAACCGCGCGGCACCCGCGGGCGCGCAGTTTACTGCGGAAGCCGAGGTGGCACCATCGGCTGCCAATCTCCCTCAAGTGAAAGTAGAAAAGCCAACAGATCGGCTTTCTCGGCCCCGTCCAAGTTGAGAGGCTCCATTTTGCTACTGAGCCACGGGTTCGGCTCGCCACCCTTGTTGTAGAGCTCAACGACCTCTTCAAGAGTCGCAACGCTGCCGTCATGCATATACGGCGCCGTCTTCTGGATGTCGCGAAGGGTCGGCGTCTTGAACGCGCCCTTGTCTTTCTCGTCTTTGGTTACGCCGTAGCGGCCGAGATCAGGTTTCGCCGTGTCCATGCCCACACCAAGGTTGTGAAAGAGGCTGTCGCTCAGATTAAAACCCGCGTGACAGCGCGTGCAAAGAGCCTTGCCTTCGAACAGTTCTAGACCTCGTTTGGCCGATTCACTCAGCGCGTTCTCTTCGTCGGCGTAGACGTAGCGGTCCCATTTCGAGTTGCCCGACAGCACGGTACGTTCAAAGGTAGCGATCGCTTTCGCAATCCTATCTTCGCTCACCTGCGGGTCGCCATAGGCCGCCTTGAAGTACTTGGCATAGCCGGGAACCGCAGCGATTGCCGCGACCGCATCCATCATCGTACTCCCCATTTCTATCGGGTTGCCGACCGGGCCCGTGGCTTGGTCCTCAAGGGACGGAGAACGGCCGTCCCAGAACTGGAAATAGTTAAAAGCGGTGTTGATCACGGTGGGTGCACTTCGCCCCCCTTTCTGCCCACGGATGCCGGTGGAAACCGGAGCCTGGTCGGTAAAGCCCTTGACCGGATCGTGGCAAGTGGCGCAACTGACGGTACCGTCGGCCGACAAGCGCTCGTCGAAATACAGCAACTTGCCGAGTTCGATCTTCGCGGGCGTGATCGGGTTGTCCTCCGGCACCTGAAACAAATCGATATCGAGGCCGAGAGGCATCGCCGGTTCGATCGGGTCTGAAGAAGGCATCGCCGACGTCATGTCGCGAATTGCAGCACAACCAGCAACCGAGACGATGGTTAAGGCAATAGCAACTAAGAACCTAGAATAATTCATAAAGCGACCACTCCTTGCCGCGCGGGCCGACGAAGTGCGGCAATTCTAGCGCGGGAGTCCCACAGGACAAACTGTTCCTATCGTCTCGATGCATTGCCGGCCAACGGCGCGGACGCGCGTCTGCGAGAGCACCTGCGAGCGTTTCTCTTGGTGTGCGTCTTGATCTTGACAAGCTCGCCGGGCGTGCTGTGAATGGGACCATGGTACGTCGAAAGGAGGCCGGTATCCCATGGCACTGATAGATCTGAACTTCGAGGCGATGCATCCTTCACCGGCTTTTGACAAGACCGCGCTTGAATCGTTCGTCGCCGCCCCACGTATCGCCATACTGGCCTACACGCGCCGCGACGGGACGCCCACACAGTTTCCCATCTGGTACGAGTACGCCGACGGCCGTTTCTATATGACAACGTCGAGCGTCTCGGCAAAGGCCAAGGCGCTGGCACGCTCACGGAAAGCCTGCCTGACCATTCAAGACGAAGTGCCTCCATACCGTGCCGTGGTCATGGACGGCGAAGTAACGCAGGCGCCGGCGCCGATCGAAGGTGGAATATCGAGTCGTCTCGCCACGCGCTACTTCGGCAAACTCGGCGGCCGCGAGTATGAGAAGATGGCGCGAGAAGAGGCAGAGAAGACAGGACTCACGCTGCTGATTTTCGAGCCGACACGCGTGCGCGGTTTTGACAACCACAAGATGATCGGCGCACCTTTAAGGTTGTTCATGCGGATCCGCAACGCACTGCCGATACCAGCGTCATGGATTT
This sequence comes from Deltaproteobacteria bacterium, assembly GCA_029262415.1. GTDB lineage: Bacteria > Desulfobacterota > Binatia > UBA1149 > JAJCZL01 > JAJCZL01. The sequence goes on along the minus strand of JAJCZL010000057.1, from coordinate 31,110 downwards.
GACCGGCAAGCGACTCTTCGCACTTGCTGCCGCAATCACCGTCGTTTCGCTAACGGCTCCGGAGTTGCATGCGCAAAATCCGCTCGGATTGACCCCTGCGAAACCCGCTAAGGAAAGCCAACCCGACCCGCTCACGCTTGAGCAGATCAAAGCGCGTATCGCCGGACTGACAGCACGAAGCGGCAGAATATCGGCGCAACTGAACGCCGCGCTCGAGCCTGCCGAACGCACTCACTTTGGGCGACTCCAAGACGGTATCGACGGAGTCCAAGCGCTTCTGCAGCAGCAGGAAACGGCGCTACTTGCGGGGCAGGGCCAACCTCCCTCAGACCACGTGGAGGAAGGATCAACCACGCTCGAGGACAGATCAGCGTTCGCACTCAACGAACTCCTCGAGCGGACCTGGCAGGCCAAGCGCAGCAACGAAAGAAAAACCACTGAACTCGAAACCGCACGCCAAGCGCTCGACCAGGCGAAAGAAGTACTGGCAAAGGCGGAACGCGAGCGGCGCGAAGCCAAAGGGCAGCTGGAATCGGCAGGAATGCAAGCCTCGCGCGACCAGCAGCAGGCCTACGATCTACTCGAGATAAAGAGCCTCGAAGCACGCGAGCGACTGAATCTGCGGACGCTGCGGGTGAGGCAACGCAAAGCCGAACTCGAGAGCGGCAACGGCGAGGCACCAGGGCTCGAGGAACGGATTGCGGCGATGCGTAAAGCAATCGCTGGCGATGGGGCAACTCAAGGGGCCCACGATGCTTCGCTTGCCGCTGCGGAGGGACAGGCCCGGCGCCGACGCGAAGCGCTCGAACGGGAGCTTTCCACCGCCGAACTCCGTCTGAACGCGGTACAAGCGCGCTATTCCAAGCAAAACGAACCTCCTGCGCAGTTAATCAAAGAAGTCGAGGTGCTCACGTTCGACCGCGATGCGATCCGGCAGCGGATCGTGATGATCGATGCCGAGCTCATACGCCTCAAGACGGCGGACGACACGTACACGAAGTGGCAGACTGCCATCGCCGGGGAAGTTTCCCGCGAGCTGCTGCACCAGTGGAGAACCGCGGCTTCCGAGAATCTGGACGAACTCGACCAAGCGGATGTGCGCAAGAAAGGTCGGATCGCCGATTTGCGCGACAGGCTCGATGCCGTTACCGCGCAGATGAACCAACTAGACGTCGAGCCGGCCACGCGACGCCTGCTTGAGCAGCAGCGCACTGCCTTACAAAACCAGCTTCAGGCCCATACCGACGACGCACGATCGCTCGCAAACCACCGACGGCTGACCGAGCGCTACCTGGCGGAGCTACGTGACCTGACCGGGATCTTCGACCCGGTCGAGTATGTAGTGGGGGCGATCGGTGCCGCCCGCGACGTTTGGCGTTACGAGCTGACCTCCATCGATGACGAACCGATCACGATAGGATCACTGTGTCTGGCGATCTTGCTTGGCGCAGCCGGCATCTTTTTCTCAAGACGCATATCCGGAGTCGTCGGCGCTACCGCGGAGCACCGTTTCAGCCTCGACCGGGGCGCTTCTGCTGCGTTACAAACGATCGCGTTCTACGCGCTGTTTGTCGGTTTCACCCTGCTCGCGCTGCGCATGGTCAATTTCCCACTGACAGCCTTTACCGTCCTCGGTGGTGCGCTCGCGATAGGTGTCGGATTCGGCAGCCAGAACGTGATGAACAACTTCATCTCGGGACTGCTGTTGATGCTCGAACGACCGATTCGTGTACGCGATCTCGTTGAGATAGACGGCACCCACGGAGTCGTTGAGCACATCGGCGCACGCAGTACGCAGATCCGCTCAACCGATGGGCGTCAGATGATTGTTCCCAACAGTTTTTTCCTCGAAAACAACGTCGTCAACTGGACGCTGTCGGATGATTTGCTGCGCGGGAAGCTGACCGTCGGCGTCGTATACGGGGCCCCGACACTGGTGGTCGAGAAACTATTACAGCAGATCGTCGCGGAAGAGCCCGGCGTACTCAAACGCCCCGAGCCGGTGGTGATCTTCGAAGACTTTGGAAACGACGCGCTCACCTTCGACACCTACGTTTGGGTGCACGCCCGCTCACCGATGGAGATGCGGCGGGTGATGAGCCGACTGCGTTTTCGCGTCGATGAACTTTTCCGCGAAAACGGAATCGTGATCGCCTTCCCGCAGCGCGACGTCCACTTGGACAGCCTCTCACCCATCGAGGTCCGCTTGACGCGCGACGAATAGATCAGCCGTGGGTCTGTAACGCCACCTAGACCGACGGCCGGCTCCGCGCGGTGCCGACCTCCTCGCGATTGGCCGACGGCTCGGCTTGCATCCCGGCAAACTCGCCCAAACGTGCGTCGCGTCTGCCAAGCAGTCGTAGATCTTCTAGGATCAGGTAGCCCGTGGGCACCAGAACCAATGAGACCAAGGTCGCGAACATCACGCCAAACCCCAGCGATACAGCCATGGGGATGAGGAATTGCGCCTGGAAGCTCCTCTCCAAAAGCAGCGGGGTGAGTCCCGCAAAGGTCGTGAGCGAAGTCAGCAGGATGGGTCTTAGGCGGGCGGTTCCGGCTCCCAGCACGGCTTCTAGAATGTCCTCGCCGCGGGCACGCCGGCGGTTGATGTACTCAACCAGTACCAAGCTGTCGTTTACGACGACCCCCGTCAGCGCGATGATCCCGAACATCGAGAGAAAACTCAGATCCATACCAAACATAATATGAGCCCATACGGCGCCGGCGATACCCGGCGGGATCGCCGACATGACCACCAATGGGTGCACGTACGAGCCGAGTGGAATCGCTAGCAATGCATAGATGGCCACCAGCGCGACGAGAAACCCACGCCCCAGTGCGCCGTAGGTATCGGCCTGCTCACGCTGCTCGCCCTCGAACGAATACGACAGGCCAGGATACTCAATCAGCAGCCGGGGCAAGACGTTCTGACGTATGTCAGCCAACATCTGGTTCGCGTTCCCCGAGCTTGCATCGACCTCGCCGGTTACGTCAATGATACGCCGACGGTCCGAACGCGTGATCGTCGAATACCCACGGCCGCTTTCCACCGCCGCAACAGTCTCAAGCGGAACCTCGCCACCGTCAGCCGTGCGAATTCGCATATTCTCGATCGTCGCTAAGCTCTTGCGCTCGGCCTCGGTGTAGCGAACCATGACCTTGACGTCTTCACGGCCGCGCTGAACGCGCTGCACCTCTTCACCGTAAAAGGCTTGGCGTACCTGCCTGCCAAGATCGGACAACGTCAAGCCCAAAGCCTCGCCTTCGGGCTTGATCCGCATGGTGAGTTCCTGCTTGCCGGCCCTGAACGAATCGGCAACGTCGTATACTCCCGGATAGGTCGCTACAACACGCTTGAGACGGTCGGCGGCTTCGCGCAACTGCTCAACGTCTGCGCTGGAGAGCTCAACCTGGATTGCAGGCCCGGCCGAGAACAAAGAAGAAGTGAAGTCGAGTTCAACGACATCAGGAATCGGTGCAACTTTTTCACGCCAGCGCTTTCCAATCTCCGCACTCGTTTGTGCGCGGTCAGCCGCGCTTGCCAGTTGCAAGCTAACTTCGCCTAGATGCGCCCCACTGAAAGCGGAACCGACCCGGCCACCGTTGTGGGACTGGTCACTCTTGTAGGGTTGATCTCCGATCGAAGTCGAGATCTGCAAGATCGGATTAGGGCGTCCCGGACGTTTCTCGCGTTCGAGTTCTGCTTGGAGCGAACGCGCAGCGGCTTCAATACCGGCGACTGCGTCCGTGGTCCGCGCAACCGGCGTCCCCTGCGGCATCGTCAGCGTAGCGGCAACGTTGTCGGCTTCGGCGTCCGGGAAGAACCTGACCCCCACCCACCCTGATCCGACCAGTGCAAACGTAAACATCACCACCGCGATAGCGGACGCCGCCGTCACATAGCGATTTGCAGCAGCGATCCGTAGAACCGGAGCGTAGGCTCGATCAGAGAACGCCTGTAGACCTGCGGAGACACGTTTTTGCACGCGCATCCACAGGCTTGCCACCGCTCCCGGCACGCGGTCGTCGTCGGCCAGTGCGTGGCGAAGATGCGAGGGCAGAATCAGTTGCGACTCGACCAGAGAGAACAGCAATGTCGGAATCACAACCAGCGGAAACACCCGCATAATGCGTCCGATGGTTCCCGGAATCACCAGCATGGGGATAAACACCGCAATCGTCGTCAGGACTCCGAAGACCACTGGTACCGAAACCTGTTGGGTGCCGCGCACCGCAGCTTCACGCCCGCTTAGCCCGGATTCGCTCTTCTTGTATACGTTTTCACCGATCACGATCGCGTCATCAACGACGATGCCGAGTACCAGGATGAACGAGAACAACGAAAGCACGTTAATCGAAACGCCCAAGCTCGGCATGAGGAACAACGTACCGAGAAACGAGACCGGTATGCCGACAGTGACCCACAGCGCGAGTCGGAACTGAAGGAACAACGCGAGCACGATAAACACCAGGACGAGTCCCTGCAGGCCGTTGCGCGTCAGCGTATCCAGCCGGTCACGTAGAACCTGCGTGACGTCGCGGGTCGTCGTTATCGAGACGCCGGGCGGCATCCGCGATGCGGTTTTGGCTACGTAATCCTTAACGGTCTGCGCGAGTACCAGAGAACTTTGCTCACCGACCCGGAAAATCTTGATCGTGGCCGAGGGTTTGCCGTTGAAGAACGATCTCTGGTCGGTATCGGCAAAGCCATCGATAACCCGTGCAACGTCACCTAGAAGCACACGCGAACCGTCGCTGGGACTGCGCAGTACAATCCGACCGAAGTCCGGAGCCCGATAGGCCTGCCCCTTTGAACGTAGCAACACCTCGCCGCTCGAAGTCTCCAGCGACCCCGCCGGCAGGTCGAGCGACGAGCGTCTAATCGAATCGGCAACCTCCGTGAAGGTCAGCCCGTATCGCTGCAACGTCTCCTCAGAAACCTCCACCGCGATCTCGTAGGGACGCACGCCTACCAGTTCGGCCTGCGTAAGGCCGGGCAGAGCCGTCAATTCATCGCGGGTAAGCTCCCCCAATCGCTTGAGTACCGCTTCCCCGACATCGCCGGATATCGTGACACCGATCACGAAGTCGCGCAGCGTGACCTCGCGCACCAGCGGTTGCTCGGCCTCCTCGGGAAACGTGTCGATCGCATCGACTTCAGACTTCACATCGTCGAGCAGCGCGCGGACGTCGGTACCACGCAGCGCCTCGATCGTCACTGCGCCGACACCTTCGGTCGCCGTCGACGAGATCTTCTTGACGCCGTCAATCGACGCAATACGATCTTCGATCCGGCGGTTTATCGACTCCTCAACCTCTTCGGGGGTCGCGCCGGGATACACAACACTGACGGTCACCATGTCGGTCGCGATCTCTGGGAAGACCTCCTGCAGTATCCGCGGCGCCGTCAGGAGACCGCCAACGACGACTAAGGCCATAAGGAGGTTGGCCGCAACGCCGTTGTCGGCGAACCATTCGATGATACTTTTCAACGCGACGCGCGCTCCCCACCTTCTTCTCCGGTGTGGACGCGAATGCGCATACCGTCAACCGCCACTTCGAGCGGTGATACGCAAATGCGCTCACCAGGCACGAGTCCGGTGCCGACGATCACCCGCTCGCTCTCCCGGCGAATGATCCCGACGGTTCTGAAACTCAAGCGCTCGCCGTCCTCGACAACGAGCACCTCGTTGCCGTTGCGCAGGGTCTCGCGTGGAAGGACATACACCCCATGCAATGTGCGGCCCAGGATCTCTGCGCGCACAAACATCCCGACCGAGAGTGGTGCGTCTCCGGGCGCGTAGCGGCGATAGGGATCTGGAACTTCGGCAACGACGTGCACCATTCGCGTGCGCGGGTCGAGCTCGCCCTCGGTACGCACGATACGACCGTTCCACGTGCGCCGCTCGCCGGCGAAATCGGCCGACAGTCTTACCGCTGGATGAACGCCGGCCTCAGTCGCAGCAGCGAACCCAAGCGGTAGATCGAGGAACGCGAGTTCGCTGTCAGGCAGCGGCAGCCGAACCTCGGCTTTGTCGATTGCGTAAAGTTTAGCGAGCACTACCCCGCGCGAAACGAATGCGCCCAGATCAGTCGTTTCCTCGCGCACACGCCCGTCAAAGGGTGCGAGGATCTCGGTGCGCTCTACGTCAAGCAGGGCCTTCTCGAGCCCGGCCTGCGCGGCCGCCAACGCAGCTTCGGTTTCGGCGAGCTGCGGAGCGCGCACGACCAGGGGCGGCGCTTCACGCTTCCCATGAAGGCTGCGCCACTCACGTCCGGCGACCTCGGCCTCGGCCTTCTCACGCTGAAGCGCAACTTGGGCGCGCGCGACCTCCGCTCTTGCGCTCTGCGCTGCGAGGTCATAGTCGCGGGGGTCGATGCGCACCAACAAGTCGCCTTCCGAGAAGAAGCCCCCCGCCACCAGCGCGCCGCCAGTCTCGACGACACGGCCTGCAACCTCAGCTACCAGCTCGATCTGTGTACTCGGCTGTACCGTTCCTTGCGCACCGACCGTCAGTTGGACCGTCTGTGGTCTCGCCGCGATCACGCGGATAAGCGGTGCCGGAGTCTCACGCACCTCCGGTGCAGCCTGCGGCCTCGACACATACGCAGACACGGCAGCGAGGAAACCCAGCGCGAGGATCAGAACCGGAGCTGCTTTCTTCATCGAGACATTCACGACGCGCCTCCCTGCGTGCTACGCGGGCCGACTCCACCCGATATCACTCGGCCTTGATCAGAGAACCCGCCGCCGAGCGCCAGATAGAGGTCGAGGCGCGTGTCGAGCCGACGGCGACGTGCATCGAGTAGCGCACTTTGCGCATCGAACGCGGCGCGCTGGGAAGAAAGAACTGTTATGTAATCCTCGAGTCCTTCGAGGTAGCGACTTTCCGAAAGACGACGTGAGGCCTCGGCGTGCTTTGCCGAAGCGGCCAGTGCCCCTGTTTGCGCTGCAAAGTAGCCCTCATCCGCGAGTAGAGATTCGACCTCGGCAAACGCACGCAACAACGCCGAGGCATAAGCGGCAAGCAGTTCCTTTTCGCGTGCTCCCGCCCGTCGAAGACCGGCGCGAAGCCGTCCGCCCTGAAAAACCGGCTGGAGCAAACGTCCGGCAATGTCCCAAACTTCGAACCCGGTATCGAGCACATCAGAAAAAGCCTCGGTCGCAGTGCCGTAGCTGCCGGTCAGGCTTAGCCGCGGGAGCAGCGCTGCTCGCGCCTCATCGACGCTCGCCCCTGCAGCCGCCAGCCTGCGCTCGGCTGCGACGACGTCGGGACGTCGCGCGACCAGGTCGGCGGGGAGTCCGGCCGGAACCGCACCAACAGGTTCAGCCAACGACTGCGCGGTCTCGATTTCACGAGCGGGATAGCGGCCGAGTAGAATCTCGAGTTGTCGATGCGCGCGGTCGGCCGCACTTCGCCGAGCGAACGTCTGGGCCCGTGCGCGTTCAAGTTCGGAGCGTGCCAGATGCACGTCGAGCGAACTACGCAGGCCGCGCTTGTAGCGCTGATCGACGCGATCGAGCGATGATTGGTAGTTGGCGACCGTGCGTTGGGCGAGGCCGAGTTGGCGGGCAGCCTCAACCGCCGCGAACCACGCTTTTGCCGTCTGTGCCGCAATCGACAACTCGGCAGCATCCAGATCTGCCTGGGCGGCTTGGTACTCGGCGCGCGCCGCTTTCTTCGCCGCGCGCACACGCCCCCACAAATCCAACTCCCATGACACCCCAACCGAGACGCCGAACTGGTCGGACTTTGTGCTCAGCACTTGCCGGCCGCTGTCGGCCTGCCCCTCGATCGGAAACCCGATAAACGCTCGCTGCGAGCGAGCGCCGTCGAGTGAAACGTCGACCGAGGGTAGCGCGTCTGCCCCCGCTATGCGCGCCGTCGCCGCCGCGCTATCGACGCGTGCGGCGGCCGCCAGAATATCGTGGTTGTTAAGGAGCGCCTCTTCAATCACCACGTCAAGCGCAGCGTCGTCGAATTCCCGCCACCATCTCGCGGGCAGCGCCGTCCCCGCGCCGGCGCGCCGGGCGACCTCGCCTAGCGAGGTCCACCCGCGCGGAACTTCAAATCCCGTCTGTGGGGATACCCGCGGTGCGGAGGCGGCACAGCCGACAAGCACCAGCGCCAGCAACGCGATTGTAGAAGCCGAAACGGTGCGCCCAAGACGCGACGAGCAGCTATGCACGGGTACTTTCTCCCGCGTTCGCGGGTTCCCCACCCGCGACCTGCACGCTATCGGATGAGACCCGATCCGAGGCCGGGGCGCGCAATCCCGCCGAACAAAATCTCAGCAAGTATGAAATCGTCGCCTCCGGGTTCCCTACCGGAACCCGCCCCTGCGAAAGCATGGCAATCCGCTCCGGCGCCATCAGTACCGCCGCCATCGCCGAAATCACAAAGCTAAACCGGTAAACACGCTCTGTTTCGCTGAGTTCGGGAAGTGTCTGTCTCAAAACCGTGTGAAAGCGCACGAGCAGTTCACGAATCTCTTCGAGGAGGATTGCGTGAACCGTGCCTCCTGCTTCGGTATGAAGACGTCCAAACATTCGCGCCAGAACCGACTGTTTCGCCTCACGGCTTGTGATCGCGAACGCTGGGCGAATGAATGCCTCGACGATCTCTTCGACTGGTACCGGTTGTGGCGCAGCAGCAGCCGAGTACTTATCAAGTAGCTCGATGCGCGCAGCGTTTATCGGGCCGAGGCGGCGTGCGAAGACTGCGCGGATGAGGCCTTCTTTCGAGCCGAAGTGGTAGTGGATCGCAGCGACATTCACCCCGGCCGCGGCGACAACGCTACGCAGCGAGGTCGCGCCGAAGCCCTTGTCGGCAAAGAGTTGCTCGGCCGCTTCAAGGATTTTTTCTGGTGTATCCACAAGCGCCAGCTTGGCCTATTCAAGCAAGTGTTTCAAACAAATGATTGATTATTAACCTTGACCAAGAAGGCATCGCCGGGGCACCGCCTCCTGTTTCCCCACGACGGACGAAAAAGTAATGTTATCAGCGAGTTTCAGAGCTGCTAGCAGCAGCCCAAAAATACTATTAGTCGAGGTAGCCGAGTGAGCGCAGGGCCTCGCGCTCGCGTTCTTGCTCGGGGCTCTCACCACCCTCGGAGCCGGCGGCCAACGGTGCACGCTCGTGGAAGCGCTCGAGCAGCGTCTCCAATACGGCGACCTTTTCGGGCTTAGATCCCGCCAGGTCTTTGCTCTCAAGAGGATCGAAGGCCAAGTTGAACAACCTCAAGCGTTTTCCGGCGGGGTCGCGAAGCAGCTTCCAGTTGCCGTCAATCACCCCGTCTTCGGGTTCGGACAAAGACTCGATCTGCGAGTACTTGGTACCAAGGCGCTCCAAAAACACCGGCCGCGGCTGAGGAACGGCGCCGTCGCGCAGTGTAGCGGCGAGGCTGCGCCCCTGCGCCCCCTCAATCGCACCGATGCCGAGCAGGTCAACAAGCGTCGGGGCGAGATCAACAAGCGAAACCCGAGGGGCAACGACTTGCCGGCGTATCACCCCCTCCCAGACTGCCACCCAAGGCACACGCATCGCCTCTTCATACAGGCTCGAACCATGGCCGAAACCCTCACCGACGAGCTGACGTTCACCGAGGGTTTCGCCGTGATCCGAAGTCACTACCGTAAGCAGCCCTTTGCCCTCGGGGATATGGGCCCGCGCGACCTCCAAAATATGCCCCAGCGCCACATCGGCTTCGGAAATCTCGGCGTCATATAGGGCAGTGCTCTGCGCGATTTTTTCGCGGCCGATCACCGGCACTTCGGCCGGCGCGTCGAGAAAACGCGGAGGATCGGCAACATCACCCGCCGGGGGGTCCCCGCCGGTGTAGAACCTTAGGCGTGCCGCAGTGGACGGCGCATACGGCTTGTGCGGCTCCCACAGGTGCACCCACAAGAACCACGGCGAGTCGCCGTGGTCCTCAAGGTGGGATGAGGCGTGTTTGACGATCGTCTGCGCCTTGCGCCATTTCTGCGACGCGGTCGGCGCATCCGTTGCATCAAAGCCGCGGATGCCGCGTTTGGCCGGATCGAGGCCGACCCGCGCCGTAATCGAGGCCGTCGAATAACCCGCCGCGCGCAGCCGCAACGCCAAAGTGTCGGTATTCTGCGGGGCTGCGGTGCGAGCGCCGTTGCGCCGCAGCCCGTGCGACCGTGGGTACTGGCCCGTCAACATCGAGGTATGGGACGCGTCGGTCCCCGGAAACGTCGCATAAGCCTTGGCAAAACGCGTCCCTCGTTCAGCCAGTGCCTCAAGCACCGGTGAGGTCGGCTTCTGGTAGCCGTAGGCCGAAAGGTGATCTGCACGCATGGTGTCGATCGTGACCAATAAAACCCCAAACGGTCGCGCTGGTGCCCGCGCCGGCTTATCTGTACAGCCTTGCAGGCCGACGGTCGTGGCCACCATCGCCGCCAGTCCCACCGCCGCCGATACCCGACCAACGGCCACCCATTCGCGCCGGCCGTCGCCGGTGCTGTTTTCCCGTTTTCTTTGGCGAGATTTCTGCATATTCTGCAAGATAATCATGTTCGGAGTCACCGACGATTTAAGAATCGAGGGCCTGCGCCCACTCATACCCCCTGCAATCCTGATGGAAGAACTGCCCATCACCGAGCGGGTGGCGAGAACTGTAACACGTGGACGCGAAGAGGCCACCGACATCATCCACGGCAACGACGACCGTCTACTGGTGGTCGTGGGTCCATGCTCAATCCACGACACCGAGGCTGCGCTCGACTACGCGGCCCGGATCGCCAAGCAAGCCGAGCGGCTTGCCGACGATCTTTGCATCATCATGCGCGTGTACTTCGAGAAGCCGCGCACGACGGTCGGCTGGAAGGGCCTGATCAACGACCCGGATCTCGACGGCAGCTTCAACATCAACCAGGGCCTGCACAAAGCACGCAGGTTGCTGTTACAGCTCGGCGAGCTCAACGTCGCGGCGGGAACCGAGTTTCTCGACACCATCAGCCCCCAGTACATCGCCGATCTGGTTGCGTGGGGTGCGATCGGAGCGCGCACGACCGAGAGCCAGATACACCGAGAACTGGCTTCGGGACTATCGGTACCCGTCGGCTTCAAGAACGGAACAGACGGTAACACCCAAATCGCCATCGACGCGATCGCTGCGGCGCGTAGGGCACACCACTTCCTGTCGGTTACCAAGCAGGGACTGAGCGCAATTGTAAGCACCAAGGGAAACGAAGACTGCCACGTGATTCTGCGTGGGTCGCACTCAGGGCCAAACTACGACGAAGCGAGCCTTGAAGCTGTCGCTACCAGCCTGCGCCGCGCGAAACTTCAAGAAAGCGTCATGATTGACGCCAGTCACGGTAACTCGCAAAAAGACTACCGGCGTCAACTGGAAGTCGTTCGTCACATCGCAGAGCAGATCACCGGCGGCAGCACTCTGGTGTTCGGCTTGATGATCGAAAGCCACCTGATCGAGGGCCGCCAAAGCCAAGAACCGGGCAAGCCGCTCATGTATGGACAAAGCATCACCGACGCGTGCATCTCCTGGGATGCCACCGTGCCGTTGTTAGACGAACTCGCCATCGCGACGCGCTCGCGGCGCACGATGCGCGCGCAGAGCGGCGCGGAGGCACACCCGGAGGCATGAGCCAAAACATCCCGCCGCCGCTTCCGCCGCCGCGGTCGCGCGCGGAAGACGACACCATCCGCAAGATCCTCGCGCAGATGAAATCTGTCGCGGTGGTGGGGATTTCCGCGAACCCGGCCCGTGACAGCTACCGTGTGGCCGCCTTCCTCCAGGGCCACAAGATTAGTATTCTTCCGGTCAACCCGGCGCTCGACTCGGTGCTCGGTGAGCGCGCATACGCAAGCCTCGACGACCTACCCGAGCGGGTCGACGTCGTCGATGTGTTCCGCCGCCCGGAGGCCGCACCCGCGATCGCCGAACAAGCCGTGCGCATCGGTGCCTGCGCGTTGTGGCTACAGGAAGGTGTAATCAGCGAAGAGGCGGCGGATATCGCACAACGCGCAGGTCTCGACGTAGTGATAGACCGCTGCATCCTCAAGGAAACTATCCGCATCGACACAGAGCCCAGCAAATGATTCCGCTCGGCACCGCAGCAGGCGACGACAGACTCGACGCTGCGACGCGCGCGCGACTGCTTGAACGAATGGACCTCAACATGTGGGAGATGTGGCGTGAGAACGCCCGCGGGTCGCGTGACGGAACCGTGTTCGATACGCGCGGGGCCACCTTCGTCGTCTTGCCGAGCGCGATGCAGTTCCATAACTCAGTTCTGGTACGCGACAAGATCGAACTCGACGCCCTGCTCGACGCAGCAGCGCTGTTCTACGGAGAAGAAGGCCCCGGATTCAGCGTATGGATTCGTGCACATGCCGACCTGAAGCTCGAACACAAGTTGAGAGAGCGCGGCTACAAGACCAACGTTTCACTGCCGGCGATGGCGCTGCTCAACGACCCCGGCACACGCCGCGAACCCGAGGGCTTGGAAATTCGCCCGGTCAGCGACCGTGCCGGGCTCGCCGCATACACTCGAGTTATCGCCGAGTCTTACGCCGTTTTCGGTCAACCCCCCGAAGTGGCGGAAGCACTCTTCGCCGACCTCAGTGCACTATGCGCTCCACACATCCAAGGATTCGTCGGTTACCATGCGGGCAAACCTACCGCTGCCGCTGTGGTCTGCGTCACGCACGGTGTCGCCGGAATCAACTGGGTAGGCTCGATCCCCGCCGCTCGCGGAAAGGGCCACGCCGAAGCAGTGGTGTGGGCTGCAACCCGCGAAGGTTTGTCCCGCGGTGCGGAATTCGCCAATCTGCAGGCATCGCCGATGGGCTTCGGGCTGTACCGCAAGATGGGATTCATCGCGCCGAGCGAGTACCGAATGTACATCGAGGTCACCTAAGCCCCACTCCCGCAAAAAGCGGCGTTGAGCGCCCAGGGTTGCGAAGACCAACCCAGGCCTATACACACCGACACAGGCACTCTGCGCTGCGCCCGGGCCCAAAAAGCATTGGTGCGGTCGCTGCAGCCGAGACGCAAGACGATGGATGCGCAGGCAAGCCCGACCCTCCCGGCCCTCACCGAAACCGAGCCCGGCAAGACCGTTCTCGGCCTTTCCCCCTCAGGTCTGACCTCAGTATTCAAGTCGATACGAAGGCGTTCAGAAGCGCTGTGCGCGCCGCTTTCGGTTGAAGACTACGTGGTGCAGTCGATGCCCGACGTCAGCCCTTCGAAATGGCATCTCGCCCACACCACGTGGTTTTTCGAAACGTTTGTACTGCAAGGTGCAGACGGCGACGGACGCGTTCATCACCCGATGTACGGGCACCTGTTCAACTCCTACTACAACACCGTCGGCAAGATGCACCCACGGCCGCTGCGCGGACTACTCTCTCGGCCCTCGGTACGCGAAGTCTATGCCTACCGCGCCGAGATTGACCAACGTATCGGTGAACTGCTCCTTTCTACAGATGCCGAAGCTTTCAAGCGGATCGAACGCTTGATTGAGATCGGACTGCACCACGAGCAACAGCACCAAGAACTTATCCTGACCGACATCAAGCACGTTCTGTCGTGCAACCCGCTACGTCCTGCCTACCGTGCGACCAACCGAGGCAATCGCAATGCAACTGCGAAGTCCGCTTGGGTCGAGTTTGCCGAAGCGATCGCGTGGATCGGCACCAGCGGCGAAGAATTCACTTACGACAACGAACGGCCGCGACACAAGATCTTCCACAACGCCTTTCAGATCGCGACGCGTGAGGTAACCGCGGGCGAATACATTGAGTTCATTGAGGACGGCGGCTACCGGCGTCCCGAACTGTGGCTATCCGACGGCTGGAACACCATCGGCGGGCTCGGCTGGAACGCGCCGATGTACTGGTCCAAGCGCAACGGATGCTGGTTCATGTTCACCCTGAGCGGCGAGGCCGAAGTCAACAACGCCGATCCGGTTTGCCACATCAGTCACTATGAGGCCGACGCCTACGCTCGCTGGGCGGGAGCGCGACTACCCACGGAGGCTGAATGGGAGATTGCCGCGCACGACCACGACGTCGAGAACTCCGGGACGATTGAGGGGAACTTTGTTGAGGACGGGCTGTTTCACCCGTGTGCGCCGTTGGAACCGTTACCGACCAACGCGCTCTCGCAGATGTACGGTGGGGTTTGGGAATGGACCGGCTCGCCTTACACGCCCTACCCTGGCTACGCGGCTCCCGAAGGTGCCCTAGGTGAGTACAACGGCAAGTTCATGAGCAACCAGATGGTGCTACGCGGTGGCTCTTGCGTTACCCCCCGTTCGCATATTCGGCGGACCTACCGGAACTTCTTTCCTCCCGACGCACGTTGGCAGTTCAGTGGATTACGCCTCGCGCGTGACGTTCCGGCAAACTGACCAATACCGTCATGCAAATCCCGATCTATCAGATCGACGCGTTCACGAACTCGCTGTTTCGTGGCAATCCGGCGGCGGTATGTCCGTTGCGCGACTGGCTCGACGACGACGTCATGCAAGCCGTCGCGGCGGAGAACAATCTGTCGGAGACGGCATTCTTCGTCCCCTCCGACACCACCGGTGAAGCCGCGACATCAGGGCAAGACCGTATTGCGGCGTTCGAGATCCGCTGGTTTACGCCGACCTGCGAAGTAGAACTGTGCGGCCACGCCACTCTGGCTTCGGCATTCGTAATTTTCGAATGCATGGGGTCGTCGGCAAAGCGGGTGGTATTCTCGACACGGACGCGCGGCGATCTAGGTGTCGAACGCCATGGCAAACTGCTTTCGATGGACTTTCCAGCGACGACCTCGACGGTGTGTTTCGCACCGATAGACCTCGCTGTAGGGCTGGGCGCGACGCCGGTGGAAACACTCGAAAACGAGTCTCACTACATCGCGGTCTTCGACAATGAACACGATATCGCCGAGCTCCAACCCGACTTTGCTACGCTCGCCCGCCTTGCCCCGCGGGCGATCGTCGCAACAGCTCGAGGGACATCAGTCGATTTTGTTTCCCGCTATTTCGCACCAGCGCACGGGATTGACGAAGACCCTGTCACCGGTTCCTCGCACTGCGCGCTCGCGCCGTATTGGTCCGAGCGTCTCGGCAAACCAGTACTAGCCGCACTACAGATTTCGCGACGCGGCGGCGAACTCCGTTGTACCGTCGACGGCAACCGCGTCGCACTCAGCGGTAGGTGTGTCCTGTACATGACGGGCCAGATCGTCTTGCCCTGAGCGCCACGAATTGCGCCGCTCGCATTGTCCGCGCGGCTACTTTCCGGTGAACTTAGGTGGACGCTTCTCCAAAAAATGGGCAACGCCCTCTTTGAAGTCCTGGCTCTTCAGACTCTCGAGCATCTCGCCGTGGGCGCTATCCAGGTGCTCGCCCAACGGCTGGAGCAAGCCTTCGTAGATCTGCTTTTTCATCACCGCGATCGAACGCGGAGAGGCCAGGTTGACCATTTCTAAGACCTGATCGCGCACCGATGCCGCAAGCCCGTCCGCTTCGACAACACGACTGACCAGTCCCATGCGCAAAGCCTCTTGGGGATCGATCATGCGTCCGGAAAACAGCAGGTCTGCGGCATTGGCAATTCCGATCATACGCGGCAGTAACCACCCGACCCCGTACTCGGCAACCAACCCACGGCGAGAAAATATCGTCCCCATCCGTGCCGTGGTACTGGCAACTCGGATGTCGCAATACAGGGTCAGCACGAACCCGAGCCCAGCCGATGGCCCGTTCACAGCGCAAACCACGGGCTTCGGAATCGAAGGGAAATACGCGTTCTGCCTGCGGAAGTCTTCGAGTGCCTCGGCAGACGGCGCACGCGGCTCGAGCGGCGTCTCGCTACCGTCCGAAGCACGGCTGTCGCCGCCCACGGCCTTGAGCATGTCCATGTCGGCACCGGCGCAAAACCCGCGGCCCGCTCCGGTGAGGACCACCGCACCAACGTCCGGATCTTCTCCCGCACGCACCATGGCGTCCTGTAGTTCGAGCATCATCACCGCAGTCAGCGCGTTGAGCCGCTCGGGGCGGTTCAGCGTGACAGTGGCGATGTGATCGCTGACCTCGTAGATAACTTCGGCGTAGTCGTTCGAGTCGCTCATAAGGGAATCATCGCCAATTCAAGAACGCTCTCAGCGCACACGGAGGGGTGGTGGCTCGATTTCAGTTACGTACTCAAACTGGTCGCGGAAGTGTTCGCAGGAGACGCCGGCTACAGCGGCGAGTTTGCCGAGTTTTTCGCGGTTCTCGAAATCATCACGACGCAAGCGAATCATGTACTGACGTGCGACTAGATAGCGTGTACTCTCAACGTCAACCAGCCGGATACGGGTTCGGCCGGTCTCCGGGTTAATGAGATCGCTAAACGGTATTGCGACAAAGCGACCCGCCTGTACAGAGACCATCACGCCGTTGCCACCGTCGATAAGATACTCAGCTGCGCAATAGCCGAGATCGCGGGTGTATTCCATATCGCTCGGAATCGGGTCTGCACAGCGCAGCTCGTAGCCGATATTCTTATCTACAATGGTTGTATTGAGACTGAATTCGCGCAGTCTCGCCCTAACCGCCTTTTTCAAAATGCTCCCGAGATCGACTTCCGCGATTCGGATGTGCCCGTGCTCATCACGTTCAACGTCGTCCATACCCTCGAAATCGGCAGGGTCGATTTTGAGCACGATCCCTTCGGCGACTACCGCAACGCCGTGTCGACGTCCTTCGGCGAGGCGCTTGATCACCGCGCCCGCAAGAGTGTCAACTAGACCTTTGAAACGAAGGGGCCCGGCCGGAAACTCCTCGGGAATCATCGTCACGGTTGCACCGGCCGACTTCCCAATGCCAAGCGCGAGATGCCCTGCGCTACGGCCCATCGCGATCACAATATACCAACGCGACGTCGTGTAGGCATCAACCATCAGGTTCTTCACGATCTCACATCCGACGTGACGCGCCGACTTGAAGCCGAAGGTGTCGACGTACTCGGGCAGGTCGAGATCGTTGTCGATGGTTTTTGGCACGTGCACGACGCGCAAACTCCCCCGGCTTCGTTGCTCCAGGTTCATGGCTGAGAACGCAGTGTCGTCTCCACCGATGGTAATCAACTGGCTGATACCCAGCTTTTCGAGCGATTGCAGACACGTATCGAGGAGCTTTGGATCGGTGGTCGGATTCGCTCGCGAGATACCGATGATCGATCCACCGCGGAAGTGGATACGACTGACTTCGCCGATCGAGAGCGGTCGCGCGGCGCCCGCGTTGCCCTTCATCAGATTCTCGAAGCCGTCTTGAATACCGACAACCTCGATGCCTGCAAGGTTTGAGCGGATCGCCGCAGCGCTGATCACGCTGTTAATGCCGGGCGCGGGTCCGCCCGCGACGAGAATACCGAGTTTCTTGCTATCGCTCATGGCTATAGGATTCGCGCGCCCGCCGACTCATACACGTGCGGACTCTAACGCCTGGCGCTACTTGATGCGAGCTTGCCGCTTGCGCTCTTCAACGACCCGCTGCCTGCCGCACACGCACCGATCGCATCAACCTATAAGGATAACGGCTAGTTCGGGCATGCGGGAACGCCGCCCCCTCGAGCGCACAGAGAAACCGTTTTACAGTTCTGTCGGGAAGTTGTTAGCTAACAGATGCGGCTCCCTGCAAAGCCTGGGACGCCGAAGGAAGCAATCAATGGCCAGCTATCAAAAATTGACCCCGATGGACCGCGTCTTCCTCGACATCGAGAGCGGCAACAGCCATATGCACGTGGCCGCGACGATGATCTTCGAAGCCGGGCCGTTGGCCACCCGCGAAGGCGGCATCGACATCGACCGCGTGCGCGAACAGATCGCCTCACGCCTCCACCTGATCCCCCGCTACCGGCAAAAACTCATCGTCGCCCCAATCACCGGCGAGGCCGTGTGGGTGGACGACAGCAGCTTCAACATCAACTACCACGTACGCCACGCCGGCCTGCCCAAACCCGGTGACGATCGCCTGCTCAAACGGCTCTCGGGACGCATCATGTCGCAGCAGCTCGATCGCGGAAAACCGCTGTGGGAGTGCTGGGTCATTGAAGGACTCGAAGACGGACGTTGGGCAATGATCTCCAAGACTCACCACTGCATGATCGACGGTATATCCGGTGTTGACCTGATGGCCGTGCTGCTCAGTCCGTTCCCCGAAGAAGAGGTCAAGGACGCCCCGCATTGGACACCGGAGCGCGAACCCGGCCCGTGGGAAGTGCTCGGCAACGAACTGCTGCACCGCGCGGCAACTCCCATTGAGGCAGTGCGCGGCGTGTGTGCCTCGCTGCACAACCCGATCCACAGCGCACGTACCATTGTGCAAAGCATCAGCGCGCTTGGAGAGACATTGAGCGCAACTTCACACCGTGCGTCCGATACACCGTTGAACCGCAACATCGGCCCGCATCGCCGCTTTGACTGGCTCGAGTTCCGGCTCGACGACGTGAAGGCGGTCAAGAACGCTCTCGGTGGCACGGTAAACGATGTGGTTCTCGCAACGGTTAGCGGAGCGCTCGGGCGCTTTCTCGCTCGGCGCGGGGTCACCCAGAGCATCCAAGAAGAGATGGAGATCAAAGCCTTCTGCCCTGTTAGTGTACGCTCGGAATCCGAACGCGGCGCGCTCGGCAACCGGATCTCGGGTATGGTCATCGATTTGCCCATCTACGAGAGCGACGCGCGGCGGCGAATCAAGCAGATCATCAGCAACACCCGAGGGGTGAAGGAATCCAAACAGGCGCTCGGCGCCGAGGTGCTGGCAGCCGTCAGCGAATGGACGACACCGACGTTGCTTTCATTGAGCGCACGGTTGGCGACCGAAACGCGCGTCTACAACCTCGTCGTCACCAACGTGCCCGGACCGCAGATCCCACTCTACATGCAGGGCGCGAAAATGTTGCAGACCTATCCAATGGCGCCGTTGTTCCGCAACCAGGGGCTGAATATTGCACTGTTCAGCTACGCAGGCGGACTGTATTGGGGCTTCAATGCCGACTACGACGTCATGCCCGACCTCCACGACATGGTCGAAGCGGTGAGGATATCATTTTTGGAGCTGTGTCAGGCGGCGGGCGTGACACCAGACGCTTGCGTACAGACAGCGGCGATCGAGTCGGACGATTCCCGTCAGCCCGCACCGCAACAACCGCTTGCGTCCGGGTCCACCGGCAACGGTGTTCCAACCCGTCCCGGCGACACCTAAACCGTCGTCCGGTCGCGGCACCGAACACCCGGGCTCTGCAAAATCATCTCCGCAATAGCTGGAGTCGGGAGATACGCCGTCAGGCGGCTTTCGCACCGTCTTGTGGCGTGCTCGCTTCGTCGTCGCGCGGGTTCGCCATCGGCTTTTCGGCGGCGTTTGCGGCCGCAGCAGGAGCCGCAGCTACAGCGGCCGGGTCGGTATCCTCGACCAAAAGCTTGGTTTCGGCGAAACGGATCGCGTGGCCACCTATAGGCATCTCGGCCAGATCCTGGGCACCGCCGGCTAGATGGTCGTAGACCGCTTTGTAGCTGTTGGTGAGCCCGGACACGAGTTCAGCGGTACGGTGGAAATGTTTGGACACGTTCGCTTTGTAGCTGGCTGAGTCACGCCGGACCTCGTCCAGTTCGAACTGAAGCTTACGCGCACGGCGCTCGCCGGGCAGCAGGAGGTAACCGAGCAAACCACCGAAAGCCATCCCGGCAGCGAATATAGCTCCTCCGAAAGCGGTTACCGACAGTACTACTTCATCCATGTGGTCGCCCTCCGCAGAACCCGGCACGCCAGCGCACAACGCGGGCGTGCGGCGCGTTTACAACGCTAGTATAAACCGAACCCGAATGCGGTTGCGAGTCGGCCGGCAAGCGGGTGTGCGTAACGTTTTACCATTGCGTACGTCGCGCCCCCGATTGGGGATGGGGCCGGCGAATAGTTGCCCGAGGCGACAGGTTGGCGCGGAACAGTAGCGAACGCTCAGGATGAGCCGCAGCGCAATGCGAAACCGAATTCCGATCCGGATCCGGCGCGCGTCTCGGCCCACAGGCGCCCTCCATGGCGCTTGATGATCTCGCGACAGATCGAGAGCCCTAGCCCGAGGCCGAGCGACCCGGGGTCGGTGGAAAAGGACGCCCCGATGGTAGCGAGGTTCTCAAGCAAACGGTCGAGTTCAGCCTCTGCCATCCCGCCACCCGAATCTTTCACCGCAAAGACGATCTCCTCGCCCTCGCGGTACGCACGCGCGCTGACAACGGCCCCGCGTGGGGAGAACTTGATTGCATTATCGAGAAGATGTCCCAACACCTGTGCAAGACGCTCCTCGTTACCGCGTATCCTCACCGGCGCGCCTTGGGTGCGCGACTGCAAGCGAATCCCGCACCGCATCGCGGCACCCTCGGCGCTCGCGAGCGCACGCCCCATCAGGCTCTCGGTCTCGACATCGCTCTCGGCCCACTCGATGGCACCGCACTCCAAGCGTCCCAGCTCGAGAAAGTCGTCGATCAATCCCTCGAGCTTAGCGGTCTCCGCGAGGATCTCATTGACCGAATCTGTGCGCGAGCCACCTTCGGCCGCGTGCTTGAGCGCACTCGCTTTTCTCGCGATCGCGACAACCGGTTCTTCCATGCGCGCCGCGACTCCCATCAAGATGCGAGCCTTGAGATGATCGAGCGAACGCTCCATCTCTACGCTGCGCGCGCTGATTGTCGCGTTTTCGACAGAACTCTCCGCAAAGGCCCTCTCGGCACGCCTGCGCTTCACATGATCGCGCCAGTACAACGCCGCCAATAGCAGCACAATACCGGCGAGACACACCTCGGGTGCATACTCTGCGGCTCCGGCCAACAAGCTCCACATCCCGACTATGATACGACAGGCATCCGACACCTTCTGCGATATCTCTCGCGCCGCCGCAGCCGTGGTGAGAAAGCGCATGGCGCCCGGCGTTGCGCCGGAGCAGCCCCAGCGGTACTCCGGAAACGCCTCATGCGCCGTACCTTAGCCGTACTGATTGCCATCGCAGCCGCGCTCATGCTTGCGGCTTATCTGGCGCTTCCCGCGGTCACTTCATCGCCCGGCTTCCGCAAGGCTGTTCTGTCGCTGGCACGCGACCGGACCGGCTGGGAAATCACCTTAGAGCAGCTCCATATCGGCTACGGCTTGGCTCTAACGGCCACCGGAGTCTCGATCGCCGAACCCGGCCATGAACCTTTTCTGTCGGCAGGTGAGTTTAGGATATCGACGCCATGGGTCCGCCCCGACAGGTTTGGCTATAAACTCGGCCGGATCGTCTTGAGCGACGCCGAGCTCGACCTCGATAGGTTGCCGACTACCAATACGACGGAAACCGTCGATGACGGACCTGCGAAAACCACCGGCATTGCCTTCTCCGATGCGCTACTACACGGTGCCGTCATTCACGCGACGATCGCAGGAGCACGCCGCCGGATCGGCCCGATCGACGCAGTGATCAACGACCGTGGCGAGCGTACAATCGGTTTACGCGCGAGCGCAACGCTCATAGCGCGGACACCGATCGTTCACGCCACCGGAACCTTACACAACCCAGGTGGGATAACCCCCGCCATCGATCTCGAACTCGAATGGGAAGACGTACCGCTCGACGCGGTCGCAGAGTTCGTCGAACGGATCATTCCTACCCACGCGAGTGGACGTTTCGACGCACGCGTCCGTCTACACGCCGATGCAGAAGGCGTCACGGTCGAAGCCGACACAGACGGCGTCACGCTGCGCGACACCACCCTCGAACATGAGGGCGCTGCAATCCGAGCCAAAGAACTCGGTCTTCAAGGCCGGCTGTTAAGCAACGGCGCCGGCTCGCTTACTGTGGACGTGCAGGTTCGCGCGCGTGAGGTCTCGGCCAACGACCCATCATACTCACGTCTCGCAGAGAAACTCGCAGGCAACGTTGATCTGAATATCGTCATCGCCGAGGTGAAGAACGCGCGGGGCGAGGAAAACAGCGATGCGATAATGGGTACCGTCGCTGTCAATATCGAGAGCGGTGAGGCGCTCTGGGACAAGTTCTACATCGACCTAAAACGCTTCATTGTCTCGGCATCATCCAAAATCGACACCACCGACGACGTCGTCCGGCTCGACGAGGCACGTTTGACGGTCAGAGGCGTAGGCGGGTGGACAGGCGATGCGCGTATCGACCCCGCAGGCGGCCGTTACGACGCAACCGGCCGATTCGAGATCGTCCATATTGGACGTTTCCTCGAGATAGCGGTGCGCGAGCCGTTCAAAGAAAGCTTCCCGGCTCTGGCCGCTGCACTGGCCGAAGGCGAATTGAAAGGCGACCTCTCTTCCACCGTCTACGGCGACGGCCGCTTTTCGGTCTACGGAGAGGCTAAGCTTTCAGGCGGCAAACTCGAGTGGCAGGATCCGCCGTTTAAGCTGAAGGACGTTTCCTTCAACCTCCCGATCGCACTCGGGACTGCTCCGGTCAAGGATCGAGAACGGCACGGAAAGTTTCGCATCGGCGTCATCGAGGCGATGGGGACGCGGATGGTCGATATCCAAGCGCCGATTACCACACGTGCCAACGCTTTCTCAATCGACACAGAGATCCGCGCAGAATTCCACGATGGGACCGTCACGCTTGGACGCCTGAGCGCGGATCACATCCTGCACGGGGCGCGGATGGAAACTTCAATGGCCCTCGCGGACGTCAACCTCTCCGCACTACTCAGCGGACTCGGCCTCACCTACACCGGCGGCGCACTGCGAGGCCGACTCGATCCGCTGGTCTACACTGAGGGGAGAATTACATCGCAGGGAACGCTGAGCGCCAAAGCTTTCGGCGGCACCTTCGAGGCAGGCAACATCGGCATCTCCGAGTTGTTCTCGCCGGTACCGGCGTTCAGCACCGACCTACGCTTTCGTGACCTCAACCTGGCCACACTTTCAGCCGCTTTTGAGGCCGGTCACATCTCAGGACTGCTCGAGGGCGAGATCGCCGCCCTCGAAATAGTCGACGGTCAGCCGGTAGCGATGGAGGCGCGCATACAAACCACCCCCCGAAGGGGTGTGCCCCAAAACATCAGTGTCGCTGCGATCAATCAGATATCGATTCTCGGCGGTTCCGGCTCGGATCCCATAAGTAGAGGACTTTTAAGCTTTTTCGACAACTACCGATATGCGAAGATGGGTTTTTCGGCGCGCCTGCGGAACGATCGTTTTACCGTGCGCGGAGTCGAGCAATATGATGGGAAGGATTTCCTGGTCGTCGGGTCGATATTTCCACCGACGGTCAACGTGATCAGTCACAGCCAGGTGATCGCGTTTTCAGAAATGGTGCGCCGGCTGACGAGAATTCGGACCGCGGGATCGCCGCGAGTAAAGGAGCCGGTGGAGAAATGAGAAGACCGATGGTTTCGACAATGGCAGCGTGCGCCGTGTCTATGGCCGCTTGCATCACAGTCAACATCTACTTCCCCGCACCGGAGGTACGTGCGGCAGCCGAAGAAATTGTCGAAGAGACTTGGGGAAACAACGATCCCGCGCGTTCGAGTCAGCTCGACAACCGCCTCCCGGCGCGATTCGCCGCCTGGCTGGCTGATACGGTCAGCCCGGCAAGTGCGCACGCAGCCGAGGCGGACATCAACGTCTCGACGGCTGCGATTCGTGCGCTCAAAGAATCGATGAAAGCACGTTCGGGCACGCTCAAGCCTCACCTCGGCGCAGGCAAGCTCGGACTGGGAAAGGACGGAATGCTCGCGGTTCGCGATCTGAGCGGACTCGGTCTTCGCGAGCAGGCAGAGATACGCAGGTTGGTCGATGCGGAGAACCGCGACCGGCGCAGTCTGTACAAAGAAATCGCAAAAGCGAACAACTTCGAGGAAGAACGTGTCGACGACATCCAAGCGATCTTCGCGGAGACGTGGCGGGAGAAGGCTGAGAACGGTTGGTGGACCCAGGATTCGAACGGGACCTGGCGACAAACGCACTGACCCCTCCTCCGCTTCAGTTCTGGGTGCTGACAGCGGTCTCCACTTCGACTCCGGCCTGCCGCTCGCGGCCGATGGACCGGTGCGCAAACTCGGCGCTGAACACCTTCCGCAGATCACCGATCTACTGACGCTCGCTTTCTACAACGACCACGGAGCCCGCTACTTCATCTTCGAACGCGGCCGCGATTTCAGACGCCAACTACGGGCATGGCTGGCGGCTTCGTGGCCGATGATCAAGGCCGCCGGGACACCTGTGTACGGCATCACCCAAGGCGACCGCGTGCTGGCCTCGGCGGTCGCGCTCCCGCCGTGGACGGGTTTTACGCGACGCCAGATTTATGGATGGTTGCTTCGTGTCGCGTGGGGCTCGGGAGTGATCTCCGCTTGGCGGACCTGGCGCAACACCCGTGCCATCCAGCGCTACCTGCCCAAAGAACCGCACTATGTGGTTGCGTTGCTCGGTGTGCACCCGAGCATGAAGAGCCACGGACTAGCACGCGTACTGCTGGATGAGATCCACCGCCAGTCCGACGCCGACCCTTATTCCACAGGCGTACTCCTACAAACGGAGAATCCAAACAATTTCCGTATGTACGAACACTTCGGCTACGAACGGATCCGGCGGGTCCGCACGGGGCCGATCACGATTCACCTGATGTTCCGCTCTCACCGGCCCCGCGGCGAATAGGAAGAGACCGGAAGGGCCTCGCATACAGCTTCAGGCCGGGTCGGTACCCGTTGCCTGGTGCTTGCTCACCACCGGCAACGTGAAGCTGAACGTGCTACCGAAGCCACGCTTGCTGTCCACCCAGATCGTGCCGCCGTGACGTTCGACGATCTCTTTACAAACTGCCAAACCGACACCGCGTTCGTCGTGAGGCTCGCGCAATTGGTCCGCATCTGCGGAGAACGCCGAGAACACGCGCTTCTGGTCCGCAATCAACATGCCTAACCCGGTGTCGGTCACGCTGAAACGCATGTAGTTGTGGTTGTGACGGCTTACCGAGAGCTTCACCGTTCCACGAGGCGGGGTGAATTTGACGGCGTTTTCGGCCAAGTCGACGAGTACTTGCACGATACGATCTTCATCGGCCGCCACCGGCTGAACCTCTTCGTCGGTGAGCACCGTGAGCTTAATGAGCTTACGGGCTGCGTACGCCCCCACTACGGAGGTCACACGTTTGAACAAGCGCTCGCATGCAACCGGCTCGAGAGCCAGTGCACGCTCACGCGCCGCCTCCAGGCTCGAAAGTTCGAGAGTCTCGTTGATCAGACATCTGAGTCGCTCTCCTTCGTTCACAACGATGTCGGCGAACTTGGATACCTTCTCGGGTGTCATTGTTTTGTGCCTGCCGAGAATCTTGGCGGCACAGACCATCGCTGCGATTGGCGAACGTATTTCGGTCGACATCTGTTCGAAGATCCGCTCTTCGGTAGCGCCGCCATCAGCGGCGTTACCGGCGTTACCGGCGCTCTCGGCACTCTCGGCAAACCCCTCCGGCTGCACTTCAGCCTCGGCTTCGAGAGGCGGCCCTTGATTCGCCCACGCCTGTCGGGCGATGCTGAAGACGTCAGTGCCTCCCGGTGTCGCCAAGTCGATCCTCCCGGTGCCGATATCAAACAGCGCCTTGATACGTTCTTCGTTGTTGTGCAACGCGCGTTCGCTAGTACGACGGTTGATCATCTCGCGCTTGAGCCGGCGGGACGTGCGCATCAACTCGGCAGTCCGCTGCTCGACGAGACGCTCGACTTCTGCGCTGCGGCTGAAAATCAAACGTAAATAAGCAACGAACAACGCCACGAACTGCAATCCAGCCACCAGCAGACCCTCGGCCTGCCAAGTCCGTTGCGAGGTCAGATACGCACTCGTCGGCTTGGCTGATAGTACCCACTCACGGCCACCGACAGACGTCACGTTGCTTGCCAAGAAACCGTAAGAGGCATCGCCCGTCGCCACTTCCAGTTGAGATCCGACGACCCACCGGTTCCCGGCGGAGGTGCCATCAGTATTGTCCGCGATCGAGACCTCCATGATCCCTTCGGTGCCCTCACGAGCAGAACGAAGCAACTCATCCACACGAAACACTCCGACCGCAAGGCCCTTTACCTTGCGCGAGAAATGCGCGGCCCCTTCGCCATCCACCACAGGAACCGCAGGTGTAGGAATCGTGGTCCCAGGGGTGTGGACAGGCACCAAGACAACAACCGCATCGATATCCCCAGCATCCGTTGGGATTGAGAGTTTGCGCGTAGCCGACGATTTACCTGTAGCCAGAACGCGGCTCATCGCTACCCGAAGCGACGTCTCCATACCGAGATCTAATCCATGAAGAGGAAGGTTGACGTCGCCGGGTTCGATATACGAGATCGGGAAGTACTCGGAACGCTCTCCCGCAAGTACGCGCTCCCCAGTCTCCACATCGTGTTCGTAAACCTGGTAGTCGGCCATGCCGTCGCGTACTTCCAGTCGCACATGGCGGTCGAGATCGCGGCGGTCTACGCGGGGCGCCCATCCGAGGGCCTGGATACTGGATTGGCCGGTCCACGCGGCCGACACCATGGCTTGGAAACTGTCGCGACTGACACCGTTTTGTACGCCCTGCAGACCCACAATCGAGTTCAGGATCGCCAGATTGGCATCCATCCGGCGGTTGAACGCCGTCAACACACTCTCAAATCGACGGTCGAAGTCGCTGTGTATCCGCTCGGTTTCCCAGCCCTTTACGACCACGTGGGTGACGAGAGAACCAGTCACTCCGAGAACTAAAAGCAGCGAAAGCACGCCGAAGTGCCATCGCGACACTGACATACCAGCGCCGACGCGATGAATGAGAAGCGTGGGAGTAACTCCTACCCAACTCCCGCGGCGGGTCTTCTTCTCTTTGGGGGCGGACTTGTCCATCAGTAGGAATACCTCAGACCGCACAACTGCAAGTGGCGTTCCATGTAGTACGAGTCCGCAAATCGCCATATTTCCGCTGCTCGTTCGGAGATCTCGCCGGCGCCGCGGCACCCCAAAGTGTTACGGTTTCGGCGTCATCGCGCCGCCGCCGCCGGTTTGCAGAGTATCCGCAGTGGCGTATGCCATACGCTAAGTTCCCCCCATTCCCCCGGCTGACGCTTTACAACCACGCGCAAATTCATGAATTGCTGCGGAGCCCGTCCTCAGCATGGATAATGAACGGATCGCGGTGAGGGCTAGGGTCGAGGATGAACGAAGTTACCGGTAAGGGATTGACAGCGAGAGGCTCAGCACGCCTGCTGAGCCTCCACTTCAAACTTATCATCACCGCTGTCGTCACCATCGGCATCTCTCTGGCCACGATCGCCGGCGTCTTAGTCGAGCGTCAAACCACGATCCTCCAGACCCAGACCAGCCTCGCGACCAAACGGCTACTCGAACAACTCGTCGGTCACGGAGAACTCTACTCCGAAGATCTCGCCGCAGAGCTATCCGCGACAATCGATGGCACCGACGCGGAGGGTCTGACCCTATTGCTCGACAACCAGCGCCGCCGCGACAGCGACATCGCCGCCATGTTTCTGCTCGACGACCGGGGCGCGGTGCTGGCGCTTAGCGGTGAGCCGGGACGCCTAGAGCCACCCAGCGCTCTAGAAGCAGGCCGCCACCGGCTACACAAAGACCACACCCGCTCTGAGTACCTCGAGATCGCACAGAGCGTGACTAGTGGTACCCAGAGCTGGGGAAGCGTCCTCGTACGCTACGACCTACGCGGCCTAGCCCGCCACTCCGAATCCGACCTCCTTTGGGGGTCGAAGCAGATTGCTGCATCGACAAGCCTCGCGGTCGGCCTCGCACTCTTGGTTGGCGTCGCCGGATTAGTGTTGTCGAGCGTGATTACACGGCGGCTGTTGCGCCCCATAGACAAACTTGCGCGAGACGCAGAACTGATCGCCGAAGGTGATCTCGACCACGAAATCCACGCCGTCGAGTCCAAGGACGAATTCGGGATGCTGGCGCGACGGTTCGAGCTGATGCGCCGCTCGATCAAGAAATACGTAGGCGAACTCGTCATCGAACGACAGAAAGCCGAAGCCGCAACCGCAGAGGAGCAACGACTTCGTTCCGAGATCCAGAGTCACTCGCAAATCCTCGAAATCAAAGTCCGCGAGCGTACTTTCGAACTCGAAGCGATCAACCAACAGCTTCAAGAGTACGACCGTCTCAAATCCGAATTCCTTTCGAACGTCTCACATGAGCTGCGTAGCCCGCTTGCGGCGATCTCGTCGGCCGCCAAGATTATCTCGCGCTACGGCGACGCCAACAGAAACGGCGATAAGCAGTTCAGCTCTGTCATCATCGAAGAGGCACGCCGCCTCGGTCGCCTCATTGACGACCTACTCGACCTCGCAAAGATAGAAGCCGGACGGGTTGAATGGGCCATGGAGACAATCGACGATGCGGCCGAGATCCTTGACCACGTCTCGATGGCATTCGGGCCGATGTTCGACGAACGCGGCATCGCCTTAGAGATCTGTGTCGAGCAACCAGCCGGGCCGTTCATTGGCGACCGCGACCGGATCATACAGGTCGCCGCCAATCTGTGCAGCAATGCGATGAAATATACCCCTCCCAACGGCCGCGTACGGCTGATCGCCGGCCCGGGAGAGGTTGAGGGGCAACCCGGAGTGATGTTTGCCGTTCAGGACAACGGTCTCGGGATCCCAGCCGACCAGCTCGAACACATTTTCGAGCGCTTTCACCAGGTGAAAGAGTCAATCAACACCAACAAACCGAAAGGAACCGGTCTGGGACTCGCGATCTGCCGCGAAGTCGTCGCCTACCACTCGGGCAAAATCTGGGCGGAAGCGGCTGACGGCGGCGGCGCGAAAATGATTTTTGTAGTCCCTCTGACCCAGGAACGTACCCGCCCGGATCAACAGACCACCGAGATCGCACCCGCGCCTTGTTGACAGCACCACCGCAGGCTGACACGCTACTAGCCGCATGAGTACCGGTTTTCCGGTCTCCGTACCCGTTTCGGGCAATCTCGCTATATTTCCAACTGGAGGCAAAGCATGGCTAACGGTTTTCCGAACGGACGCGGCCGCACGCCGCAGCCCGACGAAATTCTAAACGAAGTTTTCAACCGCATCAGAAACAGCGGAGCCAGCGGGGGCGGTCTCGCGGCCATCGTCGCAGGTGTCGCGCTTCTCGGGTGGCTCGCCACCGGTATCTACCAGATCAATCCGAGCGAAGTCGGCGTCGTCACACGATTCGGCGAGGTGATGAAAACCACCCCGCCGGGGCTGCACTGGAAGTTCCCCACCCCTGTGGAGCAAGTCTACAAGGTACCCATCGCGCGGGTCCTGAAGGAAGAAGTCGGCTTTGAGACTATTGCGGTCGGACCCCCGGCCCGCTACCGCGATGACGTACAAGAATCGCGAATGCTGACCGCCGACGGCAACATCGTCGATGTCGACTTCATCGTGCAATACACAATCAGCGACGCAACCAAATATCTGTTCAATGTCCGCGAACCTCGCGAGACGCTGCACGACTTGGCCGAGGCCGCGATGCGTAGCGTGATCGGATCGAGCACTATCGACAGCGCATTGACCGAGGGCCGTCTCGAGGTTCAGAACCTGACCCAGGATCTGCTGCAAGGGTACCTAGACCACTACGACGCGGGCATGCACGTCAACACGGTAAAGCTTCAAGACGTCGTCCCCCCAGGCCCGGTACAAGACGCATTCAAGGACGTGATCAATGCGGAGCAGGACAAGGAGAGAATGATCAACGAAGCCGAAGGGTTCCGCAACGACATTCTTCCAAAGGCGCGCGGGAGCGCGGCCCAGAAGACCAACGAGGCCGAAGGCTACGCGGAATCACAGGTGAAGCTGGCAGATGGTGCCGCGCAGAGCTTCGCGCTCGTCTACGAGGCTTACCGCGTGGCCCCGGAGGTTACCCGGCGCCGTCTGTACCTCGAAACCATGGAGAAGGTGATGAAGAACGCGAATAAGGTCGTTGTCGACTCTCGCGGTGGAGGTGCGCTTCCGCTGCTCTCTCTCGACCGCGTGATGGAACGTAACGCGATTGGCGCGGCGGCTGCCGCGGCGCAAGGAGGCACGCGATGATCAGGCTACTCCCTGCAATTGTCTTGGCACTCGGGGTGATCAGCTACCTCGGCTTCTCAGCGGTCACGTTCCAGGTTGGTCAATGGCAACAGGCGATTCTGCTGCAGTTCGGTCGTCCGGTACGGACGGTTACCGCGCCGGGACTGCATTGGAAGCTGCCCTTCGTGCAAAACGCCGAGTTCATCGAGAAACGCCTTCTCGAATACGACGCTACCCCCAAAGAACTGATAACTCTGGACAAGCAACAGCTGGTAGTCGACAACTTCTCACGTTGGCGAATCGTCGACGCACAGAAGTTCTACGAATCGGTCACCAATGAGGCCGGTGCGCAATCACGGCTCGACGACATCATCTACTCGACGCTTCGCGAAGAACTCGGGCGGGTGACCTTGCGAGACGTCGTATCGGGCGACCGCGATAAGTTGCTCGCAGAAATAACCCGAAAGTCGAATGAAAGAGCGGTAGCCTACGGCGTCGAGATCGTCGATGTACGTATCAAACGTACCGAGCTTCCCGCCAAGAACGAAGCCAACGTTTTCAGCCGTATGCGTACCGAACGCGAACGCCAAGCCAAGAGGTTCAGGGCCGAGGGTGAAGAAGAATCGCGCAAGATCCGCTCGCTCGCCGAGAAAGAACAGCGCGTAATCCTCGCGGAAGCCTCACGTAAGGCCGACATCATCCGCGGTGAGGGCGACGCCGAAGCGACGAAGATCTACGCGGACGCGTACAACAAAAACGCAGGGTTTTACCGGTTCTTACGGACCCTCGAAGCCTACGAGAAGAGCATGCTTGAAGGGACAACCATCGTATTGAGCCCCGACTCGGAGTTCTTCAGACTGCTGCAGAACTCCGAGGTTCCCAAGTAAGCGCTTCGCACCGCAAAGCCGCTAGTGTATTGTCCCAGGAATATCTTGCGTATTTAATTGGACTAAAATAGGCTGTCTTCCAGCAAAAGGAGGCAGCCCATGGCCCAAGGTAGACCCCTGGCTCCGCTGACCGTCTCGCCGGTCGAGCGTGAGGAACTCGTCTCGA
>JAJCZL010000056.1 GCA_029262415.1 Deltaproteobacteria bacterium | reverse complement strand
CCCCAGTCCCCGAGGCCAGTTTCATTTAGTACCAGAGCGCGCCCTTGAAGGAAGCGCATCGATGGTCGGCTGAGCTGCTCACTGGTCCGCCGGCTCGGATTGCGGGGGTAGTGCAGCCCCCGGGGCGTCTGCGATCCTCGCGTCTGGGCCTTTTACGGGGCTCGATTCTGAGCGTGGGTACCCCGGCGCGAGCCTTTTCCGATAACTCTCTCCCTCGATGACGACCTGGTGCGCGTTGTGCGCGAGCCGGTCGAGCGCGCTTTGCGCCAGGATGGGATCGTCGAAGAGCGGGATCCACTCGGTGACGTCGCGATTGGAAGTGAAAATCGTCGATGACCGGCGGTGCCTCTCGATGATGATCTCGTAGATGTCGCTGGACCCGCGAGCGTCCAGACGTCGGAGACTGTCGTGCCGATCAACGCAGACCGTGAATGCCCCTAGCTGCGGTGTGTATCTGACGCCAGTGGTCGTAGGGTGTCGTAGGGTGTCGGCGGTGTTACACGGCGTCCTTTTCGTGGTAGAGATACTTTTGGAACTCACTGAACACGCTGCGGACCTGTTCAGCATCACCCAGATGGGTTTTGTTAAGCGTGCGTCTGGCAAGGTGGCCTCATGTCTCAGTCGACCACCGTGATCGACATCCTCGTGCAACCGCGACGAGACCGTAAAGCGGCTGCGAGGTTCCTGCGCAGTTTGTTGAAGAATCAAGGCCGCGAACCCTTACGCATGGTGACCGACTAGTTGGGCAGCTATTGCGCAGCACACCGTGAGATCACGCCATCCGTCGCACACGACACATCCCGATACGCAAACAACCAAGCCGAAGTCTCTCACCTGAGCCCCCGAGCTGGCGAGGGAGCGAACTCAAAGAACCGAGAATGACAGATGCGCGGCTTAAAATCCCGCGGACAAGCGCAGCGATTTCTAACGATTCATGGTCTGGTCCAAAACCTATTCCGCGTCGGTCGTCATCGTCCTAGTGCAGTGAACGCTCGGATGCTTCGGGCGCGAGCTTTCACAACTTGGACGGAGGTGACGTGCGCCTAGAATTCCATGACCGGTCCACAGTACGACGGCAGAGCTGTACGCAATCGGTGTTAACGTAACACCGTCGTGGGATATCGGCATAGTACGCCCTCGCCGCCCCGCCTGCCGTAGGCAGGGCTGCCTAAAATCACCCGCGGGCTGGTAGCCATACCACCCCGGGTCCCACGTGGGAGCACGGCTTCGCGAGGGCGTTTCTGGGTAACTGCTCGCCGTGGGACGTCGCCGCCGGCAAGAGGTTCAAGATCGGCGAGCCGTGCGGAGTTTCAGATATCGAGGAGTTCGTGGGGCAGCGTGATCGTGCCGGGATTTTCGATAGCCCGTCGTGATGCGACGCGCAAGTATTGGGCCGGCTCGACCCCGGCCATCTTCGCCGACTCGAGCAGGCTGTAAAACAACGCCGCCACTTCGGTACCGCGTTGCGATCGCGATCCGAAATGATTCTTCCGCCCGATCGCAATGCTACGCATTCCGCGCTCGGCGTCGTTGTTATGCAGCGGCACTGCGCCAGGGCACGGCACTGCTGAACCCTCGATAAGCGCCGCGCCGCGCCGCGCCGCCCCGCCCCGTCGGCGCGTACATCGAAGCGCTAGTTTGCGTAAATGATGTTATCGGACGAAGTTCGATACTTCGGGATGGGGCCTTGGAGTTCCTAGGCACGACGCGATCTCAACCAATCAACGCAACAGTTAGGTTGAACCCGTGCAGCTGATTTCAGACTGTGCCCCGTCAGCCGAATTGGGACCAGTTGAGCCTATGGTTCTATTTGCTCAGTGGGCTACTTGGGACGGGAGCGGGGGTCCGAAGCCCCGGATGCCCACCGTCCCCAGTCGGGGGCTAGCGAATGTGAATGTGATTGACGCAAAGGGTTCTATTGCCCTAGAGTCACTGGTCTCAAGGAGGGTCTTAATGAGCACGCGCGTCTCTCATTCTGGCAGGCCGGGCCGTCGCAAGTACAGCATCCCCTCGGCCCGCTAAACCGTCCGGATCGCGGGCAAAACAATCGGTGTCCTCAGTGTAGGCATCGTCCTGGCTACGGCGCTGCCCGCGCTCGCCGCGGAGCCGCCGCCTGTCGTTGTCGACACCTGTGGTCAGATACTGGAGGGTGACGGCATACTGACCGCCGATCTGGACTGTTCGGCGGCGCCGCTTCCGTCGGTGCTGCTGAACAAGAATGGGACCTTCGACCTCAATGGCCATACGCTGATCGGAGAAGTCCGTGGGGATACCTCCGAAATTGCGATAGTTGGCCCAGGCACTATCACCGGTCCCGGTTACGGCGTACGCAACGAGCGCACACCGTCCTCCTTCCGCGATCTACCCACCGCGCGCATCGTCATCGAGGGAGTGACGATCACCGGCAACGATGACATGGGCGTTTATGCCTATGCGATTGGCAAGAATACGGTTGTGACCATCGTGGATAGTACCGTCTCCAATAACGGGGGCGCGGCCGGTGTGCGTACTAGGTCGCTCCAGACGGATTTTCGCCACGCTCCCCGCGGCAAGGTCACTGTCGAGGGCTCGACCATATCAGGAAATCTCTCCACAGGAATCTGGTCTAACTCGGTGGTGGCGCGTGATTCACAGGTGGTTTCTAACGGCGGTTCGGGCATTGTCCTCTCGCATAGCAGCGTCAAGCTGAAGCTAAAGCTCATCAATAGCTCGCTAGATGACAACGCGGGGAATGGCGTTCTGACCAACGGTTTCAGGCATGCTCGCGTGATTTCCCTTGATTCGTCGATCTCGCGCAACGATATCGGCATCAGCGACGCATGGACAGAGAGGCCGCGTGTCAAAGTGAAACGCTCAAACGTCGATGGTAATCGTATCGGAGTGTCCTTGTCCGGCTTGGGGGTCCGAAGCACGAAGATAGTTCTACGCGACAGCACTATTGCCGGCAGTGCGGAGAATGGCGTATATGTCGATTCGACTGACGACCGTACGACGCTGGCTCGCTCGTCGGTGACCGGTAGCGGATTCTCGCCGGAGTGTGGCGTCTCTACGAGCTGCGCAGATCTAAACACGGCCGTGTTCCCCCGGGTCAAGGCTGCTTCGAGTTGCGGCACCAGCCACATCAACGGCTCTGGGATTCCGGGGCAAAGCTGGGGAGTGTGCGCCTTAGACTGAGATCCGAGATCGGCGTGGCTGATGATCTCAGGGGGAAATCGATATCCGTAATACGCGGGCTTTCGGCTGTTCATCGCGCCAGTCTGCCAATCGCGGCTCAACTTATGACAGTGCCCACCAGCCGATAAGGACGAAAACCGGGCCGTAGCTGGAGCAGCAGAAGTACCTGGAATCCTAAGGTGTCGTACCCGAGAGAAATGGGTGCGGGGGAGGGATTTGAACCCTCGACCTGCGGGTTATGAGCCCGCCGAGCTACCAGACTGCTCCACCCCGCGCGAGGGTTGTATGGACGCCCGGGGTTGATGTCAACTCGGCGCACTGCGGCGTAAAAGCACGCAGAGCTGTTTAGACTCAGGATTTGCGGCCGGTGACCGCGCGCAGTTCGTCAATCTCGCTTTGTTCGAGCCGTCGCGCGTCACCTGTAGCCAAGCGACCGAGGGTTAGCGGCCCCATTTTCGTCCGCCGGAGCTTTTCCACGAGTATACCAACCGCTTCAAACATACGCCGTACCTGGCGGTTGCGGCCCTCTGCAATGACAATCTCGACCCACGCTTTATTGCCGTCCGAGCGCAGCTTGCGTACGCGAACGGCGTGGGCCGGACCATCGGCCAAAAACACCTTACGGCGCAGTCGTTCGAGCACAGCTTCGCTTGGCACCGCCGAAAGTTTCGCGTGGTAGGTGCGTTCGATCTGCGCACGGGCGTGGGTAAGCTTCTGGGCCAGAACCCCGTCGTTGGTCAAAAGCAGTAGCCCGGAACTCGCATAGTCGAGCCGACCGACGGGGACCACCGAACGGTTCATCGCGCGCACCACGTCACCCACGCAGAAGCGTTTCTCGGGGTCCTGCATCGTGGTCACGCAGCCGGTAGGCTTGTTGAAGAGGTAGTACTCAAGACGCCGATCACCGTGGATCAGCTTACCTCGAAGCTTTATATGATCGACGCCCGGAATCGCGCGCGACCCCAGCGCGGTAACCACCTTACCGTTGACAGTCACGTCTCCTTCGCTGATCCACGTCTCCGCAGCGCGCCGCGAACCGAGTCCAGCACGGGAGATGATTACTTGAAGGCGGACGCTCGCAGATGCAGCGTTCGCCTTCTCCCTATTCGGACGGCTCGGTTTCGGAGCCTTGGACCCCTGCTTGGGTTTAGAGCCCGTCCTTTTCGTCGGCGCCGGCGGCTTCGTTTTGGTATTCGTCGTTTTCGGCGTGACCGGTTTCGTCTTGCGCGTCGTTGTCGGCTTCTTCGACCGACTGGGTCCCGTCGAAGACGCGGACCGTGGGCGGTTCTTCGTCGTTTGCCTCACCAATTTCTTCGTCCTCCAACGCTACAACGCCCGTGGCCTCGCCGCGCTCCGCGAAATCCGTATCCTCGGCGAGCGCACGTATGTCGTCGTCCAGCTCAGCCAACGCAGGCAGCGATTTCAAATCTTTAAGCCCAAACAGTTCAAGGAATTCCGTGGTGGTTGCATAGACCAGAGGACGGCCGGGAACCTCGCGGCGACCTGCAATCTTAAGCAGCGTACGTTCGACAAGCGTCTCAAGAACCCCGCCGCAGTCTACCCCGCGAATCGATTCCACATCTTGGCGCGTGCAGGGCTGACGGTACGCGACGATAGCCGCGGTCTCGACAGCGGCGCGCGAAAGCCTTTGCGGCCGTTCTTTAAACAGCCGTTTGACGACCGCGTGATGCTCGGGAGCGGTGCGGAACTGCCAGCCACCGGCCACCTCGACAAGCCGTAGTCCGTTGGTCAAGAAGTCGTTCTTGATGGCCTTCAGCCCGTCGTAGACCTCTTTGCGCGTGGGACCATCGATCACCTCACTCATGCGCTTGATCGACAGCGGATCGCCGGCGGCAAACAAAACAGCCTCCAGCACGGGGCGCAGCCGCTCGACCGGCCAGAGCCCCTCGCGGCCGTCCTCGGCGGCGGGCTGGTCTGCATCCACGCCCTGGGCACCGGCGTCGGCTTCGCGTTTCTTGCCCGCCTTGGACGGGCCGGCGGCCTCCACGCTGAGGTCCTTTTCAGTGATGACGTCGACGTCTTTCAGTTTCATTGTACGAGGGTCTCCCCGTGCCCGCTGCGGGTCACGCCTCGGCCTGCGGGTCCGGCGGTGCAGTCGATTCCTCGCTCGCGGCCGACACTCCCGGCAGGTCTCCGGCACCGTACGTGCCGATCAATTCGAATACGCGATCGTCAACCGTCTTGTCGATCAAGCTCAACAAGATCGGTCCGCGGTTCACGTCTTGTCGCGCTTCTATGATGCAAAGCTTGAGCATTTCGAGCAATCCGATGAAGGTCGCAACGATATAGCCGCGAGTCGCAGTATCTTCGAAGACATCCTCGAACTGCATGCTCTGCGTAGAACGCAGTTTCGCGATAACCGACCGCACACACTCGGCGACACTGTAGTCCTCTACCGGAAGCATGTGCGGCTTGCGCGCGGCGGCGGCTTGAAGCACACGGCGCAGGCCTTCAAACAAATCGCCGAGTTCGATTTTGATCGGAGCGATCTCTCCCGGTTCGTTGAAGTCATCAGCCGGAAGCGGTGCTCTTCGGAACACGTCGCGGTCGAGCAGCGCACGGTCGCGCAACGCTTCGGCGGCCTCCCGGTAACGCGAGTACTCGGCGAGTTGCCGCACCAGATCCTGAACCGGGTTCTCTTCCTCCGCCTCTTCGTCGTCGTCCTCGGTGGGAAGCAGCAGTCGCGACTTCATATAGGTCAGTGAAGCCGCCATCACTAGATACTCGCTGGCAATATCGAGATTGAGCTCCTCGAACATCTCGAGGTAGGCGAGGTATTGATCGGTGATCGTCGCGATTGGGAGGTGATATATGTCGAGTTCGTTGGTCCTCACCAAGTGAAGCAACAAATCCAACGGCCCTTCGAATGCATCGAGCTTGACTGTATATCCCCGAGTCGCCATCGCTATTTCACCCCCACTCGCTTGCGTACCTCGGCCATCGTCTCCGCCGCCGCTACGCGCGCTTTCTTCGCACCCGCGTCGAGCACCTCGTCGATCAACCCAGGGCTCGCCTCCAGCGCCGTACGCCGTTCGCGAATCGGGTCGAGGTCTTCGAGCACGTGCTTAATCATCACCTTCTTACAGTCCAGACACCCGATCGAGGCGCTCTTACACGCCTCGGTCAGCTCCGCTTTCTCCTCTTCGGTACAGTAGATT
This sequence comes from Deltaproteobacteria bacterium, assembly GCA_029262415.1. Lineage (GTDB taxonomy): Bacteria > Desulfobacterota > Binatia > UBA1149 > JAJCZL01 > JAJCZL01. The sequence continues at coordinate 181,465 of JAJCZL010000056.1, read as the reverse complement.
TCATGCAACCTAAAGGCCGGGCACAGCGCCGGGTCACCCGCATCGGCGAGCCGCTTGCGGGCCGGGTCGGTAACCATCCGTGCCAGCTTATTGTGGACCGTCTCGGGATCGTCGCGCAGGTTGACGGTATTGCCGTAAGATTTACTCATCTTACGACCGTCGGTGCCCGGGACCTTCGCGGCGCGGACAATCTCTCCGCTCGGCTCGGGAAACACCTCGCCGTACAGGTTGTTAAATTTGCGCGCCACTGCGCGCGTGAGTTCTACGTGCGGCAGCTGGTCCTCGCCGACCGGAACACGATCGCCCTTGTAGACGAGGATGTCGGCCGCCTGCAGCAGGGGGTAGCCGAGAAACCCGTAGGTCGAGAGGTCTTTGCCCGAAAGTTGTTGCTGCTGTTCCTTGTAGGTAGGGACGCGCTCGAGCAACGGCACCGGGACGATCATCGAGAGAATCAGGTGTAGTTCGGCGTGTTCAGAAACCGCGGATTGGCGGAAGATGACGCTGCGCTCCGGATCCAATCCCACTGCGAGCCAATCAAGAACCATCGACTGCGTGCTTTCTTGAATCCCACTCGGATCGGCGTACTCAGTGGTGAGCGCGTGCCAGTCGGCTACGAAGAAATAGCTTGAATACGCATCCTGAAATTTGCACCAGTTGCGTAGCGCGCCGTGCAGATGCCCTAGGTGTAAATCGCCGGTGGGCCTGCTCCCGGAGACGACGGTATTGGTTACAACCGGCTCGCGTGCAGAGCGTTCGTCTTTTTTCTTATGTTTCGGCAATCGTACTCACAACAGCCACGAAAGCATCCCGATGACCGCGTTGATTATCGGCCCTAAAACGTTCCACAGCACTCCACTCATCAACAGGAGGAAAACAATCATGAACCCAAACGGTTCGACGCGGGCAAGCGCTTGCGCCGGTCCCGAAGGCAACAGGCCGACCGCCACGCGCCCACCGTCCAACGGTGGTACGGGGATAAGGTTAAACACCGCCAGCAACACGTTCAGACGTACGCCGAACGTGAGCATGATCGCGAGCGGCTGCGCGACTGCGATATCGGCGCCGCCAATATCGGGCGTGTAGGCGGCGGCCTCGCCCATCACGCGCAGTGCAAGAACGCAGACTACCGCCAACACCAAGTTCATCGCCGGTCCGGCAGCGGCCACGTAAACCATATCGCGAACCGGGTTCCTCAGGTTGTGCCACACCACGGGGACGGGCTTGGCGTAGCCGAACAGGATCGGAGCGCCGGACATGATCAGCAGACCCGGCATCAACAGCGTCCCGATCGGGTCGATATGCGCCAGTGGGTTGAGCGTCAGCCGTCCCATCCTCGCAGCAGTGTCATCGCCAAGACGATTCGCGACCCAACCGTGCGCGACCTCGTGCAGAACCAAAGCCAGAAGGAGCGGGAAAATCCACAGGACCGCCTGGGCGATGTCGAAATTCATGTGGAAGGAGTGCCGCCCTGCGACACCGTCTTAACCTAGCACTTGAAGGCCGGGCCTGCGAATCAGCGTCACTCCTCGCCTCGCCGCTCTTTCGCGCTAGGGTTCATCCGCCCACGCGGGTGGAACTCAGTGTGAACCTTGCGCAGTCGAGCCCCCGCCACATGGGTGTAAATCTGGGTGGTCGAGAGGTCGGCGTGCCCGAGCATCATCTGCACCGAGCGCAGGTCGGCGCCGCCCTCCAGTAGATGGGTCGCAAAGGAGTGCCTCAAGACGTGCGGTGAAACCTCAGATATCCCCGCTGAGAGTGCATACGCCCGCAACCGTTTCCAAAACCCCTGACGACTCATCGCCTTACCGAACCTATTCAAAAACAAGAAGGCGCTGCCTCGTTCGCGGTCGAAGGCGGGGCGCCCCGCCTCCATGTAGGCACGTAGCGCAGCGAGCGCTACACGGCCGACCGGAACCGCTCGCTCCTTGGACCCCTTGCCCCATACGGTCAAGAATCCGTCGCGAACATTGACCTGCGAGGTCCGCAGCCCAACTAGTTCGCTGACCCGCAGCCCACAACCGTAAAGCACTTCGAGCATCGCACGGTCGCGAAGCGCACGGGGCGAATCGCCGGTTGGAGCGTCGAGAATACGCACAACACCGGCGGGTGAGATCTGCTGCGGGATCTTGCGGGGTTTACGAAGCGAGCCGACATCGCGGCTGGGATCGCTGGTAATCAGCGACTCTCTCAACAAGTACTTGAACAAACCACGAACCGCAGAGAGTGCACGGTTCTTAGAAGACGAGGCAAGCCTGTCGGCCGTGAGTTCGCTGAGGAACGCCACCACGTCGTCGCGCGCGACCGCCCCTGCGTAAGCGCGATTGCGCGACTCCATGCAATTAGCAAACCGAAGTAGGTCGCGCCCGTACGCCGAAAGCGTGTGGCGCGATACTCCCTTCTCTGTCGCCAAATGAGAGAGGAAGCCGTCGATCGCCTCATCGATGCAAGTCTCGCCGCGCATCGCTATCGCCCCGTCCCTCAGGCCGGCTGCGCACGCGCAGTCGGCTCGACGACGCTGCCGTCGAGCGTCTCGACGATAATGGTGCGGATCTCCTCGAGCCAGTCGGCACTGGTGATCTTGCGACCCTCTGCGTCAGTGACGTAAAAGACATCAAGTACACGGTCTACTTGGGTGGTGATCTTCGCGAGATGGATGATCATCCCCAGATGGTAGATACAGTTCACCACTGTAAACAAGACGCCGAGACGATCCGAGGTGTATAGGTCGATGACCGTGTAGGTCTTCGAAACATCGTTGTCGATCTCCACGCGGGTGATCATCCGTCTCACCTGGCGCGTCGCGATGCTACGTTCGCTGGCCGCACGTACCTCGGCAACCAGGATGTCGACATCGACGCGCCCCTCGAGCACGCCCTGCAGCCCCTCACGTGCGCGCGTCCAAACCTCTGGATCCATCGCCACCTCGGCACTGCCTTGGTGATCGATACGGAAGACATCGAGCGCGACACCGTCCGAGGACGTCACGATACGCGCACCTATGACGTTCAGGCCGTGGGCGAGAAGTACCCCAGTGATGCGCACGAACGCACCAGGAAGGTCGCGCGTGCAGACCGTGAATTCCGAGAACCCGCGCTCTGGAAAATGAACGACACCGCTCGTAAACCCGTCTGTACCGAGTGAGTCCACCAGCCGCCAGTGATCGACCACCGTCTCATCCGACGTGGACAGCATGTACGAGTCGGGCATCGCGCCAACGAAGGACTCTATGCGCTCACGTTCGTTGTCGGCCGCCGCGCGCTTGACCGCGCGTTTACGTGCCCGTTCAGCCCTGCGTGTCAGATCGCGCTCGGTAACCAATCCAGTGTCGAACATCTCCGACGCCCGTCTGTAGAGCTCGCTAAGCAAGTTGTCTTTCCAACCGCTCCACACTTTCGGTCCGACCGCACGCATATCGGCGAAGGTGAGTAGATACAGGTAAGTGAGGTTCTTGTACGTTCCGACCAGTTCGACGAAATCGGCGACCAGCATATCGTCTTCGATATCGCGGGTCTGGGCAAGCATCGACATGTTGAGGTGGTAACGCACCAAAAACTCGAGCGCGCGCCGGTCGTCGTGGTTGATGCGGAGACGCTTGGCGATGTCCTTGACCATCAGCGCGCCCTTCTCGTCGTGGTCACCGCCGTAGCCTTTACCGAGGTCGTGAAGCATCATCGCTAAAAACAGGAGTTCGGGGTGGTCGCACTCACGCATGATCTGCGTCAGCAACGGGCTATCTTTCATGAACTCGCCGTCGCGCAAGCGTTCGAGCTCGCGCACACCGATCAACGAGTGCTCGTCGACCGTGTAGACATGGTAGAAATCGTGCTGGACCATGCAAAACAGACGGCCGAACTCGGGAATCAAACGGCCGAGAACTCCCAGCCTGTTCATCTGCGCAAGCGTTATGAACACACCCGTCTTCCACTTCAAGATATCGAAAAACGCGGCTACCGCCGCTTTTGATTCTGCGATCTCCGGTGTCAGCAGGTCCGCCTTACGCCGGAGCATTTCGCGAGTGGAAGAGGAGAGATCGACCTCCAAACGTTGGGCATCGTGCATGATGCGAATCAGATTGACGGGGTCTTCGTCGACCAACGACTCATCGGCGGCGAGACGACCCCGCTGCAGCTTAACCTTCTCGCGTACGGTGCGGCCGACCAAGCGGTCGAGAAGGCCCGGCTGCTGCGGCGAATCAACCAACCGGTTGATCAGGTCGGTACTGACGCGCCAAATGAGCGCCGCGTTGCTGTAATAGTCGCGCATGAACAACTCACCGGCCGTGTTGCCGTTCTCGCCGCCGTATCCGCAACGCTCGCCGATGGCCTCCTGGCGTTCAAACGTCAGGTTGTCCTGCTTGCTGCCGGTGAGAAAGTGCAGCGAGTTACGCGCACGGAGCAGGAAATCGCGCGCCCCCATCAGCTCGACGAGCTCTGTCTGCGAGACGATCTTGTGCTCAACCAGACCTTCTAGGTTTTGAATGCCGTGCTTGACACGCGCAATCCACAAAGCGGTATGCAGATCGCGCAGACCGCCTTGCCCCTCTTTGATGTTCGGCTCGAGCATGAAGATTGAGCCGCCGTAGTTGCCGTGGCGTTTTTCCGACTCGCGCACCTTGGCGTCAACAAAGCCATCGGGATCGGCGGAGGCGATCGTGTTCTGCACCTTTTCGACGAACTCACCAGCGAGTTCGGTGCTGCCGCAAACGAAGCGTCCGTCGAGAATTGAAGTCTTGATGGTCAGGTCTTTTGCGGCCAGTTCGGCGCACTGTTTGAAACTGCGCACCGCGTGACCCACCTGGATGCCTGCGTCCCACAACGTATAGCACAACGACTCCGCAACGGTCTCGACGTACGGATTCATCGTCGTGGGGTAAACAACGAGGATGTCCCAGTCCGACTTGGGGTTGAGTTCCCTGCGACCGTAACTTCCCAGCGCCAGGACCGCGCAGCGCTGGTGCGCACGCGCGTAGCGACGGCTGAAGCGCTCGCTAGCTGCTTCGAAGATAAAACGTAGAAGATTATCGGCCGCACTGGTATAGCGCACCGAAGTATCCGCACCGGGCGCGCCCGACCAGTGGGCCTCTTCGAGTTCCGCGGTTACCGCCTGAATATACTCTGCAGCGACCTCAGGCAGGCCGCCGACGAAGCCGACCGGTGACGGCAGAAGAGTTGAGCGAACGACCGGCGGTGTCTTTTGTTCAGGCAAACTACTGGAGACCCGGAACCTTGGAGTCTTCAAAGTAGCGCTTGATGCCGCGGTACACGCCTTCGGACAGCGATTCACGGTAAGTGGGCGAGCCCACGCGGCCGGCTTCGGTCGCATTTGTCACGAAACCAATCTCGACCAGGGTACTCGCCATCAGCGTACCGTCAAGCACCAAAAACGGCCCCTGCTTAACTCCCAGGTTCTTCACCGAGGGATAGCGCGGACGCAGGTGCGAGACCAACTCGCGCTGGATGTGGTTAGCCAAAACGATGGAATCCGACTCTTTTTGGCCCTGAACCATGTCTGAAAGTATGTAGGGCAGATCAGCATCGGTTGATACGTCATGGCCCTTGATTAGGTCGCCGATCCCGTTCTCGAGTTTGGCCAAGCGCAGCGTGGCGCGGTCATTGGTGTTCTTGAGATAGTAGCTTTCGATCCCGTGCGCACGCGAGTTGCGACCGGCGTTCGCGTGGATCGATACGAACAGGTCTGCCTCGGCTTGGTTGGCGAGATCTTTGCGATGGTCCAGTGGGATATATTCATCCTTGGTCCGGGTCATGAACACATCGACGTCCATGCGCGACTTGAGCTTGCTGGCGACGCGCTTGGCGATATCCAACACGACGTCCTTCTCGACAACGCCTTTGAGACCCTTGGCTCCGGGGTCTTTACCCCCGTGCCCGGCATCGATAACGATGCGCGGCCTTCTGCGCAGCACAGGCGGAGGCGGCACGACCGATCGGCCGCGCACAGGACCGCTAGGATGCGAAGTATGCAAAGCCGCTTCACGCGTAGGCGGCGGACGTAGCGCAGGAGATCCGCGTGGTGATCCCGCGAGAGTGCCGACGCCCGAAGGCGGACTGGGGACGCCCGGCGCGGCGCTGCGGCGAGGTCCGCCAAGGGACGGAACCGACCGAGGAGAAGCGGACTTGGGCGCTTCTCCGATCGAAAGCGTTTTCGATGCCAACTCCTGCACCTTAACGCCGGGCCGATCGGTGAGATCGATGACAATCCGCGGGGGCGAAGGGAGCGAGAACACATTGGTGCGGACCGGGTGCGCTAACTCAAAAACCACACGTGCGGTTCGCAGCTTGTTCTGTCCGGTCCGCACCGCGACGATCCGCTGGTCGCGAATCTCCGCGGCCGGATTCTCGCCGCGCTCAAGACGGACCCCGTCAATATCGATGTAAAAACGTGCGGCGGAACGTCCGTCACTCGACGGCGGAACAAGGCCGTAGCGATAGGTCGCGCTACTATCGACGTCGATGACTATCCGACTGAAATCGTCGCCTGACGCAGAGCGGATGCGTTTGATGGTCGTAGCCTCAGCAACGCCTGCAACCGACAACGCCGACACGAGCGCCCACGCCAACGCAGCTCTAATGGCCACCGCACTTACCGCCAACCCGCTTCCTCTCCACCACGACAAGAATTTCAAGATCCCTTCTCCCCGCAAACTGCCATTATCTCTCGTTTCGGACGCGCCGGACAAGTCCTGAGAGAAGATTCAACGCTTCCAGCGGGGTCATCGCATCCGGCCGGGCCTGCCCCAGGGTGTCCAAAACCTCACGTTCGGCGGCATTCTCTGCAGTTTTTCCGGTCCCGACGGACGCTTCAGACCCGCCTGCATTGCCGATAAACAAACCCAGCTGTCCCCCGGCATCATCCAGGCAACGACCACCGGCCTGCAGTTCTTGCAGCATGAGCGAAGCGCGGGCGATCACCGCCGGGGGGAGTCCGGCGAGCTTGGCTACATCAATTCCGTAGCTGCCGCTCGCCGCACCTGCGAGCACTCGGTAGAGAAACACGATCTCCCCTTTGTAGCGTTTTACGGCGACCGAAAAGTTCGCGACCGCGCCGTGCTCTTCGGCCAGCGCCGCCAACTCGTGGTAGTGGGTCGCAAACAGTGTACGTACGCGCGCCTTCACCAACGCTTCCGCCACGGCCCATGCAATCGAAATGCCGTCGTAGGTGGAGGTGCCGCGTCCGATTTCGTCGAGTACAACCAGACTGCGATCACTCATGTTGGCGAGGATGTCAGCGGTCTCGCTCATCTCGACCATGAACGTGGACCGGCCGGCGGCGAGATCATCGCTAGCGCCAATGCGCGTAAAAACTCGGTCCATTACTGGAATCCGCGCGCGGGAAGCGGGCACGAAGCTGCCGGCGTGCGCCATCAGCGCGATCAATGCTGTCTGCCTTAGATAGGTCGACTTGCCGGCCATGTTGGGGCCGGTGATGACGACAAGGGTGGTGCCGTCACCGCCGAGCGCGCAGTCGTTGGCGACAAACCCCTTGCCGATGGCCGCTTCAACAACCGGGTGACGCCCGTCTTCTATCTCAAGCGCACCATCGGTATGTATCGCCGGGCGTACGTAGCCGCGTCGGTGGGCGGTTTCCGCAAGACCCGCGAGTGCATCCAACACCGCGAGCGCGCCCGCAGTGCGCGCCAAACGCGCCTGTTCGCAGGCAACGGTCTTGGCTACCTTCTCAAATAGCGCAGCCTCCAAAGACACCAGTCGATCTTGCGCGCCGAGAACCTCACCCTCTTTCTCTTTTAGCGCCGGGGTTACGTAGCGTTCGGCATTGGTCAGCGTTTGCTTACGCTCGTAGTCATCTGGAACACGCGCCTGATGGGCTTTGCTGATCTCGATGTAGTAGCCGAATACCTTGTTGTACCCGACCTTGAGCGTGGCTACACCGGTACGCTTACGCTCATCGGCCTCGACCGCAGCAATCCATCCCTTGCCGGCGTCGGCGACGGCCCGCACGCGATCGACGGCCTCGTCGTAATCCCTACGAATGACCCCGCCATGGCGCGTGTGAGTGGGAGGCTCATCAACCAACGAACGACGGATGAGGTCGGCGATTTCCGGCAGCGGGTCCAGAGCCTGCAGCGCCGCGGCGATCTCGGCGGCGGGTTCGGTCTCACCCGTACCCACAGGCCCGGCAAGAACACCACGCACGTCCGCAACTCGGCTGAGCGCTTCAGCCAACCCGACGAGATCGCGCGGACCCGCAGTTCCTGAACCAACGCGGCCTGTCAGTCGTTCGAGGTCGCCGATCCCGCGGAGCGTTTCACGCAAAGCCGAGCGGCGCCGCAGGTGCTCGACAAAATACTCGACCGCATCCAAACGCCGTCCAATCGTATCGGCACGCGCAAGCGGCTGCATCAGCCAGCGCCTCGTCAGCCGACGTCCCATTGGGCTCACGGCGGCATCCAGAACACCAAACAACGAACCACGTTTTTCGCCGCCACGGGTCTGTACGACTTCGAGATTGGTACGCGTCGCCGCGTCCAAGTGCAGATAGCGGCCCTCGTCGTGTAGTTCCGGCTCGCGCATGTGTCCACGGAACTCGCCTTGCACGCGTTCGACATACCCGTCCAACAGTGACAGCGCAGACGCAGCGGCCGGGGTACTTCCCAATCGCGGATCAACCCCGTCTCCGTGCTCGACCGGTTGAATGATATCCAACCCGGCCGGTACACATGCACGTAGTGCATCGAGATCGCCGGGCGGCACGATCAACTCGCTCGGCGATAATGCTGCGAGTTGCTCGGCCATGGCTTGCGCCGTACCCGGCTGCGCGGCCGAAACCTCCCCGGTAGAAAAATCGGTCCAAGCCAGCCCCCAGCACCCTTGACGGCAAACGGCCGCGGCAAGATAGCGGCTGCGGTCCGAATCTAGGCTCTCTTCGTCGACGGCGGTGCCCGGTGTCACGACCTTCGTTACTCTGCGCGAAGCGATCTTTTGAGTCCCGCTTGGCAACTCCACCTGCTCGCAGATCGCCACTTTGAGTCCCGCATTGATCAGCTTGGCAATATAAGGGCGTGCCGAGTGGTACGGAACACCGCAAAGAGGAATCGGATTGGGGGCGTTACGGTTCCGACTGGTAAGCGTAATATCCAGGACACCCGCGGCACGTTCGGCGTCCTCGAAGAACATTTCGTAGAAGTCCCCGAGACGGAAAAACAGAATCGCGTCCTCGTGATCGCGCTTGATCTCGAGGTACTGCTGCATGACCGGCGTCAGCTTGATACCGGGGTCGCGCTGCATCCCTGGTCTCTAGCCGCGTCCGCTCGTGCTTTCGCCGACAGTTTTCGACTCTACGGAACTCGTCGCGGCATCGGCCGCCGATCCTGTCGCGCCGCTCGTTGCGGAAGATCCGAGCGCGCCTTGACTGGTGCCCAAAGACGCAGCCGGGGAAGGAGGCTTCAGCTTCACGATTTGGGCTTCTGCTTCGCGCAGTTTTGCACGCACCCGTTCGGTCTCTCCGTTCGCGTTAGCAACCTGCTCTTTCATCGACGCGACGTCCCGGTTGGCAGCACCCCATTCTGCTTCCTGTCGTTTGGCCTGCTTGAGCGCGCTCCGCGTCGACCAGCGCAGTTTAGATTGCTCAAAAGCGACACCGAGTCCCGTGATAAGCACACCTACGAGGATCGAACCGAGAATAACGATAAATACCGGAACTTCGATCGACGCACCCTCAGGCATCGGCCCGAACGGCATCGGCGGCAGGTAAACGATTTTCATCGAGCCGGTGTTAGCACTGGACAGGAACACCCCGAGCAGAAAGAGGACTCCGAGAATGACGGTTCTAAGTAGTTTCACGATGCCTGTCCTCCAAAATGTCCGACCAGCCGGTCGTAGGCTTCTTCGAGATGCTCGGGCATGACCTTAGTATCAGCGAGCACCGGCATGAAATTGGTATCGCCCTCCCAGCGCGGAACGACGTGCCAGTGCATGTGGTCGTCTATTCCCGCGCCTGCTATGCGTCCGAGATTCATACCTATGTTGAACCCATGCGGGCGATATTCGGCGCTTATCGCTTCCATGCACTTGCCGATACCAACGTGCAACATAGATGCGGTACGTTCGTCGACAGCTGGAAAGTCCGCAGAGTGCACCCGTGGCGCAACCATCAAGTGGGCGTTCGCGTACGGGAATTTGTTCATGAGTATCGAGATACTGTCGTCAGAATAAAGGACGAGTTGCTCTCGCCGCTCGCTAGGCGTTTTCAGCGCAGGCTTATCGCAGAAAATGCAGCCGGACTGTTCGTCCGCGGCGCTGACGTAGCAAAGGCGCCACGGCGCCCAGAGGACGCGCACGTTATTCGGTCAAGTGCGCGCGGGGTATGCCGCCGCACGCGGGGCCGTTTCAACTTCGGCATTACCGTTCTCGCCGCCCGCGGAATGCCCTTCGCCGTCTTCGCCTCCGTCAACACGCAACCGTAGCTCCTTACCCACTTTGAAGAACGGAACCCGTTTGGCGGCTACTGCAACGATCTCACCAGTCTTCGGGTTGCGGCCCTCGCGCGCTTTGCGCTGCTTGACCACAAAGCTTCCGAAGCCACGGATCTCGATGCGGTCTCCCCCGCACAGCGCCTCGGTCATACTCTCGAATACCGAGTTGACCACGACCTCCGCGTCTCGGCGCGAAAAGGTCGGGTGCAGACGCACAATCTCGTCGATCAGGTCTCTCTTCGTCATTGCGATCGAAGCTCTCCTTACCGTCGTCAGCCCCGGAAATTCCGTCAGGCCTGCCCCCCGTTGTCATCGTTCGCAGGCTTCTCCGAACGACCACGGTCGAGTTCCTCGTTGATCATGTCAGCCAGGGAGAACCCGGAGGAACCCTTATTCTGGTCCATGTATTGCTCCATCTCTTCTTTCTCGGCCGAATTCTCCAGCGATTTCACACTGAGTGAGATGCGCCGCTCGCGGCGGTCGATTTGCGTGACCTGAGCTTCTATCTCTTGACCCGAGCTGAACATCGTGCGCGGATCGTCAACGCGGTCCTTGGCGAGCTGCGACACGTGGATCATTCCCTCGACGCCCTCTTCCAACTCAACAAACACACCGAAGTCGGTGACATTGGTGATTTTGCCCTTCACACGCGTAGAGATCGGGTAACGGTTATCCATGTTCGACCACGGATCCTCAGCCAACTGTTTGAGGCCGAGAGAGAGACGCTCATGGGCCACATCGATCGCGAGCACGACACAATCAACCTCGTCACCTTTATTCAGGACCTCAGAAGGGTGGCGGACTTTCTTGGTCCAATGCATGTCGGAGACATGAATCAACCCGTCGATCCCTTCAGTCACGTTAACGAAGGCACCGAAGTCAGTAAGACTGGTGACCGTTCCCGTGAGGGGCGTGCCAATCGGGTGATCAATCGGGAGCTGCTCCCAAGGGTTGGGCATCGTCTGCTTGAGCCCAAGCGAGATCCTGCGACTTGCCGGATCCAAGGCCAAGACGATGACTTCGACATCGTCGCCGATGGATACGATCTTGGAGGGGTGCTGCACACGCGACGTCCATGACATCTCGGATACGTGCACTAAACCTTCTACGCCCGATTCCACTTCGACAAACGCGCCATAGTCGGCGAGGCTGACGACTTTGCCGCGAACCCTGCTGCCCGGGAAGAGCCTTTCCGCTACAGTCAACCACGGATCGTCCTCGAGTTGCTTGAGTCCGAGCGAGACCTTGTCAGCTTCGGTGTCGATTTTCAAAACTACGACCTTGACGACATCGTTGGGTTTTACGACTTCGCTGGGATGCCCTACGCGCCCCCAGCTCATGTCGGTGACATGGAGAAGTCCGTCGATGCCGCCGAGATCAACGAACGCACCATAGTCGGTAACGTTCTTCACGACACCTTCGAGAACAACTCCCTCTTCGAGCACCTGCATCGTTTCGCTTCGTTGCACCTCGCGCTCTTTTTCGATGAGTGCGCGACGTGAGACAACGACGTTGCCGCGAGAACGGTTGAACTTGAGGACAGAGAAGTCGGCTTCTTCGCCGATATACTTATCGAGCGAGCGCGTCGGTCGTATGTCGACATGCGAGCCGGGCAGAAACGCGGACACGCCGACGTCAACCATCAGGCCGCCCTTGACGCGACCGACAACCTTTCCGCGAACCGTGGTGTTCGCGTTGTGTGCTTCTTCGATGACCTTCCAGACGCGCCATTGTTTTGCTCGCTGGTAAGAAAGTTTTATTGGGCCGCCGTGCTCACCAAGCGAGTCGACGTAGACTTCGATTTGGTCGCCGGATTTGACCTTGAGTTCGTCCGACGCGTCGGAGAACTCAGAGGCTGGGATAAGACCTTCAGATTTGAAGCCGATGTCGACGGTAACCGTTTCGCTGTCGACGCTCACTACGTCGCCCTTTACGATCTCGCCGACCTGGACTGAGATGACGGACGCCTCAAAGAGATCGTCGAAACTCTCCATAGTTTCGTCTGTGTGCGATCCTTCGTCCGCGGGTTTATTGGATATCAATTAGGGAACCTCCGAAGCCGCCCGGTGATCCCGTACGGCTAGATGGTGCATACAGCCCTTCTCCCCCCGTTTCAAGCGGTAATTCCTCTGATATTTCGCTTTACTTGGCGCGAAACTCGTTGGGGATCGCCGCAACGATCATTTCAACAACGCGTTCGGGCGAGAGGGATGTGGTATCAATCACCAGCGCCCCCTCAGCAATGCTGAGGGGGGCGTTCTCGCGCCCACTGTCCCTAGCGTCCCTTTGGCGCATCTCCGCCAACACCGAGGCGGCCTCGACCGCCTCTCCGCGCTCCAGCAGTTCACGGGTGCGGCGCACGGCCCGCTCGCCTGCATCGGCATCAAGGTAAACCTTTACTTGAGCATCCGGGAATACCACGGTGGACATATCGCGACCTTCAACGACGGCCCCAGGGGGGGTGACTGCATCGCGCTGGAGGTCGATCAGGGCACGCCGGACCGAGGGTAGCGCAGAAACCTTCGAGGCTGCTTGCGATACTCTATCGCTGCGCAGCCTCGCGGTGACTTCGCGCCCCTCAACAAACATTCGCCTGCCCCCCTGCTCTGCGCGGACCTCAATTCGGGCCAACAACTCGGCCAGCGCCGCATCGTCTTCAAGCTCGACGGCTGCATCCAGAGCCGCGACCGCCACCGCACGGTAAAGCGCGCCGGAGTCTAGGGTGTCAAAACCCAGCGCGTCGGCAACCGCACGCGCCGTCGTCGACTTGCCTGCTCCAGAGGGACCGTCGATGGTAACAACAAATACCCTGCTCGAATCCCCAGGTCCGCACACCGGTCGCTGCTTGTCGCTCACGTCCGCAATCCCTCCAGCGTGTCGAAGAACTCTGGGTATGAGACCGCAGCTGCACCCGCACCACGTATGCGTACCGCGGCCGGAGCGCGCAGCGCCGCCACTGCCGCGGCCATCACGATGCGGTGATCACCGGCGGGGTCACTATCCGCGGCTCCGCGGAACGCACCACCGGCGCCGTGGATCGTCATGCCATCGGGCTGTTCCTGAACAGAAACACCGAACCCCGCAAGCAACCGCGCAACCGACGCAATCCGGTCACTTTCCTTGACGCGCAGTTCTGCAGCGCCCGAAATGACAGTCCTTCCGGACGCTGCGGCGGCGGCCACCGCAAGGATCGGTAACTCATCAATGGCCGCCGGGACGTCAGCGTCCGAAATTTCGATACCGCACAGCTTAGTCCCGGTCCGGGGGGTGACAACACGCAGCGAGCCGACGGCCTCGCCACCACACACACCGGTGGTTTCAATCTCGATCTTTGCCCCCATGCGTTTGAGCAGGTGAACAAATCCGATTCGTGTCGGATTCAAGCAAACACCATCAATCCGTATGTCGGATCCCGCAACCAAAACCGCAGCAACTAAAAAAAACGCAGCGGAGGACGGATCCCCGGGCACTTCGACATCCACACACTGCGGCACTACGGGGCCGTCGATGCACAACGCTCCGCCCTGCTCGTGCAGATCGACCCCCATCGCGCGAAGCAGCAACTCAGTGTGGTCGCGGGTCGCAGCCGACTCGGTCACGCAAGTGCGGCCGTGGGCGCTGAGACCTGCCAATAGCAGTGCCGACTTCACCTGCGCGCTGGCGACGGGCAGCAGATGTTGGGTCCCGCGCAGCGACGAACGACGCACACGTAAAGGGGCGCGGCCTTTCGGGGCTGTTACTATCACTGCTCCCATTTCCCTGAGTGGTATAGCGATACGCCCCATCGGACGGCGCCTGAGAGACGCATCGCCGGTCAATTCGAACGCGATCCCGCAACCGGAGAGGAGGCCGGCCAACAACCGCATAGTGGTTCCGGAATTCCCGCAATCAATCGGATCAATGGGCCTCGTCGGTTTCATCGCACAGCCGCGGATGCGCAGGGCGCGCACCCCTTGTTGCGGAGCCGCTTCGATTACCGCACCCAGTTTCCTCGTCGCTACAATTGTAGAGTTGACATCGAGTCCGGCCGGAAGCCCGGTTACCAAGGCGGTCCCCTGACCGAACCCGTTGAACATGACCGCCCGGTGCGCAATCGATTTGTCGCCCGGCACCCGAAGCGAGCCCGATAACCCACCTGCCGCCGGCGGAATGCTCACAACGTCGCTGCTCACTTACCGGTCGACTCCTTAAATCGACGTGCGGTTTCCATCGCCAGTCGCAACACCGTCTGATCGCCCGCGCGCACGGCGCGGGTGAGTTCTTGCCAACGACGACCAAATGCCTCCATGGCTTCGCCGAGCGGCTCCGTGTTGGCCGCCGCAATTGCGAGCCACATATCAGGGTCGCTCATCGCAAGCCGTGTCACCGAGGCGAAGCCACCGGCGGCAGCATCTCCGAGAAGCTCTGCGTTTGGGTCGGTGGCGCACATCTCGGCCAGACACACCGAGAGAAACTGGGGAACATGAGACACCGAGGCAACGACCCTGTCGTGTAGATCTGCATCAACGTAGCGGACACGCGCACCGCATCGCTCCCACAGCGTAGTGACTACTGTTGTAGCGCTCTCTGACGTCTGCACAGTCGGCGTCAGCAACGTCAACTTGCCCTGGAAGAGCTCGGCATCTGCATTGACGGCACCCGTCGCGGTTCCGCCGGCCATCGGATGTCCGCCGACGAAACGCGCTGCCAAACCGACGCGTGCCGCAGCCAAACACGCCGGCCGCTTCACGCTACCGACATCGGTCAATACCGCTGCGGGGGCGAGGAAGGCGACGATCCTTTCGAGAAGTCCCACGCTCGCATCCACTGGTGCCGCGAGCACCACCAAATCGGCACCGACGACGGCATCACGCTCGTTGGTCGTTGCTTCGTCAATACATCCACCCGCAATCGCCGCATCAAGGTTGGAGCGCGTGCGACCCGCACCAATGACTCGCCGAGCGACACCGGCGCGCTTGATTGCGGCCCCCAGTGAAGCACCAATCAAACCGACTCCGAGGATCGCGACGGTACCGATCAGGGGCTTTTGCCGTACCGCACCACTCACCTAGGCACCTCCGCGAGCGCAGCCGGAAGCGCGGCTAGGAATTTTTGGTTCTCTGCTTCTGTGCCGTAGGTCACCCGAATCATCGTGGTCATTGCGTAGGCACCCATCGGTCGTACGATTACTCCTCGTTGGAGAAGTGATTCGGTTACCGCCGAACCATCACCAACTTCCACGAGCACGAAGTTCGCGTGTCCGGTGATGTGCCGCAGGCCCAGAGCATCGAGGCCCAAGGCTAACATCGCTCGCCCCTCGCGCACGATCGCACGGGCGGCTTCGACGTACTCGTCATCCTCGAGCGCGGCACAGGCCGCAACCTGTGCTAGGGAGTTGACGTTGAACGGCTGGCGCAAGCGCGCCAACGCACCGGCGATCTCTGTGCTCGCCACGCCGTAGCCAAGCCGCAACCCGGCCAGCGCGTGAATCTTTGAGAACGTTCGCATCGTCACAAGACCGGGATGATGGTCTTGATAGGTCAGACTGTCGGGATAGTCGGGATCTTCAACGTACTCGAAATACGCCTCGTCGCAGGCAACTACCACGTCGTGCGGAACCCGTGCAAGAAATGCCTCGAAAGCCCCACGCTTGACTATAGTTCCGGTCGGGTTGTTCGGGTTAGCAACGAAGACGACCCGCGTACGCGGCCCGATCGCATCAGCCATCGCCTCCAGATCGTGGAAGAATCCGGCGGCCGCAACGCGGACGGCCTGCGCGCCGACCGCCTGTGTAACAAGATCATAAACCAGGAATCCGTCGGCCGACATGACCACCTCATCGCCCGGTCCCGCGAACATGCGCACGACAAGTTCGATAATTTCGTTGGAGCCGTTGCCGAGGACCACACGCGTCGGCGACACGCCGAACCGCGCGGCCAGCTTTTCGGTCAAAACCACCGCGCCACCGTCGGGATAACGGTTGAGCTGTGCCAGCGCGCCGCGCAGCGCATCGAGCACTTTCCGAGAAGGTGATAACGGGTTTTCGTTAGAGGCGAGCTTGACGGAATCAGTCAAGCCCAGTTCGCGCTCGACTTCTTCGATCGGTTTACCTGGTCTGTAGGGCTGAAGCGCAAGGATCCGTTCGGGAACCTTCGGCCTCACGACGCCACCGGATAGCTGCCGAGCACCTTTGTCGCCACGGCAACCCGTTCGAGTTGGGCCAGGGCCTTTTTCACCTTCGCATCGCCGATATGACCGGTTACGTCGACAAAGAAGCTGTATTCCCACGACCGACCCGACAATGGACGTGACTCGATCATCGAGAGGTTGACCTTGTTGGCCGCGAACGGACGCAATATTTTCTCGAGCATGCCGACTTCATCACGTACTGCGATTACCAACGAGGTCCGGTCGGCACCGGTCGGCTTGCCGGGCTTGCCGCGGCCGATCACGAGGAATCGAGTAACATTTGACGGGTTGTCCTGAATGCCGGCCATAACCACTTTCAACCCATAAATATCCGCGGCGAGCTTGCTCGCAATCGCGGCGGTCGTGGTACGCGAAGCCGCGAGTTTAGCTGCGGCCGCAGTGCTCGCGGTCGGAACACGTTCGAGACCCGGAAACTTGTCGGCGAGGAAGCGCCGACACTGGGCCAACGGCTGCGGGTGCGAGGCGATACTACGGATATTCTTGCGATCACCAATCTTGGAGAGCAAACAGTGCTCGACCTTCACCTCGACTTCGGCGAGAACGGCGAGATCGGTCGCAGCCAATGCGTCGAGCGTCGGAGTCACCGCACCTTCGGTGGTGTTCTCCACGGGGACAATCCCGTAGGCGCACCTGCCGGTTTCCACCGCGACGAACACGTCGCCGATGGTGCCTACCGGGTCGGCCTGCGCCGAGCGCCCGAACTGCTTAATCGCAGCCTGGTGGGAGAACGTCCCTTCAGGGCCAAGGAAGCAAACCGTGACTTCTCTCTGCGCAGCACGGCAGGCCGAGATAATCTCGCGGAAGATCGCCTCAATGGATGCGTCGCCGAGAGGTCCGGGGTTTGCGTTGGACAGCACCGCTAGCAACGCTTTTTCCCGCGAGACGTCAAGAACCTCTTTCGCGGCCTTGCTCTTAGACTTGCCGACCTCGACCGCAACGCGTGCACGCCGAGAGACCAGATCGAGTATTTTACGATCGATCGCGTCAATCTTGTCGCGCAGTTGCGTGAGTGAACGTGCGGCCATGGCGGAACCGGCAGAGCTAACTGATGTCCTTCTGCTTTGCAAGAAACTCACCAATCCGTCGCACCGCGCCGGTGACATCGTCGGGACCGATCAAAACCGCCTCACGGCGGCCCCGCAGCCATGTTCGTTGACGCTTGGCGTAGCGCCTGGTCGCCTGGGCGATCGCATCAGCGAGCGCGGATTGCGCCAATTCGCCGTCGAGCACCTCGCCGGCCTCTTTGTAGCCGATCGCCGAAAACGCCCGGGGATTCCCGGGATAACGCTCACGCAGTCCACGCATCTCTTCCAGCAGCCGGTCACCGGCCAGTTGGCCGGCGCGGGCATCGATGCGTGCGTTGAGTTCGTCGCGGTCGCGCTCGACCGATAAGAACAGCGCGCCGAGACAAGCGGAATCGTCCGGTGCCTGGTGCCAAGCGGTTATCGGCTTGCCGGTCAGTTCAAAGACCTCGACAGCGCGGATGATCCGCACACGGTCGTTCGGGTGTAAGCGCGCGGCGGACTCCGGGTCGCATGCCTGCAAGCGTGCCACCAGCGAGCCAGGGCAGGCGTCTTCCGCTGACTCTAAACACTCGCGCAACACCGGGTCGGCCGCCGGGCCCGCGAACAACCCATCGAGCAGAGCACGCAGGTACAAGCCGGTGCCCCCACAGAGGATCGGCAGGCTGCCTCTCGCTGCGATCTCGGCGATAGCCTCTCGAGCTGCGGCCAACCATGCGGCAGCATCGTAATGCTCGTCAGGTTCGACCACGTCGATCAGGTGATGGCGAACGGCTTGGCGTTGCTCGGCGCTCGGTTTGGCGGTCGCCACGTCCATGTATCGGTAGATTTGCCGAGAATCGGCACCGACGATCTCTCCGCAGCACGAGCGTGCGAGTTCGACGGCAAGCTCACTCTTACCCGACGCCGTCGGTCCGCCAACCAACACCACCGCCGGTGTTCTGTCTCGCGTTGCTTGCAAAGACCTGCTCAGCGTCCAAATAGACGCTCGACGCTCGTGCGGCTCAGAGCGGCGGCGACCGGCCTGCCATGAGGACAGCTAGCCGAGAAGTCAACAGTTGCCGCTTCAGCGAGCAAACCGGTCATAGCCGCCCGGTCGAGCCGTTTGCCGACACGGACAGCGCTGTGACAAGCAACGGTCGCCATCACGCGCTGCTCGATCGTGGACAGTAAGGATGAACGTCCGCTGTCGGTCAGGTCGGCGGCGAGTTGCTGAACCACCGCACGTACATCTGCTCTCACGGCCAGGGCCGGGACCTCGCGTACCAAGACCTCGCGCTCACCGGCTACATCGATACACCACCCGAAACCGGCTAGTTCCGCGCTGCTGCGCTCGATAGAGGCGACGTCCGCCTCAGGAAGCTCAACAGCGACAGAAAGCAACAACGGCTGAGTTTGCACAATGCCGCGCGCGTGTTCGGCCCTCAGCCTTTCATACAACACGCGCTCGTGCGCGGCGTGTTGATCGACGATAACCAAACCCTCGGCACCTCTACAGACAATGTAGCCGTCAAAGACCTGGCCGATGACTTCGAGCGAACCGAGCACGCCCGCCTTGCCTATGCCGGCGACAGCGAACGACTCTTGAACCTCTCGGCTTGCGGCCGCTGGGTCGCTGCGCGGCACCCGGTATCCGACCGGCGCGCCAGACTCATCCTGCGGGATACGCGGGCCCGCCGTCGGCCCGGCCCATGACGAGGGCTCCGGGTCACGAGCGGGGCCTTCGGGCCCGGCCGGACCACGCGCACGATAGGCGGTATCCTTTAGCTCAAGCGCCGCCGCATCCACGCCCCAACGGCCGAGCGGCGACGCGCCCTCGCGCAACGCGTGCGTGATCGCTTCGCTGAGAAACCTCCCGACCTCACCAGGCTTGCTAAACCTGAGCTCAGTCTTAGCCGGATGCACGTTGACATCGACGGCTGCCCCGTCGACCTCCAAAAACAACGCGTGTGCCGGAAAGCGACCCTTCAAAAGATACGTTTTGTAGGCATCGATCACCGCACGCATAACGACCCGGTCGCGCACCCAGCGCCGGTTGACAAACGCCGACATCCAACGATTTGAGCCGTGCGAAACACCCGGACGACTGGCGAAGCCGTAGAGCCGCATCCCTGCGAACTCAGCATCGACTTCGACCATTGCCGATGCGTTGCCACCGCCCATGACCTGTGCGACCCGATCACGTAGCCAGGAGACCGGTGGATATGCGGAAACTTCTTTGCCGTTGTGTTCGAGTGTGAAACCGCGGTCGCTGTAGCCGAGCGCATAACGCCGCACCGTATCCGTAACCAGACCGAATTCGGTGCTTGCTGTTTTCAAGAACTTTGCGCGCGCCGGGACCTCGGCGAACAGGTCGCGGACGTCGACCCGCGTGCCGTGCGAGAAACCCTTGCTCGAAAAATCGAGGACCTTACCGCTGCGCACCAGCACTCGTGCCGCGTCTTCACGGCCCCGCACGCGGGTGACAAGCTCAATCTCAGAAACCGCAGCGATGCTCGCGAGCGCTTCACCGCGGAAACCCAGGCTTGCAATGTCTTGTAGGTCGTCGAGCACGCGGATCTTACTCGTCGCATGCCGTGTCAAGGCGAGCTCGACTTGGCCGGGTTCGATGCCGGCACCGTCGTCGGTCACCGCCAGTCGGTTCGGCCCACGATCGTCGTACTCGACGCGAATGTTGCTTGCACCGGCGTCCAGAGAGTTCTCGATCAGTTCTTTGATGATCGAGGCTGGACGCTCGACGACTTCCCCGGCGGCGATCTGAGAGATGACCGCGTCGGGAAGCAGCGCGATGATCGGTTCAACCGAGGACAAGTTCTTGCTTCTTACGGGCGAGCATCTCGGCAACTTCCGCGGCTTTGTCCTCGAAACCTGCGCGCCCGGCCATCCCCTGCGTGAGCACCTTGCCCGCCTCGACGCCGGGCTGGTCCAACGGGTCGATATTCCAAAGTCCCCCGGTCACCAACGTCTGAACTTCAAACAGGTGGAAAAGATACCCTATCGACTCGGTATCGACACGCTCCAATTCGATCGTGCTGGTCGGCCGTCCGTGTGCCGCCAACGCAAGCTCGGTCGCGCGCTGTTCCATGTTGAGAAGTTCACCAAGACCACGGCCGCCCAGATACGCAAGGGCTTGGTGTCCCTCGTAGGCATGCGGAATGACCAGTTCACGCCCGTGGTCGAGAACGCGAAGAAAGGTAACCACCTTGTCGCGCGGACCCTCCATATATAGCTGGACTTGCGAATGTTGGTCGGTCGCGCCGATCGCGCGCACCGGTGTCTGGCCGGTCTCAACAACCTCGCCGTCGAGAGAGAGGCGTTTGCCGAGGCTTTCAGCCCAGAGTTGCCCGTACCACTCAGCGAGTCCGCCCAGCGCATCGCAATAAGGCATCAGCACGTGGATCGACGCGCCGTCTTGCGATGCGAGAGCGAGCAGCAGTGCGTGCAAGGCCGCAGGGTTCGACCATACATCGACGCGGCTGCAGGCTTCGTCAGCCGCCCGCGCTCCCGCGCACAAGGCCTCGATGTCAACGCCTGCCGCTGCCAACGGTAACAGGCCGACTGCCGAGAGAACCGAAAAGCGGCCGCCAACCCCATCGGGCACGGCAAGCGTTTCGATTCCTTCTTCTGACGCGATTTGCCGCAGGAGCCCGTGTTCGGGGTCGGTCGTGAAAACCAATCGCTCGCGAGCCTTGCGCTCGCCGAAACGCTCGATCAACCGCTCGCGCACGATGAGGAACTGCGACATCGTTTCGGCAGTGGTCCCCGACTTGCTGATGACGTTGAACGCTGTTCGCTCGAGGTCGATACCATCGAGCACGGCGCCCACGACGGCGGGGTCGATGTTGTCGAGGACATCGACTTGCAGTCCGGCCCGCCCGGCACTGCCGGCTTTGCCGCCGTTTGCGCCACCACTGGAAGCGGCGGCCGAACGCGGCACCGCATCGAGAACCGCGCGGGTACCCAGAGCCGAGCCCCCGATGCCGAGGACCACCAACCGGTCAAATCTCGCCTCCAGGCGGTCGGCCTGGGCATGTACCGCGGCACGTAGAGCGGCATCGTGGGGGAGATCAAAGAACGGCAGCTCCCCTGCTGCGCGTTTGGCGGCCAGCTCGATGAGAACCCGCCGGGCACGGTCGACTTCGCCGACGACCCGCTCGCGCGTGAGGCCGCGCGCACCGGTGGTGTGATCGAAGAACCCATTGACGTCCAGAACAACCCTTGTCACGGCCCCCTTAAACAGCAGGCACGAGGCACGGGCAACCAGCCTTCGGGAGCCATCACGCTATCCCAGCGACGCTTGAATCCGAGCCGACGCAGGCTTGAAGCCCTTGCGCTGCCGTGTTACAACCGCGGCTTCCGATCTCCGGAGGTTCAAGAAATGGCCAGGGTTTGTGATATTTGCTCAAAGCGACGCAGCGTAGGGAACAACGTCTCGCACGCCAACAACAAAACACGGCGAACCTGGCAGCCGAACCTCCAAAAGGTTCACGCGGTAGTCAACAAATCCAACAAGACGTTGACGGTCTGCACCAGCTGTATCCGCTCCGGCAGAGTGGTCAAGGCGGCCTGAGCCGCCCTCAGTGTCCGGGCCGCGCTGCTGCTGCGCTCAACCGGGCTTTCGAGCGATCAAATCAATCTCGATCATGGCCCCTTTTGGCAGGGCCGCGACCTCGACCGCTGCACGGGCCGGGTACGGCTCGGCAAAGTACCCCGCGTAAATATCGTTAAGCGCTGCGAAGTTCGCGAGATCGGTCAGGTAGATCGTCAGCTTTACTGCGTCTTTCCAACCGACATCGGCCGCCGCGAGCAGCGCAGCCAGGTTCTCGAACACCCGATGCGCTTGAACCTCAAAGGCACCCTCCACTAGGTTGCCGGTGGCCGGATCGAGCGGAATCTGCCCAGAACAGAACAGCCAGTCTCCGGAGCGCACGGCCTGCGAGTATGGACCGATCGCCGCTGGGGCACTCTCGGCGGTCACGGCTCGGAGTCGCCTCCCGTCCATCCGCGTTTGCTTTTCGCGACCGCTGCTTTCGCCCATACTTCCTCCGGATAATCAGCTGCGCATACGGTCGGCGTTTTTGACGCCCGGAATACGCTTGAGGTTGCGGATCACGTGGTTGAGGTCTTCGAGCGTTTCCAACGTCAGCTCGAAGACGTTGGTAGCAGTGCCGTCCTTAGAGCTACGCACCGAGGCACGGTTAATATTGACTCCCGCCGATGCGATAGCCTGGCTCATCGCTGCGAGCACACCCGGCCGGTCGCGGGAAACCACGCGGATCTTGACCGCGCGGGCGGCACGCGCGCCTTTCTCCCACGCGACGTCGACGCGTCGAAATGGATCAGCCCCCGACATACGGCCGCAGGACTCAGCATGGACGGTAACGCCATGGCCTTTGGTGAGAAGACCCGAAATAGTCTCACCCGGCAACGGCAGGCAACACTTACCAAAGCGCACGACAGTCTCCTCGCTACCCATGACTGTAACTCCGGTCTTGTTGCGTTGCCGCGAAATGAGATCGAACAAGCGACCAAAACGACGTCGGCCCTTATCCGGAGTGTTGGCCAGTTTTCCCGGCTCTACGACGTGTTGCAGAATTCGGTTCGGCGTCAAGCGGCCGTAGCCGATCGCCTCGAGCAGCGCTTCCTCGTCCGGCTTCTTGAACTCGCGCAACAGTTCGGCCATCCGCCCCTCACGATGGAGGCGAGCGAGATCAAGTTGGTAAACGGAGAGGTCACGTTCGAGAATCTTGCGCCCGATCGCCACGGCTCGCGTTCGTTCTTCGTGTTTCAGCCAAGCCGCGATCCGTTGCCGCGCTCGCGGCGTTACCACGAAACGCAACCAGTCACGTGAAGGCGTCTGGTCGTCAGTAGAGATGATCTCAACCGTGTCGCCTTGTTGGAGCACGTAGCGCACAGGAACGAGCTTCCCGTTCACGCGCGCTCCGGCACAATGGCCGCCCAGGTCGGAGTGAATCCGATATGCAAAGTCCACCACCGTCGCGCCCTTCTGAAAGCTCTTGGTCTCACCGTTAGGCGTGAATACGTAGACCTCGTCGGTAAAGAGATCCTCCTTCAGATTGTGCAGAAACTCGCGCGGATCCTCGACGTGCTCTTGCCACTCGAGCAGCTGGTTGAGCCACACAAAACGGCCGAGCGATTCTTGCTCACCGTTCGCGCGCGCCTTGTACTTCCAGTGCGCAGCGATCCCGAGTTCGGCGACGTGGTGCATGACGTGGGTTCGGACCTGTACCTCCATGCGTTCTCCGTAGGGCCCGATCACCGTGGTGTGCAGCGACTGGTACATATTGGCCTTGGGGAGTGCCACGTAGTCACGAAAACGCCCGGGCACCGGCCGCCAGTACATGTGAACGACTCCGAGGGTGTCGTAACAGTCGCGCTCGGCACCCACGATGATACGGAACGCGACAACGTCATAGATGTCGGCGTGTTGTAGGCCCTGCTCTTTCATCTTACAGAATATTGAGTAAGTGCTTTTCAACCGCCCGTCGATCTCCCCATCGATGCCGGCTTCACGCAACCGCTTGTCAAGCAGCCCGATGATCTCTCCGATGTAGCCTTCACGTTCGACCTTGTGTATTTCGAGCTTCTCGCGAAGTTCGTCGTGGGCCGACTCGTCGAGCGCTTTAAACGCCAATTCTTCATACTGGTTCTTCAGCCAGTGAATCCCCGCCCGGTGCGCTAGAGGAACGTACAAATCGAGCGTTTCCTGCGCGATCCGCCTGCGCCTGTCTTCCGGCAAGTGATGGAGGGTGGTGAGATTGTGGTAACGGTCCGCGAGCTTAACGAGCAGGACGCGAATATCGCGCGCGCTGGCCAAGAACATCTTCCGCAGGCTTTCGGCCTGAATATCTTCACGCTCGTAGGATTCGAGCGCACTGATCTTGGTTACGCCGTCGACAAGCGCAGCAATTTCGGCACCGAAACGCGAGCTGATCTCGTCGCTGGTGGTGAGGGTGTCCTCGACCGTGTCGTGTAATAGTCCGGTAACGATGCTCGGCACGTCGAGCTTCATGTCCGCAAGAATCCCCGCCACAGCGACGGGGTGCGTAAAATAGTCCTCACCCGACATGCGCTTCTGGCCGTCGTGCATTTCTGCAGAGAAACGGTAAGCGTTGTCGACCAACTCCAAATTCGCCGCCGGATCATACGACTTGATCTTGAGTTGTAGCTCGCCGCTCGTCATCGTGAGGGTCCCTCGAACCCCCCGATTGCGCGGGTCAATCCTTGCGGGCGAAGCAAGCGCACCCGGCGTCGCTCACTCGATACGATCCCAGTAAACGCGGCCGTCGCGTGTTCAAGGTTATCATTAACGATTACGTAGTCGTAGTCGCGAATCTCGGCGATCTCGGCAACCGCACGTTCGATCCTGCGTTTGACGACATCGGCCGGATCGGTGCCGCGCCCTGATAACCGTGCTTCGAGCTTGGCCCGCGATGGCGGGAGGAGAAAAATCGAAACGGCTTGAGTAAAGCTCTTGCGTAGCTGTGCCGCACCTTGGACATCGATGTCGAGAAGCAGATCGACGCCGGCTGCTCCGGCGCGCT
The DNA here is from genome assembly GCA_029262415.1 of Deltaproteobacteria bacterium. GTDB lineage: Bacteria > Desulfobacterota > Binatia > UBA1149 > JAJCZL01 > JAJCZL01. The sequence goes on along the minus strand of JAJCZL010000056.1, from coordinate 156,239 downwards.
CGATCGAAGCCCTGGTAGTACCGTACTTCGCTCCGTGCACCACTGCCCACTCGGCGAACGCGCCTTCGTCGACCATCAAGTCGAACTTCTCAGGCGTCACAAATAGGTAGTCCACGCCTTGCTGTTCACCGGCGCGCGGTGGTCGCGTGGTGACGGACACCGACATCTCGATCCCGCCGAGAGTATCGATCGCCGGACGGCTCACGCTCGTCTTACCGGCGCCTGAGGGTCCCGAAACAATGAAAAGCGCACCCAAACGAGCGACATCGACGTCATCGATCTGCATCTGCGCTACTCCACGTTCTGAATCTGTTCGCGCAACTTCTCGACCTCAGACTTCGCGTCAACGATCAATCCCGTCACCTTCACGTTCCCGGATTTCGACGCGATGGTGTTGAACTCGCGCGCAACTTCTTGAAGCAAGAACTCGAATCGCTTGCCGGCCGGCTCTTGCAACCGAACGACCTGCCCCAACCCATCCAGATGCGAATCCAGACGGACCAACTCTTCGGTCACGTCTGCACGCTCGGCGAGCAAGGCCGTCTCTTGGATCAGCCGCGCATCTTCAACGCGTGTATCGCCGATAAGCGAGCGAACTCGCGTTTCGAGCCGCTCGCGCATATCCCCTGCAGCCCCGGCTGTGGTCTTCTTCAAGAGCGCCACCAGCGTGCGCAGCTTTGCGATCCGTTTCGAAATGTCGCGCTCGAGATTCGCGCCCTCTCGAGTTCGCTCTGCGCTGTGTGCGGCGAGCGCCTTCTTCAAGATCCTTTTTACAGCCTTGATTTCGACTTCCGGGTCCGGCCCTTTGCCGCGCGACTGAAAGATCTCGCCGCGCCCCTGGAAAAGCGAAATATCGAGTTCTCCCTTGAGTCCGTAGGTGCGCTTCAGATCCTTGAGCGCCTTGACATAAGCGGCCGCGAGGTCGTGCTGCACGCCGATCTGCTCGGCGCGAATACCCGCAGTACGACCGACCGACACCTCGACACGTCCACGCGCGACGCTGCCGGCCACCAATGTGCGAAGTTCAGTCTCCCATGCGTTATACTCGCGTGGCGCGCTGATCTTGATTTCCCGGTGCCGTTGGTTGACCGAGCGGATCTCGACCGAAAGGCCGATTTTGCCGGCTTGTCCATTGGCCGCACCGTAACCAGTCATGCTTTTCATCGCGTGATTCCCATTGGAGGCCATTCTAGCGCTCGTAGCCACGTTCGAGCCAGCGCCGTTGTGCATCGTCGAGTTCCTCACCCACGGCGTCACAAACTTTGTGGAGGGAACGCCAGAATCTGTCGCGGCCACGCTCGCCACGGCGAACTTCATCGGGAGCAGCGGCCAGAGCCTTGTCAAAATCGACGATTGCCACTTCGCCGTCAGCGCACACGAGGAGGTTGTGGACGTTGAGGTCGGCGTGATAGACGCCGGCTGCGTTGAGACCCCGCATGGCCCTCCCCGCGGCGGCGAGAAGCCGACCACGCTCAGGATTGTCGGCCTCTTGGTAGCATCTAAACCAAGGCACCACCCCTGGAATTTCTTCGGTAACGACCCATCCACGATAGAACACGCCCGCCTCTTCGACGCAGACGCCGGCAACCACCGGCACGCGACAGCCTGCAGCGCGGGCTTTCTCGGTCACCATCAGTTCCACTAGCGGACGTGCCGGGCGAAGCAAGTAGAGATCGCGCGTCAGATAGCGCATCAGCCCGCCGCGCAGACACTTGCGAAGATAAAGAATGCGGCCACCCAGTTTGACCCGCCGTGTTCCGCCACGGCCCCCGAGAGAGACGTCGGCCGGCACGTGCCGTGCCGGCCCAGCTAACAGACTGACGAGTTCCTCGAGTTGCAGACGCAGCGCCACGATCCGGACTGAGCCGCGGTCGTAGTCGGAGTAGCCCGACGGGAGCGAGTTGGTCACATCCACGGGCGCTAGAACCCGAGATCAGGGTGAGGCAAACGCTTTACAGTCGAGGTCAAGACGCGAGCCATGCGTACTCACGAGCCAGCCCCTCCTCCAAACCGACCTTGGGCTTGTACGCGAACGCAGCAGCGGCGCGCGAGGTATCGGCACCGGTGTGCCGGACATCCCCTTTTTGTGCGTCCATCCTATTGACGCGTAAAGTTCGGCCCGCAATCCGCGAGATCGTTGCCAGGACCTCGTTCACAGTGACGCGGCTGCCGCCGCCGACATTGAACGCTTCACCGTTTGCGTCTGAGTTCGCGGCCGCGATGTTTGCGGCAACAATGTCTCCGACGAAGGTGAAATCACGTGACTGCTCTCCGTCTCCGTACAACGAAATCTCACGGTCTTCGATCGCTGCACGCATAAAACGATTAAACGCCATGTCGGGCCGTTGGCGCGGTCCGTACACCGTAAAGTAGCGAAGCGACGCCGTCGGGAGGCCGTTGTTGATGTGGTACAAACGCACCAAGTGCTCACCGGCCAGTTTGCTGACACCGTAAGGCGACAGCGGCCCCGGTACTGTGTCTTCGTGGGTCGGCAAAGACTCGGCATCCCCGTAAATGGACGAAGACGACGCATAGACAAACTTCTTCAAGTTCGATGCTACACGGCAGGCTTCGAGCAAGCGTTGCGTCGCAAATACATTGTTGTCGCTATATATGCGAAAGTCTTCCCCCCAACTGCTGCGCACACCGGCTTGCGCGGCCTGGTGAAAGACAAAGTCGACATCAGCGGTTAACGACTCCAGGTCAGCCGTAACGAGATCTGCTTCGACGAAACGAAATGCTGAGTTCTTGGCCAAACCGGCGAGATTCCGTTGTTTCGTCGCGCGCGGGTAGTAATCGAGGAAACAGTCGACCCCCACAACTTCGACGTCCTGCTCGACCAACCGGTCGCTCAGAGTGGATCCTATGAAGCCGGCAGCTCCGGTTACAAGTGCTTTCATCCAGTCTCCGTCTACGTGGCCGCGCCCTGGTCTTTGTTTTCGGACTCGGCCTCGGGTGCGGGTGCGGGTGCGGCCGCGCGATCATGGGTTGGGCCGTGACGCGCGTCAAGTGAGGTAATTCGTGCGATGATCTCATCGCCGCCTTCGACATCGAGCGACAAGCGGACCGCACGTAGGAGATCGGTCCTGCCCGCGACGCGCTCGAGTTTCACCAGATCCTTTTCGGTCGTCACGATCATCTCAGCCCCCGCGGCACGCGCTTCATGCAATACGTCGTCCCAATCATCGTCGTCATAAGGGTGGTGGTCAGCGAACGTACGTTTGACGACAATCTCGGCTCCGGTCTCGGCCACCATCGCAAAAAACCCGTCGGGGTTCGCGATCGCAGCTAACACTGCGATCCGCTTACCCGCTAGGCTCGCCAGCGGTGCGATCCGCGCGTCGGCATCGGGACGCGCAACCAGCCCGGTGAGCGAACGGCGAACCCTGGGCAGCGGCGCGTCGGGCGCGGTCCGAATGACAATATCGGCCCGCGCTAGCGCCGACATTCTTTCACGTAGCGGCCCGGCGGGGAGCAGGCGCGCACCTTGGTCACGCTCACCGAGCAGCACGATATCAAGTCCACGCCGAAGTCTGAGGTGCTGGAAGCCATCGTCGAGGATTAGACAATCGGGTTCATAAGCGTCACAGGCAGTGCGACAAGCCTCCGCCCGATCTGCGAACGCCACGACTGGACACCCGGTACGCCGCGCGACAAGAACCGCCTCGTCACCCGCGGCTTCTAGACCTTCGGAGTACGAGCGCGGGCGAAATACCCGGTGGCTCAGATCCTGCGGAAGGCTCCAGGAGTAATCGAAGTCGACGACAACCGGACGTCCGGCCTTGCCGCCGTACCCTCGGCATACAACGACAGGGCGAAACCCAGCATTGAGCAGACGCTCAACCAGCCACACGACCATGGGCGTTTTACCGGTACCGCCAACGTTGAGGTTACCGACACTCACGACCGGCGCGTCAGCGGGTTCGGAGCGCAGGAGCCCGCGCGCGTACATCCCTGCGCGTGCGAGAGCGATGAGTCCGAACACCCACGACGCGGGCGCCAACAGGATGCGTCCTGCGATCGCTGCCGGTCCGGAGCCGTACCAGATGCGTTCAATTCCCGTGCTCAAGCTACTTTACCTAGCCGGTTCGAGAGCCGGAACAAACGGCTCGAGCAAAGCAATCGTCGCCTCGAGCGCGCCGCGGTTGTTCTCGATAGCCGCGCGGCCGCTCTGACCGCCAGCTACAGCGGAATCGGGGTCGTCCAGCCATCCACGCCAGACACTTTCGAGCCCGGCTAGATCCGAGACTACCTGAAGCGCACCGGCCTGGGTGAGATCGCGGGCTACTGCCGCAACATTCGACAGATGCGGGCCGCAAACGATCGGCTTAGCGAATGCCGCCGGCTCGAGAAGATTGTGCCCACCTAAACCTGTAAAGCTCCCGCCCAAGAACACCCCGACCGCGCCGCGAAAGAACCCGAGCAGGTCACCGACCGTATCGACAACGAGTACCGACCACTGCGTCTCGGGCGTTTCGCGAAGCCGGGTCCACGCAACAGATTCGAGCCCACGGGCCGCGGCTACAGCCAAAATCTGCTGCGCGCGCTCAGGATGCCGCGGCGCGACAACCAAGCGTAATGAGGTTCTCCCTACCAGAAGCCGCGCAAAGACCTCGAGCGCCAGTTCCTCTTCTCCGGGGTGCGTCGAGGCCGCAACCAGTACCGGCGCAGCAATATCGGCGAGAAAGTCTGCGGTCTCATCAACCGTCGATCTATCAAAAGCATCGAACTTAAGATCGCCGACCAGATGTAGCACTGCAGGGTCGCAGCCGAGTTTCAGAAGACGCCCACGCGAGACCTCGTCGCGCGCACAAACGACCGAGAACGCACCGAGGATCGGCTCGATCAGCGCTCGGACGCGGGTGTAGCGCGGAAATGTCCGCTCCGAGATACGCGCGTTGACCAAGGCTGCCGGAGTGCCGTTAGCAGCGAGGGTCAAAAGGAATGTAGGCCAAAGCTCAGTCTCAATCACTACGGCGAACGCAGGCTGGATAAGCGCCAGCACACGTCGTAAGGCGCGCGGGGCATCGATCGGGAAATAGTGGACCTCGTCGGCCCCGCTGCGATCGGCCAGCTCGCGACCCGTCGCGGTGTTGCACGTCAGCAGCACGCGCGTGCCGGGGCGCGCGCGCTTAAGCGCACCGATCAAGGTCTTCGCGAGCGTTACTTCACCGACCGAAGCCGCGTGTACCCAAACCGGCCGGAGTCCCATTCCCGCACGCACCGAACCGGCCATGCCGCCCTGCTCCCACATGCCGGTACGTTCGGCAGTACGCACGTGATCTTGCTGGTCAACCAGACCGAGTCGTAGCCCGGTCTCCAGGCCGAGTGAGACGACCGTCGCGATCGCAGTGTAGATCCCATAGAGAACTCTGCCGCCGAAGCCGAGTTGCGACTGGTTCAAGTCTCTTCCTGGTCACGGCCGGCCATGCGGTCGGCCTCTTGGCATGCCTCGGCCAATCGCGCCTCGAGTTCAGCGCTCAAACTTTCGCGCGCCGCCTTGAACGCGCCCTTCTCGACCTGCGGAGGCACAATTGGTTCTCCCACAACAACGATCACGCGAGCACCGGGCGTAGGCAGCATCATGCGATCCCAACCACGGAAGCGGATCGCGCGTGTCGCGCTGGCGGCAACCGGGTAAAGAAGCGCACGGTTGCGCAACGCTAGCTCGACCGCACCGGGTTTTGCAACACCCGCCGGCCCGCGTGGACCGTCGGGCACAAGAGCAACGTCGTTGCCTTGGCTGAAAGCGCGGAAAAGCCCGCGCATCCCGCCTACCGCACCACGCGAGCTCGACCCGCCTATCGTCCGCAGCCCAAAGCGGCGCAGAGCAACCGAGACGATCTGGCCGTCACGGTGATTGCTGTTCATGATCACACCGCTCGAGCCTTTGTAAAACATCGTCATCATGCTCGCGCGGCCGTGCCAGAACGCAAAGATTGTGGGTTCACCCTTGCGCCAGCTATCTGTGAGCCCGCAATGGCCGTGAAGTTCCACTCTTGTGGTCAAACGCAGAAACGCGAGCAGGGCCCAACTCAGCGTCCCGAGCAGTGCTATCTCTGCTCGTTCAAACCACCCCACCTTACGCAAGCCACGTACGTGACGACCGCTGCTAGATGGTGTGGTGTCGGCCGGATACCGGGTCGTCCTCGAACTGGATGGCATAAAATTGTTTGTACAGTTGCCCGCTCTCGATCAACTCCTCGTGGGTGCCCAACTCTGCGATCTCTCCGGAAGCAACCACCGCGATTCGATCGACGTTGCGAATCGTCGAAAGCCGGTGCGCGATAACCAACGTTGTCCGTCCCTCCATCAGCCGCTCGATCGCTCCCTGCACAAGCCTCTCCGATTGCGAATCGAGAGCGCTCGTCGCCTCGTCCAGAATAAGAATCGGCGCGTCCTTGAGAAGAGCACGTGCGATCGCGAGCCGTTGACGCTGGCCGCCAGATAGCCTCACGCCCATTTCTCCGACTACGGTGTCGTAGCCTTGCGGAAGCGCCTCGATGAATCGGTGCGCATTGGCCGCCTTGGCTGCTGCCACGAGACTCTCTTCGCTACCGCAGATGCTGCCGTATGCGATGTTATTGCGAATCGTATCATTGAACAGAAACGTCTGCTGAGTGACCACCGAGATCATCGCGCGTAGTGAGCGAAGACCGATGCTGCGTATATCGACACCGTCGAGTGTAATGCTGCCTTGCTCGTACTCATAAAAACGTGGAATCAAGTCTGCGAGCGTCGACTTGCCGCCGCCGCTGGGTCCGACCAACGCCAACGCTGTTCCGCGCGGTAACTCCAAAGAGACGTTATGCAGAACCCTCTCCTCCCCGTAAGAGAAGGAGAGCCCGTCGATGCGAATGGCATCCTCGAAACTGTCGATCGATAGATCTCCAGGCCGTTCTTCGACCTCGGAGGCGGTATCGAGAATCGCAAAGACGCGGTCGGCCGCGCCGAGACCGGACTGCACACTGTTATTAGCACGCACGACTTTCTTGAACGGGTCGTAGATCAACATCACAGCAGTCACAAAGCCCATGAAGCCACCGGCCGTACGGCCACCGGACAGCACCGAATTTCCGCCGAACCACAACACGGCCGCGATACCAAGAGCGACGAAGAACTCCATCATCGGGGTCGTCGACGCCTTGATCTTCGCCGCTCGTAGGTAGTAGGCCAGTAATCTCTCGTTCTCGGCCTCGAAACGTCCGGCTTCGTAGTCCTCCATTCCGAAAGCCTTGACTACACGATTACCCTGTATGGTCTCCTGCAAGAGGCCGGATAGATTGCCGAGCGTCCCCAGACCTTCTTCGCTCAACTTGCGCATTCGTCGCGACAGCGCCTGCAGCGGTACCACCACACACGGGAAAACTAGAAACGTGATCAACGCGAGCGCCGGGTCGAGATAGAAAGCCACCAGCACTAAAACGATGACCGTCGTAGTATCACGGATAATCGCGGCTGCACCTTCGGTGAGCGCCTGACGTACGAGAAGCACGTCGGTCGTTACGCGGGAAAGGAGGTCGCCCGTTCGCGCCGTGTCGAAGAAAGATAGCGGAAGCCCGAGCGTCTTGGTCTCGATGTCGCGTCGTAGGTCGAAAGTAATGCGCTGTCCGACCCATTCGCTCAAGTAAATTTGGCCGAAACTAACCATCCCGCGAAACGAGAACGCAACGAGGATCATCAACGGGATCATCTTCAAGCGCTCGGCGTTGCCGCTCTGGAAAACGTCATCGACCAGCGATCTGACGATGTAGGGAATGACCCCCGAGGTAGCGCTGTAGGCCACCATGCAGACCAGAGCCATCGTAAACTGCGGCCACCAGTACGGCCCCAGGTACCTGCTGATCCGCCGCATGACAGACCAAGCGCTCAAGCGACAACCTCCAGTGCCAGCTCTGCCGCGCGCCCTGCTGCGCCGGGCAGTACGATCATGTCGCGCATTGCGGTCAGCCCAGCCTTGACTTGCGAGCCAATGACCGGGTCAAGCAGGCGCTGTATTTGCACCACGACGTTGTCCGCATTGGCTTCGGATTGCACGAGTTCAGGAACCACCTCGCGACCGAGCACAATGTTAGGCATTGCAATGAAAGGGGACTTCACGAGCAACTTAGCGAGCAAGTAAGTTGTCCGCGACATTCGATACAAAACTACCATGGGGACCCCAATCAAAGCACACTCGACGGTCGCGGTCCCCGAAGTTACCGCAACCGCGTCACTCGCCGACACCAGATTATAGGTATCAGCGTCTACGATCGCGACATTCGCCTGCGGAACCCGCGCGACGTACCGCTCTACCAGACCCGGCGCCAGCCCTGGGGCGCGCGCGACGGCAAATGCCGCTTCCCCGCGCAGCCGCGCCGCCGCCTCGAGCATCACCGGGAAATTTGCTTCGAGTTCTTTCGCCCGACTTCCCGGGAGCAGCGTCACCAAACGGCGATCGTCGGGCAGCCCGTGCAGCGCAAGGGTCTCCGCGCGGCCACGGTCGGCGCGAACGTCTTCGGCAAGCGGATGGCCGACGAAATGGACGTCCAGCCCGAATTCGCCATAGAGATCTCTCTCGAAAGGGAACAGCACCACCATGCGGGTAACGCGATCGGCTATCTTGCGAACCCGCCCCTGCCGCCACGCCCAAACCTGCGGGCTGACGTAGTAGAACACTGGAATGCCTGCCTTCTTCGCAGCTTTGGCCATCACCAAGTTGAATTCAGGGAAGTCGACCAAGATAACCATGTCGGGTGGGTTAGCCGAGATGAAGTCTGCCGAAAGCTTTTTGTAGTGACCCCACACGCGGCGGAGACCCAGTGCCGCCTCGGTGAATCCCATGATCGAAAGATCGTGGGCGTCAACCCGCGTCTCAACTCCTGCTGCGCGCATCTTGTCACCGCCCACGCCGTAAAAGGACAACGCGGGCGCACGTTCGCGCATCGCGCGTACCAGAAGCGCAGCGTGCGCGTCACCCGAAGCCTCACCGGCCACGATCATGATCCGCTTGTGCATGCCGCGACGGTGTTCCTTATGCCTTGATCGCACCGACGACGCGCTCGGCGGTTTCGATCGCCCGCAAGGCTTCGCCTGCACCGACAACCGGGGCATCGCCCGTCCGCACACAGCGCACGAAAGATCGAAGCTCTTCGAGTAGGGCGTCGCCGGCGCCAACCTCTCGCTCCTCTACCGACACCGACTCCATCGGAGAGACACTCGGTTCGATATCGGCACTGTTCTTACGACGCGCGATCACCACGCGCCCACCGTCAAAGTCCACCGAGACGTAGGCCTCGGGTTCGAAGATCCTTAGCTTACGCTCACGCTTGAGTGAGACCCTGCTCGCCGTCACGTTGGCTATGCAGCCGCCCGCAAACTTGAGGCGCGCGTTCGCGATATCCATCTCACGGGAAAGCACCGGTACCCCGATCGCTTCGACCTCGACGAGATCGTCGCCAACGAGGAAATCGATCAGATCGAGATCGTGAATCATAACATCGTAAACGACGTTGGTATCTCCCCCGCGGCCGGCGAACGGCGAGAGGCGATGGCATTCGATAAAACGCGGGCGCCGCACGAGTTCGCGCAGTCCACGAAAGACCGGGTTAAATCGCTCGAGATGACCAACCTGCATGACAATACCCGCCTGTTCGGCGGCTTCGAGCAGGCGCCGCGCGTCGATGGGGTTGTTCGCCAGCGGCTTCTCCATCAGGATGTGAATGCCCCGCTCGCAGGCAGCAAGCCCAGTTTCGAGATGGTGCACTGTCGGCACCGCAATGCTCACCGCCTCAACTTCCGCGTAAAGCTCTGCAGCGCTGTCGAACACACGCGCGCCCGAGTCCGCGGCGACCTTCTCTGCTCGTGCGCGGTCGAGATCGAACACACCGACCAGGTCGACGTTCTCGATCTGCGCGTATTTCGAGGCATGTAGCCCGCCGAGATAACCGACGCCGACAACGCCCATACGAACAGCATCACCCATCGCTGAGCTCTCCGTGCGCATCGCAGCCGACCACGGCGATACCGTAGCGATCGGCCAATACGGAGAACCGGTCGCCTTCCAATATGATTGTCGACCCGGCTTCAATTGCCAGCGTGGTCGCTCCCGATGCGTGCATTGTTTCCATTGTTTTTGCGCCAACCGCAGGGACATCGAAGCGGAGATCTTGGCCGGGCTTGGCTCTTTTGACGACCACCGCGGCACCGCGACCGAGCGCGCCGCCGCGCGCAATCGCCGCGTCGCTGCCCTCGACCGCTTCTATCGCAAGAACGACGCCGCCTTCGACAACGACGCACTGTCCAACGTCGAGCACCCCGGTGGTCTCGAGGACGCGCGCTCCGAGCCGTATGTCGTCGAACGCAGCCGGATTGGGCTTCGGTCCGGCGATAGGTCCGGCCGCTGCGACGATGCGGTCGAGAAATATCGTCGAGGGCACAATCTCAATGCCATCAGACTCGAACTCGGACGCAAGGGTGCGCAGAAGAACGTCGTCGCCCATTCCCGCGGCACGCCGAAGGAATCGAATACCGCGCCAGTCGGGGCGAAAAGAGCGCAGTGAATGAACCTTATTGAGGCCACCGACCATCACCGCGCGGGTGATCCCCGCGCGCCTAAACGCCGATATCATCTTGCCGAGTTGACCAACCCGGACCCAGGTTAGCGCATCGACTTCCGCTACCAACGCCTCAAGCGTCTCTCCACGATGTGCCACAGCGGTGATCCGAATTCCGCGCGACTTCGCCTCGCGTGCGAATAGAACCGGAAAACTCCCGTTGCCTGCAATTAGACCGATGTGATCCATCGGTATGATTCGCTCAACGGACGATTCCGCGTTCGGATCCAGCGACGAAACGGACCATCGTCTGAACGGGCTCGGAACCGGCGAAATCCCTTTTCAACGTCTCGATGGCATCCTTCAACTTGAGCCCCTTTTGGAACAGGATCTTATAGGCCGCGCGGACTTCCTTGATCTGCTCGGCCGTGAAGCCGCGCCTCCGCAGACCGATCGCGTTCAGGCCGCGCAGATCGGCGTGGTTGCCGTGCGCCATACAAAACGGCGGCACGTCCTGAACCACCGCAGAAGCTCCACCGATCATGGCCGAGGTCCCAATCCTGCAGTATTGATGGATGCCGGCCAAGCCACCGACCACAGCGTAGTCCTCGATCGTAACATGCCCCGCCAACGTCGCACAATTGGCTAACACGACGCTGCTGCCGACATGGCAGTCATGCGCAACGTGGGAATAGGCCATCAAAATATTGCTGTTACCGATGTTGGTAATCCCACCGCCGCCTTCGGTGCCGCGATTGACGGTCGTGAACTCGCGAATGGTGTTGTCATCGCCGATCTCAACACGGGTCGGCTCTCCGTTGTACTTGAGGTCCTGGGGTTCGGAACCGAGCGAGGCGAACTGCGAAACCCGGTTGTTACGACCGAGCGTAACCGATCCCTCGATCACGCTGTGGGGTCCAACCGTCGTCCCCGCACCGACCCGCGCTCCGGCGTGGACGATCGCATACGCGCCAACGATGACGCCGGAGTCTAACTCCGCGCCTTTCTCGACGATCGCCGTTTCGTGGATATGCGTCGATTCGGGCAACCGGCTACCTTTTTTTCTTGTCCGCCATCTTGATGACCTGATCGGTAAGATCCGGCTTTGGTGAGATGTACAGCAGCGTAGACGCGTCAAGGATGAGATCGTAACCGTTGGCTTTGCCGTAGTCTTCAATCACCTCGCGCAAAAACACGTTTACCTTGCCCATCACCTGCCCCTCGGCTTTCTGCAACGAACGCTGGAAGTCTTCCTTCATGCGCTTTGCTTCAACCAGTTCTTTCTCGAGCTGATCGGCGGCCTTCTTGCGCTCGGCGTCACTCAGGACCATCGAGCGTTTTTCCAAGTCCTGTTCAAGCGCCTTGATGTTGGCGAGTTTGTCTTGGAGGCCCGAGTTCGCCGATTCCATCTTCTTTTTCAGCTCTTCGGCTGCGCCCTGGCCGATCTGCGACTCCGCAATCAAGCGCTGAGTAATGATGTAGCCGATCTTGATGTCCTGTGCGCCGGCGGACACGGGAATCGCAAGCGCCGCAGCGGCGACCAGAGAGGATGTGATAAATGCAGGAATTTTTGTGTTCATAAGAGTCTCCAGGTTATCAAAACGGTGCCCCGAACGAGAACAGCACGACGCTCGAACCTTCGTCGTCCTCTGCGTCGAGGGGATATCCGATCTCGACCCGAAGCGGACCGAGCGGCGATAGCCAGCGAATCCCGAAACCGGCTGCGAGCCGTAGCTTACCGGCATCAAAGCCGTCTTCGGCGGTAAACGCATTGCCCGCATCGAAAAAGATAACGCCCTTGAGACCGGCGTCGCGGATGAGCGGGAAGATCAGGTCGTTGTTTATGATCAACTGTTGGGAACCGCCGACCGTCTCACGACGGGTGATCTCGCCATCGTTATCGATGAAGTCTTCCTCTGGCCCTAGCGTACGCGTATCGAAGCCGCGCACAGAGTTGATGCCACCGGGGAAGTAGCGCTCGAACAACGGGAGTTCTTCGCCACTCGTACCTGCATCGCCGACGCCGTAGCCCAGCGTGGTACCAAGAGAATATACAAGCTCGCGACCGCCCTTGGTCTCGAACACAGGCGTGAACCAGCGACCGCTGAACTCGAGCTTGACGAAATCCGTCTCGCCGCCGAGGCCTGCGAATTCCGCGGAGGCAATCTGCCGCGAGCCACGCGTAGGATCGAAGGGGTGATTGAGCGTACTGCGGATCAGTCGTGGCGCGATTGAACTCGTGAGCCGCGTCCCGACCTCAGCCTGGATGCTCGGCGGTGCCGCCAAGCTGACGCCGTCGATCTGGGACTCTTCAAGACGGTACTCGAGACCGGCACGCACTCGGTCGAGCGAGAAACCGAGAAAGCTCTCGACGCCGAGATCGCGCAAAGGATACGACGCGCGCACCGCAAAGCCGGTACCACCACGCGTGAAGTCGTCGAACTCGAGCTGCCAACTAAACAAGTCCGCACCAAGACTCAACGGGATCCCGCCGAACCAAGGTTCGGTGAGACTCAACTGCACGTTCTGGCGTACGCTTCCGACATCCATATTGGCAACCAACGCCTGGCCGCGCCCGAACAGGTTCTGCTCTTGAATACGTGCGTTAAAGATGAAGCTATCCGAAGAACTGAAGCCCGCGCCAGCCGAGAACGTGCCGGTGCGTCCCTCTTCAACCTCAACAAGGAGGTCAACCTCGTCGTCACGATCGGTCCGGTTGGTGGTCAACTCAACCTTCGAGAAAAATCCGAGACGCTCGATGTTCTCACGCGAGCGGCGCAACCCCGACCCGGTGAATCGTTCGCCTTCGCCAACCTGCAACTCGCGCCGAACTACGTAGTCGCGGGTTTTAGTGTTACCGCGGATGATCACACGCCGCACGGTGACAATGGGGCCGCTTTTAAACCGGAACGCGACATCGATGACCGGTTCGTCACTGACGACCTCAGTCAAGGGCACGACCTCTGCGAAGGCGTAGCCGAGGTTCCCGTAGGACTCGACCATCAGGAAAATCGCCTCACGGAGCTCGCTGGCACTGAATACGTCGCCCGGCTGCAGAGAGGAAACGGCAAGCAATTTCTCTTCTTCGATGAAGAGATCACCGATGAATGTCATCTCGCCGACTCGGTATTGCGGCCCTTCGTCGACCTTGAACGTCACGATTAGGCCGTCCTCGCCACGCTCCACATCGGGCTCGTCGATGCGGACGTTGATGTAGCCTTGGTCGTAGTAGAACGCACCAAGCTTCTCAACATCGGCCGTGAGCTCATCGTCGTTCAACAAACCCGCGCCGGTAAGGAACGAGAAGAACCACTCCTTCTTAGTACCGAGGATGCGGCGAAGCTTGCGTTCGCTGAACGCCTCGACGCCTTCAAAACGGATGTCCTGGACCCGGACCAACTCACCCTCGTTCGCTGTGTAGACGACTTTGACTTGGTTGTCACCGTAGATTTCCAGCTCAAAGTCGAGGTCGGCATCGGCGTACCCCTGCGCGGCGTAGTACTTGCGCGCCTCACGCAAACCTTCCCAGGCTTTCTGCGGGTCGTAAATGGTTCGGGGACGCAGATTGATGACCGCCTCGAGGTCCTCGTCGGTCACATTCTTGACACCGACAAACGAAATCTCCTCGATGTATGGGCGCTCCTTTACGTGGTAGGTCAGCAGCATCCCCGTCGGTCGCTCCTCAGCGACGACCCACACTCGATCGAAGAGTCCGAGCGAGTAAATGCCTTTAACGTCGGAATCGATGGTCTCCGGGTCAATGGTATCCCCAACCGCTGTAGTGATCTGGATGCGGACCGCTCCCTCGTCAACCCGGCTGACCCCGACGATCTCGACATCGGCGACGACCCCGGCGTGCGCGAGCGGCACCCAAGCCAGCAGGCCGGTGGCGAGCACGGCGGCCGTCACGAGCGAACAGACAACGCTCGGCAACGTCGGCTGCCGCCTGCACGCGCAGTACCTGCGAAGGCTCGCTTTCACGGCGAACCCACTTCGGTCAGGACGCCGTCCTGGATTCGGTAGATCTTATCCATCATCGCGGCCAGCTCGGCATTGTGGGTTGCAACCACCAGCGAACAGCGATTCTCGCGCTGCACTCCGCGAAGCAGCTCATGAACGTGCGCCGCACTGAGTGGATCGAGGTTGCCGCTGGGTTCGTCGGCAAGAATCAGTCTCGGTTTGGCGACCAGAGCGCGGGCCACAGCGACGCGTTGCTGTTCCCCGCCCGACAGTTCAGCCGGCCGGTGATCGACCCGGTCGGCAAGTCCCACGCGTTCGAGAACTTCCAGCGCGCGCTTTCGCGCCACGGCGCGCGCCGAGCCGTTGATCAACAGTGGCAGCATGACGTTCTCCAGGGCATCGAAATCTCCAAGTAAGTAGTGAAACTGAAAAACGAAACCCAGGGAACGATTGCGCAACTCGGCTTGAGCATCGGCATCCATCTGCCCGATGTCCCTGCCCTCGACCAAAACCGTACCGGCATCGGCATCGTCAAGCGCCCCGAGCAGATGTAGGAGCGTGCTCTTACCCACGCCCGACTGGCCGACGATCGCGATCCCCTCATCGGCGGCAACCGTGAGGTCGAGACCCCGCAACACATCGACGACACGTTCGCCGTCGTCGTAGCGCTTCTCGAGCCCCCGTGCCTCCAGCACAGCCACCTCCACATCCGGCTTACTCATAGCGAAGGATGTCTACAGGGGCGATCTTCGTCGCCTTCCAGGCTGGAAAAATCGTCGCAAGCAAGCAGATGGTCATCGAGGCCGCGCAAACAACCGCAAAATTTACCCCGACGATGCGCACCGGGAGTTTGGAGACGTAAAACACCCCTTCAGGTAAATCGACGAACTCAAAAGTCTGCAGCCCGAGGCAAGCCAAGTAGCCGAACAGCGCCCCGAGCGCCGTCCCGAGCGTTCCGACCAACAATCCCTTTAGTACGAAGATCCGCGCGATCGACCGGTTGCGGGCACCCATCGCCTTGA
The DNA here is from genome assembly GCA_029262415.1 of Deltaproteobacteria bacterium. Lineage (GTDB taxonomy): Bacteria > Desulfobacterota > Binatia > UBA1149 > JAJCZL01 > JAJCZL01. Next base: position 140,722 of record JAJCZL010000056.1, on the reverse strand, counting down.
GAACCCCGATATCGCGACGCTTCTCCATCACAACCATGTAAAGGGTAGCAACTATCGCAAACGCCGCGACCATGATGATCAGCAGCAAAACCAAGAAATACACCGTCTTCTCAAGCTGCAACGCTGCGAACACGTTACGGTGCGCTTCGGTCCAACTCTCGACCCAGTAGGGCATCCCTATGACCGCATTGAGTTGCTCGGCTACGCGCGGGGCATCGTACGGATCCTTGATCCTTGCCTCGATCCCCGTCGCGACCGGCCCCACGCCCACGAGTTTGCGTGCCGACTCGATCGAGATGTAGACCAATCCCGCATCGTATTCGCTCATACCGGAGTCGAACATCGCGGCGATATAGAAACGCTTGCTGCGCGGGAGCACGCCGAGCGGGCTTGCACTCAGCTTGGGAGACATCAACGTGATGGCGTCGCCGGATGCAACACCTAGTTGCTTGGCCAAGCCGCGCCCCAACATGACGCCCGGCAGATCCGCGCCATCGATACGTCGGGTACGCCCGATTTCTTCAAGGCTACCCTCAACGACCATGTCGGTAATTCCGAAGGTGCTCGATTGCGAATCGGGATCCACACCGCGAGCGTACACGCCGGAGATTTGGTCGCCAACCGACACTATCAACTGCGCGTTAAGGATCGGCGCGGCTTCGAGCACCTCGGGGTGAGCACGCATCTCGGCGGCAAGCTCCTCGGGATCCTGGACAACCCCGGCACTCAACCTGTTGGTGAGCCGCAAGTGTGGATGAAGACCGAGGATGCGTGAACGCAAGTCTTCCTCGAAACCGGTCATCACGGACAGCGTGATCGTCATCACCATCACGCCGATAAGCACGCCGAGCGTTGAAATGACTGTAATGACAGAAACGAAGGTTTCTTTACGGCGCGAGCGTAAGTAGCGAAGCCCGACCAGAGTCTCCCAACGCATGACTGCGGCGCCCCGCCCTCAGCCGCGCACGTGAGGCTTGAGTTGCGGAAACAGGATCACATCGCGGATCGACGCCGAGTCGGTCAACAACATCACCAGGCGGTCGATACCGATCCCCTCCCCCGCGGTCGGCGGCATGCCGTACTCGAGAGCACAAACGTAGTCTTCGTCCATCATGTGCGCCTCGTGGTCGCCGGCCTCGCGCATACCGAACTGCTCGTGAAAGCGGCGCTCTTGATCTTCGGGGTCGTTGAGTTCGGAGAACCCGTTGGCGATCTCACGGCCGGCCACGTAGAGCTCGAAGCGATCGACAAAACGCGGATCGGAATCCCTCAGGCGGGCGAGCGGCGAGACCTCGACCGGAAAGTCGGTGATGAAGGTCGGCTGCACCAACGACTCCTCGGCTACCTCTTCGAATACGTCGGCGAGCAGTCCCAAACCTGGTTTGCGCTTTGCGGCATCGATTCCGAGGTCGCCTGCGAGCGCTTCAAGCGCGGAGCGATCGAGGACGTTGCTCTCATCTAAGCGCGAGTGACGCACCACCGCCTCGGCCATCGTCATGCGTGCAAACGGCGCCGAGAACTCAAGTTGTAGCTCACCATAGGTAACGGTGGTATTGCCTGTCGCGGCAACCGCGAGCTGGGCCAGCATCAGTTCGGTCAAGTCCATGAGGTCTTCGTAGGTGGCGTAGGCCTGGTAGAACTCGCACATCGTGAACTCGGGGTTGTGCTGGATCGAGATACCCTCGTTGCGAAAGTTCCGGTTGAGTTCGAAAACGCGCTCGAAACCACCGACCACCAACCTCTTCAAGTAGAGTTCAGGGGCAATCCGCAGGAACAGATCAAGGGAGAGGGCGTTGTGATGAGTGATGAACGGCCGCGCAGCCGCGCCGCCGGCGATCGGTTGCATCATCGGCGTCTCGACTTCGAGAAAACCCTTGTCACCCAAAAATTGGCGAACCCCGGCAACCACAGCCGCACGCACACGGAACTTGCGTGCGACATCGTCGTTGGCGATCAGATCGACGTAGCGTTGCCGGTAGCGCATCTCAACGTCGGTCAAACCGTGCCATTTCTCAGGAAGCGGCCGCAGTGATTTGGCCAACAGGCGCAGACTCTCCGCGCGCACCGTCAGCTCGCCGGTACGCGTGCGAAACGCAGGACCTCTAACCGCCACAATGTCGCCGACGTCGAACTTTTTAACAGCGTCGTAGACGTCATCACCGAGCTTTTTCTTCTCGGCGAACAATTGGATGCGCCCGCTACCATCGCGAAGCGCGAGAAAGGCGCTCTTGCCAAAGCTGCGAATCGCCATGAGGCGTCCGGCCAATGCGTAGGTGGCCGTGGTCTTCTCGACCTCATCGCCTTCCCGGCCGTCAAACCTCGCCGCAAGATCGGCGCAAGTCGTGTCGGGAACAAAGTCGTTGGGAAAAGCTTGGCCCCGCTCACGCAGCAAGGCGAGCTTGGATCGCCGAACGGCGACCTGTTGTTGTTCATCGGCCGGCTCCCCGCTCTGGGTAGCGCCCCTTTTTCCGTCGTCCCGATTCATATCTCGGCCGACACTCCTCTCGCGCCTACCGCGAAAGATCGTCCACCTTCGCTCGCTCCACCACGGGGTTTTCGGCGTCGCGGAATCTACCGCGGTGCGTCCAGGCGGTCAACTGTACAACGCCCGGGGCAAACGCGTCGCAATCGTAAAAACTTGAATTATCTAGCGGATTTACCTAACCTCCGCGATGTGGCGCTGACGCACCAGCGGCGCGTGATGAGCATGCTGCCCTATCTCCTCATCGCGACTGCCGCCTACGCGGGGGCGGTCGCGGCCACAGCAGCCGTGGATTATTGGTTGGACGCGCACACGCCACAGACCACCTCGACAATCTACCAACCGGGACGCACGCAGAACGATGCCACGGCTCCCTCTGTGCTCGGACCCGATACCCAGGCGATATTTCGGCGAAACCTGTTCGGCTCCGAGACCGGTGCCGTCTCCGATGAACCGACGGCGGCCGCCCAAGCTGCACCACTCAACATCTTGCTGCGCGGAACCGCAGATATAGAAGGGACCGGTTTTGGGGTCTTCCAGCACGCCGAGACCGGACAACAAGACATCTTCGCAGTCGGCGAGAAAATCTTCGACGGCCCCGAGCTGGTTACGGTGTTTGCGCGCAGCGCCGTGATTTTGCTCAACGGCAAGCACAAGACCATCGAACTCAGCGACGCCCCCGCCCGCGGCCGACGCACCGCGACCGCGCCGTCGCGGGTAAAAGCCGAGAGCACAGCGAGCGCAAAGGCCGGCTCGGGCGTTCGCAAGACAGGCGACGGACAGTTTCTGGTCGATCGTCGCGAAGTCGATCACGCGATCGCCAATCTGAACGAGGTCGTCACCCAGGCGCGGGCTGTCCCCTATATGAAGGACGGCAAAAACACGGGTTTTCGCGTGTTCGCGATCCGTCCGGGCTCGATCTTCGAGCAAATCGGCCTCAAGAACGGCGACGTCGTGCAACGTATCAACGACCAACAGCTGAGCGACCCGGCCAAGGCGGCCGGCCTTCTCGATGTCATACAGAGTGCTGACACCCTGCGGATAGATATCCTGCGCGCAAACAAGCCGAGCACGATGAGTTACAGGATCCAATAAACCATGGAACCGTTTAACCAGCCACCGCACCTTGAACCGCTCACGCGCGCACCGACAACCGGACACACCCGCCCAGCGTCCGCGCTGATGCGGCTATCTCTGGCGGCGGTGTTGACCGGCTTCTTGGTCGGCACTGCGGCCGCCCAACCCGCCGCCACGCGCAATATCACCATCAATTTCGAAGCCGTCGAGCTGCCGGTGTTCGTCAAGTTCATCAGCAAGGTGACGGGTCGCAACTTCGTGTTCACCGACACCGCCGCCGGCACCGCAACGATCGTCTCGCCGACGCCTGTTACCCCCGAGGAAGCCTACACGGTCTTCCAGTCGGTGCTCTCGGTGCGCGGCCTGACCACGGTCGACGACGGGGTGGTCATCCGTATCGTTCCGATACGCGAGGCGCGGACCCAAGGCGCCGCACTTTCACGCAGCGGCGACTCCAATGACGGATTCGCGACACGGTTGATCCCACTCGAACACGTCGATGTCCGCGAACTCGCCGAGTCGATCAAGCAGTTGATTTCCAAAGAAGGCACCGTGGTCGCCTACCGCGCGACCAACACTCTGATCGTCAGCGACCTGGCCCTGAACACCAGTAGGGTCGCTACTATAGTCAAAGCACTCGACACCCCGAGCCAGGAAGAAGCAGTCGAGGTCATCAAACTCGAGCACGCAGACGCAGCGACAACGACGAAGCAGCTGCTTGAGTCGCTGCAAACCGACGCTCGCGGCGGCAAGCCTGCGAAAGGAGCGGCCGCAGACGGCGGGCTTCGTATCGTCTCCGACGAACGTACCAACGCGCTGATCGTGACCGCCAACATCGTCAATATGCGCAGGGTTCGCGACCTGGTACGCACCCTCGATACCCCGCTCAACGCGGGCGGTGAACGCATCCACGTCTACTACGCACGGCATGCCGACGCTGAAGACCTCGTCGAGATACTCTCCTCGATCATCTCGGCCGGACGTAGCAAACGCCCCGCGGCGGGAAAAACCGACCCAAAGGCAGCATCGGCGGCTTCAGGAGGTCTCGGACTTTCCGAGGACGTTACCGTGAGCGCCGACCCCGCCACCAATGCCGTCATCATCGACGCCGCGCCGCAAGGTTACCAGGTCGCTCTCAGGCTCTTGGAAAAGCTCGATATCGAACGACCGCAGGTGTTCGTGGAAGCCATAATCGTTGAGGTATCGGTCGATCGCTCGCGTGAACTCGGCTTTGAGTTCCAAGGCGGTGGGGATCTCGGAGACGGCGTCGGCTTGGCATCGAGCAACCTGGCCAGCCTCGGAGCGTTAACCACCGGCGTCGCCAACCCATTCGCGCTCTCGGGACTGATCCTCGCTGCCGCCAGCGACCGTACCGTGACGCTGCCCGACGGCAGCGAAGTCCCGGCCAACGTCGCCCTGTTCCGAGCACTGGCCGCCGACAGCGATGTCAACGTGCTCTCGGCACCGACTCTGCTCACCCTCGACAACCAAGAAGCAGAAATCGTCGTCGGACAGAACGTGCCGTTCATAACGGGTCAAGGCGTCGACCTCGCATCGGTATCGAACGTGTTCACCACCGTCGAACGACGCGATGTCGGCATCCGCCTCAAGGTGACCCCGCAAGTCTCCGAGGGCGACAGCGTGATCTTGACGGTCGAAGAGGAAGTCTCGGCGATCGTCTTCAACGCGCTCATCGACGCCGCCGCGGTAGGGCCGACGACGACGATCAGGTCCGCGTCCACAACCGTCAGCGTCGCCGATGGGCGGACTGCAGTAATCGGCGGCTTGATCAGCGACGCGATCACAGTCACCGAATCGCGTGTCCCGGTCTTGTCGAAGATCCCGATACTAGGACGGCTGTTCAAGGCCGACAAAAAGTCGAGCGGTAAGGTGAACCTGATCGCGTTCTTGACGCCCCATGTAATTCGCAGTGCGCGCGACCTGCAGACGATCACCGACGACAGCCAACGCAAGTACCAGCAAAACCTCGGCAACACCGGCCAGAAGAACGACAAGTGGGAGGAGCCGGACCCGACGCGTTGGCTTCCTGCGAACCAAGGCCGCGCCTACGGCGCAATCCCCTCCAACCTGCCCGAGGAGCCCGCCGTCGAGTGGCAGCACGGAACCGCGGTCCTCGAAGAAGAAGATCCGTCCGGCAACGAGAACCTCGAGATCATCGACGACTTCCGGGAGCTGTTCTGAACCGTCCCGCATCCGATACGCCGTCGGTCGCCGTGACCGTCGATGAATCACTCGACAATCTCCTTATGCGTGCCGGTCTGACGCGCACCCAGATCGACGACGCACGCGGCAAATCGACGAACACCGCTGAACTCGGTGCACAGTTGGAAAAAACCGGTGCGATCTCCCAGGTCCGCTGGGCGGCTCTTCTCGCCGAACGTCTAGGGCTGGCGTTCTCTCCGGTAATTGACGACGAAGACGCGCCGGCAGATTTGGTCAGGCGTCTCAGCATGCAGTTTTGCCGCAAAAACAAACTGCTGCCACTGAGGCTCGGCGCGGACACCCTGCGTGTCGCTACCGCCGATCCGTTGCGTCTCGGCCCGCTCGACGACTTGCGGGTGCTTTACGGGCGCGAGATCGAACCGGTCGTCGTCCCCGATCCGGCGCTGTCCGAGGGAATCAATCGCGCTTTCGACCGCGCCGCGGGAACCGGCGGACTGATGGAAGGATTTGAGAACGACGAGTCGCTCGAACTTGGCGGCGGCGACTTGCGGGTGCCCGACCTGCTCGAATCCGACGACGAAGCGCCAATCATCCGGCTTATCAACCAGATCATTTTCCAAGCAGCCAAAGACGGGGCCAGCGATATCCACATTGAGCCGTTCGAGACCACCAGCTCGGTCCGCTACCGAGTCGATGGCATGCTCATCGAAGTGCTGCGCCCGCCACGACGAATTCACGCCGCGATGACATCACGCATCAAGGTGATGGCGTCAATGGACATCGCAGAGAAGCGTTTGCCGCAAGACGGCGGCATCCGCACGCGCGTCGCCGGCCGGGAAGTGGACATCCGTTGCTCAACGCTGCCGACGGCACACGGAGAACGTGTCGTCATGCGACTGCTCGACCGCAGCTCCACGGTCCTCGGCCTCGGACAGCTCGGGCTATCTGGAGCCAACCTCGAGAACTTCCGCAGGCTGATTGTTCAAAGCCACGGCATCATCTTGGTGACGGGACCCACCGGTAGCGGTAAAACCACAACGCTTTACGCTGCGCTTTCAGAGATTAATTCCGAAGAGAAGAACATCATCACGATCGAGGATCCGGTCGAATATCAGTTGCCGGGTATCGGGCAGATCCAGGTCAACCCGAAGATTGAACTCACCTTCGCGAGCGGCCTGCGTTCGATACTGCGCCAAGACCCCGACGTCATCATGGTCGGCGAGATCCGTGACTCCGACACCGCGCGTACCGCAATTCAGGCAGCACTTACCGGCCACTTGGTCCTGAGCACACTGCATACTAACGACTCTTTCAGTGCTGCGAGCAGGCTGCTCGACATGGGCATAGAACCCTTCCTGGTTTCCTCTTCCCTGATCGGGGTGCTCGCCCAACGCTTGGTTCGTAAGCTCTGCCTAGAGTGTAGTCGTCCCAGCGGCGTGGCCGAAAGTGGCCTTGCCGAGCTCGGACTCGGGAGCATGCTCGGCGATAACTCACGCCTGCGGCTCCGAGGCGAAGGCTGCGATAACTGTCGCGGGACCGGCTACACGGGCAGAACCGCGATCCACGAACTGCTGGTTGTCGACGACACGGTCCGCACCGCGATTATGCAGCACCGCGACGCGGTCGCGATTCGCGAGGCGGCAGTTGCGCACGGAACTACCACCCTGAGAACCGACGGGACCGGAAAAGTTCGACAGGGCATCACCTCGGTCGAAGAAATTTTGCGCGCGACCAGCGAAGAAGCCGTTTAGCCAGGCTCCAAGGAACCCGACGTGCCGCGTTGCGGCGCCCCCCTGTCCCACCGTAGACTACCTATTGGATGCCGACCTTCGCTTACAAGGGAATCTCAGATGCCGGGCGTAGCGTCTCTGGACTGATCGACGCCGACAGTCTACGCGGAGCGCGGGCACGGTTGCGTGAGAAAGGCATCTTCGCTTCCGACCTGCACAGTGACCCCGGAGCCACCGGCTCGATCAGTGCAGAGGGCGGCGACGGCGGCGGAAACCCACTGGCCGGTCTGTTCACACGGCGTGTCGGCGCGGCCGAACTGTCGCGCACCATGCGTCAGATGGCAACCCTGCTGGGCGCCGGAATCCCACTGGTCGAGACCGTTGCCTCGCTTCGTGACCAGCAGATCAGTCCTCGCATGACACGCGCACTGGACAACGTACGCACCCACATCGTCGAAGGCGGCAGTCTCGAAACCGCGCTGGCCAAGCACCCCTCGGTATTTCCGCAAATCTACGTGGGCATGGTCGGCGCCGGCGAGGCCAGCGGCGCGCTCGACCGCGTGCTGGTACGCATAGCCGACCACGCCGAGGCCGGCGCGCGACTACAAACCCGCGTGCGCGACGCGATGACCTATCCGCTGTTCATGATGCTGGTTGGCGGTGCAATTGTCCTCTTCTTGCTCTCCTACGTAGTGCCGCAGGTGACACGTGTGTTCGCACAATCTAATCAGAAGCTTCCGCTGCCCACCCGCGTACTGATGTGGATGGCCGATACCCTCGGCACCTGGGGAACCACCGTCGGGGTACTGCTGATCCTGGCACTGATAGGACTACGCCTTTACGGACGTACCCAGAGCGGCGCTCGTCAACTCGAGCGCGTGTGGTACGCCACTCCAATTGCCGGAGCACTTGCAAAGAACGTCGCCGCGACCCGCTTCGCACAGACCACCGCGACAATGCTCTCGGGCGGATTGACGCTGGTCAAGGCGCTCGCGATCGCCCGCTCCGTGGTCGGCAGCCGGCTGTTCTCCGACTCGCTCGAGGACGCCGAAGAGGCAGTAACGCAGGGCGACCCACTGGCTCCGGCTCTGCGCACCAGCGGACTGTACAACCCGATGGTCGTCGATATGATCGGCGTGGGCGAAAAAAGCGGCGAACTCGAGACTATGCTCGAAAAGGCGGCATCAATGCTAGATGAAGAGGTACGTGCCAACGTAGACTCTCTGTCCTCTATGCTTGCTCCGGTCACGACGGTGATCATGGGTGCAATCGTAATGTTCATCGTGGTCGCGGTATTACTACCCGTCTTTGAGATGAACCAGCTGGTTCGATAAGATGCTCCGAGCAATGGCCAAAACAATGGGAAGACCCTCGCTCCAACGCGGCTTCACGCTGATCGAAATCCTCGTGGTGGTCATGATCCTAGGGTTGCTCATCTCCCTGGCGGCCCCGCGGATCATCGGACGCACCGACGAAGCGCGCCTAGTCAAAGCAATGGCCGATATACGCGCGATAGAAGAGGCTCTGAACCTCTATCGAATCGACTCCGGAGCCTATCCGACCTCAGAGCAGGGATTGGAGGCACTCGTCGTCCAACCCACAACCGGCCGCATACCGCGCAACTGGCGCGAAGACGGTTACTTGGAACGAGTTCCGTTAGACCCGTGGGACAATGAATTCTTGTACGCGGGCGATTCCAAAAGCTACGTGCTCCGCTCGCTCGGCGCCGACGGCGAAGAAGGCGGCGACGGACTGGACGCAGACATCGACTCGCGGGACTTCTGACCACGCCCCTGGCAATGACTGGCCACCCGCGTTCGCAGGCCGGATTCACTCTGATCGAGATCAGCGTAGTGCTGTTTATCTTCGGCCTGATGCTCGTGATCGTCCTGCCACGTCTCCCCGACCTAACGGCGACACGCGCAGAGGCAGGAGCCGACCGCCTGGCTACCTTAATCAGCTACCTTTCCGACGAAGCCGCGCTACGCGGACGTACCTATCGCATCGACTTCGACCTCGAACGTGAAAGCTGGGACATCCGCGTACATGTACCCTACGCCGAAGGGGAGCTTGCCGGTGGGTTCGCCGAGGACTGGGACCCGTACGCGAAACCCGGGGTGTTGCCGCTGGGGGTAGAGATTGCATCGGTGAGAACAGAAACCGCCGAACAGAATGCAGGTCAGGCGCAGGTTTACCTCACTCCGGAAGGCGGTGGTTTGCCGATATCGATCACGCTCGTCTCCGGTGAAGACTCCTACGTAGTGACCTATGACTCGTTTACGGGCCAAACGTCGGTCAAGCATCACAGTCCCGAGTGGAGAGCCCGGTGAACCTGAGATTCAAACCTCCGCTCGCATCCAGCCGAGCCACCGCGGTCGGCGAACGCGGTTTTACGCTGCTCGAGATCCTCGTCGCCGTGGCGATTCTCGGCGTCGCCATGGTGAGCTTGCTCGGACTGCAGGCGCGCAACCTAAAGCTCGTCTCTGAAACGCAAGACATGACGACTGCCGCCATGCTTGCCGGCCACCGGGTTGCGCTCATCAAGACCGGCCCCTTCCCGAAAATCGGCGAGGAAGAAGGCGAGTTCACAGAGGAGTTCGTTCTCCCTGGCTTCGGCGAGGACGAAGATGAGTCGCTGCCCGGGGCCGATCGTTTCCTCTGGAAGTCGTTGGTTCAGGCGAGCTTCGCACCTACGCTTCGCGACGTCACAGTGAGTGTCTGGCTGGCCGACGACAGGTCGAGACCGTTGGTCAGCCTACGGTTCTTCATGCGGCCGACGGGATTTCAATGACCGCATGCCGTGCGCAAGCCGGGTTCACCCTGCTCGAGGTTCTCGTCGCTGTGGCGATTCTCGGAGTGATCGCGACCACGCTGTTCGGCTCGTTCTCACGTACAGTGGCAACCCGTGACTACGCGCAAGCCCGCGCTGCGGTCTTTGCAGCCGGCCGCCGTGCAGTCGATCTCATCGAAGAAGACCTTGGAGGTACGTTCGCCACCGGCGCTTTCGGTAACGAATTCGACCCCCCTCCGCCTCGGTTTTTCGCTGACGGGGACGCCGAAATGTCATCGACCGACACCGCTGTGGTGGTCCTCGACTTCACCGCGTTATCGTCACGCGGGACCACCCCGCTTGACGGCATCGGGGCTCCCCCGCCGTTCGGCATCGACCGCGGCGACCTCACCCGTATCGTCTACAGGCTCGAAAGGCCGGACAGCGACTTCAATAGCCGCGCCTTCGACCCATCATCCGAAGAGCTTCAGTTGGTCCGCTATGAGATGCGACCGCCCACTTCGCAGATCGAAGAAGCCGGGCTTCGCTCAGTGATAGCCCACAACGTGCGCGGTCTTTCTCTGCGCATGAGGGCCCCACTCGGCGGCTGGCAAAGCGATTGGCAGTCGGATGTGGGAGCCGATGGCGGTCGTGCCCCCATTATCGTGCAAACCCGACTGCGCCTTGCCGCGGCCGAGGGACCCGAAGCGGAGTTCGTCTCGGCTGCTTACTTGGCCGCGGCGACGATCCAGTGAAGACCCCAGCCACCTCATCCGAGCGCGGCGTTGCACTGCTGACCGCACTTCTGGCCACGGCGTTACTGACGGTGATCGTCATGCAGTTCACCTTCCGGACCCAAGTCGAGGCACGCCGCACCGCCCAATGGATCAACGCCAAACGTGCCGGCCTGCTCGCCGAGTCCGGTCTCCTCTTCGCCTCGGAACTTCTATCCCTGGATGGCTTCGGCGCCTACGCTACCGCGCCGGACTTGCGCAAGATCGACCATCTCGGCGAGTTGTGGGCAGCCTCCGAGATCCCTATCCCGGTTGAGGAGGATGTGTCGCTTACTTTTCGCATCCAAGACGACAGCGGCCTGTACGACCTGAACAGGCTGCGCTCCCGCCGCCTGGAGGAGCGTGAACGCGCGGAACGTTTGTTTCGCTCCGTCGAGGTGGATACCGCGCTGATCGGCTCGATCATCGACTGGATCGACGATGATTCGACGACTTTCCCGGTGCCGGAAGGTGCCGAGAACAGCTACTACCTCGGACTCCCTCAGCCCCACGCTGCGCGTAACGGGTATCTGCGCACGTTCGCCGAACTCGCATTGATCCGCGGCGTGGAACCCTCAGATCTCGTGAGACTGCGAACAGTTGCCTCGGTAACCCCCAGTAAAACCAAATCAATCAACGTGAACACCGCTCCCCCCGAAGTGCTCAGCGCGATGATCCAGCAACTGCGTGACCCGGTGGTGCTCAACCGCTTTCTGGCTCGCAGAGACACCGCCCCGTTCAAGAAACTCGAAGAGGTCGGTGAGATAGAGGGGTTGGAGGGCGTAGAACTCGACAAGATTGCCGACGTCAAGAGCGAATACTTCCGCGTGCGTTCTACGGCCGGCGCCGGTGGTGCCTACCGTAGTGTTGAGGCGCTGCTGCATCGCGAAGGTGGCCGGATCCAGCTACTCTATTGGACGCGGCGGCGTGGGCCGAACCTGCCCGCGTCCGACGATTCAGCCAGGAACAGCCTCGATGAACTCAACGCACTTCTGCCTGGAGGCGGCTTACGCCGGCGCTGATGGCTAATCGGATTCTCGCCGTACACTTAACCTCGGCCCGGCTTTGCGTGGCAACCGCGGAATCTACTCTGCGCTCGCTGCGAGTGGACGCGCTGCTCGACATCGAGCGCGACCGGGCCATGACGCTTTCGCGTTTGTTGCCAAAGCACGACTACGACCGCGTCATCGCCACCGTCCCTTCCACGGCAGCAAGTTTTCGTCTGCTCGAGTTCGCCTTCCGCGACAAACGGCGGCTTGACCAGGCCGTCGGGCCGGCACTGGAAGAACACGTACCGATGAGTCTGGACGAGTGCGTAGCCGCCTGGGATTTTGCGGCCCAGGATAAGCGCGGCAAGATTCTCGGCCTACTGGTACCGTATGCAACGCTGGACGAGCACCGCGAAGCGCTCGCCAAATACGAGGTGAATCCGCAACGCTTCATTTGGGCCCCAACCGCGATCGCTGAGGTCTACCGAAGGACCCTGGGGACCGAGTCTTCGTATACGGCTATCGATGTCAGCCCCGACGGTGCCGTACTCGCGTCTTTTGTGTTCGGCAAACTCGACTCACTCCGCGTCGTGGGTATGTGTCCAACAGCCGTCCTGGTCCGTAACCTCGCTTGGAGCATACGCACGATGGCCCCGCCAACCCCACGCATCGTGCTCGGCGGGTCGATGGTCGCCGGCGTTGCACCGGCGTTGGCCGACTTGCTTGCAGAATTCCGCCTCGAGGCCCTGCCCGACCGCTGCCCACTCGAGATCACCGCACAGACCTCCACCCACTGGACATCCGCAGCTCCCGTGCTTGGCCTTCTCTACGCCGTGGCGGGCAACAGTGGCCGTCCCCTGGTCGAGCTTCCAGTACGCGCCGCGGCCCAAGCCTCTGCGACTGAGACCAACGAGTGGCGCGACCGGCTGCGTCCTCTTGCGCCTTGGGCCGCACTCGCGGCAGGACTTACCGTCACCGCCGTCACCACCAATTACGTAAAACTCTCCTCCGAGCACGCAAGGCTCGAGCAGCAAGCCGATACGATCTTTAAAAGCGCCATGCCTGGGGCTACCGGATCCACGGGACGGCGTCTCAAGCTCGAAATGCGGCGCGACGAACTCACCCGGCAAGTCCGCGCCTCGGCTGGTGGCGGGGGCTCGACGGCAACCCCCCTGCGGGTGCTTGCGCTCATGTCGCAGACCATCCCCGTAGACCTCGACATCGAGTTTGACAGCTACCTCCACGAACCTCCCAACGTGCGTTTGAGCGGACGCGCTTCCTCATTCGAAGCCGTCACGCGGGTGCAGGAACTTCTCCAGGCCAACGCCGGGTTCGCCTCGGTGGAAGTACGTGACGTGCGTGCAGCCGTCAACGGTGAGGGCGTGGACTTTCAGATGATGATCAAGTTGGCCGAGATCGCAGGGGGACAAGCGTGAACCAACTCCTTGAGCAGGTCTCGGCATTGTTTGCACGATTGAGTCGGCGCGAGCAACGCCTCGTTTCACTACTCGGTATCTGCCTCGCTTTCGTCGCGCTTGTCGGGCTGGTCGTATATCCGCTGATCGATAGTCACACGCGCATGGACCGCGGACTCGGCAAACTGAGAAGCGATATCCGTGCTATGCACCAGGCGGGCAGCGATATCCGCGACTTGCAGGCTAGGCTCGGCCATACCTCGGGACGGGCCCACGCCGACGTCGACTTCTCGCTGTTCTCGTTTGTAGATCGCGTTACCGCGTCGGCTGTGGACAAGGAAAGCATTGAGTCCATGAACCCGAGCCGTCGTCAACTCAAGCCGGGCGTCGAAGAAATGTCGGTCGAACTACGACTATCGCGTGTCCCTCTTAGCGCCGTCGTCACAGTGCTCAAGAGCGTCGAAGAATCGGGCAAGCCCGTCTACATTAAACAGCTTCAGCTAAAGCGCCGCTACGATGACAAATCACGCTTCGATGTCGTGATGGTTGCGGCTACCATGGCCGACGCGTAGACGCGACGATGAAACGCGTCGCGCTTTTCCTGGGCCTCCTTCTGGTATTCACCTTATGGCACTTTCCGCACCGGCGCCTGATCGAAGCGACTCTCACGCCTCCTGCAGCCGAAGCCGGGCTCGCGCTCTCGATCCAAAACGTGCGCTACGCCTTCCCGCTCAGCTACAAACTCGACGGCGTGCGTCTGGACGGACGTAATTATGATTTCGCGCTTGAGCACGTACGGATCGCAATTGGGCGCAGCGGCTATGGGGTCGAGGCCGAGGCTTGCGGCGGCGAGATCCACGGTAGCGTCCACGAAGACAAGCTCGACCTAAGCTTCGCCGACATCAACCCGGCCGCCTGCCTCGCACAGGGCGGTCTGGTCGTCGCCGGCAAGTTCTCAGGAACTCTGGTGCTACGGAGACCGGGCCGCGGGGCCGGCAACGGTGAGATCGGCCGGATAGCCGAAAGCGGTCGCATCGAACTGCGCGGTCGCGGAGGGACCTTATCCGGAACGCTGGGCATCTCGACGCAGACCGGCACCGGTGATGCCGACCTGGGCGACGATTCAGGCGACACCTCGATCGGTGCCTCGCTTGGTACATGGGAGTTCCAAGATGTCGTCATCGATGCCCGCTTGGAAGGCAGCGAAATTGTATTCACCAAAGGCACGGCCGCAAGCCAAGGTGTCGAGTGGCAACTGACTAAAGGGCGGATATTCTCAGCGCCCACTGGCCAGACCAAGATCAACGCCGAAGTCCGTGCGCGCAACGCAGATGGCGGTAACCGCGCCAAAGCCGTGATTGGTTTGTTGCCGCGGTCCGCAGTCGGACGCGACGGTTGGCACCGCTACAAAGCAAGCGGAGACATACGCGCGCCCACCTTCGTCGGGCTCAAGTAGGCCGGTGCGCAACTAAACCGGCAGCGGCTGAGCGCGACCGGCTGTTAGAGCCCGACACGCCCGTTGACCGCTTTCATCAATGCCACGTTCGCGGCGTGGCCGGTTTTGCGTGCGTGGATAGCTCCGCGAATCGGCGCACCAAGAAGATACGAATCCCCCATCACATCTAGGATCTTGTGGCGGGCGAGTTCCTCGGGGAAACGCAACTCGGTGTTGACCACCCCCCCCTGGCCGATGAGGATGAAGTTGCCGAGTTTTCCGCCCTTACCGAGTCCGGCACGTTCGAGCGCACGGATTTCTTCGACGAAGCCGAAGGTGCGCGCCGGCGCGATCTGTTCGCGGAATGACTGCGACCCATCAAGCACAAAAGTATAGGTCTGATCGCCGACGGGTTTCGGGTAGGAAAGTTCGTAGGTGACCTTAAACCCGTCAAACGGCGCGATCGAGATGAACTCGTCTTCTCCGCGGTTGATGCGGATCTCTTCTTCAATGTGGATCGCTGCTCGCTCTACGCCTTGTTCTTCGACGCCTGCCGATTCGACCAGGTCACAGAATTCGACCGCCGAGCCGTCGAGAATCGGCACCTCACCCTCAACCTTGACCAACAGGTTGGTGATTCCGTAGGCGTGCAGTGTCGCCATCAAGTGCTCGACGGTTCGAACCGTCATTCCCCCACGATGAAGCGTGGTCGCATAGCCGGTCGAATCGACGTTATCGACATGGGCATCCAGCTGGCCTTCGCCGGCCACCCTGCCGAAACGGATCCCGCTACCGGGCGGAAGCGGATGGAGAATCAGCCCGGTGTTGACCCCACTGTGCAGTCCATGACCACCGCCGACGACGCTGCGCGCCAGCGTGCGTTCGGTCACCGTCGGTCCGTCATCCGCCCCTGCATGAAGTGGCGAGCCGCCGGCTGCCGGTGCAGCCGCGAATTCATCGCCCGAAGACGCGAGCGCACGCCGTACCGAATTGAGAAGACCGTCAATCGAGAACGGTTTTTCGATGAAGTCGACAGCTCCAAGCTGGGTCGCGCGGACGGCAGTCTCTACGTTGCCATGGCCGGAAACGATGATAACGGGCAAATCGGCGCGTGCGCTGCGAATGCGCTCAAGCAGTTCGATACCGTCCATCTCCGGCATCCAGACATCGATCAGAACGAGCCGAGGATCGACGCGCCCGAGCTTGGCAAGCGCCTCGGTACCATTACATGCAAGCTCGACGTAAAAGCCTTCGTCACGCAGCACTCCGCCAATTGAGTCGCGTACCTTTTGGTCATCGTCAACCACGAGAATTGTTTGCGTCATGACGTCGCCGTCTCCGATTCAAGTGACGCTTCCGGTTTGACCGGGAACTCTATGATAAATCTACTGCCACGCGGCTGGTTCTCTTTCAGTCTGATATAGGCGCGGTGGTCGGACGCGACCGATGCGACGATCGCCAGGCCGAGCCCGGTACCTTCGGGCTTGGTCGAAAAGTAGGGCTCAAAGACCCGGGCACGATGCTCGGGCGGAATCCCGGGGCCACTGTCCGCCACCTCAAGTACCACACGAGACAATCCCTTGTCGTAACGCGTAACAACGATGATTTCCGCCGGTGGGGTTTTCCCCGCCTGAGAGCCCTCGCCATCCTCGGCAGCAACTCTTTTGATCTCGTTACGCTCGTTACCGATGGCCGCTACCGCGTTGTCGAGCAAGTTGATCAGGGCACGTTTGACGGCGTCGCGGTTCATCGAGACGTCGGGCAGCGCGTCGGCGGTCTCGGAACGGAACGCGATATCGGGACGTGACTGACGGTAAAGGGGAAGTGTCTCGGTGACGATGTCACCCAGCGAGTGGGGGTGCATCGTCGCCGCTGCACGGTGCGAGAACCTCGAGAATTCGTTGACCAGGGTCTTCAGCTCATCGACCTGCTGGTCGATGGTGGTCGTACATTCCTCGAAGATCTCGGCGTCCGCTCCCGAAAGCTTCTTTCCGAGCCTGCGACGCAAGCGCTGGGCCGAGAGCTGGATCGGCGTGAGTGGATTCTTGATCTCGTGCGCAATGCGGCGCGCAACCTCTTTCCATGCCTCGGTGCGTTCGATCTCGGCGATCTGAGATACATCCTCGAAAAAGAGCGCAGCTCCGGCGCGCTCGCCCGAGCGCCGCACCAGGGTGGTCACCGTGCACAGCAAAGTACGACCCTCATTCTCACGCGCGATATTGCGCCGCGCGCCTGACGCGATCCGGCCGTTGCGTAGTTCCTCGAGGATCGCAACTACCTCGGGATAGCCAGCCGCCTCAAAGACCTCGCCTGCCTGTTTTCCGACCACGCCGCGGTTCTTGATTCCGAGCAGCGAAATCACCACCGGATTGACCGTGTTGATCACCCCGCTGTTGTCAACCGAAACCACACCTGCTGCGACGTGCGCAAGCACGTTCTCTATATAGCGTCTGCGTTCGTCGAGATCTTCGTGACTGCCCTTGAGCTGCTCGGTCATCGAATTGAAGGCACGGACGAGAGTACCGACCTCGTCACCTCCGCCCTCATTGATTCGAACGTCCCAGCGTCCGGCCGCAACCTCACGAGTGGCTTCGGCTAGGCGTCCGATCGGATCGGTAATGCTACGCGCCAGATAGATTCCGACCCAAGTCGCAGAAAACACCACCACCAGGGACGCCAGAGACAGCGTGATCACGTACAGATTCTTGAACGGCCCCTTGTTGAGCTTGAGTTCTCGGTAGTCGCGGTAGGAGGTCAGGATATCCTCACTCCAGGCGCGCGCGCTGCGGCCAACGACGTAATCAACCACCACCGCGCCGAGTATCGTCCCGTTCTCGTCGCGGATGGGCGATGCACCACGGATTACGTCGCTTTCGCCCAGACTCTCTACACGGGTCGTCTCGTTGCCCGCAAGCGTCGGCTCGAGCAGATCATTATCCGTCTGCATCGGAACCCCGGTCGGTGCCGCCGGGTTGAAGAAGGCGCCAACTTGGCGCCGACGTGCGTCAAAGACTTGTACCGTTCCTAGGCCGTAAGCCTCCTGGTTCTGTTTGACAACGCGCTCAATGGTCGCGGCGCCGACCTCGCCACCTTCGGGTATGACCTGGGCGATCTGTTGGCCGACCGCGCGCGAATGGCGCAAGGCGTCTTCGGCCGACTCCTCGTAGTAGGTGTGCGCGAGTTCCCAGGCCCCCTGCAAAGACTTCTCTACTTCGGTGCTGAACCACGTGTCGATGGTGTTGGTGAAGAACTCCATCGACACCAGCAACAACACCGCGCAAGGGAACAGCGCGATCGTAATGAAAGACATTACGAGACGGCCTTTGAGTTGGCTGCCGAGTACCTTGCGGCGGCGCTCGATCATCAGCTTCAGAAGATTGCGAACGACGAGGAATACCAGCAGCAGGAGAAGGATAATGTTGGTGTTGATCAGCAGGAACGAGAATACATTGCCTGCAGCTTCGCTCGAGCGCGGGTCGCGGATCTCCCATATCGCGAACAGCAGAACGGCGAAGCCCGCCGCGAGAATCAATGCTCCCTCGCGGCGGCGTCTACGCCGCTCTTCGTCGCTTATACTGCCGAGTTCGTTGCGGCCGTCGATTTCACGCCCGGCGCTCACGGCTCTGTTCCGAACAGGCCTCCTTGCAGCTTACCAGTCCCGCCTTGCCCACCCGGTGGCTTCGGGGCTACCCCGAAGTGCGCGTAGGCACGGCCGGTGGCGACCCGCCCGCGCGGGGTCCGCTGCAAGAATCCCTGGCGCAGAAGGTAAGGCTCGTAGACCTCTTCAAGCGTTCCGGCGTCCTCTCCTAACGAGGCGGCGAGCGTCTCCAGCCCAACCGGTCCGCCGTCGAACTTCTCAATGATTGCCATGACGAGTTCGCGATCCATTGAATCGAAGCCCGCCTCGTCCACGCCGAGCATCTTCAGACCTTTCTTGACGACATCCGCCGTGATCTTTCCGTCAGCCTTGACCTGCGCGTAGTCGCGCAGTCTGCGCAGCAAGCGGTTGGCAATACGTGGGGTACCACGCGAACGCGCTGCGACCTGACGAGCGGCGTCTTCGTCGATCTCGATACAGAGAAGTCCCGCCGAACGAATAACAATCGAGGAGAGGTCTTCCTCTCCGTAGAACTCTAAGCGGAAGCTACTGCCGAAACGCGAACGCAACGGCGCGGTCAGCAATCCCGACCGCGTGGTCGCACCAACCAGCGTGAACGGTGCTGTCTCGATTGAGATAGAACGCGCGGAAGGCCCCTCGCCGACCACAAGGTCGATACGGAAATCTTCCATAGCCGGGTAAAGGATCTCTTCGATGGTTCGCCCGAGGCGGTGTATTTCGTCGATAAATAGCACGTCGCGCGGCTCGAGCGCTGTCAGTATCGCGGCGAGGTCACCGGCTTTCTCTATCACCGGACCACTGGTCTGGTGAATCTTGGCGCCGAGTTCATTGGCGACAATATACGCGAGCGATGTCTTACCGAGTCCCGGAGGACCGGCCAACAAGAGGTGATCGAGCGCGTCGCCTCGTGAGCGAGCGGCGCGGATGGCAATATCGAGGTTCTCGCGAATCGCCTGCTGCCCGACATACTCCGCCAGAGTACGCGGCCGCAGCGACGCATCACCAGCCCTGTCCTCGGGCTGAGCCACAGGATCGGCAATCCCGGGCGCGTCCTCTGACAGCCGATCGGGCGCGACATCCAACTCGTCTTGATGTTCGCCGGTCATGTCAGGCAGACAGCCTTGCGAGTGAACGCTTGATCAACCCAGCCACGTCGCCGGGTGCATCCTTTGAGCACGCAAGCACTGCGGTGCTCGCATCACCGTGCTTGTAGCCTAGCGCAACCAGCGCCAGGATCGCGTCTTCGCTGAGCGAAGACGGTGCGACCGAATCCATCGGTAGTTCCGCGGCCATTTTGTCCTTGAGTTCAACAACGATGCGCTCGGCGGTTTTGCGTCCGACGCCTGGAATCCGCGTAAGGCGTCCGATGTCACCCGCTACGATTACGGAACGGAACTCCTCGGGCTCGATCCCAGACAGGATCGCCAGCCCGAGCCGCGGCCCAATCCCACTGATCGACCGCAATGTGTTAAACAGCCGGCGTTCGCGGCGATCTTGAAAGCCGAATAGTTCGAGCGCGCTCTCGCGCAGATTGGTGACGATCTCGAGCGTCACGGTGCTACCTTCGTCGGGAAGCTTGTAAAAGGTGCTCAGCGGAATCATCGCACCGTAACCGACGCCGCCGACATCGATCAACACCTTTCCTGGTGCCTTCTCCGCGAGCACCCCGGTGAGCCTTGCGATCATCGCAAAGCCCTGCGCAGCCGGGCGTTGATGGCCGGACGCCCATCGCCGACGGCCGCGCGCTTGCCGCGCACACCGGCCTCGGCCGCAACTGCGTCGTGAATCCGACCCAGCATCCCACAGGAAAACCCGTGACAAGCCGCGATCGCCAATGCATCGGCCTCGTCCTCTGGTGGCTCTTCGCAAAGACCAAATAGACGTACGACGGCGGCCTGTACCTGAGCCTTATCGGCGCGTCCGTATCCGACCACGGCCTTCTTGATTGTAGCTGGGGAGTACTCGTTCATCGTTAACTTGGCTGAAGCCGCTGCCGCCATCGCAACACCGCGCGCCTCGCCGAGGCGCAGGGCACTTTGTACGTTGCGAGAAACGAAACTGCGCTCAAGACTAAAGTGATCCGGTGCATACTCACCGATGACGCGGACCAACTCCGCGTAAACGCGTCCGAGTCTCTCAGAAACTTCGGCGCGGCCGACGCGGATGCTGCCGGCAGCCACACGAGTCATCGCGCGTCCTTGGCAGTCGATCACCGCCCACCCCGCTACGATCGTGCCGGGGTCTACTCCCAGTACCCGCACCGCACCTCCTCGCGCCCGGTTTCGGGTCGCTGTCGCTACGCCCCATAAGCGAGGCGCTGTTAGACGCGTCTGCTCAAGCCGAAAGTCGGCTGAGTTCTTCTTCGTCGATATCGAAGTTCGCCGATACCCGCTGAACGTCGTCGTGGTCCTCGAGTAACTCGATTAACCTGAGGGTTTTCTCTGCGTCGCTGCCGCCCACCTCGATCAAATTATCTGGTTCCAGCACAAGTTCGGCCGACTCGATGGTAAGCCCTGCATTCTCGACCGCCGAGCGGACATTTTCTAACGACTCGGGCGGCGTTACGACCAAAAAGCCTTCATCCTCTTGCTTGACATCGTCCGCCCCGATCTCGATAGCGACCTCAAACAACTTCTCCTCGCTGGCACCTTCGACCGCCACGCGCACCTGGCCTTGGCGGGTGAACATCCACGCAACACAGCCGTTGTCGCCGAGATTTCCTCCGTTCTTGGAGAAGGTGTGGCGAAGTTCGGCAACGGTACGGTTGCGGTTGTCGGTCAGGCACTCGACCATCACAGCGACACCGGCGGGACCATAGCCTTCGTAGGTTACCTCGATATAATCGGCGCCTTCCAGTTCTCCGGTGCCTTTTTTGATCGCGCGGTCGATGTTGTCGGCCGGCATACTCTGCGACTTCGCGATCGCCACAGCTGTGCGCAGGCGCGGGTTCGCTTTGATGTCACCGCCACCCTGGCGCGCGGCGACCGTAATTTCCTTAATCAGCTTAGTGAAGAGCTTGCCGCGCTTGGCGTCCTTTGCACCCTTCTTGTGCTTGATCGAACTCCATTTCGAATGTCCTGACATACCCGGGGAGATACTCCTTTACGCGGGTCATCATAGCAAAAACACAACGAAAGAGTAGGCCCGGGGGGCCGCGCCGACGCCGACCGCTTGTGGCACAAAGCCTGCGCTGCTAGCCTCCGGCGTCGCCCATGTATCGATCCGGCCACAGGCTTCATCGACGGATCGGAGCCGCCCTACTCGCAGGATGCACGCTGGGTGCGCTTAGCGGTGCACCGGCAGCAGTGGTTGCAGCCTTTGCGGCTCAGCCCGTTGGGTGCCACTGCACACAGCAACAACCCGAATGCCCGCATCATCGCTCGGCGGCAAAACCGCAGACCCGCAAATGCCACTGTAAGGATTCACTCAAGATTTCCTCATCCGGTTGCGGCTGTGGTGCCGGCGGAGCCGGGCCGGCAAACCTCTCTGCCGACCCGTGGAAAAACCCGACAATCGTCGGTGTAACACGCTTCGGTGAAACTCGACATGCCTGGCCGCGCCCGATTCTTCAACCGCAAGACGGCCTACGACAACCAGAACATCGACCACCCGAACACCGCATCTGCTGAAGTCTTCACGGCTTCATTCTTGAAAACATCCAGTTCATGGGTCCGAAGCGCAGCCCGAACGGCGTGGGCTGCGCTTCGCGCCGCGGGTCTGCGTCAAAAACCCGCGAAGCCGTCGTAAGAGACCCTACAGCCGCCGACGCATTGTTACGCGCGCCAACGAGTTGACGCGTACCGGTGCGAGGAGAGAGATTAGAATGCGACTTCAATACCAAAACATAGCCCGTTTGCCGGCGATCATGCTGGCTATCGCCGCGATACTCAATTCGAACCCAGCATCCGCGGATTCTGGTTCCGGACATCTGATGCACACAGATCGCCCCGACGGACACGCGCCTATCGGCGTTATGGCCGAGCACATCCATCGCGAGGGCGAGACCATGTTCTCATACCGTTTCATGCACATGGCCATGGACGGCAACCGAAATGGATCAACACGGATAACCGATGCGAACGTCTTAACCGAGTTCATGATCACCCCGACACAAATGGACATGCAAATGCATATGCTCGGCGCTATGCATTCCGTGAACGACCGACTCACACTTATGGGAATGGTGCCCGTGGTACAGATAGACATGGACCACGTCACGCGTGCCGGCGGCAGCTTCACAACCAGAGCGAGTGGTGTCGGTGATGTGCAACTGAGTGGGCTGTTCAAATTATTCGAGCGCCCAGGACACCAGGTTCACTCCGGCTTCGGGGTTTCCGTCCCCACAGGCTCGATCGACAAACGCGACGACACTCCCGCCGGCCCCGACCAGAAGCTCCCCTATCCGATGCAACTCGGCTCGGGCACCTACGACGTTCTGCCGACGCTGACCTACAACGGCCAGACGATGCACTGGTCGTGGGGCGCCCAAGCCTCAGCGGTATTGAGGGTCGGCCATAACGACGAGAACTATACCCTCGGCGATGTCGGGAACTTTACGTTCTGGGGTGCGCGCCGTATAGGCGAACGAGTTTCCGCTTCGCTGCGGGTTGGCGCCAAATCGTGGGGCAACATCGACGGTGCCGACCCGGAGCTACCCGCGCCGACCGCGATGATCGTACCAACTGCCGACCCGAACAGACGCGGCGGCGACCGAATTGATCTCGCCGCAGGAATCAACGTCTTGGGAACACACGGTAAGACGGCCGGCCATCGCCTAGCAATCGAGGTGGGCCTGCCCGTATACCAACACCTCGACGGGCCACAACTCGAGACCGACTGGACTGTCAGCTTCGGCTGGCAGTTCACACCCGAAACGCGCTGACGTGTACGGTGTCGGCGGCGCTGCTGCGCGGCGGGCTATCGGCCGTCGTTGCTTGCAGCGTTGTCGACACCGGCAAGCAACCACGCGAGGTAGTCGGTATCAATGGCCTGCGCAGCAAGTGCAACGATCTCTGGAACTTCATACGAAGAAAGCTCCCGAATCCGCATTCGCAGCCTTTCAAAACAGCGCTTGCTCGTCTTGACGACCAGCAGGCGTTCGTCGGCATGTTCGACATTCCCTTGCCAGCGATAGGTAGAACGCACGGGTAACTCGTTCACGCAGGCAGCCAAGCGCTCGTCGACCAACGCCTCAGCTAAGCGTGCCGCCTCTTCGCCATCGGCCACCGTCGTTAAACAAACCAGAGCCTCGTCAATGGCCACTTGGCTTTCTCCTTTTGCTGCCGGGCTGGTCGCCGGCCTCGGCAATGTCGCCTGCGCGGGCTTCGGCTTCCGTACGCTTCTCCGCCGATGCGGCATCCGTATGGACTCCGACGGCCGCCTCCACAACATCCCCGCCGACCCGCATTGCGACAGCGGCAGCCGTCTCCTCGGCACGCTGCTTGCGCGCGTGATGGGTCCAGGCGTGCACGAGTGTGGCGTAGTCGGGCAGCGGCTCGAGCCTGCGCGCGAACCGGCGGGGCGGCAAGACGCGACGCATGCGATTGAGCAGCACGCGGAAAAGGTTCGCGCGCGGCACCGCTGTGGACAAGCCTTCGGCCATCAATACGCGACGCACGTCGGCAAGCGCACTACGTGGAACACGGCCGCGCGCAACCACAGCCTCGAAAGACCCGGCGATCGAGGTCGGCGTCAGTCCGACCGTGCGCGCAACTTCGAGCACTGCTTCCAGATCGAGCAGCCCGTAATGGTACAGGGTCAACGCACACTCGATGTAGTTGTCGAACCACGTCAGCCGACTGCGGAAGACCGCCAACTCTGCATCCGGTGTGCGCCGCTGACGGAGCACGAATATAGCCTTGATGTGAATCTGGGGCCGGCCAACCCGCATGAGTTCGGCGATCTGACGGATGTAGTGACCGCTGACCTGGGCGTGCTCGAGAATCGTCAGCGTGGTCTCGGTATCAACCCGGCCGGCAATGATATCGGCATAAAGAGAGTAAACGAACGGGTCAGACTCCCAGTCGTCTCCAAACAAATACTCACCCGCACCAGCCTCCATCTTGGCCGCACCGAGCAGCAGCTGCGTAAGCTTGTAGCCAATCTGCTCGCGCAAAGCATCGAAGCGGCCGCGCACCAGGTGGTGCATCTGGTCCTTGAACGCTATCCCGTCGTAGCCAACCCCGTCAAGGTCGAGTTTTTCCTTAATCGCGGTGCCGATCTGCGGCGGGCTCGCAGTCACGAAGTATACAAACGGCCGTGAATTTGCGGCCTGCGCGCTTCGGCGCAGGCCGCGGATAAGCGCAACAACGCCAGGAATCGCGACCTTGTCTTCGGCACGCTCGAACGGGAAGCGCAGTAGGGCGCGTAACGATTCGAAGTCAGACACGAGGTAGGTCTTATCTAAGTCCCAGCGAAACACCCGCGTATTCACGATGTCTCCTCGACTCTGTTCCCGAGCGGTCCTGAGGCAGTCGCCGGCAGGAATCCCTCCGCGACTAACTCACTCAACAAGGCTGTGCATGCGGGTAACGACTGAGCCGCGCCACGGTCTTCGGCGAGCCGGGTCGCGAGTCGAGACAGGTCGTCGAAACTATCGATGTCACCGCGCTCGGGAAGTTCGCCGTAGGCTACACGAGCGGCGGAGATCCTCGAGCGTGTCTCAGATAGAACACCCGGCCCGCCCCAAGCCGCGTCCAACTCAAACACCGGCGGGACGGTGCCTCGGCAGCCGATCAAGTAGTAGCCGCCATCCCGACTCGGCCCGAGTACGGCCGCCGATGTCTTGAGCACCTCGAAGGCGCGAACAATCAACGATGGCTCCAATTCTGGGCAATCCGAGCCGATCACCACTCCGTGCGCGTTCCTTGCGCAGGCCCCTTCGAGTATACGCCACATGCGCTTGCCAAGGTCGCCCGCGCCCTGCGGGACCAGCGCAAAACCGAAGCGTCCTGCCGCGGCCTTCAGTTCAGGGTGGCTGGCGTCTGGCGAAGCCGCGATGACGACCGCACACGCGTCTGCGCCCAACCCATCGCGCACCTGTGCGGCGACAGAAAGAGTATCCATGAGGAGTGCGCGGTAGACGCGCTCGGCCTGATCGGGCTTGAGCGGCGGGCAAAGCCGTGTTTTCACGACACCTGCACGCGGCTCCTTAGCGAAAACGTAAAGAATTCCTGCACCCACGCATCCTGAATGTGGCACGACCCCCGCCGACGGGCAATTGCGACCATAGACCGAAAGGGGGTCTTCTTGACAAGCCAGCAAAGCCAGGCAAGACTCCCCGATTCACAGGGGCTGGATTCATGTCGTACGCAGTCATAAGAACGGGCGGGAAGCAGTATCGGGTCAGCGAGGGCGTGACTCTGACCGTCGAAAAACTCACTGGTAACGTCGGCGATAACGTCGAGTTCAGCGAGGTACTTCTCAAGGGTGACGGTCCTGACCTTCAGGTCGGTGCCCCGCTGGTCGATGGAGCACGGGTCTCGGGCATCATCCTCCGTCAGGGTCGTGGCGAGAAGATCCTCGTTTATAAGAAGAAACGCCGTAAGAACTACCGTCGGCGTCAAGGTCACCGGCAGCACGAAACAACCGTTCGTGTGACCGGCATAGCCTGAGGACTGATCGATGGCGCACAAGAAAGGTCAAGGAAGCTCTCGCAACGGACGCGACTCTGCAGGTCAGCGGCGTGGCGTCAAGGTGTTCGGCGGACAACAAGTGATTGCCGGCAACATCCTGATCCGCCAGCTCGGCACGCGGATTCATCCCGGCGACGGTGTCGGCATGGGCCGCGACTACACGATATTTGCCCTCCACGACGGAATCGTGCGTTACGAGAACTTCGGCAAGAATAAGAAAAAGGTCAGCGTCTACTCTCCGGCCTGACACGGGCTGTGAAGTTCATTGACGAAGCTCAGATTACTGTTGCCGCAGGCGACGGTGGCGACGGCTGCGTCGCGTTCCTAAGAGAAAAGTTCAGACCGCTTGGTGGGCCGGCCGGCGGTGACGGCGGCGACGGCGGTAGTGTCGTTCTGCGTGCTGACGAGCGTCTTGGCAGCCTGCTCGACTTTGAATACAAACGGAAGGTGGTAGCCGAGAAAGGGGCCCAAGGCAGCGGCAAGAACCGCCACGGAGCAGCGGCACAGGATCTCATTGTCCCTGTTCCGCAGGGCACCGTCGTCTATGACGCCGAAACCGGCGAACAGCTTGCCGACCTCAAAGAAGCCGGAAGCGAGTATGTTCCCGTCTATGGAGGCCGCGGAGGTCGTGGCAACGCCCGCTTCGTAAGCTCAACAGTCCAAGCACCGCGCCGTGCCGACCCCGGTGAACCCGGCGAGACACGCGTGATCAGGCTCGAGATCCGTTTGCTGGCCGACTGCGGATTGGTCGGTCTGCCCAACGCGGGCAAGTCAAGCCTCGTTTCACGCGTCAGTGCCGCACGCCCAAAAGTCGCCGACTACCCTTTCACAACCCTGGTGCCCGCACTGGGAGTCGTCCGCGTCGGCATCGACCGCACCTTCGTGCTCGCCGACATTCCGGGACTCATCGAGGGTGCGCACGAAGGTGTTGGGCTCGGGATCCGCTTCCTGAAACACCTTTCGCGAACCTCGGTTCTGGCCCACTTGGTCGATAGCAGCCTCAAGAGCGTGGACGAGTGCCTAGCCGACTACGACACGGTCAACGCCGAGCTCGTGTCGTTTGATGAGGGACTGGCCACCAAGCCTCAGGTCGTGGTTGCAACCAAGCAGGATCTGACTGAAGTCCGCGAGGTTTACCCAAAACTCGAAGCCGCGTTTGCCCAACGCGGAGTCGTTCTTCACAAAGTGTCCTCGGCCACCGGCGAGGGCTGCGGTGCGCTAATGCAGATATTGGACAGGATGCTGACCGAAGTACACAGAGCACCCGATGAAGAAAGAGACTGAGACCCCTAATGGCCAACAGCGTAAAAGATAGGGTCGTACGCGGCGCCCGGCGGATCGTCGTCAAGCTCGGCTCCAGCGTGATCACCGACGGCACCAGCGTCGATCGCGATCGCATCGCACACCTCACCGCAGAACTAGCGCGCGCTCACGACGATGGCCGCGAAATCGTGGTTGTGACCTCCGGCGCACGAGCTGCGGGTCTGCGACGGCTGCGTCTGCGCGCAATGCCCGCACGTATACCAGAGCAGCAGGCCGCCGCCGCGATCGGCCAGATACGTTTGATGGCGCTGTACGAGGAGTGCTTCGCCACCTTCAACTGTCACATCGGCCAGGTATTGCTCACCGCGTCCGACATTCAAGACAAGGCCCGCTACCTGAACGCCAAGCATACCTTCGAACATCTGCTGGCGCACAGAATCGTACCGGTCGTAAACGAAAATGACTCGGTTGCCATCGAGGAGTTGAAGTTCGGCGATAACGACCGACTCGCCGCGTTGGTTGCGTCCCTGATCGATGCCGACCTGCTGATTTTACTGACGGATGTGGGCGGACTCTACGATCGCAACCCTCGCAAGCCGGGCGCGGAACTCGTGCGTCTCGTCGAAGACGCCGACGTTAAAACCTTCGGCGCGCAGGTCACGGCAGAGTCGGGAAGCGCGGTCGGCACCGGCGGCATGGCGAGTAAGCTGGAAGCGGTTCGCTACGCGGCTCGCTGTGGAATCCCTTCACTCATCGCTAACGGAAGAACCGATGGTGTACTCACCGCCCTACTCGATCCTGCGTGCGAAGAGGGCACGCTGTTTACGCCTTCCGCCTCTCAGGTACCCCGACGCAAGGCGTGGATCGCCCACGGAACGCCCGTCAAAGGACGACTGTTTGTAGATGCCGGCGCCCAGACCGCCCTTGCCGAGCGCGGCGGTAGCCTGTTGCCGAAAGGGATCACTGCGATTTCCGGCAACTTCGAGGCGGGCGACTGCGTCGCCTGTATCGGCCCCGACGGCGGTGAGTTTGCACGCGGTTTGGTTGCCTATGACGCGAGCGATTGCGAACGGATACGCGGTCGCGCTTCGACGGACATCGAAGCAATTCTCGGTTACCATATAGGCGACGAAGTGATACACCGAGACGACTTGGCACTGACCAGCCCCGGCAGCGACGAAGCCCGTAAATGAGCCAACGCGTGAAAGAAATGGAAGGTTCGACCCGAGCGATGGTAGAGGATCTCTGTCTCGCGGCCAAGAAAGCTTCGCGCAAGCTCGCGTTGCTCGACAACGAGACCCGCTCGGCGGCACTGCGCGCCGGAGCAGCGTGCCTACGTGACGAAGTCGTCTTGATTGGCGAGGAAAACCAGCGGGACATCAATGGGGCCGAGGCAATCGGTTTGAGCGCGGCGTTGATCGACCGCTTACGGCTTACTCCTGAACGCATCGAGGCCATGGCCGCTGGCGTGGAACAAGTCGCCGCCCTGCCCGATCCGCTCGCAGAGCAGATCCGAGCCTGGACTACCCCCTCAGACCTGCGCATCCGCCAGGTGCGAATCCCGATCGGATTGATCGGCGTCATCTATGAGTCGCGACCCAATGTCACTGCCGACGTCGCGGCGCTTTGTTTGAAGTCGGGCAACGCCGTGATTCTCAAAGGGGGCAAGGAAGCGATTCACTCCAACACGGTTATCGCCGACCTCCTAGGCGACGCGTTCAGCGCAGCCGGTATCCCTGACTGCTCGATGGAATTGATCCGATCCACCGAACGCGAGGCGACCCATACGTTGCTCACGCAAACCGGCGTCGTCGACATGGTCATTCCGCGTGGAGGCCTGACGCTGCAGCGTGCGGTCGCCGAAAACGCGAAGGTACCGGTGATCAACCACTTCGAGGGTATCTGTCATGTCTACGTCGACAAAGACGCTGACCTGGAGATGGCCGAGGAAATCACCTTCACCGCAAAAGTCGGCCGACCCGGAGTCTGCAACGCTGTCGAGAAAGTCGTTGTCCACTCCGACGTTGCAATGCCTTTCCTGCGTTCTATCGGACCGCGGCTGAAGGCGGCAGGCGTAGAGCTACGCGCCGACAAACACGCGATGCGCTACTTGCCCGACGCAAGGCCGGCGACCGAGGACGACATGCACACCGAATTCCTCGACCTGGTCTTGGCGGTCAAGGTTGTCGATTCGATCGACGACGCGATCAACTTCATCAATACCGTTGGTTCCGGCCACTCCGACAGTATCATCACCAAGAACCGTGAGACGGCAGACAAGTTTCTCGCCGGGGTCGATTCGGCGGTGGTTTACGAAAACGCTTCGACACGCTTCACCGACGGTTTTCAGTTCGGGTTCGGCGCCGAGATCGGCATTTCCACCAATCGCGTACATGCCCGCGGCCCGATGGGTCTGCGCGAGCTGACAACCTACAAGTACATCGTCCAAGGTGACGGACAGTATATCTGAACCAGTGCGGCCGCGTCTCGGCATCATGGGCGGCACCTTCGATCCCGTCCATCTCGGGCATGTCGTTAGCGCTCTCGACTGCGCGCAAGCGCTTGATCTCCGACGCGTGCTGCTCGTCCTCTCGGCGCGCCCACCGCACAAACCGGACGCAGAGCAGGCGCCCATCGAGCGCCGTTGGGCCATGCTCCAGTCTGTCGCTGCTACATCTTCCAAGTTGGAGGCCTGCGATGTCGAGATCCGGCGACCGGGGGTGTCATATACGGTGGACACACTCGCCCAGATCACACGCGAGAACCCTCGGCACGAACTATTCTTGATCTTGGGTATAGACGCCTACGACGAAATCGACACCTGGCACCAGCCCGAGCGCCTGCTCGAACTCGCCAACCTCGTTGTAACCACGCGGCCGGGACATACGCTGAAGGGTGGGCTGATCAAGCCACCTTTTGCCGCCGCGGAATCGTGTTGTTATGATCGCGCCATCGGAGGCTATGTACACGAGAGCGGTCATCGCTTGATCGAACACCCCATCCAGGGTCTCGACATCTCGGCGACGGAGATCAGGCGAAGGGTCCGCACCGGACAATCGGTCTCTGAGCTGACCGGCCCCGTGGTGTCCTCATATATTCAAACCAACGAACTTTACGGGGCACACCTGCATTGACAACCAGCCGTCCTTCCTCGCGCTCATTCGCCTTACGCGCAGCAGAACTGCTCTCCGATCGTAAAGCAGCGGAAATCATCATTATTGACGTGTCCGAGAATTCCTCGATCGCCGACTTCTTTGTGATCGCCACCGGGCGCTCCGATGTCCATGTCAAAGCGGCCTGCGAAGCAGTTGAGACCGGTCTGCGCGAAGACGGCCGCAGGCCGCTGTCGAGCGAAGGCGTACGCAACGGCTACTGGGCACTTCTTGACTACGGCGAGGTCGTCATCCATGTTTTTCAGGACGTCGCGCGCAAACTCTACGACCTCGAACGATTGTGGAACGAGTCTCCGCGTGAAACTTTTTCAGACGGCGCAACCGCAGTTGCTACGAGGCGCTAGAACCCACTATGTTACGACGACTGCTCTACTTCCTGGTCGCTCTCGCGATCACCGCCGTTATCGCGGGTTTGGTCTACCTGAACCCGCAACAGACTTCGTTCACCTACATGCCGGAGAACACCATCACTTTGCCGGTCAGCTTGCTGATTTTGGCTGCGGTAGTAGCCGGTATGGTGCTGACGTTTCTCGCCGCCCTCCTGCGCGAAGGACGCCGCGCGATGCACGAATGGCAAGTATACCGTGAGAAGCGCGCGGCCGAACGCCATCTCGAACTGAAATCCGAAGCACGCGCGCTCGCCCTCGGTGGTAACTTCAACAAAGCACGAGCCCTGCTTAAGAAGGCCGTTGATCGCTCGACGAAAGACGTTGACAGCCTAGCAGACTACGCCAATACCTACATCCTCGAAGGGAAGCCCGAAGAGGCCAAGCTCGCTCTGGAACAGGGCCAAGCACGCTTCGGCAACGACCCCTTGCTGCTGTTTGGTTTAGCGCGAGCCCACATGGGACTCGAGGAGCACGGTGCCGCGATTACAGTGTTCGAGCGCCTACTCGCCGAGTACCCGAACAGCCTTCAGGTGCTCGAGCCACTGCGCAACGCCTTGTTCAGTACCAAAAGTTGGAAAAAAGCCGTCGAGGTTCAGCAGAAAATTTGCGAGCTGCGCCGCGACGACGCCACCGAGCGCAACCGGCTGCTCGGGGCACGCCTAGAGGCTTCACACAGCGAGGACAAGGCCGGCCGCGACACGATGCTGCGCAACATCCTCGCTATCGACCCTGACTTCAACGCAGCGACCATCGAGCGTGCAGAGTTGATGGCCGCAGACGGCGGCACCAAGAAGGCGTTGAAGGTGCTGGAGAAAGCTCTAGCCAAAGACCCGCGTATCGAGTTGCTGGACTCGTTCGAACGTATCGCCGCGAGCGAAGAAGAGTCACGCATCCTCAAACTGTATCGGGGGCTGCTCACTTGGATACCAGACACCGAGAAGGACAAAGAC
Source organism: Deltaproteobacteria bacterium (assembly GCA_029262415.1). Taxonomy (GTDB): domain Bacteria; phylum Desulfobacterota; class Binatia; order UBA1149; family JAJCZL01; genus JAJCZL01. Next base: position 108,839 of record JAJCZL010000056.1, on the reverse strand, counting down.
GCCGTCAAGCTTCGCGCCGCCCGTTACCTGCTTCGCGCAGGTGAAGTGGATCAAGCCAAAACGGCATTGGCAGGTATCGAGAATACGAGGTTCGCTGCAACCGCGGCTGTCTTACGCGGGCTCGCCGACCAACAAGACGGCAAGGCAGAAGAGGCCACCGCAGCCTTCAATTCGGCCATCGACGGAGCATCGTTTCCGGCGACGAGTTTCCAATGCCGCGCATGTGAGGCTGCGGCCGAATCGTGGTCGACGCGTTGCGGAAACTGCGGCGCGTGGAGCAGCTTGACGGTCTGAGTCGAGCGGCTATTCGCTTCCCGACAGTACCCGCACGACGCCGAGCAGTCCGCTGACGTCGTGCACATCTCGGTCCATCTCCGGAACCGATACGATCTCGACCGCCTCATCGAGGCCCATCTGAAAAGCCTCGCGACGGATAGTCTCGGTGTGAGCGGTCCGCCGGGCGTCTTCATAGACCTCGATCATCCAGTTCTGCACGGGACGCGTGATCCCGTGGTCTTCAAGATAGCCGACCAGCGAGAAGATATAGTCGTCCCATTGCTCACCTTCTTCATCGGCAGGCTCATCGTGAACACGGTTCATCACCACGCCCTTGAGCGGCATGCCCAATTCACGCATGCGAGATTCGAGGTACTCGCTGTCGTCGAGGATCTGCTCCTCAGGCCCGGCTACTAGTAGGAACGCGGTTTGCGGCCCCGACAGCATCTTCTCGACTTTTTCGCTGCGCTCGCTGATCCCGTCAAACACCGACTCCATAGCGACAACAAACTCTGCGATCTGACGTAACGCCTGGACCCCGGTCGCATCCTCGATTTTACTCAAGATGAAGCGCGCGCTCTTGCTCGCAGTCTTCCACGCGCTCCACCCTACGCTCGCATAAGGCATCACGAACCTGCGCACAGCGGTGCGGTCTAGAAACTCGCGTAGCTTGCGCGGCGCTTCAACGAAGTCGAGAGCGTGGGTTGTCGGGGGTGTATCGAGCACGATCAAGTCATAGTCGCCGGTCTCATCGATCCGACACAACTCCTCAACCGCCATGTACTCGGTAGATCCTGCGAATGTCTGCGAGAGATGCTGGTAGAACTCGTTGTCGAGGATATTCTTCGCCGATTCTTCACTCGCGGCGTTGCGCCTGATGAACTCATCCCAAGCACTGACCTGATCGAGCATCGCCGCGTCCATAGGACCACGCACGTCGACGCCCGCCGCGCGGAAGATGTCGGGATCCAAACGCTGTGGGTTTCCACTGAGCGCGGCCAAGCCTAACGATTGGGCGAGTCTTTTTGCGGGATCGATAGTCAGCACCATCGTCCGCTGACCTGACATCGCCCCCCAAAGCGCGAGTGAGGCCGCAATCGTGGTCTTACCGACACCGCCACTGCCTACACAGACAAGGACACGATGATCAGCGACAAGCCGCGCGAAGCCCCCCTTTACCTCCGTGCTCATACCGCCTCCTCGGCGGCCGAAACTTCGGCGGCCAGCCGTCGGATCTCCGGCATCCCGAACTCGACTGCGACCAGGTTGGGAAGACGGACCGTAGCGATGCCGAGTCTCTCTTCAACCATGCCGATACCGTTTTCCTGAATCCCCAACCACGAGACCGCGCGCTGCATTGTCTGAAAAAACAGAGTGTGTGTCGGATCCGCTTGCACACCTAAGCGCGCGAGGGATTCGCCTATGTCGCGCGGAGCAGGCTTGCGGCAACGGTTGACGAATAACCGGCCGAGCGGCAACGCAAGATCGCCGCGCAGCCGCTCGATGATTTCCGTCGCCTCAACCAAGGGCATGTCCTCAGGTCTGGCAACAACGTGCACTTCGGTTACGCTGCCATCCCTTAACATCGAGGCCACGCGGTCTGATTCCCGGTGGACCAGCCCACTCTTAAACGTCGCCGCTGCTGCCTGAGGCATCTGCAGGTACTGGAGACTGTGTCCCGAAGCCCCGGCGTCGACTACGATCGCATCCCACTGCGGCGAGCCGTCGGCGCATAGCTTCTGATCCTCGAACCAGATCTTGCCGATCGTCATCAACTCCTTGAGCCCCGGAGCGGCTGCCACGAATGTGCGGTACAGGCGCGACTTAAAGATCGACTTCACCAGTCGCCGGATCGGCATAATCAGCGAAAGATATTCGGCAAGAGCGTCTTCGCCCTCGACAGCGGCGACAAAGAGACCAGGCGAGACCTCGATGGGCTCGGCTCCGACACGATCGGCGGCATCGAACAGCCGAGAAAGCCCCCGGGCCTCGCCAAGTTCGAGTGCCAGAACCCTGCGGCCAGGACCCAAAGCAGCTACTGCCAAGGCGGCGGTGACGGTAGATTTCCCCACTCCCCCCTTGCCGACGACGAATTGTAGACGTTTGCGACTCATGACTGTGAAGTCGATAATCATGACCGAAACTGAATGCCGCCGCACCCGGCCCACCGGCCGTCGTATGGCCCACGAGTCCCCCACAATGATGTTCCAAGATGCACTCCCTGCCCGCCTGTTGCTGACGATCGCCATCGCCCTTGCCGTACCGGCGTGTTCAGCACCGGTTCCGCCGACCGAAGACGAGCTCGTCTTGCGAGCGACACGGAACTTCGAAGAAGGCGACTACATCATCGCCGTCGACGACTACGACGAGTTGCTCGAACAGTTTCCGTTCTCTGACCACGCCGAGCCTGCTCGCCTGCGCATCGCGCACGCCTACTATCTTGCGCGCCAATACGACAAAGCCATCGAATCGTTCAGCGACTTCGAGCGGCTGCACCCAACCAGCCCTCATTTGGCTTTCGTCGAGTATACGGTCGGCATGGCCTATCTCGATCAGTCTACGGTAAGCGACCGCGACAAGACCGCCTCTGAGAACGCTCTTCGGCAATTCGGACGCGTCCGCGACCGCTATCCCGATTCGCTGTACGGACGGCTGGCGGTGTTTCAAATGAAAGGGGCGCTGGAGAATCTAGCGCTGCACGAGCTCGCCGTCGGCGACTTCTACCTCTCGGACGGTCACACCAAGGCGGCCCGTGCCCGCTTCAACCACTTGATCATCGAGTACCCGACCACCGAGACGGCATCGACGGCCCGCGACCGGCTGGCCGAGATGGAACCGGATCCCGAGCCGGAGACCGCGGCGCTACCGTAAGCGTCTCCGCAGCGGAAAACCGGTACTTCTCAAGTCATTCAAACGAGTGACGACGTATCGTAATCTCGGCGACGGACAAGGAGCCGTCCCGCGAGCACTTCGTGAGCGCTTTGCTGAGTGGACGCCTTCTGCCCCCGTACGTGATTCATCGCCGGGCCGATCATAGATCATACACGCCGCTACTGAACGAGCGGCTGCGTCGAACCGCTCACGTCGCGCAACTGCGGGTCACGTGCCTCGATTACGCTGGCAGACTGTGGGTTGATGAAGCCGGAGAAGATGTCGCATTCGGCGATCATCCGATCAGCGGTGAATCCGGCCGGGTCTGACACACATAGCTCGATCCCATTCCGGCCGGCGACGAAAAAACCCGGGCCTTGCGCCGCGACTAATAGACGACAGTCGATGCTTTGCCCACAACCGGCCTCGAAACTGACATCATCGACTCGTAGCCGGAGTTCGGTGAGTTCGGCCGGAGTATCGACCCCGATCGGTACTCGGTCGATAAAATCACAACAAGTCGGACACGTCGTGGTCGACGTAGTGCTCACAACGCGAACGACTGTTGTGGTCCGCGTCGCACTCGGCTTGCTCGCCAATCCGCCTTGGGACGACGCAGTTGCAAGCAGACACTCCTCGCGCGAAGCGACGAACGCGCATACCGACACCGATGAAGGAGGCGGACAGTCGGGTTGACAACCGCAAGCAAAATCTACGCCGGCACCGTCGTTAATCGTAGCTGCGTCACCGCCGGGCACATTGCAGATAGCAAAGGTTGCGTTACCCGGCACAAAGCAACCTCGGATATCCAGCGCATACCCGGCGCCCACCTGCACCACCTCGGCCGCACATCCGGCCTCGCTCAACGCCGCGGCCAACTCGCAGGTGACAGCTCCCGCCTGCACGCGCGCCGATGCAGTCCGGCGTGTATCGGCTAAGATGGTAGAGGTGCCGCCCAAAGCGACCCGTAGCCCATACACGGGCGTGTCCGAGTTCAAAACCAGGTTGAGCGTGTCTTGGTCAGCGCTCTCGCCCCCCCGAACAACCGACCAGGATCGCGGCCAGGCATGCTGCAAGAACTCGTATATAGCCGACTGCTACGGACATGCCCTATCCCCTCGAAATAGCCCTAGGTTCGAGCCTAGCAATCCGGCGGCTGCTACACGACTGCTCCGCTGACAACGACCATAGGAGTCCTGGTATCGGAAACTCTTTGACATAACGCGCCGCGGCTGGTTATCCTAGGGGAGCCTTATTCAGAGTGGTTGAGGGACTAGGCCCGACGACACCACAGCAACCAGCCCGCAAGGGCGGAGGTGCTAATTCCTACGCTCCGTAGAGGGAGCGATTGATGAGGCAGGGAACAGAAACCTCTTTCCTTGCTGGAAGGGGTTTTTTTGTTGGCTACGCTAGCAGACAGAACAAGCACAGAGCGGACCAGTATCCTCGTTGTCGGGGTTGGTGGGCTCGGCTGCGCGGCCGCTCGGCTGCTGGCCGGCTCCCGCGGTCTCAAGCTGACCCTCATCGACCCCGACAACGTTGAACTCTCGAACCTACAGCGGCAGGTGCTGTACAGCGACGCCGATATAGGCGAAGCCAAAGCCGACGTCGCAGCCGCGACCCTGCGGGCCGGCAGCCCGCACGCCGAGATCCATCCGATCATCGCGAGGCTCGACGCGAACAACGCCGCGCGGCTTATCGCAGCCCACGACTTCGTCATAGACGCGACCGACGACCCCGCAACTAAGTTCCTTATAAACGCGGTGGCCTGTGCCACCGGCGTTCCGTTTTGTTACGGCGGCGTAGTGCGAACCGGCGGGCAACTGATGAGCGTAGTGCCCGGGCGAACGGCCTGCTTGGCCTGTGTGTTCCCCGAAGACGACCCGGGTGAGCTCGCAGCTGCAGGCGGTTGCACGGCCCAAGGCATCCTCGCGCCGGTGGCGGGCGTGATCGGTTCACTGCAAGCGCGTGAAGCGTTCGCATTCCTAAACTGCGAAAGCAGCAAGAAAGTAGAATGCACAGCCGGTACCGACAACGTTTTCCGCCCCGGCCGCATGATCCTTTACGAGATGCGCGGCCCCGTGTGGCGAACCGTAGACTTTCCTAAGAACCCTAATTGCAGCGTTTGCGCGCGCCTTCAGCCCGCGCAAGCACCGAGGAGGCAACAGCCATGTCCTTTGTGAACGGACTAAAATGCCGCGAATGCGGCGAACGTTATGAGATCGCACCAGTGCACGTCTGTGAGTTGTGCTTCGGGCCGCTCGAAGTCGAGTACAACTACGCGGCTATCAAGAAGACGATCTCGCGAGAACTCATCGAGTCGCGCCCCCCGAACCTCTGGCGCTACCGCGAGTTGCTGCCGCTGGACGGCGAGCCGCTGACCGGTTTCCACTCGGGCTTTACGCCGCTGGTCAAAGCCGACCGGCTGGCCAGGGCTCTCGGCGTCGACGAACTCTACGTCAAAGACGACTCAGTCAACCACCCGACCTTCTCTTACAAGGACCGCGTGGTCTCGGTCGCGCTCAGCAAAGCCGTCGAATTGGGTTTTGATACCGTCGCTTGCGCATCCACGGGCAACCTTGCCAATTCGGTCGCAGCCCACGCGGCACGCATGGGGTTGCGCTGCTTTGTCTTCATTCCCGATAATCTCGAGCGCGGTAAAGTTGTGGGTTCAGCCATCTACAACCCGACCCCGGTGGCGATCTCGGGCAACTACGATGACGTGAACCGGCTGTGCACGGAGATTGCCGATAAGTACAAATGGGCGTTCGCCAACATCAACCTACGGCCGTTCTACACCGAAGGCGCGAAGACCTACGGTTTCGAAGTCGCCGAACAGCTCGGCTGGAAGCTGCCGGCCCACATCGTCGTGCCGACCGCCGGCGGGACAATTCTACCGAAAGTAGCCAAAGGCTTTGAAGAGCTGGTACAAATGGGCCTGGTCGAGGACCGCCCTTGCAAGATCTACTCTGCCCAGGCGAGTGGCTGTGCGCCGGTGGTGAACGCGCTGCACCGGGAGTCGGATTTGATCGAGCCCGTCAAACCGAACACGATCGCTAAGTCGATCGCGATCGGCAACCCAGCCGACGGATACTACGTGCTTGGCGCAGTGCGTAAGTCGGGGGGCTGGGGTGAGATGGCGACCGATAAAGAGATCGTTGAGGCGATTCAGTTACTCGCACAAACCGAGGGCATCTTCACCGAACCGGCCGGCGGAACCACCGTGGCGGTGACCAAGAAGCTCATCGAGCAGGGACGTATCCCTCGCGACGAAGCGATCGTGATTAGCGTGACTGGAAACGGATATAAGACGATCGAAGCCGTCAACGATGCAGTGGCAGAACCGCACCAAATCTCGGCTAAGCTAAGCGCGTTCGACGAGCTTTACGCAAACCTTAGCCAGGAACCGGCCAAACAGGCCAAGTCGGCTTAAGTTAGCCGAGCGACCAAGGCAACTTTGGGCAAGTTTAGACAGGAGAAACCAACGATGGCCGTACAAGTCAGAATCCCCACCCCGCTCCGTAAATTTACGGCCGGCAAAGACTCGGTCTCGGCCGAGGGAGAGAGCGTCGCTAAGGTCATTGAAGACCTCGAGGAGAAGCACCCCGGTTTGAAGGCCCGGATATGCGAAGAGGACGGTTCGGTGCGCCGATTCGTCAATGTCTACTTAAACGGCGACGATATCAGGTTCCTCGACAACCTGACCTCCGCGGTCAAGAACGGCGACGAACTCTCGATCGTGCCGGCAATCGCAGGCGGCCTCTGAGGTGGACGCCCCCTCCCCGGCACGGCGAGCCCAAGGGCTTGCCGTAACCGACCTGGTCGGCAACACGCCGCTGGTTCGGTTGCGACGGCTGGCGCCCGACCTGGCGCCTGGCGTCAGGCTGTACGCGAAACTGGAGGGGTTTAATCCGGGCGGGTCGGTCAAAGACCGTCCCGCGTGGAACATGCTGAAGCGAGGCCTGGAAAGCGGCGCGCTCAGAGCCGGCAAAACCATTCTGGACTCGACCTCGGGTAACACCGGAATCGCACTTGCGATGATGGGAGCGTCTCTGGGGTACCCGGTACACCTGGTGATGCCGGAGAATGTGTCCACAGAACGCAAACGCGTGATCAGGGCCTATGGGGCCAAGCCGATCTATTCGAGCCCCATGGAGGGCTCAGACGGGGCGATTCTGCTGTGCCGCGAGGTCCTCGCGAAAAACCCCGACGTGTACTTCAAGCCGGATCAGTACTTCAACGAAGCCAACCCCGAAGCCCACTACCTGACTACCGGGCCGGAGATATGGGAACAAACCGGCGGCCGCGTCACCCATTTCGTGGCGAGTATAGGCACCGGCGGCACCGTGATGGGCACCGGCCGTTATTTGAAAGAAATGAACAAACACCTCAAGGTCATCGCGGTTGAACCCGACGACGCCTTCCACGGAATTGAAGGACTCAAGCACATGGCGAGTTCGATTGTTCCCGGTGTGTACCACGAAGAGAGGCTCGACCGAAAAGTCGGCGTCAGCACAGAGGACGCCTACGACATGGTCTATCGCCTCGCGGCGACCGAAGGGTTGTTGTGTGGGCAGTCTTGTGGCGCTGCACTCGAGGGCGCGATCCGAGTCGCACGTGAACTCGATGAGGGCTACGTTGTGGTGATTTTGCCCGACTGGGGCGACAGGTATTTATCTACGAATCTCTGGCTGGGCCGACGCAACGAGAGCGCGGCTGCTCGCATCTGAGCGAGGAGGATTGAGTGGCGGTTCATCGTTTCTATCTCACCTACACGGATGATCGGATAAAAGAGCCGATCATCTACCACGTAGGGCACAAGTATAAAGTCATCACCAACATCCGCGCCGCTTCGGTTTCCGATCATGTCGGCATCCTTGCGCTTGAACTCGACGGAGACCCCGACGAGATCGAACGCGCGGTCAAGTGGATCGCCGAGCAGGGTGTCAAGGTCGAGCCGATCGAGAAGAACGTGATCGAGTGAGTACTCTAGGCCTGCGCAACGTGTACGGCTGACCGCTAATCCATGCCTCTTCATGAGCGCGACATTGAGCGTTATGCTCGCCAGATCATCATTCCGGACATAGGAGCCAGTGGTCAGCTGCGCCTTCTCGCCGCACACGCAAGCATAATAGGCAAGGGCTCTGCCGGATCCGCGGCCTTGCTCTACCTACGCGCCGCCGGGGTCGACGCCGTGGCCGACACCGACGGCGGCCACAGCGCAACCACGATAGACCTGAGTAGTTTCGACGCTTCCGAGAACAACCCGGAGAGCAGTGCTCGGGCGGCAGCCGCGGGCTGCGCCGCCGCCTGCGCTTTCATCGCACAGACGCTTGAGTTCGAAAACATCCGCGCCGTAGGATCGCTCGAGGACGTGCTTGCTTAGCCCGGTTCATCTTAAGCTTGAGTTGGCGGTGCGCGGGATCCGTGTCGATCCGGCGTTGGCTGCTCAGGGGGTACTTGCACGCGCACCCAATGCGCGCGACCCGCACAGCCGCGAGGTAGAAATAGTCTTACCCGATAACGTTGTCGCCGCGTGCGCTATGCAGCCGGAAGTCGCCGCTGTGACGAGCCCATTCGCTCTCGAGGTCAAGAACGACCAGTTCTGGCTCACAGGTGCCGGTGAAGAAGCGATCAAGGTCAGCATCCTGCCTCAGCCTCGGTACTACGGTCGAGAGACCAGTCTCGGCACACCGATGTGGCAGGTCGGCGCGGTAACCGGCAACTACATCTCGATCGACCCGGCTGCTACCTGTGGTTTCGCCATCCAAGGCGTCACGTGCGCGTTCTGCACGCTCAAGCCGCAGCCCGCCGGCGCAGCGCAAACGCTTCGGCCGGTGCAGGAAGTCGTTGAAACGGTCCGTGCCGCCTTCGACGAAGGTGTCGCTGAGTTCGTGTACTTCAATACCGGATACTTCGACGCAGAAGACGGCGGGTTCTCCGCGTTGCGTCCCTACATCGAAGCCGTAAAAAACAAGTTCGATACGCTGGTAGCCGTCCAGGCCCACCCGCCTGCCGACAACCAATGGATCGACCGAACCTATGCGGCCGGAGTGGACGCGCTTTGCTACAACGTCGAGGTCTACGACGCAGACCTTCTTGCGCACTACTGTAAAGGACGCACCGACCTGGTCGGCCGCAACCGTTACTTTGAAGCGCTGGCCTACGCCGCTAAGATTTTCCCCTCCGGCACAGTGTGGAGCGATCTTATTGTGGGTTTGGAGCCACCGGCGTCAACAACCGAAGGAATCGACGCCCTGACCGCAGCCGGAGTGCTCCCAGTGCTCTCGCTGTTCAGGCCGCTTCAGGAAAGCGCACTCGGCGATTATCCGGCGCTCAAACCAGACGAGGTCGCACCAATATACGCCCATCTGTACCGCGCTGTGCGCGACGCCAAGATCAACGTACAGTGGATGCGTGATCTCGGTTACGCGGTCACTCCGATCGAGGCGCGTTATTTTGCCGGCGAAGACGCCAAGTTCGATGTGGCTGTAAGCAGCTTTTATAAATCGAAGATCGGCTCGCGCGCAGTGCGCGGCCTATCTAAGCTGAGAAGGCGACTGCGCGTGAAGGAAGTCCGCGAGTCTTTCGACAGCTCCAAGCTCTAAACCCGCTTCTGAGACACACCATATGGACGTCATCATCGACACGCGACCCTTGTGGATGGTGCTGCTCTCGCATACGGGACGTCCAATCCGCTTCGCCGTCGGGATCCTCGCGTTTTACCTCGTCGCAACCATGGAAACTCCCGAGGGCCTGACACTAGAAGGTCAGCGCGCGCTCGCCGTTTTCGTTCTGTGCATCAGCTACTGGATGCTCAACGTCTTACCACTGATGATCACCAGCCTGATGGCGATCGCGTTGATCCCGTTAACCGGAGTGCTGACGTCGGCGGAAACCTATGCGCTGTTCGGCAATTCGGCGGTGTTCTTCATCCTCGGCGCCTTCATCCTAGCCGCATGTTTGATGAAGTCGGGGCTATCGACACGGCTGAGCCTGGTGATTCTGCGACGCTTCGGCGACACGCCTCGCCGGCTCTTACTTGGGACATTCCTGCTCAACGCCTCGATGGCGTTCTTCATGTCCGAACACGCAGTCGCAGCTATGAACTTCCCGATCATCGCCGAGATTGTCGCGGTTCTCGGCTTGCGTCCGCACCGCAGTAATTTCGGCAAAGCGCTATTCCTCGCTATGGCGTGGGGAAGCACCATCGGCGGCGTCGCTACCCTGCTCGGCGGCGGCCGAGCACCGCTCGCGCTGGCAATCCTCGAACAAGCTACCGGCGACCAGCCGTACACGTTTCTGTCGTGGTCGCTGTACACGCTGCCGGTCGTCGCGGTCATGCTTGGCGCAGGCTACTTGGTGATCTTGCGCTGGTTTCCGATCGACATTGAGAGCGTCCGAGAAGCGGAGACAGTGCTCGCAGAGAAAGTAGACGCCCTCGGCCGGCTGCGCGGCGACGAAAAAGGCATCGCGATCGTCATGATCTCTACGGTCACCACCTGGGTGTTCTTCGGCCACAGCCTCGGCCTGGCCAACGTCGCGATTGGCGCTATCGTAGTGTTGTTTGCGGTCAGGCTTGTCGAGTGGCGCGACGTTGAAGAGTACGTCAACTGGGGAATCATCTTGATGTACGGGGGCGCGATCTGCCTCGGTGCGGCGTTGGACAAATCGGGTGCCGCCTTGTGGGTGGCTGAAAGTTCCCTGGGCCCCTGGGCCGACTCACCGCGCTTGATCATCGCCGCGATGTCGGGAGTCGCCTGGCTGCTCACCGAGGCGATGAGCAACTCAGCCGTGGTCGCACTGATGATGCCCGTCGGTCTCGGCATCGGACAAGACGTCGGCTTCCCCGTCGCGATCATCGCCCCTGTAGTCGCGATCCCGGCCGGTCTCGCTTTCGCGTTCCCGATCGGGACGCCATCGAATGCAATAGCGTACTCATCTGGGTATCTCCGGCTGCGTGATCTGTTCGTACCGGGCATGTTGCTCGGGTTGATCGCGTGGATCGTCTTCAACCTGACCGTGAACTTCTACTGGCCGTTGCTCGGCTTCAGCCCCGTCTAACTCCGGGCTGGCGTCGGCAGGACCGAGACGGCAAGATCCACAGAACATGAGAATCCATCGCATCAAACTGCTCATGGCGGCAGCGCTTACGGCTGCCATCTTTTTCCAACCGCTGCCAGGCCGCGCCGACAACATCTACGGCACGCAACAGCGGCTGGACAACCAACCGGGCAATCAATTCCAAATGCTGCTCGAGATTACAGAAAACGGATCTACGGCATCGAGCGGCTTCGTGTTTGGGCCGCTGCAAGGGCTATACGCACACGCCTTCCTCGACGGCCGACTCTATGCCAGCGAATTCGAGGCAGACGTCTACTACCTCGCTTCTCTCGCCCACGCAGGCGGGTTGCGCGGGCAAGGCGCACGCGTGAGCGGAGCGAGCTTCGGCATGCCGCGCGTAGAGGGGCTCACCAACGTCGATGGGCAACTCTACGCATCAAGCCTACGCGAACCCGGACACGAAACCGTAATCGCGACCGTCGACAAAGACACCGGGTTAGCAACTGAAGTCGGACGCACCAGCCGCAACGTCATGATCGTAGGTCTCGCCTACGATCCGGTACGCGGCAAGATGTACGGCGCCGGCGCGCCGTTCGGTGCGGGCGAAGCCAGCGCAGTAAATACCCCCAACCTCTACGAGATCGACACCACCACCGGCGCAGAAACCTTCGTCGGTGAGTTCGGCGTTCGCATCGAGGGCCTTGCCTGGGACGAGAACCTCGGATTGATCGGCACGTTCGAAAGCTTCTACACAATCAACCAGGACACCGGCGCAGCGACGCAGGTCGGCAGCGCCGATTACACAGAGGGAGCAGGCGGTGTGTTCAACGGAGTGTGGGGCTTGGCATCACTAGTTCCGCCCGGAGTGGGCGGCGCACTGTGCGGCGATGCGAACTCGGACGGCAACCGCACAGCCGGCGACGCGCTGATCGCCCTGAAGACCAGTGTCGGCTCGGACTCGTGCCTCCCATGCATCTGCGACGCCAATGGCCAGGGCGGCATCACCGCAACCGATGCACTCCTTATCTTGCAGTTCGGCGTCGGTCAGAACATCACGCTCGCCTGCCCGGCCTGCTGAGAACGCTAACGCGACGGCAGAACGACGTGTCGGCGCTCGCGACGGCCGAATAGTTCGATGACTGCGCCAAAGGTGCCGTCGCTCAGTTCCTTTAGCCTATCGATGTGAGACGGGGTGTCTTCGCGAATGCGCTCGGGATCGATTACACCGCCGAGTGCTTCAATCTCAGCGACGTGTGCGGGCACGCGCAACCAACGGGCGATCATCGGCTCATCGACTTCTAGGTGAAACTGAAAACCGTAAACGTTGTCGCCGTAGCGAAACGCTTGATTAGCGCACAGCTGAGAACTCGCGAGATGCACGGCCCCGTCAGGAAGCGAAAACGTCTGGCCGTGCCACTGAAAGATCTTCTCGGTATGCGTAGCCGCTAAGAATACCGGGTCGCCTTTTCCCGCCTCGGTCAAGGAAACGTCATACCACCCGATCTCCTTGTCGACTCCGTCGAACACCTCGCCACCGAGTGCGCTTGAAATGATCTGCGCGCCCAGGCAGATACCAAGCACCGGCAATCCGCGATCAACCGCGCACTTGACCAAGTCGATCTCTGTCGCGATATGCGGGTACGCGGCTGCCTGATCGACGTTCATCGGTCCACCGAGCACAATCAGGCCGTGATAACCGTCCAATTCGGGGCGTGCGTGGGGATCGCGGCCGAAATTCACATACTTTATCCGGTACCCCGCGTTGCGCAGGAGCGGATCAAGCGTACCGAGGATCTCGTAGGGGACGTGCTGACAAACCAAAATCTTTCGCATGAGATCCTGTCTATCATACCCAATGTAGGGGTCGGCGCGAAAGTCGCAATTTGGCGACCGAAAGAAAAGACCGATTAACGACTCGCCTCAGTCGAGGCGAGGAATCGTTCGCGCAGATGGGCAGGCAGGGTGAGACAGGCCCGTTCGGGAGACTCGAACCAGCGCTCGCGAGCCGCGGCGATACGGTTGTAAGCGGCGTCCAGCCACGTGGCGGGAAAGACACCGGCGACTCGCGCCGCCAGCGACCAGACGCCGCCTAAACGCCTGCCGATATCGAGTACCGCCGCCGAACGCACCAGAGTGGTCCCCTGCGGCGTCACCAATACCAATGAATCCGGCAAACTCTTTCGCTGCTTTTTTGTACCTCCGCGGTCGAACCGAACCAGTCCGGATCGAAAGTGAACGCATGGATCATCAACATGCCGATCGTCAGGTCAGCAACGTCAACTATAGCGATCAGACCGATCGCCGCCACAGGTGAATCCCAGGCAAACATTAGATTAGGAAACAGCGGATACAGCGGTGAGTCCGAAGCCTTAGCGACAATGCCGTCGGCCGCGAACATCTCTGCAGCCCGGGGCAGAAGCTGAACGAAGTGTACGAACAGATAGGTACCGAATACGAAGCGGAAAAGGCTGTACTGCGCCCCCGTCCAGCCGTTATTCATTGGCAACGAACCTCCAGGTGCAGCGGTAGAAGCACCTCTGTCCCAATACGCGGCAGGACGCTGAGTACAGGTGGACCTCTCAACTCGGTAGGCTCAAGACCAAGTTCGCGTAGAAGCGGCGCGCAAAGCCGTACGGCCGGCTACGCGCGCCGTCGCAAGCGTTAAGCCGCCTGCAGTTGAGAAGTGCAGTTCGGGCAGCGCACCGCCTTGATCGGGATCTCCGAACAGCACTTGTCGCAGTCTTTGGTCGTCGGCGCGGCCGCCGGCGTCTCTTCTTCACGCTTGAGGCTGTTCATGCCTTTCACAAGCATGAATACCGCGAAGGCGACGACGAGAAAGCTGATCACATTGTTGGCAAACACGCCGAGCGCCATCGTCACAGCGCCGGCGCCCTTCGCGGCCGCCAAGCTGGCATAAGGGCCGGCAGGGTCACCCGCTTTAAGCGTGAGAAAGAGATCGGTGAAATCGACTCCGCCCATCGCTAGACCGATTGGCGGCATGATGACATCGGCGACCAGAGATTTAACGATGGTCCCAAAAGCACCGCCGATAATGATACCCACTGCCATATCCATGACATTGCCGCGCATCGCGAACTCTTTGAATTCCTTAAACATGAAAGTGCTTCCTCCTTAGCCGGTGTTCGTACCCGCAGCTGCCTCTGGCCCACACCTTCTACATGATGTCGGCGATATCACGAACTCGGCAGCAGCGGGATCAGCCTGCGAGAATCTTGCGGCCGGAGCGGATCGTGTGGTCGAAGAACTTCTCCAGCTCTTCGTTCACGCCACGGCAGCCGGCAACTACGCGCTCTGCCCAATCGAGATACTCGATACGACGCTCGTGCGACCAATCCGTCGGCGGAGTGCGACTGACGTCGTGGGTGTTGGATATCTTGTCGGCGAGCTTCACGAGCTTTGCGTCCTCCGACAGATGCGCCGCGTGCTCTTCCTGTAGCTTCTTGCGTTCAACCTTCAGCAGACTCTTGTCGTCGGTAACTTCTTCAACGATCGAGCGCACACGCTGGCCGAACAGATTCTCAATTTCTTCCGGCGTCGTCTCTGTGTCCTCGACGGTATCGTGAAGGATCGCGGCCTGAAGGACTTCAACATCATCGATGCGACCAACCCTCGCAAGCAACTCCGCAACTTGGATCGGGTGATTGATGTAGGGCGACGCTTCCGGGTCTTTACGCCGCTGGTCGCGATGTCGATCTGCAGCAAAGTGCAGCGCACGCAGCAACTCAATTCCGACACCAGCCTCGAGCCGGCTTCGTTTATGTCGGCCCGGCTTCAGACCGGTCCACCGGTAAGCGGGGCCAAAGCGATATCGTAGCCGAACACCTCAGAGAGTAGGAAATATATCGCGAGCAGCGCCGCGGTCATTGCTGCCAACGAAGCAACGGCGAGTCCCGAAAGCATGCAGATACCGACGACACCCACCAGCGTCACCACCGGCGTGAGAAACGGCGAACTGTTGTAGGGAGCGACAGGCTTGAGCAGCGCCGAGATGCCACTGTCGACTTTCTCCGCCCACAAGGAGTCAGCAAAGTCCTTAAAACCACCGGTAATGTTCGAAAACAGATCTTTTGTGCTCCAAGCCATCGTTGCCGGTTCTCCCTCGCAATACCCATGGTGAGTTACCACGGGAGGCGGTCGAATGGTAACGGATGAGGGAGTGGAGAGAGGTCAGCGGGCAGCTGCGCCGGCTGCGGCAATTGCGGGCCCCTGCCCGACCGATACCAGTAAGGTGCCGTCCGGAGAGCGCGGGCCCCCGATAAGCACTCTTGAGTTGCCAGTCAGCCGTACGTCAGCCGCCATGATCGGCCGGTTGTCCTGGTTCAAGATAATGCGCAGCTTCATCGACGTTGCGCTTCTTTCAAGCACCCGCACCTGCATGTAACGGTCTTCCGGCAACTCCACGCCGCACAGGTCACCGGTTGCGAGATCGTGCGACGTCATACGGAGCAGTGTGTAGCTTTTGAACGGAAAGCGTCGGAGTTGGGGCCTGAGCTGGTCGAGGCGAGGATCGAATTCTTTATCCTTCGTCTTGGCCTTGTTCGATGCGAGCAGCGCCGCGACTTCAATAATAGTAGAGTTTCTCAGCGCTCTGCCGGCCCCGTCGTGCGCGCCGTAGGCGCGCACCGTCGGCACAAACAGTCCGGCCGCTACGGCGACCGCCATAACTCTTACAGATGTATTCATCGCGTTAGTGCATTGGCCCCATCGCTCCGACCTCGTCACTCGCGACCCAGATCACGCGCGAGTTGGTCTTCGGCTGCGTCCAAGTCGCGACCGTGTGCCCGGTCGAAGTTTCCAGCTTATCCAGTCTGACGGAGGAACGACGGCGCGTATTCGACGAGACACCAACAGACGCGACGCGCGTGCCTGAGCGCGACCTTTGAAGCGATGGTGAAGTTGAACGGGAGGCAAGGCGGGAGGGTGTTGAAGCGATTCTTTCGATGGCAGCGGTTTCAGTAGAAGAGCTTCCTGCTACGCGGTCGCTCCCGGTCTCGCCACCACCGATGGTAAACATCGTAACCAGTACGGCCGCGGCTGCGGCACCGGCCCAGGCTGTATGTCCGAACGATACCGTTTCGCGTATCCCATCCCACCAGGTGCGTAGGCCGCGAATCTGGTCTTGGAACCACCCATGTTTGCGAGTCGGTTCAGCGTCGATCGCTGCACTAACGCCGGTCCAGATGGCTGAAACGTCAACGGCCGTGACGACATCGGTCACGGCCGTTAGCAGTAGGGCCTGGCATTCTTGTTGCGCGGTCGCGAGAGCGCGACACGACGTACAGAGTTTTAAGTGATCGCGTACACTCGAATTCTCGCCGCTCGAAAGGCGATGGTCGAGATAACGATCGAGCTTCTGATCGAAATCTGCACAAGTCATCGCGGCCCCGTTCATAGTGCTATCCAAACTCCGCCAAACGCGCTTGAAGCTGCTTACGAGCGTAGTGCAGTCTACTCATCACCGTACCCATCGAACACCCTAGCACGTCGGCAATCTCCTCGTAGGACAGACCCTCGACTTCCCGCAGCATAATCACTGCGCGGTGGTTGGGGGTCAATTCCTCGATCGCTTGGAATACCTTACCGACAAGCTCCCGGTTGCGCACTTGAACAAAGGGATCTCTCCCCTGGCTGGTGATTCCGGTTGCGGCCTCAGTATCTCCCAACGCAACCGTCTCGTCGAATTCAATAGTCGTACGCTTCCTTTCTTTGCGTTGAAAATCGATCGATAGGTTGACGGCGATCCGGTAAATCCAAGTGTAGAATGACGAGTCACCCTTAAAGCCCTCAAGATTCCGGTAGGCCCGGATGAAGGTCTCTTGAACGAGCTCGCCAGCATCGTCCTGGTTGCGCACCATCCCGATGACGACGGACAACAGCCGTCGCTGATAGCGCTCCACGAGGGTTTTGAAGGCAACCTTGTCCCCCCCTTGCGCCTGCTGGACAAGCTCGGCGTCGCCATACTCCACGTAAGAATGCGCTCCATTCCACCAGCTTCAGACGCCTGGGAGCCTGGTATATTCAGGCTCGGACGGAAAAGCCGTGTTCTCTAGTGGGCCTCGGCCCAGCTCGCCCCGGCCGATACATCCACCACCACCGGCACTTTAAGCTCGGCAGCCTCTTCCATCGCCTCACGCGTCATCTCAATCACCTGTTTTTGCTTATTTTTCGGGCACTCTAGGAGTAATTCGTCGTGGATCTGAAGCACCATTCGAACGTCCGGACCAACTTTGCCCAGGCGTCCCGATAGCCCTATCATGGCCAGCTTGATGATGTCAGCCGCACTCCCCTGAATAGGCGTGTTGGTGGCCACACGCTCGGCGAACTGGCGCTGTCCGCCGTGGTCGCTGTTGATATCGGGCAGGTAGCGGCGCCTACCCATTAGAGTACCGACCCAGCCTCGCTCACGCGCCTGCTCAAGCATCTGCGCATAGAACCGCTGAACCCCAGGGTATCGTTCGAAGTAACGCTTTATGTAGTCGCCCGCCTGGACGCGCGAAATCCCCAGTTCGCGCGATAGCCGCACCGGCCCCATCCCGTAAATGATACCGAAGTTGATCACTTTGGCCTGCCGCCTCATGTCCGGGCTGATCTGTTCGGTCTCAAATATCTCGCGTGCGGTCTTGCGATGGATATCTTCGCCTTGCACGAAGGCCTCGATTAGCGCTTCATCTTCGGACAGATGCGCGAGAACCCGGAGTTCGATCTGGTTGTAGTCGGCCGAAACGATGACCGCGCCCGCGGGTGCAACGAAGGCCCCGCGGATCAGCTTGCCCTCTTCGCTACGGATAGGAATATTTTGCAGGTTGGGGTCGCTCGAACTGAGGCGTCCGGTTACCGTGACTGTCTGGTGCAAGGTTGTATGGATGCGGCTTTCCGCATCGACCATGCGCGGCAGCGAATCGACGTAGGTCGATTTCAGCTTAGCCATCGCTCTATAGGCGAGCACCAGCTGCGGCAGCGCATGGTACGGTGCCAGCGCCATAAGACTGTCGCTGTCCGTCGATGGGCCTGTCTTGGTCTTCTTAATTCCCTTGGTCGACAGGCCGAGTTTCTCGAACAGAATCTGCCGCAGCTGTACCGGTGAAAGTACATTGAATTCCTCGCCCGCCGCCTCGTAAACCTCGGCCACGAGTTTGTGCATTCGGGTTCCTAGGTCTTTGCTCATCTTCGCGAGCATGCCGGTGTCCAGCAAGATCCCCGCGGCTTCGATTTTCCCGAGCACCTCGACCAGTGGATGTTCGAGTTCGCGATACAACCGCGCCTGATCGCGTGCGGCCAACTCGGGCTCCAGGTACTTTGCGAGCCGCGCAACCTGCGCGAGCGCAGCCTCCACCTGCGCGGGCGTCTCGATCTCAGCGACGAGGTCTTCGCCAATATAGCGTGCGCACATCTCGGCCGGTCCGTGCCCTTCGCCCGATGCATCGACGAGGTAGGAGGCCACCCCGAGATCCAAACCTCCCTCACCAAGTGAAATACCGTAGAGGCGCACCGGAGCCTTGAGGTCGAAGCCGATAAACTCAGTTGTCGGATCTTCGGCAAGCCCGCGAAAGGCCTCGGCTACCTCATTCGCACCGGAAACCACCGCACGCGTCGCACCTGCGGCCACGCAGAGGAACGGGAAGCCTTCGTTGGTTCGCAACACAAACTCGAGCCTCTTGCCGACCAGTTTTCGCCAATCGCCCGAGGCCGCAGGACCGGCCGCAACAAGAAGAACGCCTTGGGCATCGGGCGGACCAGAGGTAACCGCATTGCTCGTTGTACCCGGCGATTTGCCCCCGGCCGCCTTCGATGCGGCTCTTCTACTCTCGCCCACTGCAGCGACATCGCCGGGGGCGTTGACCGGATCGTCGACATCAACACCAAGACGCTGCGGTAAGCGACGCAGTTCGAGTTCCTTGGACAGCGCCGTCAGCAGCTTGCCGTCAACCGGACGCACTAAGAGATCTTCCAGCGATACCTCGAGTGGGACCTCGTCGGCCACGGTCGCGAGACGGCGGCACAGCAGCGCCATCTCAACACCCTCCTCGATCTTCTTGCGAACGCCTGCGGCACCGCGGATCGGCAGAGTTTCGATCTCCGCCGTACGCTCGAGCATGGCATCAAGGCTACCAAAGTGCTCAAGCAATAGAGCGGCGGTCTTTGGTCCGACTCCTTTCACACCGGGAAAGTTATCCGAGGCGTCGCCGATGAGCCCGAGTACGTCGGCTACTTGCTCGGGCGCGACTCCGAATTTCTCCTTCACCTCTTTGTGCCGTACCCGCTTGCCCTTGACCGGGTCGAGCAACGAAACGTTTCTACGTACGCACTGCATGAGGTCTTTGTCGCCGCTGACAATTACGACTTCGACATCCTCGCTTGAAAAGCGTTTGGCCAACGTTGCGATCAAATCGTCGGCTTCAAAGCCGTGCTGCTCGGCCTGAAATACCGCGAGAGCATCTACGAGCTTGCGTACGTAGGGGAATTGCACCCGCAGGTCTTCGTCGGGTTCGTCGCGATTGGCTTTGTATTCGGGGTAAAGATCGTTACGAAACGTCTTGCGTGAAGTGTCGAAGATGGCGGCAAGATAGTGCGGGTTTTCCTCACGGATCAGGCGCTCGAACATGCTTGCCACGCCGTGGATCACGCCGGTCGGGAGCCCCTCGGATGTCTTCAGTGGCGGCAGTGCGTGGTAGGCGCGAAAGATGAAGAAACTGATGTCAACGAGATAGACCGTTTTCGCGGGGGTCTTAGTCACGCGCGCAGGCTCACGCGAAGATCGCCCAAATGCAAGCCCGTTCGCTTTGGCGGTACCACGGCGACCGATGCTTTGATCGTCTTGCAGATCGCCGTCGGTCAGTCGGTGCCGTTGATCTGCCCGGCCTGCACGTGAACGGATAGCGCGTCAGGGTACGAATTCGTACTCCAACAGCCAACGTACGCTGCCGTCGGGTGTCTCGCCGGTCAGCCCGATCAGATAGCCGAGTTCGTACTTTATCTTGGAGCGCGCACCGAGTTTGATGTCTCCGAAGATCGCGGGACCGATCATGTGCTCTTGTTGCGAGGACGGCAGGATGTTGCCGACCTCACCGAGCTTTCCGAAGGCTTCGAAGCCAGGAGTGAATTCGCGTCGGCAGCGCCAGCGCGTTTGCCAGGCGTATTCGAACTCGGTGCTACCAGACCCATTGTTGCCGATCTTGTTTTCGAACACTAAATTCGCCGTATTGATGGTCGGGCCGACTTCTTTCTGAAGGAGTGCGCCGTACTCAATCTTGTCGGCACCGGCCGAGGCCGCGGCTTGCTCGTACTCAACGAGCAGACCGGCATCGAGCCAGTAACGTCCCTGGTCAAGGAGTTGGAAAATGTTCTCGAGCGCGGAGGCTTCGAACTCGGTGTGCCCCTGCGCCCCTTTCTCCCACTCTCCTTCCAACTCAATGTACCACCAGTCGGTGAGACTCGTTCCGATGCCTATTTTCAACTTACGCTCGTCGTCCTTGGCGGGGTTGGAGTCGTGAGTTACGATGCCCCGGGTCTCGATCTCGATCTCGCCGGGAACGATAATTGGAGAGAATACCTTGGGTTGTGCCTCGGCCGGTCCCACACCGGCGAACACGCCGACAGCAGCAAGTAACCACGCAACCGCAACGGCCCTTTCATGCTCGCGCGGCGAGCGAGGATTCGTCAATGAAGTAAGACCTCCGAGGACCAAGATTGTTGCACAGTAGAAGACGACTTGGATGCCGCTCGGCCGGGCCGTGTAGCCCGCCAAGGTATGCAGCACTTGCCCGATGACGCCTCGCTCGGACAGGATTGCCGAGGTGTCCCATACACCGTGACCCAGGGAGGGAAGAATATCGGCTTGCACGAGGAACGCCGCGCCCTGCGAGGCCATGCCGGCCGCGAGCAGCAGGATTAACCAACTCGTAACCGTGAATAAGTGCTTGGTCGGTATGGTAAGCAAGCCCAGATAGAGCGCCGCACCGACAGCTGCGCCCGCCGCAACACCGGACAGGCCGCCCAGCAACATCGTGGTCGCGTTGCCGCCACCCGCGCTGGCAATGCCATGCAAGAACAGCACCACTTCGGAACCTTCGCGTAAGACGCTGAGCGCAACCACCACAGTGACCGCATAGAGAGGCCGCCGACCGGCAATCACCTCGCGTCCCACATCGTTTAGACGTGACGCGAGTTCGCGTCCGTGTCGTTGCATCCACACGTTGTGCCAGCCGAGCATCGCAACGGCAGTGAACAGGACACCGGCGTTGAACAGTTCTTGCCCGACTCCGGATGCGGCATCGGCAATCGCCTGCGCGAAACCGGCAACGACAAGCGCGCCCAGCAACCCGACTGCGGTGCCGAGCACCACCCACGCGCCGCGCCGCGCCGCGCGTCGCGGCCATTACGATGCTTACTACCAGGGCCGCTTCCAACACTTCTCGGAACAAAATCAGTGCCGTCGCCAACATATCAGTCTCCCCCCGCCCTACTTGGCGATGATACGGCCCAATGCCGTGGCCATGTTGAATTCGCCGAAATAGGGGTAAACCCCCGGGGTGAGGGGACCGATGAATACAGTGCCTTTGCTGTTACCCGAGATGATCTTTTCGCGGTTTAGTTCGTAGCTTTCGAACTCCTCCGCGGTCGGATCTTGGTTGTCGACAACCAGCTTGAACTTCGCCCCGGCAGGTACTTCTAGATCTGCCGGTTCGAAACGATGCTCCTTGATGACGATGGTAAAGGTCTCGATCGCCGACGCAGCCGCCGGCAGCGCCAGGCAGGCAACCGCCGCACACAGCGCGACGAGTTGAGGCTTCAGGTGGTTATTGAAGATCATCGTGGTTCCTATCTCCTTGGCGCGACTCATCACGCACAACGATGATATTGATTATCACAATCAAAGTCAAGAGATGATATGGAAAAAGCTGCCCTCTCTGTCATTCTCCGCAATCTCACCTTAGCCTGGCGGGGCCGGTTGATATTGGGTGTTCACGCTTACCCCACAAACCCTAGTCGGCTGCGGCGGATTCCTCCTGGCCGTGTTGTCGTTCGACCTCATGTTTAACACCCACCTGGTCGGACACGGTGCTGGTCCTCTACCTGAGGCGCCCCTCGCGGCTGTCGCCGCCTACTATTACCGCGTGACCACGACGGCAAACCCGATGGGCTGTCTCGTAGGCACGGTCGTGCTTTGCACCGTCGCGGGCCCGATGTGGCAGCTGCGCGACAACTCAACCCCGCGGCGGCTGCGGTATGTAGCATTTGCCACCGGCACGGTACCGATCACTATCGCACTCCTCTCGGTCGTTCCGGCAGCCGTACGGCTGGAAGCGAGGGGCGACGCGATCGCCGTACAATCGGGCCTCGCCCGCTACATCTTCCACACCCATATCGCGTGCCTACTAAGTATCGCTTGCTGTATTGGGATACAGACCTACGCGACGCGACTCAGCCGCCGCTGACGCGACGCCGCTTGGGTTCCCCGCCGCCGCATGCAATCTTGACAGCCTATTAAGTGGTGGCTAGCATTTTCCAGCCGACAAACTGCGGCAAGACAAAGAAGAAGACCGACTACGTATGATCGAGGTTAGGGACTTAACCAAAACCTACGGGTCCGTGACTGCGGTGGACGCTGCGACCTTTACGGTTGCAACCGGCCAAGCGGCCGGCTTTCTCGGCCCCAACGGGGCCGGCAAGACCACCACGATGCGAATCATCACCGGCTTTATGCCGGCCACATCGGGAACAGTCCGCGTCGATGGATTCGACGTATTCGAGGATTCTTTTGAGGTAAGAAAGCGCATCGGCTACTTACCCGAAACACCACCGCTTTACCTCGAAATGAAAATCCGCCCCTACCTTCACTACGTAGCGGCGCTCAAAAGCGTTCCTCGTTCCAAGGTCAAAGACGCCGCCGACCGCGTTATCCACCAGTGCGGCCTTGAGCACGTCGCGCATCGGCTTTGTGGCAACATGTCCAAGGGCTACCGGCAGCGTATAGGGCTTGCGCAGGCGCTGATCCACGACCCCTCGGTGCTGGTATTAGACGAGCCGACAATCGGACTCGATCCGGCGCAAATAATCGAGATTCGCGAGCTGATCCGCAACCTCGCAAAAGAGCGCACCGTCATACTCTCCACTCACATTCTGCCCGAGGTCGCGCAGATCTGCTCGAAGGTCGTCATCATTAACGCCGGACGCATCGCGCTTGAGTCCGAGGTCAGCGAGCTGACGAAGAACCGCACCCTAGAAGAGGTCTACATGGGACATGTCAGCGGCGAGGCCCTCCCGACGGGAGGCGCCGAAGCAGGCGAAGGCAACAACAATGCGTAGCTTGCTTGCAATCGCCTGGCGCGACATTCGCTCGGTGTTCGTTTCACCGATCGCGTACGTCGTCCTGTGTGGATTTCTGGTTCTCGCAGGTTGGTTCTTCTTCAACCTGATCGGCAACTTCAACGCGATGGTCGCCCAGTACTCAAGCGTCCAAGGTTACGACACCTCCTGGTTGAACCTAAACGATGCGGTTGTCGCGCCCTTGATCCAAAACCTCTCAGTCGTGTTGGTCATCGTGGTACCGATGATCACCATGCGCAGCTTCGCCGAAGAACGCTCGATGGGGACCTACGAACTGCTGTTCACTTCCCCTATCTCGGTTGCATCGATGGTGACGGGTAAGTTTTTGGCAGGGGTTTTCCTCGTCACGCTGATGATCGGTTTGACCTTAGTGTTCCCCGGCATCCTTCTTTACTATGGCAATCCGGAGGTCGGTCTGATCGCCACCGGGTATTTCGGCCTCTACCTGATGGCACTCAGCTTCGTCGCCATCGGGGTGTTCACCTCGGCGCTCACCTCGAACCAAATCGTCGCCACCGTAACTGCACTGGTGATCTCGCTGTTGTTGTTCGTGATTGCCTGGCCCGCCGAACAATCAGCCGGTTGGGTGAAAGAGACGCTCTTGCATCTGGCAATCACCGAACACGTCGGCACCATGATCCGCGGCGTTCTCGACACCAAAGACCTCGTGTACTTCGTCTCCGTACCTGTCCTTTTTCTTTTCCTCGCCTACCGGACGGTGGAATCGGCGAGGTGGAGATAAGCCGTGCCCAAGCGCGCCCCCATACTCGGAATACTTGGCCTGGTCTTACTCGGCTTCGGCCTGTTTGCGCTCTGGGCCACGCACGCCCCCCGTGCGCCGTGGTGGCCGCCGAGTGCATTCGCTTCTACCCACGTCATCGCCGGCCTCGTTATCCTCGCCCTGCACTTTTGGCGGGGCACCGGCTCGGTCGGCGATTTCGTCAAGGCGCGTTCGACACGCTACGGCTTTAACTCACTGGCCTACTCGGCGCTGTTCATCGCCGCGATAGTGATGATCAACTTCATGTCGGTGCGCTACCCGTTGCGCACCGACGTCAGCGTAGCCAAGGTCAACAGCCTTTCGGACCAGTCCCGGCAGATCCTCGACAAGCTCGACGGTGAAGTGAAACTCGAAGCCTTCGTCGAAGCGGGCAGCGACCCGGTACTCGAAGAACTGCTCGGTGCCTATGAGTACGAAAGCAGCAAGGTCAGCTCGACCCTCATCGACCCGCAGGTTCAGCCGCAGATCACATCACAGGCCGGCATTACTACGCTCCCCACTGTGCGTGTGCGGGTCGGTGAAAACTCGACCCTGGTGACCAAGCCGGACGAAGAGTCGATTACCAACGGCATCAACCGACTTGCGGGCTCCGAGGCTAAGCACGTCTACTTCGTCGAAGGTCACGGGGAGCCCGCGATCGACGACGACAAGACAACGATGGGTATGGGCTTTTTCGCCGACGCGCTGCGCAAACAAAATTACGCCGTCGACAAGCTGTTTTTGCCCGACGTGACCGAGCCGCCTGCCGATGCCGCAGTTATCGTCGTCGGCCCCAACGAAAAGGACTACTTCGAGCACGAACTCGACATCCTGAAGCGTTACCTCGAAGGCGGCGGGCACATGTTGGTCTTAATGGAGCCGCGCAAAGGCGACGATATTGCCGCGTTCATCGCGAACTGGGGGATCACCGCCGGCAACGACGTCATCCTCGATCAGCAGATCCGCTTGTTCTCGGGCCCGACGCTGGGTTTGGAGCCTGTCGTTACCAGCTACGCCAAGCACCCGGCGGTCGAAAAGATCGCCGATCGTACGATCTTCTCGATGGCGCGTTCTATCACGCCTTCGGCCAAACGGCCCGAAAAGACCGAGATCGGCGCGCTGGCAATGACTTCGCAAACCTCGTGGGCTGAAACCGACCTCGATACCCTCTTCGACGATAACGAAGCAGAGATCGAGGACACCGACCTGAAAGGCCCCGTTCCTATCGCAGGCATTGCGAGAGGACCCGCGAAAAAGAACGACGAACCCTTCGCCGTGCCGTCCGAAGACGGCGAGAAGACCTTCGAACTCGCGGTCTTCGGCGACTCCACATTTGTTACCAACAAGTACTGGCGGCGCTTCTACAACGACGCGCTCGCGCTTTCGGTGGTCGGTTACCTAGCCGGCGAGGACCAGTTGATCTCTATCGGCGCTCGCGCTGTGCGCGCATCACGTGCCTATCTCACCTCTGCGCAAGCGACCACGGTCTTTTACCTGTCGGTTTTGTTGCTGCCCGAGCTCATTTTGTTTTGGGGCATTGCCGTCTGGTGGCGGCGTTCGCACCTGTGAGTTTCGCACGCACGCTCATCCTCGGACTGCTAGTCGCCGCGTTCGGCGCATACATCTATCTTGTCGAGCAACCCAAGCTCGCCGACGAAGCCCGCGGCGATCGTGTGCTCGACTTCAAAGTCGATGAGATCGGCGCGCTCACCCTCACCTACCCCGACGAGGTCGTCATCCGCGCCGAACTTCAGGTGCGACCCGACCGAAGCGCTTGGAAACTGACTCAGCCTATCGAGGTACCCGCCGACCAAGACCAAGTTACGCGTCTCGTCCAGGCGATCCACGACGGTGCCGTCGACCGGCGCATCTCGGCAGGAGAAGCCGACAGCTTCGGTGGCTACGGGCTCGAAGGCAGCGGCACCCGAGTCAAGATTGAGCTCCAAACCAAAGGTGGCCGGAAACTCCCTGCGATCGTCGTCGGCGATACGACACCGGTCGGCTATCAGGCCTACGCACGAGTCGAGGGCGAGAGCGATTTGCTGGTCACTCCGTTGCTGTTCCATTCCGGGCTCGGCAAAACCGTCTTTGATCTGCGCAACAAAAAACTGTTCGATGTCGCGGCAGCCGAAGCCGTCGCGATCACGGTACGCCGCTCCGACGCAGACCAGGAGCCCGTCACGATGCGCTTCGCACGCAACGGTCAGGACTGGAGAATCGTCGAGCCCAACGAACGGCGCGCCGACCCCGCCGCTGTCGATGGATTGGCCCACGCGGTCAACCAACTCTCGGCTATCGGTTTCCTCGATGCCGCTGCGGCCGAAGGCAAAGGTCTCGACAGACCGTGGCTCGACGTAGATGTCGAGCTCGGAGACGGCACAAACGTCGGATTCGTTGCAGGTG
Organism: Deltaproteobacteria bacterium; assembly: GCA_029262415.1. Taxonomy (GTDB): domain Bacteria; phylum Desulfobacterota; class Binatia; order UBA1149; family JAJCZL01; genus JAJCZL01. The sequence continues at coordinate 82,117 of JAJCZL010000056.1, read as the reverse complement.
ACATCGACGAAGACAAAGCCAAAGGCTACATCATCCGCCGCAAAAGTGACGGACAAGTCGCCAAAGTCGCTGAGTGGATCAAGACGCGCTACGGCCGCGACATAAAGGCCTTGCGCGCGCGAAATCTGTTCGATTGCGAGCGGGGCTCTGTCGTGCGCGTGAACGTTGAACGCGCCGACGAACCACCCTTCTCCATCCACAACAAGGACGGAAGATGGACTGTAGAGCCCAACCCAGAAGGCTTGCAAGTCCGACAGGAGATTGCGGCGAAGGCCATCGACAACCTGGTAGCGTTCCGTGCAAAGGACATTCTCGACGAGAACGTCACCGACGGAGAACTTGCCGCCGTCGGTCTATCTCCCCCTGACGTAACCCTTGAACTGATGAACACCGAAGGCAACATCTGCGGCAAAGCGATCGCAGGCGTATCCGGCATCAGCCCGGTAGAGACGACCGGACAAGACGGCGAAGCCGCAACCAACTACTACTTCTTCAAACGCGCAGACGACGACACCGTGTTCTCAGCGCCTGAGTACCTTTATTCTCGCGTGGACATGCGCCGCACCGACCTGCTGGCATCAGCTCCTCCCGTTGACTGAGAGGTCAGGGACTCCTGAGACCGTTCGCTAATGCTTCGCTCGCAAGCCCCAAAACGACGAACACCCCGTTGGCCGGCCGACTGGCCGGCCAACGGGGTGCCGCTTTCCAGACCCGCGCGTTACTCCCGTCCGCATCGGCTTGAGGTAGAGCCAACGGACGGAAACGGGCCTTTCAGAAGTAAATCCAGACCTGCGGTGCCGTCTCACCCGAGCCGGCGGCCGGATGATCGACGACCTCAACCGTGAAGTCCTCTTTGTCAGGCTTGTGCCGGCGGGCCGCAAAGCGGCAGTCGGCAACATCAACGCCGCCTTCGATGGCTTGGTTGGCAACGATCGACATCACCAGTTCGCCGGAAGCCACATCGTTGTAAAACTCGACTTCGGCGGCGTCGCCGAGCAGGCTCTCGCAGTGCACTTCGCCGGCTTCGCCAGTAAAGGTAGAGCCCGTTGCCTGGTAGTCGACTACCGCTTCGGTGCGACCGGCGGTCACGCTGTCTTGTAGAACAAGCGTCACGCGGAGGTCGCAGTTCATACCAACGTTCTGGCCAACCGCGGTGCGGATCACGCGCAGACCATCGGTCGGTGCAACCACGCCGTTGCCGTCGGTATCGCAGTTGCCTAGCGGGCAAACCGAGCTTGCGACTGAGCCGCGTAGAATCTGCAGCGCGTCGGTCACAGAAAGGATGCGGTCGCCGGTTGCGTCGCCACAAACCGTCGGCATCGAGCAGTCACGACGGCAGGCATCTGGACGTGCATCAGAGTTGGCCGCGCCGTCGTCGCACTGCTCGCCGTACTCGAGCACGTCGTTGCCGCAAATAGGTTCGGGCGCGCCGGCGTTAGAGGCCGCGCTGTTGGGGTCGGTGCCATCGGCGTTCTCTTGGCCGTCTGAGTAGCCGTCGCCATCGCTGTCGACCTTCAACGGGTCGGTGCCGGTTACCTCGATCTCAACCGAGTCGCTAAGGCCATCGTTGTCTGAGTCGGCACGGCCCGGGTCGCTCTCGCCGGGGTCCACTTGCCGATCGAGATTTTTGTCTTCTTCAGCATCGACCAAACCGTCACCGTCTGAATCAACGGTGCGAGCGGCGGTGGCGTAGTCGACGGTCAGCTCGTTTGATTGACGGGCTTCGACGCCTTGGGCGGTGTAACCGTTAACGGAGAACCAGCTAGTCGGACCCATCGGGATGCCGGTCAGGCGAAAATGGTAGACACCCTTAGAGTCCGCCGTCGGCAGCCCGGCATCCGTCGGAACGACGCCTGAGTAGTTAACTCCCTGGCGGACGTAAATCTTGTAACCGACGATCGCGTCAGTGTTCGCTCCGCCCGTCCAAGCGACGGTCGCGTCGTAGGCTTCGGTCGATGAGGGCACCGACACAACGAAGAATAGCGCCGCGAGAGCGGTAGTACTATATCGGCGGGTGATCGAATTGTAACGCTGCATCTTAGACTTACCTCACTCGCCGCTATCGCAAGGTGCGTGCCGAGATGAGCAAATCCTGGTTTGCGGGAAACCAGTAGTAAAAGTGCAGCGTCCTGCACGTGATACGTAGCCGCCTAGTGACGAAAACATAGCGCTACCCGGCGTGTCGCCGACGCGCCTTGAAGAGCGACACAAACCTTGCGCCAAAGAACGCCGCAAAGCCCCTTATGCGGTTTGTTGTACGCGCGAAGAACGGGCTATTCAGCGACTCGCTGTTTTTCAGTTCCCCCGATATCGAAATGATGTCTGGTTGGGTCTCGCTGTGCCCCTGTGCTTTATTCGGCGCTACGCCGCATAACCGGCGGGGAGAACCACATGCAAGTCGGCGTACTCAAAGAACTCAGGCGCTATCCGGTCAAAAGCATGGGTGGCGAGATTCTCAACGAAGCCGAACTCACCAAGCGAGGCCTCCCCGGCGACCGCGCCTGGGCAGTTCGCGACGAAGTGCGTGGCGGTATTCGTGGCGCGAAAAAAATCCCCGCTCTGATGAAACTGAATGCCCGATATATCGACTCACCGGGCGTGGCCGGATCGAGCCCTGCCGAGATCACCCTCCCCGACGGTTCGACCATCGCAACCGGCGCTCTCGATGTGAACGATCGATTGTCTGCAGCAGTCGATCACAACGTCACTCTTTGGCCGTTGCTCTCCGCCGAAGCGCTTGACCATTACCGCCGCGGTGCACCCAGCCACGAGGACATGGAGGATGAAATGCGTTCCATTTTCGGCCGGAGTCCTGACGAGCCGTTGCCCGACCTGTCGCGCTTCCCACCTGAGCTGTTCGAATTTGAATCGCCTCCGGGTACTTACTTCGACGCCTTCCCTCTGTTGCTACTTTCAGAAGCCTCACTGCGCTCGATGCAATACAAAGCACCGGACTCGGTCTTTGACGTGCGTAGGTTTCGCCCCAATCTGGTGGTATCTGAGACCAGCTCCTCGGCTGCGTTTCCGGAGCAAGAGTGGCACGGACGCCGTCTAGGGATCGGAGACGCGATAATCATAGTAACGATGGAATGCCCGCGGTGCGTGATGACCACGCACGGATTTGAGGATCTCCGCAAAGACCCGGGTGTTATGAGGTCACTGGTGCGCGAGGCGGGCGGTAACTTAGGTGTGTATGCAGCGGTTGAAACGCCCGGTCACGTCAAAGTCGGCGACGCAATTGAGTTACTTACCTAGACGGTCACTCCGCGTCGGTGCTACTCAGCCCGTCCCTCAAAGCGAACGCGCACCGGGAACTCTATCGCATCAGTTGTTGCTCGGACACCGGTTCGTGCCCGTCGCGGAAGACTCCGGTCTGGAACCTTCGGACATAAACCCGCAGCCACCACATCGTCCGAGCCGCGGCAGCCTTGGGCCGCGAGATTGTCAGCCGACGTTAAGACGCGATCGCGCTTAGGAAAGTACTCATTTCCTCGTCGGTTCCGATGGTAACGCGGATGCCGTCAGTGAGCCCGGGTTCGTCGAACCAGCGGACTAAGACGTTACGGGCACGAAGCCGGTCGTATACCGGCTTGCCCCCCTGCGCCGAGCAGTCAATCCAGATGAAGTTCGCCCCGCTCTCGCGTACTGCCCACCCCTTGACTCGGAGTTCGGCGACAGTACGTGCACGCGTCGCCTTCACTTTCGCTACGTTGCCGCGCATCCAGTCTTGGTCATCGAGCGCGGCGACGCCCGCTGCCAGCGAGAACCGTGAAACGTTGTAGGAGTCTTTGACCTTAGCAAGCCCCGCGAGCAGCTGCGGCGAAGCAAAGGCCAAGCCAAGGCGCGCACCGGCAAGCGAGTACGACTTAGAGAAGCTTCGTGCGACCAAAAGATTTGGGTGATCGGCCAGAAGCTCGATCGCCGATCCTTCGCCGAAATCGCCGTAGGCTTCATCGGCGACGACCAAGCCTGTCGACGCCGCCGCCAACCTGGCGACCTCTTCAAGCGGAACGACATAGCCAAGCGGTGAGTTCGGGCTACAAACAAACTTTACCCGTGCGCCCGACTCAACCAGTGCATCGGGCAAGCGTACGATCTGCGGCGCGGTGCTACCACGGCCGTCATCGGCCGGCACATACGGAATCTCGACGCGCCGTGCACCCGCGATATCGACTAGCGTACGGTATACGAAGTATGTGGGGACGGTATAGGCCACCTCGTCTCCCTCACTGACACACGCGCGAAGACAAATCGCGAGGATGTCATCGGAACCGTTGCCCACCAGCACCTGCGCCGGACTCAGCGCATAGACTTGCGCGGCTTTTTCACGCAAAGCATCAGCCATCGGCGACGGATACAGACGCAAACCGGCGCCGGCAGCTTCGCTCGCTACGGCCTCGGCAACCTGCGGTGTGGGCGGGTACGGGTTTTCGTTGGTGTTAAGCTTGATCAGCGCGCCGCCCGCCGGCTGCTCACCAGGCACGTAACCGTGCATCCGCGCGACGCGCCCGGTGACAGGCGAAAGCTTCTTCAATGTGCGCGCGGTTCCCCACGGTCACGACGCGCTTGCGGGTCCGGACGCTGCGGCGCACCGCCGGTCTTCTTGGCGAGTTCTTTGACCTTCTCTGCGATGTCCTTGCGGTGTTCGTCTTCGTCCGGAAGCTGTTCGAGTGCTTTCATGTAGTACCCAAGCGCCTGCGCAGGTCGATTTTCGAGCTCAGCAGCGCGCGCGAAGTGGTAGTACCCGAGGCCCGCACTTCCCAGTTTCTCTCGCGTACGCCCAAGCGCGCGCTCAACGTCGGGGCGATAGCGGTAGAGCGCGAGCGAGCGCTCCCCGTACTGCGCGGCTTTAGAGTAGTTGCCGCGCTGGTATTCCGTCGCTCCGAGATCCGAAAGCGCGTTCCAGTCTTTCGGTTGCGCCGCTACTGCACGTTCGAGCCGCACAGCAGCCTCATCAAAACGCCCACGCCGCATGTATGTGCGTCCGAGTTCACGATCTACGTTACGACCGGCTTGTTCGGCTTCTTCTAGGTAATTTTCTGCAAGCGCCCAGTCTTCACCATGGGCCATCAGGATACCGATCATTTCGAGCGCGTTAGGCCGCTCAGCAGCCGAGGCCTGGGCGAGTCGGCGTTGGTAATCGGGGACTGCGGCACGACGGGTCTGCGCATTCGCGCGTGCGATCGCCTGCGCACGTTCGAGCCGATGGCTCGCGGCCGCGGGTTTACCGTCCCACTCGAGCTTCTTTAGCCTGGATTCGAGGTTCGCCATACGCTCACCGGTCAGTGGGTGGGAGAGAAAGTACGGAGGTATGCTGGTCGGGTTAAGCTTTTGGTCGTCGTAGATAACACGCAGTAGTTGAAGCATCGCATGAGGGTCGAAGCCGGCCTCTTCGGAGTACCCCACCCCGAGGAAATCGGCCTCCCGCTCCATGTCGCGCTGATAGGAAAGCATCGCGGTTTGGCTGGCCGCGATTGCCGCCTGGCCCAATACCGGGTTCAGCACCGCCGCAAAGATCCCAAGCAACGCCGCGTAGTTGGCCAGCGACGCTTTCTGTTGTTGGCGGATGGCGTGATGCGCGGCGACGTGTGCGATCTCGTGACCGAGAAGTCCGGCCAGTTCGTCTTCACTGCCGACTCTGGCGATCAGGCCTGCGTGCACAAAGACCTTGCCGCCCGGGATCGCAAAAGCGTTAATGCTGTCGTCATTGACGACGAAGAAATCGTACTCAAAAGGCTGCGTACCCAACGCAGCGACCAACTTCTCGCCAATCTCGGCGACTACTGCGTTGATTTCGTAGTCGTCGAACACGTAGCCTTGGCTCTGACGGACCTGCTTGACGATGTCGGCACCGACCTCTTTCTCCATCGCGACCGAGGCCAACACTGACGACGACGACAGCAGCATTGCGACTGCTATCAGCCAAGCAAAAACAACTGTTCTACCTCGATGATCTGCAAGCCCACGCATCGCATATCGGGTTGTTTCTTTCAAAGTTCCTTCACAACATCGGCTGCGAAATAAGTGATGATCATGTCGGCTCCAGCACGCTTGATCGACGTCAAAGACTCGTGCACAACCCGTTTCTGGTCAAGCCAGCCACGCTCGCAAGCCGCTTTGATCATCGCATACTCGCCGCTTACCTGGTAGGCGGCAGTCGGCACGCCGAAACGATCCTTTACCCGACGCAAAATGTCGAGGTAAGGCATCGCAGGTTTGACCATTACGATGTCGGCCCCTTCGGCGAGATCGAGTTCGACTTCGCGAAGCGCTTCGTCGGTGTTAGCTGGATCCATTTGGTACGTGCTGCGATCGCCGAACGACGGTGCCGACCCAGCCGCATCCCTGAATGGCCCGTAAAAACCCGAGCAGTATTTCGCGGCGTAAGACATCACCGGGAGCTCGGAGAACCCGGCCTCGTCCAAGGCGTGTCGCACGGCTGCAATTCGTCCATCCATCATGTCGGACGGCGCCACAATGTCGGCGCCGGCCTCGGCATGTGAGACGGCCTCGCGCGCCAACAATTCAAGGGTCGCGTCATTAACGATCTTTTCGCCGTCGAGCACACCGCAATGTCCGTGATCGGTGTACTCACACAGGCACACGTCGGTGATAACGGCAAGATCAGGCAGCGCAGTCTTTAAAGCGCCGACCGCGCGCTGAACCACCCCGTCGGGCTGGTAGGCATCGCTGCCGCCAGCATCTTTTTGCTCGGGAATGCCAAAAAGTATGACCGCCGGCAAGCCGGCACCATGGGCGCGGCGGGCAGCTTCCACGATCTTGTCCGCCGACATCTGTGCCACCCCAGGCATCGAAGCCACGGGATTTTCGACACCCGTGCCGGGTACGACAAAAAGCGGGAGAATCAGGTCGTCCGGCGTGACCCTGGTCTCACGGACCATTGCCCGGAGGGTTGGAGTCTGCCGAAGACGGCGCAGACGTTGCTGCGGAAATGGCATGGGTGGAAGACTATTTTACTGCCGACCGGTTTGCAAAATAACGTACGATTTCGGCGGCCAGGTCAGGGACTGTATAGGAGGAGGGCATCAGGGCGGGTTCGACCCCGTAGCCCAGCAAAGTCCGCGCGGTGATTGGGCCGATCACCGCTACTGGTACGGTCGCCAGAATATCTTCGCCGCGACCAGGATTCAGCGCCACAAAATTGTCGACGGTACTCGAACTGGTGAAGGTCAACAGGTCGATGCCTCCGGCATCAGCCAGCGGTTCGGCCTTCGGTAGTGTTGCACAATAGAGCGAAACGACGTCGACCCGAGCCCCACGCTCGCGCAAGGTGTCGGGCAGCACTTCTCGGGCAACCTCGGCGCGGGCTAGCAGCACACTTTTCCCGGCGACATCACCAAGCGATTCGAGCAACGCCTCGGCACGGTACTCGGCTGGCTGGGCCTCCACACGAATGCCGCGGCACTCGATGGCATCGGCCGTCGCAGGGCCGATCGCGGCAACGCGTACCCCGGCAAGCGAGCGAACGTCGTAACCGTGCGCGAAGAACTCCTCGAAGAAACGCTCGACACCGTTGACGCTGGTAAGCACTAGCCAATCATACGAGCCGATCCTATCCATGACCGCGACAACCGGCGCAGGATCTGCCGGCGGTGCGATGTCAACCGTAGGATAAGCAATGATCTCGGCGCCGAGTAACTCGAGCGCATCGGCGAACTTCTTGGCTTGGTGACGTGGTCTGGTCACGACGATGCGACGTCCAAATAGTGGTAACCGCTCGTACCACGAGAGTGATTCGGCCAGCGCAGCGACTTCACCGACAACCAGAACCGCCGGCGGACGCAGACGTGCCGTTCGGGCAACCTCGGGCAAAGTCGCGAGTGTCGCTCTCAGAGTTCGCTGGCGCGGTGTAGTCCCCCAACGAACAGCCACTGCAGGCGTCGCACCGTCCATGCCCGCCGCGATCAGTTTGTCTGCGATCTCAGGCAAAGAGAGCACCGCCATTACAAACACCAAGGTATCGCCCGAGCACGCGAGGGCCTCCCAGTTGTACGCAAGTCCGGCGCGCGCGACACCCGGACGTCCAGTCAGAATAGTTACGCTTGACGCGTGCTTGCGGTGTGTAACCGGCACCCCGGCGTAGGCCGGAACCGCCAACGCCGAGGTCACTCCGGGGATGATCTCGAAAGAGACCCCCGCCGCCACACAGGCTTCGGCTTCCTCGCCGCCGCGTCCAAACAAAACCGGATCGCCGCCTTTGAGCCGCACCACGAACTTGCCGGCGCGCGCATGCTCGACAATCAGACGCTCGACCTCTTCTTGCGCGACCGAGGTCTTGCCGTGGCGCTTACCGACCAACAGCAGTTCGGCATGAGCAGGCGCAAGATCGAGCAGGCGAGGGTTGGCGAGCGCGTCATACAAAACGACATCCGCTCGGCGCAACGCCTCCGCACCTTTGACGGTAATGAGGCCGGGATCTCCGGGACCGGCGCCGACCAGCGCAACCTGAACAGCGAGTGCTGAGACCGACCGATAACCTGTGTGGTTCTCTGACCTGCTCAACGCCGACTCTCCGCTTCAACCTCCCGGAGAATCTCGCCCGCACCGGCCGCCAGCATTCGCTCGCCGAGGGTACGCCCGAGAGCGCGCGCCGCGCTCGCGTCGGTTGCGGCCGCCTGCGCGTACGTGCTGTCGCTCACCACACGGGCACCGTCAGTCGAGCACACAACGGCGTTCACGCGCAAAACCTGTTCAGCTATCGACGCATAAACGCCGAGCGGAAGGTGGCAACTGCCGCCCATCACGCCCGCAAGCGCACGTTCAGCATCGACGCACACGCGCGCACTGGCACACTCCAGCCGGGCCAGCAGTCCCGCTGTCTGTTGGTCTCCACTGCGAACGGTCAAGGCCAGCGCGCCTTGGGCTGGAGCAGGAATCATCTCCGCTTCGCCGAGTTCCACACGCCGAGCCGGGGCGATGTCTGTGCCGAGCCGGTCAAGTCCGGCCGCCGCAAGCAGGGTGGCGTCGATTTCTCCGCTTGCCAGTCGCGCAAGACGCGTTTGTACGTTGCCGCGCAACAGCACTATTCGCAGATCGGGCCGAGCCGCCAGCAGTTGCGCCGACCGCCGTAGGCTACTGGTGCCGATCACGGCACTCTCGGGCAAACTCGCGAGATTCCATCCCTGCAACGAGACCATCACATCGCGCGGGTCGGCACGTTCAGGAACGGCAGCGACTATGACACCGTCGGGAAGTTCCGTGGGCACATCCTTGAAGGAGTGCACCCCGAAGTCGATACGACCGCCAAGCAATGCTTCGTCGAGTTCTTTGACGAATAAGCCTTTGCCCCCGGCGTCGCGAAGCGGTCGGTCTTTGATGACGTCACCGGTGGTTTGCAGCGCAACGATCTCGCATTCGACAGCAGCATCGAGCCCGACCACCATATCTGCTATCATCGCGGCCTGGACCCGAGCGAGCGGACTGCGGCGCGTCCCTAGTAGCAGCTTCAACGGCGCTTCCCCAAGCCAAAAAGCTCGCGTACTGCGCTCACCATTCCGCGCTCCTGGGCTGGTGTCGAGGGACTCTTAAGAGCAACGGTCGGCCCATGCAGGAGCTTCTTCATCATCGAACGCGTCATCTGGTCGATTCGAGCTAGATCTTCGTCAGAAGTAGCGTGCAGCTTGGGAAGCGTGCGCGCAAGTTCGGCCACGCGAATCTCATCAGCGAGTTCGCGGAGTTCACTAATCGTCGGAGCGACATCAAGCTTCTCGAACCACTGCCAGAACCGATCAACCTCGTCCTCTATGATAGCCTCGCCGCGCACAGCTTCGCGTTCGCGGTCCAGACGATTCTCCTGGGCGACCGAGGACAGATCGTCGATATCGTAAAGGTAGACGTTTTCGAGTTCGTTGATGGTATCGTCAAAGTTGCGTGGCACCGCCAGGTCGATGAAGAAAACCGGACCGCCCTTGCGCTCGCGCATCACCTTAGCAACGTCTTGGCGGTCGAGAACGCGCCCGCCCCCGGCAGCACCAACCACCAAGTCGGCTAGCGGGAGGTAACTCTGCATACGATCGATCGGAACCGGAGTGCCCCCGAACTCGCGCGCAAGTTCTACGGCCGACTCAAAGGTCCGGTTCGCCACCATGATTTGTGAGGCTCCGGCAGCAAACAGATGGCGCGCCGCAAGCTCTCCCATTTCACCGGTGCCCAGCAGCATGACCATGCGCCCCTCGAGCGTCTCGAAAATGCGTTTGGCAAGATCGGTGGCGATCGAGGCGATCGACACCGCACTCGAAGCGACGCCGGTTTCCGTACGCACCCGCTTGGCGACTGAAAAACTCTTGTGAAACACCCGCGTGAGCACCGGCCCCGAAAGCTCGGTCTGCTCGAACGCCGCGAATTGCTCTTTGAGTTGGCCGAGGATCTGCGGTTCTCCAACAACCATCGAATCCAGGCTTGATGCTACGCGAAAGACGTGACGAACCGCTTCGCGACCTTCGAGTTCGAACAGGCACTCGCTGAAGCGCGCGGCGTCCAGTCCCGTCGGACGAAACAGCTCCTCGGCGAGTTTGCTGTGCATCGTGGCAGGCTCCTCTAGCGTCTCGCTACAGCACGCTACGATCTCGACACGGTTGCAGGTCGAGAGAACCACCGCCTCTTCGACGCCTTGCAGCGCGGTGACCCGACGCCCGAGCTCGGGAAGCTCCCCGTTGGCTGGAGCCAGGTTTTCGCGCAACTCGACCGGTGCGGTCTGGTGGTTAACCCCGACGATGAGGAGTTGATTCGACACGACGCTCGCGGGCAGGTGCTAGGACCCGAGCCCTCCGCCATGGCGACCGGCCAACGGCAGTAAGTTCACCGACAGGAAGGAGGCCACGAGAACGCCGAAGCCGATGATGGTCAGCGCCGCCGCACGGCGGCCACGCAGGCCGGCGGTAAGCCGGAACTGCAAGAGCCCCGCGTACAGCATCCAAGTCAGCAAGGACAACAGTTCGCGCGGCTCCCAAGACCAAAACCTGCCCGAGGTGTGCATCGCGAACACTCCGCCACTGATTATCCCCAGTGTGAGCAACGGAAAACCCCAGGCAAGACAGCGATAGTTGAGACGATCGAGCTGTTCGAGCGACGGCAGCCGCAGGATCATCTGGGCGTTACGGTGCGACTTCAGCATCCGCTCCTGCACCAGGTAGATAACGCTGACAGCGAAGGCCAGGCCAAACACCGCGTTACCGAGAAACGCCAACGTCACGTGCACCGGCAGCCACGGGTTCTGGAGAAGTGTCGGGACGTTCTCTACGTGCTTATAAGTCAGCACGGCCGCAAGCGTCAACACGAACACGAGCGGACCGACCACGGCGCCAACAGCGCTGAGGCGGGTGCGGCGCTGCAATACGAGAAAGCTGCCGGCGGTCAGCCACGCAAAGAACGACAGCCCCTCGCCGAAGTCGGTCACCGGTACCGTACCCACGGCAATCGTCCGCCACAGTACCGCCATGGTATGAAGCGTGAAACCCAGCGCGAGGACGGCCGGGGCGATCCGTGCGGAGACCGTACCGGGTCGCACCACAGGGGCCACGAACAAAGCGGCCGCGGCCAAGTACGCGGTCGCGGTTATTTGTAGAAGGGTAGACTCCAAAACTCTAGCTCTCCGACCGGGAAAGGTACCACGGGGGACGGCCCAAAGGTACCGGGCACCGAACCTGCCCAAGAAGCTTGGTACAGGTACCTAGTTAATCGGGAACCTTGATCCGCTGCCCGAACCGCAGGTTGCGCGGATCGTGGATGCCGTTGGTCGACTTCAGGTGCGAAACTGAGGTTCGATAAAGCTTGGCAATCTCCGAGAGCGTCTGCCCTTTTTGGACTTTGTGGGTGACGTATCCAGATTTACTCGACGCTGCGATAGCGGTCGGCCTACGCCCCGGGAAAGGCACCTTAATGACTTGCCCAGACTGAAGCCGACGGGGGTCGCTGATGTTGTTGTAGGTCTTCAGCGAGCCTACCGAGGTCCGGTACATTTGGGCGATCTGCGAAAGCGTTTGGCCACGTGCGACCCGGTGGGTGGCGTGGTGGGCAACCTGGCTGGTTCGCAATGCCGATCCGGGCAACTTCGCGTAGGACGCAGCGAAAGCCTCCTTTTTACCCGCCGGAACGTTGACCTGGTAGTTGCGCGGTACCCACAGTTTACCAAGCAAGACATCGGGGTTAAGCGCAGGGTTGAGCACTGAGAGATCCTCAACCGACATTCCTGCGGCTTGAGCCAGGTTTTTGATCGGAACGTAGTGCTTTAGTTCAACGGGCTCGACGTCTACGGGTTTCTCTTTCAGACCCGGACACCGGGTCTCTGCTTCGGCGAGTACGTCAGAGGCGGCAAGAAGCTCTAGATAGAAGTTTTTCGAGGCGAAGCCGAAAGTTCTGCTTTCGTATTTTCGACGGATGACAGAAAGGTCGGTGGTACCCAAAGTGCGCACTGCGCGCTCGATCCCGGCCTCTCCGTGGTTGTAAGCCGTAATCGCGAGCGGCCAAGTGCCAAGCCGGTCGTAATTCTCGCGAATGTAGCGTGCGGCAGCCTCAGTCGCGCGCAGTGGGTCGCGCCGCTCATCAGCCGCGTAGTCAATACGTAGGTAGCGGCGCCCGGTCGTACGCGTAAACTGCCACATGCCGGCCGCGCCGGCGTATGACATGGCGTCGATTCGGTAAGAAGACTCGACGAGTGGCAAGGCGGCTACCGCCTCCGGCACTCCTTCGCGCCAAAGGATATCGCGCATCGTCGGTAGGTACGGCCAAGCGCGTTCCATGGCTTCGCAAAACTGGTGCCCCAGTCCGCGCTGAGGCCTAATGCGGCCAACCAGGCTCGTGGTATCGTCGGTCGATCCGAGGGCTGCCTTGATACTCGCGGCGATGCGCTTCTCTTCGTCGGTCTCAACGGTTCCGGCGGCTATCCTCTTGAGCAATACGTCCAACCGCCGACTCTCGGCGCGGTTGCGGTCGCGAAGGGCCCTCTGAGAGCGATAGCGGCTTTGGCCGCTGTCGACGATATCGGAGATGTCAAGAATCGAGTAGACTATCTCGGGCCGCTCGATATCGTGGAAGACCGACTGCTTGTCGGTATACTTCACGAATACGTCGCGCCAAAAAGCGACCGCGGGCTCCAGCTCGGCAAATCGCGGAAGCGCCGGGTGGGGGGGGCCTTGGGGAGCCGTCGCGGCATCGACCGACTGTCCGAACGAGGCCGTAACTACGCAAAATAGTGAGAAAATTATCGCTTTACGCAAAGTGGCTGGCCTCAACAAGAACGTCGTCAAGCCGGTATCGTAGCAAAGGGAATACAGGCTTGCCATTCCTTGCCCTACTTCTTGTCGGATGCTTCGACAATCCGCAAGGATTTCTCGACGCAGGACACCCTGGCAAGACCCTCACCATCGCCCTGGAAGCGATGCCGACCCAGCTTGATCCGCGGTTTTCTACCGACGCGAACTCCTCTCGAGTGGGCTCGCTGGTCTTTGCCGCTCTGTTGCGTCCCGGCAATGATGGGGGCTATGAGCCCTACCTGGCCTCAGCGTGGAGCCAGCCCGATCCTCTGACCTACCGATTCTCGTTGCGCCGCGATTTTCGCTTCGAGGACGGCTCCGCGCTGACCACGCGAGACGTCGTCGCCACCTACCGTGCCCTCGCTGCGCCGGGCCTCGGCTCACCGCGCGGGGCGCTGCTCTCACGACTCGCCCGGATCGACAGCGAGGGCGACGAGATTGTCTTTACGCTCCGCGAACCGGACGCCGCGTTTATGGAAGCCGCGACCTTTGCGATACTGAAAGCTGAGGCCGCCGACTCCCCGCCCGGCTCCGCGCAGGCACTCGCTGCGACGGGCCCGTACAGGGTCGAGTCGATGGCCGCTGACAAGCACATCACCCTGGTCGTTAACGACGCCTACCCTGACAAGCGTCCGGGCATCGACAGGCTCGTCTTTCGTATCGTCCCCGAAGCCACGATGCGCGCGCTCGAGTTGGAGAAAGGTTCGATAAGTTTCGTACAAAACGGGATCGACCCCGATACGCTCGCGTGGATGAAACACGAACGCATCCCGCACAACCTCAACCGCGGCCCCTCGAACACTTCGCAGTACCTCGGCATCAACCACCGGTATCCGCCCTTGGCCGACGTTCGCGTGCGCCGCGCGATTGCCCATGCAATTGATGTTGACGCGATTGTCGAACACGTACTCAAAGGAACCGCTACGGTAGCGACGGGACTGCTCCCGCCGCACCATTGGGCCTACACTTCGCGCGTCCGTCGTTACGCGTTTGACCCGGACGAAGCACGCCGCCTGTTGCGCCGTGCGGGCTATCGGCGACTTCAGCTAAGTTACAAGACAACGACGCAGGAGCTGAGCCGCCGGGTGGCAGAGGTGCTCGCGTATCAGCTATCGCAGGTCGGTGTCGACTTGGAGGTTTCGAGCTTCGAGTGGGGCACCTTTTACGGCGACATCAAACGCGGGAACTTTCACCTATACTCACTAGCCTGGGTCGGCATCGCCGACCCAGACATTCTACGGCTGGTTTTTCACACCGCTATGACACCGCCGGATGGCAACAATCGTGGCAAATTCTCCCACCCACGCATGGATCGGATAACCGACGCTGCACGCACTGAGACCGACCGCCAAGCACGTACAAGATTATATAGGCGCGCGCAACGTATCGCCGCGCGCAGGCTCCCCTACGTGCCACTGTGGTGGCCAGACAACATGGTTGTCAGCACTACGCGGCTTCAGGGGTTCACACCGGATCCTTCCGGCGACCTATTGCCGCTGGCAAGTGCAAGCATGGCGGACGATAATGTCCGCTAGGCTGCGTATCGACCAGCCTTTTCGCAGTTAGTCGATCAGTTGTTTGGCGGTGAGATCGGCGAGCGCTTGTTCGCGCGAGTCTTCGAGCCGACGCATCACATCAGAAACCATACGGGTGGTCTGGCCGGGTAGGCTACCGGGATCAACCTTGCCCGCGCCACGCAGGACACCGAGTATCCAATCTACTTTCACGCTCTCAGGCGCGAACGCCAAAACCAGTTCTTCTTCGGCTGCTCCAGTGCTGCGGATGAGTCCGACACCCATCAGGTCCTTGACGACACCGTGGATACGTCCGACCGGCACGTCGAGCTGTTGCGCCAGCGCCTCGTAGGTCACCGGGTCACCGTGGCGGATCGAAGCTTTGGTCAGTTCGGCGACCACCGCGAGGCCGATATATTCGCGCAGCGCGGAACTCTCGCGTCCGACGCTGCGCCGTTCACGGCTATACAAAGAAACCGTCTGCACCGCGTAGGCAATCTCAGCACCGGCGAGCACCACCACCCAACTCATATAGAGCCACACCATCAGAATGGGCAACTGCGCCATCGCACCGTAAATCGCGTTGTACTTGACCATGCCAACTTGGAAGTTGATATAGCTCCACTGGCACACCTGCCAAGCTGAACCCGCGAGCATGCCACCGATCAGGGCCGGGCCGAGCCTGACCTTGGTGTTGGGCATGAACATGTAGATAAACGCGAACAGCAACCACATGGTCGCGTAGGCGAGATACCCCATTGCCTGCTTGGCCGCATCGCCGATCACGCCAACGCCGCCGAGCCAGCCGATAACGGAGTCGCTGCGCACGGCGGCGTTCAGGCTGGTCGCAACGGCGAGTAAAAGCGGCGCCGTGAACAGCACCGCAACGTACTCACCGATTTTACGGACCATCGTCCGCGATGGAACGCCACCCCAGATCGCGTTGAAGGAGCCCTCGACCGTCGCCATGACGGAGATGAACGTAACCAGAAGAAACGAGCCGCCGATCACTCCGAGACCCGCCATGCTGGTGTTGTCGATATAAGAGACGACTAGTTTGATCGCTTCCGGCGAGAGTACGCCGATGCGTTCGAGAGCATAGGACTCAAGTCGCTCACCTTCCCACCCCATCCCGCGCAAGAACGCGAACGCAATTGCCAAACACGGGACAAGCCCGAGTAGGCTGGTGTAGGTCAACGCTGAGGCGCGCAACAAGCAGCGATCGCGCAAAAAGCCTTCGCCGGAGATAAAGGCCACGCGGGCCGCACTCACTCCCCAGCGGCTAATGCGTGATGCACCACCAAGCCCGGCGTGCCACAGGTCCTCAAGCAGGAATTTTCCGAGCCTTTCGACGACCCCGGTCTCTTTTGTATACGCCACTTCGCCCGAAACCTCGCCGCAAGACTATAGCATACCAGCCTCACCCGCCGCCCCACGACACTGCCGCTGCCCCGGTTGCCGGAGGCTCCCGCGCGCGGCGGGCTCGCCACCAGAGGACCCGTGTCGAAACCCGGTCTGCGTGCTGGTAGGGTTAGCACACTGCCATGGTCACATACACGCTTCGCAGGCTGGCCCTGACCGTTCCCACCGTTCTTGGCGTCGTGGTGGTCGTTTGGCTGCTCATCCACCTGATGCCCGGGGATCCGGTCGAGGTAATGCTGGGCGAGACCGCCGCGCGGGCCGATCGCGACACGCTGCGCGCACAACTGGGTCTCAACCGGCCGCTCGCCGAACAGTTCTCGACCTACATCACCGGGCTTGCGAGCGGCGACCTCGGGACTTCCATACACTCGCGCAGGCCTGTCGCCGCAGTCGTCGCGGAACGGTTGCCGGCTACGATCATGCTCACCCTTGCCGCGCTCGCGGTCGCGATAGCGATCGCATTGCCTGCAGGGATAATCTCGGCTGTACGCCGCGGAGGCGCAACCGACCGTATCGCGCTGACGGCGAGCCTCGCGGGCGTCGCGATCCCTAACTTCTGGCTCGGTCCGATGCTGATCATCCTGTTCTCTCTACGCCTCGGCTGGCTCCCGGTGGCGGGCAGCGGTACGCCCGCGCACCTCGTACTGCCGGCGTTGACGCTTGGGATAGGCGCGGCCGGCATCCTGACGCGCATGACCCGCGCGGCCGTGCTCGAGACGCTCGGCGAAGACTACATCCGCACTGCCCGAGCCAAAGGCCTCGGCGAATTGCGCGTGATCCCGCGGCACGCGTTGCGCAACGCTCTGTCGCCGATCCTGACCCTACTCGGTTTGCAGGTCGGTTCGCTTCTTGCCGGATCGGTAATCACCGAGACGATATTCGCTTGGCCCGGCATCGGCCGTTTGATCGTCGACGGCATCTACACGCGCGACTACCCGGTGGTACAAGGCTGTGTACTGGTGATCGCCATCGGCACCGTACTCGTCAATCTGGCAACAGACCTCACCTACGCTTGGGTCAATCCACGGGTGCGCTACGGCGATGCAGGAAACTGAAACCGAACCACCGACGCCGCCGACCGCAGGGCCCCTGGGTAAGGCAACCGGGGGCGCGCGGCCGATGCGTTCGCCGCGTGCCTCGCTCATTGCGGGAGGACTGATTGCAGCACTGCTTTGTGCCGCTGCCGTGTGTGCACCGCTGATCGCGCCGCATGACCCCGTTCGCCAAGAACTCTCGGCCGGACTCGAAGCGCCCGCCCCCACACACCCACTCGGTCGCGATAAACTCGGACGCGATCAGCTCAGCCGCATCCTTTACGGCGCACGTGTATCGCTCGCAGTCGGCGTGATCACGGTGTTCATCTCACTTACAATCGGACTCGCGGTCGGGCTGACCGCTGGTTACTATGGGGGCGCAATCGATTTCTGGTTCATGCGCGTGGTCGACGTGCTGATGGCGTTCCCCGGAATCCTGCTCGCTATCGCCATGAGCGCGGCCTTGCGGCCCGGACTCGGTACCGTCGTGGTGGCACTCAGCGTGATCGGATGGACCGGCTACGCACGGCTGGCCCGTGGCGAGGTTCTTGGCTTACGCAATCGCGAACACGTCGAAGCCGCGCGCGCATTGGGTAGCGGCGATGTGCGGATTCTCGCGCGCCACATCCTGCCGTTGCTCGCCGGCCCACTGGCCGTGCAGGCTACATTCGGCCTGGCCGGAGCCATCGTTGCGGAAGCAAGCCTGAGTTTTCTGGGGCTTGGCGTACAACCTCCGACTCCGTCTTGGGGTGCAATGCTCAACGACGGCAGAGCCTTTCTTTTGATCGCCCCGCACCTGACACTTTACCCCGGACTCGCAGTAGTGATCGCGGTGCTCGGCCTCAACCTGCTTGGCGACGGACTACGCGACCTACTCGACGTACGCTCGACATAGGCCGTCAACATCGGCTCAGCGCTGACACTTCGGACAGTAGAAACTCGACCGTTGCGCGATAACAACCGCCTTAATCGGGGTTGCGCAGCGCGGGCATGGCTGCCCCTCACGGTCGTAGACCTGGTGCTTCCATTGGTAGCCGCCGCGGCGGCCAACGCCGTCTAGAAAGTCAGAGACGCTCGAGCCGCGATGCTCGATCGCATCGGCGAGGATAACGCGGCTCTGCGCTACGACCCCGTCGCACTCCGCGCGGGTCATACGCGCAAGGCGACGCCGCGGGCGTATGCCGCACGCGAATAGCACCTCGTTTACGTAGATGTTGCCTAAGCCGGCCACCACCCGTTGATCCATCAGGACGTCCTTAATCGTGCGCACGGTCTTACGACCGAGGGCTGCGAGATAGGCGCCGTGAAATAGGTCACGATCAAAGGGTTCGGGCCCAATCCCCCGCAACAGGTCGCAATCATCGGTATCCACGAGCGCCACGAGCCCGAACCTACGCGGGTCGTGAAACACCATGAGACTGTCATCGTCGAGCGCGACTAGCACGTGATCGTGCTTGAGCGGTTCGACCACCGGCGGCGGTCGGTGGATCAAGCGACCGCTCATACCGAGATGCACAATCAACGACTCGGGCGCATCGAGTTCGAAGATCAAATACTTCGCCCGGCGGGCGGTCGCGAGCAAACGTCGGCCGGCCAGGCGCGCCGCGAAGTCCTCATCAAGCGGCCGCCGCAAGTTCGCGCAACGCACCTCGACACTTTCGATGGTACGTCCAACAACCAGCGGCTCGAGAGAGCGCCGCGTGGTCTCGACTTCGGGTAGCTCAGGCACGGGCGCTTACCAGCTTCGACAGTGCCGCGAACGATTCTATGGCGAGCGTTTCGGGGCGCGAGCTCTGGTCGATTCGCGCCTCGTCCATCATCGCGTCGGCATCATCGCCGAACCGTTCGCGTAGCCAGCCTCCGAGATTGTTGCGTAGAATCTTACGGCGCCCCGCGAAGGCCGCTTTAACGATCGCCTCAAAGGTTTCTTCATTCCCCACATCAAAGCGCGGCTGGCTGAGCGGCGTCACGCGGATTATCTGCGAATCGACTTTCGGAGCCGGGCGAAACGAACCGGGGTGCACGACACGACCCGGCTCGACGTCGGTGTGCAAACCGCACAATACCGCCAGACGACCGTACTCCTTGCCGCCGGGTTGCGCGGTCACACGGTGACATACTTCGCGCTGGAGCATCAGCACCATCGACCGAATCCCCGGACGCTCTTTGATTAATCGAACGAGGATCGCGGTCCCGCTTTCGTAGGGAAGGTTTGCGACAACACTAAACGAACCCGGAAACAATGAGTGCAAATCGACTTTGAGAGCATCGCCCTCAACGATACGCACGCGATCGGCGGGATCCACGCAGAATCTCACTTGCAGATCTGCAGCTAGGCGCGGGTCAAGCTCGACGGCGACCAGCGTACGCGCACGTTCAGCCAGGATGTCGGTAAGGATCGCGCGCCCGGGGCCGACCTCGAGGACATCGCTACCGTCGATCGCCGCCCAGTCGACGATCTTACGCGCGATGTTCTTGTCGATCAGAAAGTTCTGGCCCAAGCGAACGTTGCGACGCGGCACCATCAGGCGGCCTGAAGTCGTGGTCCCAAGGGAAGACGCGAGACCGCGTGGAGCGGATCCCCGGGCAACCCGCGTTCCATCCGTAGCGCGGCGGCGTGCGCGATCATCGCGGCGTTGTCGGTGCAGTAACGCAAGGGAGGGAATACGATCTCGCAGCCGTTCGCGGCGCCGTACTCTGCCACAGCCCCACGTAATCGACTGTTCGCCGACACGCCACCGGCAACGGCGAGACGTGGCACTCCGCAGACCGTCATCAGTTCGCCTGCGCGCGAGACCAACACATCGACAATCGCTTCCTGAAAGGAGGCGCAAATATCTTCGAGCGAAGCGTGCTCCTGCTGCTTGTTCAGATAGTCCCAAAGCGATGTCTTTAGCCCCGAGAACGTGAACGCGAAGCGCTCCGCACGAACGCGCCCGCGCGGGAACACTACAGCCGCCCTATTTCCATCGCGCGCGGTTTCATCCATCAGGCGTCCACCGGGGTAACCGAGTCCAAGCATCTTCGCACCTTTGTCAAAAGCCTCGCCCGCCGAATCGTCGCGCGTCGACGCAGCCTCTTTGTACGAGCCAACGTCCTCGACGAGATAGACAGCGGTATGACCACCAGAAACGATCATCGCGAGAAACGGCAGCGCCAACTCACTCTCGATAAGCGGCGAGAGAACGTGCCCCTCCAGATGGTTAACACCGTAGACCGGCAAACCAGTTCGCATTCCCAAGCCTTGCGCGACCGAGAGACCAATCAACAAAGATCCGACTAACCCAGGGCCGCGCGTGACAGCGATGGCATCGAGCGAATCGAAGTCCGCGCAGGCCCGTTTCATGGCCAAGCCAATTGCGGCCTGTATAGATTCAAGGTGACGTCTGGCGGCGAGTTCTGGTACCACACCTCCGTAGACGGCGTGCAAAGCGTCCTGCGAGGAAACCACGCTCGACAATACCTCACGACCATCGACGACTGCTGCTGAAGTGTCGTCACATGAGGTTTCGATTCCGAGTATTCGCATGGCCTGATGCCGGCGGGTCAACGCTGGATGGCCGGATCGGCGATGGGGCGGTTTGCGAGATCGTACTCGAACCTGTCGAGTGCACGGTTCAGACGCCGGTCGGGCGGAAGGAGCGGTCTCGCGCGCGCGAGAAACTGCTCGGCCGCCCCGTACGCGGTCGCGCGATAGTGCAGCCTGGCAAGGTAGAGGTAGGCGAACCCCGAGCTACCGTCGATCGCGACAGCTCGTTCGAGAAGCTCGAGTGCTTCGCGCTCGTCACCGGCGGCAGCGAAGTCCCACGCCTCTGACGTTAAGCGCAGCGCGGTCAATCGTTGCCCGTCCGAACCGGGACCCGCGGCTTCAAGATACTCAATCTCGGCACGGAGCAACTGATCCGCGCGATCCCCTTGTGAGGCCTCCTCTTGGTAGTCCGGACCTGGCAGCGGACGGGTCGGACCTTCAATAACCGGCGGCCTGGGTCGCGGCCGCGGCCTGCGCGGCATCGGAAGCGGATCGTAGGGGCAACCGGTAAGGGTAAGCAACGCGACAAGCAGCGCTACCGTACCAATACTTCGCGGGCGCACACCGACGCTCTCCCTATTCGAAGAGGTAAACATTGCTCTCGTCGTACCGGTCGCGGCTTCCCGGGTCCACACGCCCTGCACCGGTGCGCGGGGCGCGTCCGAGGTCTTGGTCGCCATCGCGGCCGCGGTCGTCGATACGACCACCGTTAGCGTTACGACGGACCTCCAGATCACGCCGGTGACAGTAGTGCTGCGGTTCTTCGCCTTCGAGAAACGCGGTCGGTACCCCGGGGCCGCAGTCACTCGAAGCGAGCAGTCCGGTGACAGGATCGACGTTTTCCACCAACACCCCGGGCGGCGGACGGAAGCCGGGCTGGGGGCGCCCTTCTATGGCATCCTTCATGAACTGCGTCCAGATCGGCAGAGCCGCGCGTGAACCAGTCAGGCCGAGCCTCACGTCGCGGTCGTAACCGACCCACACCACGCACAGCAGATCGGGTGTGTAGCCCACGAACCACGCATCGTGTAGCTCGTTAGTGCTGCCGGTTTTACCAGCCGCCGGAGCGGTGAACCCATAGCGGCGCACCGAGCGCCCGGTCCCGCGTTCGACAGCACCCTCCAAAAGCTGCGTGATAAGATAAGCGTCAGTCGCAGGAATACGTCGCTCA
Organism: Deltaproteobacteria bacterium; assembly: GCA_029262415.1. Taxonomy (GTDB): domain Bacteria; phylum Desulfobacterota; class Binatia; order UBA1149; family JAJCZL01; genus JAJCZL01. The sequence goes on along the minus strand of JAJCZL010000056.1, from coordinate 60,176 downwards.
ATCTTGATCGCGTTGCCTTCGACTGCACTGCCGGAGCGATCGACGACCGAACGCACCGCGAGCGGCTTGGCGAGAAAGCCGCTGTTGGCAAAAACACCGTAGACTTGCGCCATCTCAAATGGCGAGACCTCCCACGAACCGAGAGAAATCGAAGGCAAAGCGGGAATCCCCGGCTCAACACCCAGGCGCATCGCCAAGTCACGCACGGCTTCAATGCCGACATCGCGCGCGATCCGCGCTGTCACGGTGTTGACCGAGAACTGAAGCGCATCGCGGATGGCAACACCACCGTTATACTCATCGCCATAGTTCTCAGGCCGCCAGGTCTTCATGCCCTTCTCGTACTCCCACACGAAAGGCGCATCCGGAACAATAGTTGTCGGAAGAAAATGCACGCGCCCTACTCGCTCGCTGCCTAGTGCCGCAAGCATTACCACGGGTTTGAACACCGAGCCCGGCTGGCGCCGGCCTTGGACGGCGCGGTTGAACTGGCTCTGCTTGTAATCGCGACCGCCGACCATCGCCAAGATCGCGCCGGTACGCGGGTTGGTTGCGATCAACGCCGCCTCCAGCCGCGCATCACTCGGGGCCTCCGGCCTTCCCGGCGTTTCTTCGATACGCCGCAAACCGTCGGCGACGGCCTCGACGGCGAACGCTTGCAGCTCGGGGTCTAGGCTGGTCAGGATGGTGAAGCCTTCGGTGGTCAGCACGTCTGCGGGATAGTTCTCCTTGAGCTCCTCGCGTACAAAATCTACGAAGTGCAGTCCGTTCTGGGTCGCAGTCACCGCAGGGACAGTATCGATCGGCTCGACCGCTGCCGCACGGTAAGCGTCAATGTCTATCTCCCCTTGCTCGCTGAGAAGACTGAGTACCACGTCGCGTCGTTCGCGCGCGCGCTCAGGGTGTTCGTGCGGGGAGTAGTAGTTGGGTGCGCGAATCATCCCGGCCAGTGTCGCGAGTTGACCGAGTGTGAGTTCGGCGGGCTCGCGTCCAAAGTAAAAGCGCGATGCCTCCCACATCCCATGAATTCCCACGCTGCCGCGCTGTCCGAGGTAGATCTCGTTCATGTAGGCTTCGAGTATCTCGAGCTTGGTGAAACGCCGCTCGGCGACGATTGCCATCGCCGCTTCGCGCAGCTTGCGCGAGATGGTGCGCTCTTCGGTGAGGAAGAAGTTTTTCATCAGCTGCTGAGTCAGCGTCGAACCGCCCTGGCGCACACGGCCGGCGAAGAGATTGACGAAGAACGCACGTGCCAACCCACGCGCATCGACACCCGGGTGCTCAAAGAAGCGCCGGTCCTCGACCGCAAGCACCGAGCGTACCAGTGGCAACGGCACCTCGTCGATCTTCATCTCGTGGCGGTCCTCACGCAGCTCGCCGTGAAGGCCGGCCAGCAGTGTCGGCTCGAGCACGAAAGTCGAAAGCCGTTTGCCTGTCGGCATCTCGCGCAGAGACGCGACCGCCGAGTTCGCGTCGAGAGCGATTTCGATGAGACGGCCGTTCTCGCGGCGGGCCGGGTACTCGAACGCGGTCAGGTACAGATCGATCCGCGAGGGAACCTCTGAGACCCGGTACTGACCACGACGTGTGGGTACGGCCTGAACCCTGAGATAGCCGAGGCTGTGTAGACGCCGCTCGAAGCCTTCGCCGAGGACGAGGCCCGGGTAGACTGTGTAAGTGTCGGTGTAGACCTTGGACGGAAAGTCCCAACGGCGTCCCGCGAACTTTTCGACCAACACCGCGTCGATTGCCCGGTACTCCACCCACGTCCACAACCCGGCAATCGCGAGCAGAGGCGGGACTAGAATCAGCAGGACGGTTGTAAAGCGGCGCAGCCGCGAGCGCTTCTTGGTGTTCACCAGCGGCGGACTCCGAGCGGCGACAGCCGGTTGTTACCAGAAGGTAACAACCGGCCTGCCATCAATGCGCTCGTCGTCAGTCCTCTTCGCCCGGCTTGATAACCCGGAACACGGCCTGTTCGCCGCGACGAACCAAGGCGATAATTGACTCGCCCTCTTTGCGCTCAGCGAGAAGCTTACGGAACTCCTTGACGTTGGCAATCGGGCTACGACCGATCTGCTCAATCACGTCACCTGGGCGGATGTTGGCCACTTCAGCCGGAGATCCGTTGGCAACCGAGGTAACGACGACACCCGCGGCATCGTCGTCCAGGCCGAGCTCCTTCGCGACCTCAGGGGTGATGTCCTGAACGGACAAGCCGAGCTCTTTGGCTCGAACAGGTTTGGCCTCATCCGCCGCATCTTCGAGTTTGCCGATCTCGACGGTCAGCTTCTTGCGGTCTCCGTCGCGCAATACCACAACCGGAGCTTTGGTACCGACCGGCGTGTTAGCGACGATCGTTGGCAGCTCGGCAGACTTGCCGACGTCCTTGCCGTTGAAACGCATGATGACATCACCAACTTTGATCTTGGCCTTATCCGCCGGGCTGTCTTCGAACACTTTCGCGACCAGCGCCCCGGTAGTCTCTTTGAGGTCAAAAGCCTCGGCGACTTCCTTGTCGACCGGCTGGATCAGCACGCCGAGCCACCCACGGGTCACATGACCGGTTTCTCTCAGCTGGGGCACCACCGTACGCGCGATGTTGACCGGAATCGCGAAGCCGATTCCAATGTTGCCGCCGGTGCGCGAGAAGATCGCAGTGTTGATACCGACAACCTGCCCCTTGAGGTTAACAAGCGGTCCCCCTGAGTTGCCGGGGTTGATCGCTGCATCGGTCTGAATGAAGTCATCGTAGGCGTTCTCGCCCGGTGAGTTGATCTGACGACCTTTTGCCGAAACGATCCCCGCGGTAACGGAATGACTGAGCCCGAACGGGTTTCCGATCGCTACTACCCACTCTCCTACTTCCAAACTGTCGGAATCACCGAGTACGACCGGGGTCAGGTCTTCAGCATTCTCGATATGGATCACAGCGACATCGGTTTTTGCGTCGCTGCCGATAACCTCTGCTGCGTACTCACGATCATTGTCAAATTTGACCACCACTTTAGTCGCATCCTCGACGACGTGATGGTTGGTTATAATGTAGCCGTTCTCGTCAAAGACAAAGCCGGATCCGAGCCCCCGACGCGGGCGCTTGGGAAAGAAGAACTCAAACGGATCGCGTTGTTGTTGGTTGTCACGCTTGGAGAAGTTGCGGTTCTCTTCGCTAACGGTCGAGATAAAAACCACCGATGGGCTCAAACGTTTAACCAGTTCGGTGAAGTCCGGAAGCGCGCCGACGGAGCCGGTCAACTGTCCGACCGGCAAAAGAGCTGCTACCGGAGCACCGGTGTCGGCAACAGAGCAACTCTCGTTGTTCGACGAGATCGTCAGGCCGACGCCTACAACGGCTCCGACCAAGAGAGTGGCGGCGAGGATTAATCGATTCGAACTCATCTAGTTTGTGTCTCCTGATGCGCGGCCGCCAGAGCCTGATTCGGCAACGTAACGCATTCGCAATTCGTAAAGCACTTCTTCGACCAATCGCGATTCGTCTTCGGTAAGGTTACCGGCAGTCTTGCGCTCAAGCATAGCGATGATGTCGATCATGGCCGCAGCCTGGGGAAGGTCTTTGAGGACCTCGCCGCCGACCGGATCCGGAGCCGCACCGAGAAGCATGAAGGCCTGCTGGGCAAGACCGACGACGAACCCCGAAAAATCGACGGCCGGATATCCCCCCTCCATTCCAGGGGGCCGCTGACCGGCAGGCCCTACTGTATCGTCTTCGCCCATTAATCCGCTTTCGCCCGACCGGGCTTGCAGACCCGCAGGATCTGGTGATTCGGTCGCGCCACTGCCGAGATTATCGCATTTCCCCGCGCCTGCCTCTGCAAAGACCTCACGTTCTGGATCCTTCTCCTCGGTGGGCGCCTCAGGGTCGCGTGGCTCACCTGATTCGGTGAAGCGTCGCTTGTCTTCGATTTTGAATCCGCGTTCGCTGTCTCGTTCGGACATTCTCGCCCCGTCTCCTTCACACCCGGTGGAAGTCGAATTTGTAACACGGGGAACCGGATATGAAAGCATCGCTTGGGGACGCTACCCATTGACAGCGTTGACGCGTCCGAGCGCGGCTTTATTCGCAGGCGGTCAGGGACAACTCGAAAAAGGCAAGCCGGATCGCAATGCTAACGGCGAACCCATGGTCGCCGGGTCCGCAACTGCCGACGCGCGTAAATCCGCGTCTGGTAAAGCAAATTGACTTCCGAAAGACCGGTCCCTATGATTTCGTACGTGGCCTCAGACCGGCCGACACAGCCCTTGATGCCAGCCCCAAAGCAAGTCGCCGAAAACGCTGCCGAGCTGATCGGCTCGACCCCCGTCATTCGCTTGCGCAATTCCGTCCCGGCTGGTTCCGCGACCGTCCTGGCGAAACTCGAATCCACCAACCCGGGCGGCAGTGTCAAGGATCGGATCTGTCTCGCGATGATCGATGCGGCCGAAGCCGACGGCAGGCTCAAACCCGGCGGAACCATCATTGAGGCGACCAGCGGCAACACCGGTATCGGCCTTGCGATGGTCGCCGCAGCCCGCGGCTATCGCCTGATTTTGACGATGCCGGACACCATGAGCCAGGAGCGGCGCAGCCTGCTCAGAGCTTACGGCGCGGAACTCGAACTGACTCCCGACACCAAAGGCATGCACGCGGCGATCCGCCGGGCCGAGGAGATTCTCGAAGAGAACCCCGGCTACTACATGCCTCAGCAGTTCTCCAATCCGGCCAACCCCGAGGCGCACCGCAAAACTACAGCAATCGAGATCCTTGAGCAGTGTCCTCAACTCGATGCATTCATCGCTGGGGTTGGCACCGGTGGCACGATCACCGGCGTAGGCTCGGTGCTCAAGCGCGAGCGTCCGGAGTGCGAGATCATCGCAGTTGAGCCTGCGCGCTCTCCGGTGCTTTCGGGCGGCGAGCCGGGTTTTCACCAGATTCAAGGCATCGGTGCAGGCTTCATTCCCGATGTCCTTGACGCCGACCTCATCGACCGTGTCATTACCGTTGACGACGACGTGGCGATGGAGCACACGCGCGACCTCGCCCGTAAAGATGGCGTTTTGGTCGGCATCTCCTCGGGTGCCAACTACGCCGCCGCGCTCCGCATAGCCGCCGAACTCGGTCCGGGAAAAACGGTCCTGGTGGTGTTCTGCGATACAGGGGAGCGCTATCTGACCATGGAGTTGTTCGATGCCGGAAGCGGGCTCTGAGGAAAAACTCGCGCGGCTTCAGACTATCCTTCGGGAGATGGAGTCGGTCGTGGTTGCCTATTCGGGCGGCGTTGATTCTACCTTTCTGCTACGTGCAGCAATCGAAACGCGCGACCTGCGCGTGCTCGCGCTAACGACCGATTCTCCGACCAACACCAACGAAGAAATCAACGACGCGATCACGATGGCACGCGCAATGGGCGCAACACACGTCGTCCGCATCGTCAACGAACTCGACACCCCGGGCTACGCCGAGAACCCCGCTAACCGTTGTTACCTGTGCAAACAGACGCTCTACCCCTTGTGTTTGGCTGCCGCGCGAGAGGCCGAGATTGCGTGGGTTGCCGATGGCGTCAACACCGACGACCTCGGCGACTACCGTCCCGGGCTCAAGGCCGCCGAAGAATTCGGCGTACGTCACCCGCTGGTTGAAGCGGGGATGTCGAAACAAGACGTTCGCGTGCTTTCGCGCAACTATCGGCTGCCGACCGCCGAGCGGCCGGCCTCGCCGTGCTTGTCCTCACGGTTTCCGTACGGCGTGCGCATCGATGCGCTCCGACTCAAACAGGTCGCGCGTGCCGAGGCCGCTCTGCAGCGGCTCGGCTTCAGCGAACTACGGGTCCGGCACCTGGGCGGCGACGCCAGGGTAGAAATCGCAGCGCGTGAACACGGACGCCTGAGCGACCCGGCACTGTGCGTAAGGGTTCTCGAAGCAGTGGTGGAGAGCGGTTTTCAAAGCGTGACGATTTCAGATGATCCGCTGCGGTCGGGCAGTCTCAACGACGCGATTCGGACCGCGCAATAAGAACCTTCGCAAGCTCGAGATCCTCCTGTTTGGTGATCTTGAGGTTGCTCCCCGTGGATTCGACAATCTCGACAGGATGACCCGCTTGCTCGACAAGCGATGCGTCGTCGGTAGCCGTAAATCGCATCGCCTTAGCTGTATGGTGCGCCTTCATCAGTAGCTCGAAGCGGAAGACCTGTGGCGTCTCCACCATCCACAAGCGCGTTCTGTCCAAAGCACGCGTGCGGCCGTCACCAAGATCTTCGCGCACGCTGTCGACGGCACGGGATCCGGCACACGCGGCGCCCGAGACCCGTGCGGCAGCAATGACATCGGCCAGCGTTCGGCGTGAGACCAAAGGACGCGCCGCATCGTGAACACAGATCAGATCGGGGTTGCTCCCCACGGCCTCCAGCCCGAGACGCACCGAGGCCTGCCGGGTGTCGCCTCCGCTGACGATGTGGACATCACCGACGTGGAACTCCAAACCTTCCAACGCGGAGTTGAACTCCTGTACAGCGGTTTCGGGCACGACCACGACGGTCTCGGTAAGATCGGGAATTCCCGCGAATTTCGCGAGCGTACGGCGCACGATAGCGACACCGTCAAGATCGACAAGAGCCTTCGGTCGTTCCGAGCCGAGTCTCCGGCCACTGCCGGCTGCAGGTACGATAAGAGCAATACTCATTTCGATGTGTTGCGTAGGATCCTAGCCTAAACCGATCATGGGGTCACGATCAGTAGAAACATGGCCACACCAAAAAAAAGGCCGGGAATCTATCCCGGCCTTCAATTTCTTCATGGACTACGCGGTCCTTTTCAATGGCCGAATATCGTCCTGAGCTCGTCCATGATGGTCTCTTCAGTGTTTGCCTTGGCAATCGCCAACTCTTTGACCAACAGATTGCGGGCGGTGTCGAGCATCTTGCGCTCGCCGAAGCTCAATTCTTTGTCGCCCTTGAGCATGAACAAGTCGCGGAGTACGGCTGCGATCTCTAAAACCGAGCCTGTTTTAATCTTCTCCGTGTATTCACGATACCGGCGATTCCACGTGGCCTGGTCCAATTTGACGCGCTTTTCACGCAATACCTTGTAGACCTTGCCGACCATTTCCTTCCCGATCACGCTGCGGAGCCCGACCGACTTCGCCTTCTGTGTAGGGATCATGATCTTCATGTCGGTATCGATGATACGCAGTGTATAGAACGTCGCCTCGGCCCCGGAGATAGTCCGGGACTGTACGGTTTCAATCACGCCTACCCCATGGGCTGGGTAGACGACTTTCTGTCCGACCTTAAATGACGTCGACAATGGAACCTCCTGAATAGAGTGGGAGCGCATCAAGTCTAGCGCAACGCGTCGACTTCGTCAAACCCCGCGGCTGCGATCGCGTTGATTAGCGGGCCGAATAGCAAAAGGACCGGGTAGGTAGTTCCACAAGCCCGCTGATACAACGGCTGTTCCTCACTCAACCCGCGGGGGCTTCGAGCGCGCCGACTAGATCACGTGCCGCCGCTACGCCCTGTTCGTCGAGGAATCTGTCGAGCTCGCGGCCGATCCTATGCGGTGCGGAAGGATCGAAAAGGTTGACCGTCCCGACCTGCACAGCCGAGGCACCGGCGAGCAGATACTCGGCGACGTCGCGGCCGGAGGCGACCCCACCCCCTCCGACAACCGGCACATCGACTGCACGCGAGGCCTCGTAGGTCATCAGCAGGCCGATCGGCTTGATCGCAGGTCCGGACAGGCCACCGGTGGTGTTGGAGAGTAGGGGGCGACGCGACTCGGGATCTATCGCCATCCCCCGCAACGTGTTGATCAAACTGAGCGCCTCGGCCCCCTCTCCCGCCGCCGCCTTGGCAGGTTCGGTAATGTCAGAAACGTTCGGCGTCAGCTTCACCCAAAGCGGAAGCCGTGTCTTCTTGCGTAGCCGTGCGGTCACAGTGGCAACCAGTTTGGGGTCACACGCAAAGATAGTGCCCCACTCTTTCCTGTTCGGACACGCCAGGTTGACCTCGATCGCATCAATTCCGTCGGCATCGCCGAGTCGCTCGACAACGTCTTCGTACTGCTCGGGTGAATTGCCCCATACGTTGACGATCACACGAATCGGAAGAGAGCTAAGCCGCGGAAGCTTGTCGGAAAGGAAGGCCTCTACGCCGATATTCTGCAGGCCGATCGCGTTAAGCATCCCGGCCGGGGTCTCGACCATGCGCGGCGCCGCAAGACCGTCGCAAGGCTCAGAAGAGATGCCTTTGACCGACACGCCCCCGAAGCCGGTCCAGTCGACCAACCCGTCGAACTCGAGGCCATATCCATAGGTACCTGATGCGGCGATTACCGGCGTCGCGAAATCGAGACTCCCGACCTTCGCGCTGAGGTCGGCCAATCCCTCAGCTCCCGGCCTTGAGAACCAAGATCTCCAGAATTTTGTCTCGGTAGCGATGACGGAAACCGGAAGGCCGAGCGTCGAGGGAAATCTCGGTACGGAAATCCGCAGGGAATGCCGAAGATACCCCACAAACTGCGCGCAGCTTCTCATCAACAACGCTGCCGCTGATCACCAGATTCTCGCCCTCGAAGACAATATCGACGTCGTAATCAGGCATCTCGTCGGGGATTCCCATTTCGCTCTTGGCCGAGGATGGCGGAACGTTGCGCGGCAACTCGAAGCGAATGTATGCGCCGCGATCAAACTCTTGAACCTCGTAGACTTCACCGTAACGACGCTCGCGCTCACGCTTGTGCTCGAACTCAGGCGTGAAGAACCCCTCGACTGGTACCACCCCACTGACTTCTCCGGAGCGGAGTTTGCCGACCAGCGGCATGGCCAAAAGTCCGAGTGGTGCCCCGTAAAACGCCGATCCCAAGCGCCCTTCGGCCACCGACATCCCGCCGAACAGGCTGTCGCGCAAACGCCAACAGGTCTCTACCACAGCAACCGCAATGCCGAGAAATATAAATCCCCGGTCGCCTTCGGTATACGGCTGCACACCACGCATCACCCCGATGAAGTAAAAGAGGACTGGGTACAAAAGGAAGTTCTGGAAGACATTGAGCGCAGTCGACATCTGTGCGGAGAAGAACCGCGTGTCACCGTAGCCCTCCTCGATGCTGCGTTTAACTCGGTCGGTGAGCGCCCCGAGGCCGGGCGCCAGCGCCAGCAGGCCCCAGCCGAGAAGCGACGATCCGCCTTCACGCCCCGAGTCGCGAATACTGTCCGCGAGTGTGTCGAAGTCGTCGCTGAGTTCGCCGTCGAAATCGATCGTCGGGGCACCGTGGGCGAGATCGAGTTTCTTCTTCGCCACGATCTTCTCGACGCGTCCCGCGGCTACCCCAGTAAACGCTCCCGCATCCACAGCAGCTGCCGCTGCAGGAGGAGCCGCCGTCTTTGGCACTACGGGCACTACGGGCACCACGGGCGCCGCTTCGGGAGCCGCGCCATTGGGCATCGCTGGAGCCTCGCCGGCGACGCTCTTGAAGCGCGACGGATAGTCGGCCGGGAACTCGTCGCCGGGATGGAGTTCTTTAGCTCTGGCGAACAAAACAACGTCGGTTTCCGGGTGCACCGGATCAGGCACGCAACAATCGACCGGACAGACGGCAGCACAGGCCTCCTGGTCGAAGAAGCCCACGCATTCGGTGCATTTCTCCGGGACGATATAGAAGAAGTCCTCGGACAGCGCAGGCTGCACCCCCTGCCAATCGTATTCGACACCGCCCTGATAGATGGCGGTGTTAGGACATTCGGGCTCGCATGCCCCGCAGTTGATACACTCTTCTGTGATGACGGTAGCCATCTGGCTCGTTCCCTCCGCTGGATCTTGCTTCGAGTTCCGGCTCCGACGCGTCTGGCCCGAGCTTTAACCCCCGTGTTTTAGCGATTTTAGGCCCGACGCACAACCGCCGCTGAGCAGAACCATGAGGCTCAGCGCTTGCCCGCTACGCCCGCGGGGCCGACCCAAGCGGGCCTTCCCGGGCTACTGCAATATGAACGTGTGGCTTACCGAGTCGGTCTCGATGTCGGGTCCGATCTCTTTGAGGACGTTGTCCACCCGCCGCTTGAATTCTTCGGTCACCGAGCGGGCTTCCTCGCGGTCGCGGACAACATAAGGGGTGATCAGAACAACCAACTCCGTACGACGCAACGATTCGCTGTCACGCTTGAAGAGTTGGCCGAGCACTGGGATGTCCATCAAAAACGGGACACCCGAGCTTGTCGAGTTTTTGTTCTCTTGGATGATTCCGCCGATCACGATCGTCTCGCCGTTTTGTACGACAACCGTGGTCTCGGTCTCGCGGGTGGTAAAGGTCGGCGAGGTGATGCCCTCGACCTGGAGTCCAGCGGCGATCTCGCTGACCTCTTGGCTGATCTGCATATTCACCAAACCGGCGGAGTTCACCTGCGGTAACACGCGGATGATGATGCCGGTATCGCGGTACTGAACGTTCTGGAGAAGATTAGAGCTGCCGCCGGTCTGCGCCGTCGAGTTCTGCTGCTGAGTGATGATCGGAACTTCGTTCCCGATCAAAATACTCGCCTCTTTGTTATCCGCGGTGAGAATATGCGGACGCGAGAGGAGCTTGACGCGGCTGCGACTCGCCAACGCCGAAAGAACCGCGTCGTACACAGCCCGGCCGTCGCGGAAATGCGTAAACACGCCGACCACGCCGCCACCCGTCGAACCGGTGAGTCTGATTTCTTCGCCAAAGAGGTCGAAGAAGGTCCCGCCTCCGTCAAGCACCGCATCGGTATTCGAACCGGTACCCGTCTCGAGCAACCGATGCTCGGCCCCGAAAGTGCTGTCGTTGGTCAGGGTGATCTCGGCAAGCAAGACCTCGATCAGGACCTGGCGGGGGACGATGTCGAGTTGCTTAAGAACATCCGAGATCTGCTCGAAATCGCGAGGCGTCGCCAAGATCACCAACGCATTGGTGATCTCGTCGGCAACGATGCTGACTTCTTGTTCGAACAGCGAACCGGCCTCGCCGACCACGCCGGTGCCGGCGCCGCCGCGCGCAGCTCCAGTGCGTCCTGTGTCACGTCCGCCACGCTGGGTTTGGCGTTGGTTCTGATTCTGCTGTGCCCCGCGTTGGTTGGTGTTACCACGTTGGTTATTTTGAGCACCCCCGCGCCCGCCGAAGCCACCGCCGAGTCCGAGTCCCGACTCTGCAGCCGCGCCCGAACGACCGCTACTGGCACCGGACACGCTGGCACCCTCGTTTGCGAATACGTCGTTCAGGATGACCGAAAGATCCGCCGCCTTGGTATTCTCGACGTGGTAAACGTGAATCTTGCGCAGCGAAGAACTCTCGGCCGGAACGTCCAGAGTACTCAACCAGTACTCGACATTGACGAATACTTCCTTGTCGGCCGAGATCACCGCAATAGAGTTCAAGCGAACCAGCGGGATCATGTACAGACCGGCACCGCTTTGCAGGACCTGGTAGCTGTCAAGAACCGCGCTGAGTTCTTCACCGATCTCTTCTAGCGACGCGTGCTCGATCCTGTAGATCTTCGCTGTGAGATCGTCGAACGTGTCAGTGTCGAAGGTACGAATTAGATCCGCAAGCCTCTCTGCGTTGGAAGCAATGTCGGAGATGATCACCAGGTTACTACGCGGATACGCAAGAATGTCACCGCCGGGCGTAACAAAGGTCTGGATCAGCTGAACGATTTCTTCAGCGCCCGCGTGCTCGAGTTTCACAAGCTCCATGATCAGGTGGTCTTCACCGCGCCGTTTCGCGTCTTCCCGACCGGGCACGCGCACGCGGGCCTTGGCGTCCTCGGCCGGCGAGATGACGTACATCTCGCCGTCGTCAACGGCGATATAGCCGTTGTTGCGCAGTATGTGGTGGAACACCGGCAGCAGGTCTTCACGCGCAATCGGACTCGCCGTGCGCACAGTCACCTGGCCCTGCACCCGTGGGTCGAGCCAGTAATTAATGTCCAGCGCGGTCGCCAGGCTGTAGATCACCTCACGAATGTCCGCCCCTTCAAAGTTCAGGACGACGGATTCGTTCTCAGAACCCTCCTCGTGCGCAGCGCCCGCGGTTTGCGCGAATGATGCAGGAATCGACATGCCGCAGACAAATAGCCCTACGGCCGACGAGGCCGCGCAAGCCAGTAGCCAGTTCCGCGCTAGACGGCCGGTGCTGGGGAGAATCCGCATCTATTAGTTGCCAGCCGCCGCGGCTCTCAGTTGCTTGAGAGCCTCGAGCCTCGCCTGGGCCGGGTCTGCTCGGTTGTCCTGCGGTTGAGGACGCGTCGGTGCCGGCCGTGGCCTAGCTGCCGCCCTGTTGGCCTGTGCCGCGCGATTATTCGCGGGCGTCGTTGCACGGTTGGGAGGCGTTCGCGAAGCGGGGGTCGGTCGCCCGGGGCGCGTCGGCGGCGTTGCCCTTGTGGGCGTTGGACGCGGTGGCGTCGCACGCGAGGGCGTAGGCCGCAAAGGTGTCGCGCGCCGGGCCGGCCCCTTGGAGATCTCCAACGCGAGCGCAAACCTCTGCCCGCCAGGGCCCAGAAGCGTGACATCCGCGTCACCGATCTCACCTACCTCGTACACATCCACCATCTCACCCATCCGTAGCGACTTCTGCGCGTTACCCTGCTTGGTATCGGTCAGGATGGCAATCGGTTCGCCGCCCAACACTATGATACCGCTCAACAAAACGTTGGTCGGAGGTGGCAGCGGCACATCAACCGGCTCGCCGTCACCCGGCTTTTCAGTATACCCGCGTTCTTCCTGGAAAATGTTACCATCGACTACAGCGGTAATTATAGCAGGGTTGGGGTTCTTGCGGCGTACCGGAGCGAACGCGGGTCCGGCAGCGGCCACTTGTTCGGGATCGTTGAAAACCGGCGGTTCAATTCTGACCACCTGCATAATACGCCAGCCAACCGCGACGGCGATTACAGCAAGCAAGAGCGACAAGAGTTGTAGAACCTGCCTCATAGGGGTTCCTGCATATAGGTTTTTATTTCCATTGTTGCGGTCAAGGGCGAAACCGCGGCCGGCGGAGGCTGATTGCGTCCAGGAACCGGACGCCTGGATGCCCCGAGCTTGCGGTTGATCTCCAGCAGAGTGACTTTCAGGTCTATCTCACCCGTCTCCACCGATGACAGCAAGCGGGCAACCCCTTCAAGCCCGCCGCTAAGGGACAATCTCACCCCTACTTGACGAAACTCCCCGTCCTCTTCTTCGCGTAAGATTTGCGAACTAAGCACGTTGAGCCCTGCAGCACTCGCCATGGAACTCAAACGCCCCTGCAATTCCGCCCCTACTTCAGTCGGCGTGCTACCCGCCAACAGCCGCGCCTGGGCCTGCGCGTAGCGCTTCTCCAGCTCCTTCCCCTGCTTGGCCGCGGACTCCGCGCGTGCGGCAATCTTGCGGTAGCTTTCGATCTTCTGCGTCTGAACCCAGGTGGTATCGTCACCGCCCAACGACACGTCGCCGAGTACGCCGCTGCCGAAAAAGCGCACCAGCGCGACCCCGGCGAGGCCGGTGAACGCCAGCAACAAATAACGCTCTCGCTTCGCCAGCCCGTTCCAACGTTCACGCAACGTCATTATTCTTCAAGCCCCATGCGCAACGAAAAGCGCTCTTTGCTCTGCAAATACTTGGTCGTCGGCGCCGTGAACTCGACCTGCTTGAACTGCTGCGAATTCTCGAGAATCGAAATCAGCTCCGCCGATGAGTCGGCGATACCGTTAACCTCGAGCCTGTTGCCACGAAACCGAAACGTCGTCAGGTACGCCGATTTTGGAACCAATACAGTCAGAGCACGCATGTATTCGAGTATCCCGAGCTTGCGCGCTGATTCGAGAGCCTCGAGCTTGGCAGCGATTTGCCTGTTGCGCTCCTGCTGGCGACCAACCTCGGTAACGACCGGCTCCAAACGTGAAAGCTCGTAGGCCAGTGCGTTAGAAACGCTTAGGTTCTTGATGCCGATAGAGACAAGCAGCACCAACGCAAGCACTGCCACCAGAGCCGACAGTCCGATCTCGCGCAGGCCGATCCCCTGCTCAACGCGAACCATTCCTGTAGGAAGCAGGTTCAGACGAGCACCGCTTTCGCCGAGTTCTCCCAACGCAGCGCCGATCGCAACGATCTCGGTCGAGGACGTCACCCCCTGATCCTCCTGCATGAAACCCGTCGGCGCTATGCCTGCGAGTACGAACGCTCCAGGGTCGGAGGGGATCTCGGTAACCAAGACCGGCTCCTCACCGGCACGTTCGGGCAGAGACCGCTCTATCTCGCGAGCGAGCGAGCCCTGCCGACCGCCTTTAGAATTACGGTCGAAGCGGTGGCTCGAGATCATACGTCCTTGCCACGCAAGCGTCTGGTACTCACGGTCCGATTCGACGCAGAAGATTCCGCAGAGTGGACGTTCTTCGCCAAGACAAAAACTTACATAGTTGCACAGCGCGACAGGCTGGACGCTCACTGCCGTAGGCGCTGCGCCAGCCTCGGCCATGACTCCGCGCAGCACATCGACGCGGTCTTTCTGAGCACCGACAACGGTCACACTGATGCGTTCGCCTTCGGTCCCCATCGGCCGTGTGTATATGGAGTGATACAACGAGTCGCCGGCGACGGGCATGATGCGGTCGAGTTCGTACTGGACGACTTTGTCGATATTATCCGCCGCCGATGTCGGCAACTGCAACTCACTGATCAGCGTATCGCGCGGCTCGAGGGCGAGAGCCAGGCGGGCTCCGTCGGCGTGATGCGTCGCGACAAATCGGCGTAGAAACGCGGCGACCTCTGCGTCGTGTGCCTCCGGAGGCCCCGAAAGCTCAAGCGACTCGACCGCCGCGACCTGTACATTGCGGAGACGTTTCTTGACCAGAGCTACCGAGGCCACGTCCTTACGGACGTATACACCCACAGCATCCGCCACATCGACTTTCGAAAGCCGTTTGAGAAATCCCGGCGTCTCCACTAGCTCGCTTCCCCGTCGTCCTCGAACACCGAATCATACCAGCGGTAAGTTCGGAAACCATTCCGTACCTTCACCACCGCCCCCACATGCGCAACAATGCGCCCTGCCGCATCTTTTACCCGGGCCTCGATCGTCACATCCGTCAAGGCCGATTCGCGAGGAGTTCCCAGACCGCTGCCGGTAACCAGCACCCTCAGCTCTTCTGAGACGTTTTCTCCGCTTCGATTGCGGCGCCGACGCAACTCGTCGGCATCGTCCTCGGGAATTCCGCTGATCGCAATCATGACCTCGGGACGGATGCTGCGCAGGTTCAGCTTATCGTTAGTCGCAAATACAGAGAAGATCTCGCGCAGTCCCGGAACCCCGTCGCCTCCGTAAAAGATCGACCGCGTAACCCCACGCACGAGCAGCAACTCCTCGATCGCCTCCAGCGGCGCATTCTTAGCAGGATAAGGCCGTGGCAACCCGTCGTAAAAATCCTCCTCGGCACCGTTTATGCGGTGGAGATCGTCTTCATCGATCCAGTCAGCTATCGAGTCGGCGACGGTGTCTCCAGTGAGTTCCTCGTATCCAAGGTTGAGCATCACCAAGCGGATCACCTCGACGTCAACCTGATTGATCGCAATCTTGCCGCCCTCGTCGATAGCCCTGACTTCATAGGGGATACCCGCAAAAGCGCCGCGTACCCAGCGGCCGTCACCCTGCATTAACATCCGGATCGCGCGCTTGCCACTATCGATCGGCGGAGCGTCAGGGTCGAAGGGCAGTTCTTGCTCGGGGATCTCTTCGTCGTCGGGGTCGTCATCAAGGTCATCGTCACGAGCCGTAATCATCGCCAATATCGCCTCGTTGATAGCCGCCATCGCGATGTATTGGCCGGTAGTCTGCAAGCGAAAGTTGCGGGTGCTGAGAGCATCTTCGCGCATCGCTCGGGCGAACTCTCCTGCCAACACCGACAGGACAGAGAACGTCCACAAAACCAGAATCAACGCCGCGCCGCGCGAGTGACGCAGCCGTGACAGTGCCGACTCGCGCATCGGCGCGTCCTCACGCAGCGGCTCGCCGTCCGCGTAGGCGGCCGAATCGTGTCGCCGAAGCGACGATTTAGAACACTTCGTCATCATTCGTCATCATCGTCGTCGTCATCGTCGTCGTCCGGCTCGGGCTCCCGCGTCACTGCGCGGCGACGGCCGCGGAAGTCGTCTTCTCCACTGATCTCGTTGAACACGCCGACCAAGATCGGCACCTGGTGGTGCCAAGACGGTCCGTCCGGCGTAGCCGGTGTCACCACAATCTCGACGACCGCGGGCAAGTCGTCTTCCTTGGATGCGTCCCATTCATCCGAAACCTCTTCATCGCGACTCGAGTTTCGCCGGTACCAAAAGCTTACGGCGTCGACGTCATAAAGCAGCGTCGTCGACATCGACAGCTCCTGGGTGATCTCGTCGATATCTTCGGCGTCAAAGACCGCGAAGCGCGGAACCTCTGAATACATCAGCCGGTCGCCTTCGCGCCAGTAGCTGACGAGACTAAGGCCGCTGGAGTCCGGAATCTGCGGGGCCGAGGTGACGAACGTGACTCGATCGTGCTCACCGACAAAAAACTCGCGAGACTCGCCGTCAACGATCAACGCAATCGGTACTGTCGAGCGTAGCTGCCTGACCATCAAATCGGTCGCCAACCGCAAGCGTCGCGCCTGTTCGGTCTTACGCTCCCCTGAGGCCGCAGCACGAGCGCCCATAGAAAGCACGCCGTAAATCGAAGCCGACATCAGCGCCATGATGAACATCGAGACCATCATTTCGAGTAGCGTAAAGCCGCGCTCGCCTCTGAAGCTTGCTGTCGTCGCGGCGCTCAATAGCGCTCCGCAAGACGCGCCGACTCGAGAACAATAGATTTTTCACCGAGCACTCCCTCCCAATCAACGCGCACGATGATCTGCTTGAGTTCGAACTCGTCGGAGTCGGCGCCTACGCCTTCGTCGTCCGCGGTCGCCCCCAAAGCGACCGCCACCGGTCCGACGTAAGCCGACCACCGGTAGCCGTCTGGAGTCCGGTCGGAAACCTCGAGGTCTTCGAGTTCCGCCTGCCAAAGGATTTCGTCCATAACTGAACGGCCGAGCATCAGCGCTTTGGTATGCGCCACCGAGTTACCCGCCAGCCGCATGCTCCCGGCAAAGAGCTGCAACGCGCTCACCAACGCAAACGACAGTACCGCCATCGCCACCATCACCTCGATCAGGGTGAAGCCACCTTCGGGCTTGACCCGGCCGACACCACGCATCACATCCCCTCCTCGATACCCACGGTGCTGAGAAGCGGGTTGATGTTCATCACGTACGTTTGGCGACCGGCGCGTAATTCGAAGACGAGTTCGACAGAGCCGCCGGTCGACCCTCCGGTTGGATAGAACTCGAAAACGAACCTCTGCCCGTCACCCTCGACGTAGCCGCCGCGGATTTCGCCGAAAGCGCCGGACGATGGCAGCTCGATAACACGGTCATCACCGCGGACGCCGAAACTCGGTTTCTCAACATCGAGCACCAGGCCTACTAGCTTACGCTCACGGATCGCGCGCGAGGATCCCGCGCGCACCGCCGAAACAAACCGCTGGACGGTGCGACGAACCTCGCGCTGCTCGTTGCCCGAACGAACCGACGGTATCACCAAAGCCGAAGCCAGCGCCATGATGACGAGTACGGCCACGAGTTCGATCAGCGTGAACCCCGTCTGGGAAGATGTGCCGCGCGGGTTCACCACTGGGGTTTTGCTTCGATCGCGCTAACGGAGGTTGCTAATGTCGCCGTCGCCGCCTTCGCCACCGCTGCGCCCGTCCGCCCCATAGCTGATCAGTTCGTAGCCGGTATTCCCACGATCAGGCCCGGTGTATTCGTAGGGGTTGCCCCAAGGGTCCATCGGTAACGACTTATTGAGATAGGGGCCGGCCCACATTCGCATGCCTTGTGGGGCTTGAACCAGAGCTTCGAGTCCTTCCTGCGAGTCGGGATAACGTCCGACATCAAGTGCGAAAGCGTCTAGCGCGGTCCCGAGGCTCGCGATCTGCGTCTGCGCAGTCTTGATACGCGCCTTTTCAGCGCTGCCGACGATGTTTGGCAACACCATCGCTGCGAGCATGCCAAGGATTGCCATGACGAGGAGGATCTCGATCAGCGTGAACCCTCGTTGGCGTTTTTCGTCAGTGCTGATTTTCATCGGTTTGGTTGCAATCTCCATGGGTTCTCAAACACTCCTTACTGCGGCCGAGCCATCACTCGATCAGTTCGTTGACGCTAAAGATCGCCGACATCACCGCCATGATGATGAACCCGACCAGGCCGGCGATGAAGATCATGACAATCGGGCCAATCATCGACATCAGGCTTTTGATGATATTCGACACGTCCCGATCGTAGTGGTCCGCAACCACCAACAGCATTTCGTCGAGGCGGCCGGTGTCCTCGCCCACGCTGACCATCTGCAGCGCCATCGAGGGGAACACACCCGTACGTTCCAACGGCGACGCCAGCCCCTTGCCTTCGCTCACGTCGTGCTGGACTTCGGTCAAAGCGCGCCCGATCACCACGTTGGCGACTACAGCCTTGACGATCTCCAAAGACTTAATCAACGGCACGCCGCTCTTGAGCATCGTACCAAGCGTACGTGCAACCGTGGCGACTTGCATTTTCGTGAACAGGTCCCCGAGTATCGGCATCTGCAGCTTAAAGCGGTCGACCGTAGCACGTCCCTTTTGGCTGTTGCTCCAGCGTCGGACCCCGAAGAAGATAACTCCCGACCCAAGCAACATCGCCCACCAGTAGGCCCGGAATATGTCACTGAGCGCCATAACAAACTGCGTCGAGGCAGGCAACGCGCCGCCGAGATCATTAAACAAGACCGCGAATTTCGGCAGCACATAGGTCAGCATCCCAACCATCATCAGACCGCCGACAACGACAAGGAAAATCGGATAGGTCATCGCCGAGCTGACCTCGTCGCGTACCTTCTGTGATTGTTCGAGGTAATCGGCAAGCCGCTCCAGTATCATCTCCAGAACACCACCGGCTTCGCCGGCACGAACCATGTTGACGTACAAAGCGGGAAATACGTAGTCGTGAACAGCGAGTGCGTCTGAAAGAGACTTGCCTTCCTGGACGTCTACCAGCACGCGCCGCACGATCGCCTTGAGCGACTCTTTCTCAGTCAGCGTGGCCAAACTCTGTAGGCAGCGGTCGAGGGGAAGGCCGGCGTTGAGGAGAGTGGCCAGCTCGCGCGTAAAAAGCATCAGGTCGCGATTGCTGACTCGGTCTCGCCAGCGTTCGAACGACTCAGTCAGGCCCGCCGCCCACGCACCGGCGCCACCCCGCGCGAGTTTCGCGCCGTGGTCGATTTGGATGGGAATATAGCCTTGTCCGCGGAGGCTGGCGACAACTGTAGATTCGACGTCAGCGTCGATTACGCCTTCGACAATCTGGCCGTCAGCGGTCGATGCTCGGTAAGAAAATTGTGCCATAGGCTGCAGCCTGCCGCTCGCCAGAGCGCGCAGTAACCATCTTTATACCACGGGTCCGGAGCCGGGATGCAACCCGAGCCGTCGGCCCCGTGGCCCCGCGCAAGCGAACCGACCAAAACCTCCGGCGCCCCTTAGAACCGCCAAACCCTGTGGCGCACTCAAGCCCTCGCCACGCCCGGTATTTAATCGACGTACGAGCCCGTCTAAAGCTTCAATCACGCGCGCCCAACTTTCGGCGCGCAGGAGTGAGTAGCGCGAAAAATCCTGGTCGGTGATCGGCTGACGCTTCGCATCGGGGCAAAGCATTTGCGGCGCAGTCGGCGAAAGCACGCGCTCGAGCCCGCGACGCAGCGATGCACGACAGCCGACTTTAAAGCACCGCACGTCGGCATCGAACGACAACCGCTCGGAGAGCCCTCCGGCATCGGAAGTCAACAGCCGAGCCCCAACTGCAGCGGCCATGGGCATGAGCCCACTTTGGCTTGCAGACTTATAAGGCAACACCACGAGATCAGCTGCAGCCAGTAACGATACGAGTTCGTCGTCAGCGAGATAGCGATCATCGATACAAACCGAGTCTCTACGCGCGCAGCCATCCACCAGCGCCTGGAGGCGGCCCCTGCCAAGGTAGGATTCACCTGCAACCAGCAAGCGTGCGTGGTCAGGTATACGTGCACCGCCCCAAGCATCGAGCAATACATCAACGCCTTTATAGCGCCGCACTAGCCCCGCGCATACGACAAGACCGCCGTCACGGCCAACTCCGTACGACTCGCGAATTGTGTCACGCGCGGGTGCTTCACTCGGCGCAACCAACAAAACCGGCATCGCGACTCGCTCGACAACCAACCGCGGGTGTTTTGAGCTGAGGTGCTCAGCGACAAAGTCCGAGTGACACAAGACCGCACCAGCGCGCCCAAGCGCGAGGGCGGTCAACGGCGCAGCGCCGGGAACCGCTTCGTGCGACACCGCGTTGTGACAAACAAAAACCACACGGCTGACGTCCCGCCCCGCGAGCGCCGCCAAGATCGCAGGCGCGAACGCCGGATGCCACCACTGCACGATGATCAGGTCAGGGCGCATGCGTCGCAAATGTGCGTTGACAGCGCGCCACGCCAAGGGACGCAGGGGGTCCAGCGCGACGGCTTGGCCCTCCACGCCAATCGTTCCTATCGAGGTCGTCAACGCGTTCGAAGCCTTCGATCTCTCGGGCACGAGTTCAGAGCGCCCCGGGAAAAACACTTGCGGATACAGCCTTCGGTAGCCGATGACTTCTACGCACGCACCTGCATCACGTAGGGCTTCTTCGAGTCCAGCTGTATGCGCAGCGATGCCGCCGCGGTGAGGCGGCGCGGGGCCGAGGATCGCAACGTTCATTTCGTTCCCCCCTCCTCTGCGTCCAACGCCGCCAACCGGGTCAAGGTCTCGGGCCGACCCGGACTCAGCTGCAAGTAGCGACTCAGTACCCGCCGTGCGTCTTCGCGACGACCTGCGCGGGCGAGCGTCGCCGAGAGTTCATAGGTGCCCCAATCGCGTCTTGGGTCGAGCCGCACTGCGCGTCGCAGCGAACTCAACGCCGCCCCCCGCATACCGAGACTTCGTTGCGCAATACCCTTGATCGTCCACGCATCGGCATAACGTTCGTCTAGATCGGCTGCACGGCCGGCCTGCCAAAGCGCGCGCAGGGGACGGCCGCGGCGTTGGTCGGACCAGGCCAGACAACCGCGTGCCCAGGCGTTGTTAGAGTCCGCGCGTACCGCGCGGCGGAAGAGCTCGCCGGCTTCTTCCATGCGCCCATCACGATCACGCGCAAGACCCAGCTCAACCAAACCGTTGGCAAGGCTCGGGTCGCGCAAAAGAGCCGCCTGCAAGAATGCATCGGCGTCAGCAAACGCGCCCATTTCGTTGAGTCGACGGTGCACCGCGATCGCTGGGCGTGCATCGTTCGGGTACGAGGCCGCCATCGACAGCAGCTCGGAAAGGTCAATTTCTTGCAGCGGCCCCGTCGCTGGGCCAGGCCGCTGACCGGCGCAGAGGCTACGGTCGCCGAAAACCCGAATATCGGCGATGCCGAACGGTTCTCCCAGCATACTGCGAACCTCGATACGGACTTCAGCCGCTGCCCCGATCGTCCCTGCCGTGCTTGCCCTGCTCGCGTGTGCAGTCGAGCCTGGCCCATCGGCCGCAGCGCCCAGTTCGACGACGATCGGACGGTGATCCAAAGCACGCGCAATGATAGGAATCGGCCTTGCGGGCAAGAACCGTGCTTCGCTTGCACGCCGAATCGACGCGCGGATCTCCCAAACCTCGCGCCGGGATTTGCGTAGATACGGCAGTACCTCAACGCGTGTGGGCTCGCAGACCGTGCCAAACCCAAGCGTCACCGAGACCTCAGAGGGCCCGTCATCCCACAACGCCACCCCCGATGTCCACACCAGGGTCTCGGCATTACCGATCGCCAAGGGTACCGGATCGATACGAATATCCGCACCGGGTTCACCGACAAGGGAGGCGAGCAAGCGGTGCGCTGCGGGCGGTTCCGAATTCTCACCCGCGATCGTCGCCGCGGGCTCCGTCAACTCGAACACTCTCAACCAACGCGATGGGGGTTCCTCTCGCACCGCGGCAGCTTCCACGTCTTGCAACGGTCGCTCAGACACAGCGTCATCGCCGGTCACCTGCCGCCGCGCAACAACGAAGTCTGCGCTGTCGAAGACAACACTCCACCCTGCGGACAACCCCGCGCGTATTCGTGCGGTGGAGGTACTCCAAACCTCTCCCGCGCCCGCTTGCTCGGCGGCGGTGCGGAGAAGTACGCCTTCGGCACTGTACCGGCGCAGCAGCGCCGCCTCGGATCCAGTCGCAATGTACTTCTTGCGAAACACCGCGTGCGTAACGCCGTAGCGGTCGGCGATATCGGTCCGGTGCGCAGGCGTCGAGTCGCGCGCGAAGAACTCGGCGCGATCACGTAGCCGTTCGTAGGCCCCTCGTTCGGTCGGCGAAAACACCAACGTCCCCCGTTCAGAGATGGCAACGACGGGCCGTCCCGTCATCGCCGGTACCAGCTCAGAGAACCCCGCAGGCGCAAGCACCGCGCCCCGCCCCGGCTCGTTGCGGAGGAAACTGTAGGCGGCCAACGCCGCTGCCTCGGGATGTGCCGATCGTTCGAAGGGTCGCACGCTCATTCCGCGATGCGCACGGTCGGCCGCAACCGGCACAGCGAGCGCGAGCGTCACTGCGCCCAACAGCACCAGCGAGGCCGCGCGCCGTAAACCTTCGCTATTGTCAGTCACCCACGACACCGTAAGTGCGCCGCCGACGGCAACCGGAACGAACCACAGCACCCGATACAACATCCACGGAACGAAGACCCGTCCCACAATCGCAGCCACCCCCGGTATAAACGCAAGCAAGCATGGCACCACGGCGAGGGCGATCAACGCGCGCATTCCTACCTGTGCACGGCGCCTCCACGCAACAGCCAGCCCCGGCAAGGCAACCAGCGCAACCGGGCCGAACGCAGCGCTCGGTCTGACGATATAGTACGGTGACCCGGCGCCGGCCAGACGGTCGAGCCAAACGTGAGCGCGAACCACCGGGTTGCCCATATTTGCGAGTGAGATCCCCTGCGCAACAAACAATTCAGAGAGTGCGTACGACTGCCAAAGCGGAAACACCACAGGAAGCGCCAGGGCGACAGACGTAAGGGCATGACGGCGCAGGTCATGAACTCCCGTGCAGGCGACCACCACAGCCGCACCCAACAAAAGCAGATAGCCGTAGACCACCGAATGGATCGAACAGGTAACCGCTGCCGCTACAAACACCGCTACGCTGTGCAACCGCGACGGAGTACGCAGCGCCTGTAAGAGAACCGCGATCGTCAACGGCGCCGCGACAAGTACCGCCGCAAACTTGTCCTGGTGCAAGCGCGTGAAGTACGGAAACGCCTCGGTTCCGTACAACCACACCGGCATCAGGAGAAGTGCAACCTGTGTTTCGCGGCTGGGCGAAAGACTACGAGTCGACCCTGGGGCGACGGCGGGTTCAGTGTCAGGTAGAAAAAGTGAAGCCGCGAGTGACGTGAGTGCGCTCACCGAAAGCACGCAGACCAAGAACGGTACCAGCGCCGACTGCATCTCGACCGGATCTCGTCCCGAGTAGGTACTCAAGAAAGACTGAAGCAGCCACCACAGGTTCCAACTGAAACGCGGGTGAACAAGATCGCCGGTGATCACCGGCTGCAAAAAGGAGAATGACGAGGCCTCGGCGTGTGCACGAATGAAGGCGAGATCCCACCAGTCATCAACCTTACCGCCGGCGTATGTGAGAACCATCGGCAACAGCACTGCTAAGACCATGCCGGCGACCACATAGGTGTCGCGCGACTGTGTCCGCGTTGCCTTTGCGCTCGGGCCGGAACAGCCCGTTAAAGCTCGCGTTCCTACACGCATTGACGCCAGTGCGGCGCACGCGATGCCGAGTTGCAAAAAGGCCGTGGTGCGAACCGTCGCGGTCCAACCCCAGCCGGCCAGGGCCACCGGTGCCAGCGCGAGACCAAACACGAACATCCCCGCCACCCATGCGGCAACCGGTGCGGCCGGCCCGCTCGACCATGCATTACGGCTTCGCGGCGCAAAAGCCGTAGTGACCAACACGTGTCCGGGAAGCCAGATAACGAACACAACCAGAACCGCGGCGGGAATCCCGCGCCAATAGCCGAAACCTCCGGCTGTTGCGGAGAGCGCGAGGGCCGCTGCCGCGAAGCGCTGAAACTGCGCCACGATCGTCCTCAGTTCATGTAACCGAGGTCGCGAAGTCGGTCCATGATTTCCTCTTCCTCGTCCGTCGAGTAGTCGTGCGCGGAGGTGTCGTCGCGATCGGAGACAGGCTCGGCCACACAGACTGGACGCTTGCTCATGAAGTCATCCGTCATCATCGAGGCCAATGGCCGGCCGTCCATATCCGCAGGTACCGCCTGATCCATCCAATGCAGGATGGTCGGCGCAAGGTCGATCACCGCCCCCCCTGCGAACGATTCACCGCTGCGAACCCCAGGGCCGTGCGCGATGATCATCCCGTCCTCGCGGTGCATACCAGAGTAGCGGTAGGTCGCGTCCCAAACACGGTTGGAGCCGAAATCGGAAAGACCAAACACGATATCGGTCGGATCTTGCGGCGTGACGATCAAGTCGGGCGCCTCGTCGAAGTGCTTGCCCGCGTAGAGGTCTTCACGCTTGATCGCGCGCGCGAACAGTCGGCGGCCGAGTTCGGGATCGACATAAGAAAGTAGTGTTTCGCTCAATTCCTCACGCGCACGCTCGTATTCCTTACCAGGCGCGACGCAGCCCTGTGGCTCGCGGCCGTTCACGTTGAGATAGAGCGAACCGTAGTGCCGACCAAAAGAGTAAGCGCGCGTGCGTCGCCAATCGACGTTGAGGAACGAAAGGAAGAAGCGCTTGAGCACACCATCGAAGCTGTAGACGTTCTTGTACTCGGCATGCTTGGCGAGCCCCAACCGGTCGACAATCTTGTGCACGTTGCGCAGCGTAAACCCGCGTCGGAAGGCGAACGCTTTCATTCGTGTCCCCGCGTCGTCGGCTAGCTTGATCCAGCCGGTCTCGAGCAGCAGGTTGTTCAGTACGATGAAGCGCGCGGCAGTGCCCATGCCGTGATCGGACATGACCATCACACGCGTGTCTTCGGGAAGCTTGTCGAGCAAACGGCCGACATCGGCGTCTAACCGCGAAAAGTAGCGCTTGACCGGTGTCGATAAATCGCGCTTATCGTCGGCTCTCCAAGGATGTGCAGGGTCGAGATAATGCCATAGCTGGTGAAACACACGGTCGGTATCGAAATAGACCGTCATGAAGAAGTCCCAATCGTCGCGATCCATCAGATGCATGGTGGTTCGCGTCAACAGCTCGAGCAGTTCATCGCAGGCTTTGAAGAAAGCGTCTTTGCGGCCCTCGGCAAACGTCTCAGCCGGGTATATGCGGTAGTCGCCGACCTCGCGGTCAATCTCAGCAGCCAGCTCAGGAGGATACGTGTAGTCTTTGGCGTAATACGGCGTCATCCATCCGCTGACGAGCACGCCGTTGACCTTCTCCACGGGATAAGAGATCGGCAGGTTGACGACACCCACCTTCTTTCCCCGCTCCGAGAGAATACTCCACAGCGACCGGCCGCTGCGCATGCGTGCGCTGACCGGAGGGAAAACGTAAGAACCGGGACGCCGATAAAGAAAATCGTAGATCCCCGTCTTGCCGGGGTTCTTGCCGGTGGTAAAACTTGACCAAGAGGGACCCGAGGTCGGCGGCATGGTCGAACCCAAGGAGCCCGCGACACCCTCCTCGATCAATCGCTTGAACACCGGCATGTGCCCCTCGTCGGCCCACTGACGGATGATGTCAAAAGGGACGCCGTCGAGACCGATGACGAATACTTTATCGGGGTTTGCCACGACGCAGTCCGTGAGACTACGCGCACGCGGATCGGTTCTCAACCGTGCGCGCCGTAGGCCCCAATACCGAGCACACGACGCCACAGCCAGCGTGTCGAGCGGCGACCGAGTTCCATGAGACTGAGTCCGGCCAGATAGGCCTCAAGGACATCGGCGAGGGCCTCGGGCTCCGAAAGCAGCCCTGGGCGCAACGGACGTTCGCAACCGTGATCCCCCGCCTTGATTGGTGAAGCGGCCCAGTCAAGAAACGGCTTCGCACTGGCGTAGCTGAATTCACGTCCGGCTAGCTCTCGGCATCGCGCAGAGGCGCTCGCGAGCGCCGACGGATGCGCGAACACTGCACCAAGCGTCTCGCTCAGCGACGCGGGCGATCCGGCCTCGATCGCGAACGCACACCCGGCTGCGCACGCATAGCCTCCAAATTCACTCAGAGCCGTGGTTGCAAACGGGAGTCCATGCGCCATCCAATGAACCGCACGGTTCTCCGAACCGTGGCGTCGCTCGTACAAATCGCGCTCAACGATGATCCCCAGGTCGGCATCGGCGTAGCAACCAACCAGCCCGTCCGACTCGATCCAGCCGAGCAGGTGGACACGTGCAACGTTGCGGGAACGCTCGACGAGGCTACGAAACCGTTCATAGGTGCGCTCGTCGTGCCCGCCAATCGACCCACCGGTAACCACCAAGTGAAGACTCACATCGGCGTCCATTGCGAGTTCGATGCCGCGCGCGAAGGTGTCCACGTCGCACCAGGTGTTGAAACCACCGCTCCATAGGACGATGCGCGCATCCTGAGGGACTACTTCTCCGCGCAATCGAAAGCGGCCGACACCATGCAGCTCGGGTGACGGAGGTTCGGCGGAACACGGGATTACCCGCACAAAATTCTCACCGGCAGTGGCTGCCGAGAGCCGCCCACACAGTCCGAGTTGGCCGACCAGCGCGTGGGCCTGGGCGGTTGAGACCGCAGAGAACCGGTCGGCCCGGTTGAGTACCGGTGCCAACAAGCTCCAAAAATGGACGAGGCACGCGTCAGAGCCGGCCGCGAGCGACTTGGCCTGTGCTTCGGCCATTAAGTCACCGAACACGTCGGCCCACATCGGCACCTGCAAGCCAATCCTCAGCGCAACAGAAGCGCCGTACGCCGTCACACCGACAAGCGCCTGCGGATCGAAAGCCTCGATCTGCTCTCGCAACGGTGAGTGCGGAAAGCCTTTCTCATGAGCGAAAACGGTACGAATGGCGGCAGCACGCAGGCCGCCGACCGAAGCAACCGGTGCATGGACAAAAGCCGGTTCGAGCGCGCGTGTTTCGGGCAACACGCAGACCAGCAGGACCTCGTGGCCTGCACGCGCAGCGGCGACGGCAAAATGCGCGCTGCGCAGGCCCGGCCCTGCGTGTTCACGTCCGGCAACGAATGCCGGGAGACCGACGCCGACCAGGCACAGGCGGCTCACTGCCCGTGGCTCCGCTTTGACTTGCGCGCGTCGCGCAATTCTTGCGGAAGCGTTTTGTAGGCGTTGATAGCTGCGCCGAGATGCGAACGGTCACGCAACTGCCCCAGCCACTTCAGTTCTGCTTTGAGAAACTGCAAACGTTGGCCGCGCTCGAGTAGATGACGAGCGGCAAAGCGCATGCGGCTGCGGTGGTAACGCTCGAAGTACAGACGCGTATCCGGTCCGCCCGAAGCCGAAGCTACATGGTGTACGGCACTGCTGGAGGGTACGTAGCGGATTCGCAAACCAGCGTGGCGTAGCCGTACACAAAAGTCCACTTCTTCGAAGTAGGCTGGGAAGTAGCCTTCATCGAAGGGACCGAAGCGCTTCCAGATTTCACCCCGCATGACCACAACCGCGCCGGTCACATACTCGACATCGGAGTGGCGAGAGAACGCTCTACGATCGCTCAGACCGCGACCGATGTGTCGCGTAAGCCCATTCGCTTCGACGATCCCGCCGGCATGTTCGAGCGTGACACCGTCACTGCCAAGCAGCCGCGAGCCGACCAGACCGATGCTCGGATCGGTGAGCGCTTGCGCCAAGGGCTCGAGCCATCGGCCAGCCACGATGCAATCCTGGTTGACCAAGCCGAGCAGCACCGGCGTACGGTCCGCGCTGCCGTCGGTCAGATGCCGAAGGCCCGCGTTCGCACCGCCGGCAAACCCTAAATTCTGGTTCAGGCGCAAGATCGCCACGCGTGGAAACTGCGCCTGAACAGCCTCGACTGAACCGTCGCTCGAGCCGTTGTCGACTAGCAGCACCCGCGTACCTCGCGGCGAACGCCGGACCAGTGCATCAACGCAAGTTCCGAGCAGCGTGCCGCCGTTGTATGCGACAACGACAACACCGACCGAGGGTGCTTGGTTAAGTGTCGGAGCCTCTCGCAATACCAAGACCTCTTCTCGCGGACCCTATGTCCACCACCTGAACATTCGTAAAGCAACAGCGCAAACTCTGCGCACAATGCCAGGATAGGCCGGATCTTCGGATCTTTGATAGACCGCGCCGCGCGGGCAGACACAGAACCACAAAAAGCCGGGGGGAACGCCTCAGGCAGCCCGACGTGCGCTATCTACGGGCGAATCGATACCAAGCGCACGGTGGGGCGTGAGGGTGCCCCCACACCCGGCGGCGAAACCCACCGCCCAAATGCCGACAAGCGCTGCGTACGCAGGTAGCACCGCGACCAACCACACCAACTCGTCTTTCTTGTAGCGGGCGAACCACACGACCGCGCGGACGATTCGACCGAGTGCGAGTACCGGTGCCACCAGCGGCGTGCGCGCCCACCTCGAGCCATGAATACGCGCACGCCTGCGCGCCAACGCCGAGGTGCGACCCAACCGGTATTGGTGAATAGCCATGTTCCACCATCCATGCGGATGACGATGAAAGCTCTTCGCCCCAGGCGCACGAGTAATCGCGGCTCTACCGAAGCGTCTTAGCAATGCGTCACAGAACACCAAGTCTTCGCCGGGCCACATATCCGGAAAGCCTCCGACCCGTTCAAACGCCGAGCCTAGGCAAATGAAAGTCGCGCTCGGCACGAACACCACCGGGCCCGGCGGCGCGCTGCCGTCGGAGTCCTTGAACTCGAGCGCGTGGCGCAAGCGCGCGACCGTCCCATTCCCGTCGCGAACCACGGCTGCTGCAGCGGCGACAGCTACAGACCGCTCGAGCGCCTGGGCGAGCCGCTCAAGGCAATCGGGAGCGATTCGACAATCTGCATCCACAAACAGAACCGCGTCACAGCCCCGGCGGGCGGCCTCTGCGGCACCGAGGTTACGTGCCGCACCCGCACTCATACGTCGAGGCGGACGCAGAACACTGACTGCGGAATATCGTGCGGCAATCTCGGCGCTACGGTCACCTGGCGACGCTACGACAAAGATACCAACAAGCCTGGGCGAAGCCGGGCTCAACAGCGCTTGGAGCGTCGCCCCAATTGTGGTCTCAGACAGATAGGCCGGGACGACGGCTGCGATTCGTTCTATTCGTCTTGGGTGACGCGCATGATCTCTGCCACACTGGTGATTCCGTCGCTTACGCGTAGCCAAGCGTCTTCCCTCAGGGTCCGCATCCCACCGTCAATCGCCGCCGCTTTGACCTTGTCGGCCGGCGCACGCGAAACGATGAGCTTACGAACGTCTTCGTTAACTGACAGCAACTCATAAATACCACGCCGTCCACGGAATCCGGTACCCGCGCACTCGGCACAACCGTCGGCATCGTATACCGACTGACGTGCAGAATCACCAACCCAACCAAGCTGCGCGGCCAGCTCCGGAGCTAGCGGTTCAGCCACCGCGCACTTTTTGCACAACGTGCGTACCAGTCGCTGGGCGAGCACGCCGAGTAGCGACGACGCAAGTAGATAGTCTTCAACACCCATCTCCAGCAAGCGTGAAACGGCGCCTGCTGCGTCGTTGGTGTGAAGCGTGGAGAAAACCAGGTGGCCGGTGAGCGCGGCTTGAATCGCGATCTCAGCGGTTTCGCTATCACGAATTTCGCCGACCATAATCACGTCGGGGTCCTGACGCACAATCGAGCGCAGCCCACTCGCGAATGTGAGTCCGATCTTGGCCTTGACGTGGATCTGATTGACACCGCGCAATTGATATTCGACCGGATCCTCGATCGTGATGATTTTCTTCTCAGGAGAATTGATCTTATCGAGCGCGCCGTAAAGCGTCGTGGTCTTACCGGAACCGGTAGGTCCGGTGACGAGGATCAGCCCATGGGGCTGCGAGATCATCGCCTTGAACGTCCCCAAGGTGTCCTCGGGCATACCGAGTTGACCAAGATCGACCATCACGTTCGAACGGTCGAGTATACGCATGACAACGCTCTCGCCGTATAAGGTCGGAAGCGTCGAAACCCGCAGGTCAATCTCTCGGCCGACCAAGCGCAGCTTGATACGCCCGTCTTGCGGAAGACGCCGTTCGGCGATGTTGAGCTTGGCCATCAGCTTGATGCGCGAGATGATGGCCGCAGTCAACTTGCGCGGCGGCGGATCGATATCGTGCAAAACACCGTCGATGCGAAACCGAACACGCAGCTCGTTCTCGAAAGGCTCGACATGGATATCTGAAGCGCGCTGCTCGACCGCCCGCGAGAGAACCTGATTGACGAGACGTATGACCGGCGCTTCGCTGGCCATGTCACGCAAGTGTTCGACGTCTTCTTCATCGTCCTGCAGCAGCTCGACGCCACCGTCGTCACGACCATCTTCACCCTCGACGCGGCCGAAGATCGCATCGAACCTTTCGACTAAGTCACGCGGACGTACGAGCAAAGGTTCAACCTGTAGGCCGGTCACCTTCTCGACGACCTCGATGGTCGTCGAGTCGCCCGGGTCGGCCATAGCCAACGTCACGATGCCGTCGTGCAGGCGCATCGGCAGAATCCGATTGGCACGCATGTACTCAAGGCTGAGCTTGTCGATGACCGGAGGTTCGGCTGGAATGGTATCGGCACTGACCAACTCGGTGCCGTGGTAAACCGCGAGAATCGGCAGCAGGTCGTCTTCGGAGACAAAGCCGAGTTCGACCAGCATACGCTCGACGCGTTCCCCCTTCTCGTGAGAGAAGCGGCGGACCTTGCGCAGGTCGTCAACCGAGATCTTGCCCGATTCGAGCAGTGCGTCGTCAAGAGGGCTCCGTTCAAAATGACCGTTGCCCTCGCCCTCCGGCCCCGCACCGTCGGTCAGCGTGGTTTTAGGCAAAGCTGCAGGGGCATTTGCCGCTTTGTGCTCGGTGTCGGTTTCCATCTTCGCTGCTGCTGTCCTCAGCCCACCTTACAGGCCTCAAGCCCCTCAAGAATGCCCGGAACCGCCTCCTGCATCGAACGCCCGATGAAGACCGCCTGGCTCGATGCGGGCATCGCTGCCAATTTTACCCAGTTCAGCTCGCTCCGGCCACACGTGTAATTAAAAAGGCAGCCCCAGCCGTGCCCTTGAAAGCGAACAAAGCCCTTAGCGCGGTAAATCGTACCCGGCAAGCGCGCAAGCATCCGCTCAAAGCGTTGCCGGTCGAATTCGCTATCGGTGGTGTATGCATACGACCCGATATCGTCGGCCTTGAGATGCCCCATTACACGGTCGGCAGCCTGCACTGTCGTGCGCGTGCGCTGCTTGCGAGCCGAGGTCGCAAACAGGAGAGTCTCGTCGACCACGCCGCGCTCAGCTTCGAGAACCAGGGCACGTTTATTTAGGCGCCGGAGCTTCCTTAGAGCCGCAGCTTTCTCACGCTCATCTATGAGATCGACCTTGTTGAGCACCAAGAAGTCGGCAGTTTCGATCTGCCTACGCGCGATCCGCGTCTCCACCATCGCGCGGCGGTAGTTGAGTCCATCGACCACGCAAGTCGTCGCGTCCAAACCGAGGCCGGCCTCGGCGATTCGCAATCTGAGCGGCTCTGGATCTGCGACGCCGGTAGTCTCGATCACAATCAAGGCGGGGTCTACCGTCGTAACGAGTTCTTGGATGGCTAGGTCGAAGCGGGAATCTTCAATTGAGCAGCAGATGCATCCGCTCGAGAGTTCGATAGCATTCTCGATATGATCAAGTCCGGTAATAACACGACCGTCGATACCGATGTCGCCGATCTCGTTTACGACGACAGCGACTTTGTCGCCGGCCAGGCTACGCGCGAGCGCAGTACGTAACAGCGTAGTTTTCCCGCTGCCGAGAAACCCTGTGATGATATCGACACTGACCGGACGCATTGCAGACCGTTAACCAACCCGTTCGCGATACTGACCGTTCCGTTTCGTCCGGTACGCGCAATGCATCCCGGTGTATGGCCGCAGCTGCGCTATCGCGGAACCCGGTCGTAGCGATCGGAAAGCCTGACCACGTCGCCGAGCTGCGGCGTCGACACCTCGACCAGATCGACCTCTTCGTGCGCCTCGAAACGGTGACGCAACCCAGGGGTAATGTGAAACGCACTGCCCTGTTTGAGTTCGCGAACCCGTGGTGGGCTGTCGTCTTCAGAAACATGAAGCAAGAGCGTGCCCTTGATCACATAGATCGTTTCCGTCTTGTGCTCGTGGAACTGATAACTCAGCGCTTGCCCCGCGTTGATGTGGAGGATCTTGCCGGCGTAGGCGTCGGTGTGAACCCAAATCAACTCATGGCCCCACGGCTTCTCGACGCGCTCGACCCGGGTAAGTCCGTGCGATTCTTGTTTCATATTATTGATCCGCCTGTTACCAGAGCCTTCACCAGCCGCCCCTCCAGTTACGTTCAGCCGGATCTTGCGGGGTCGATACCAGGCCAGTTCCGGACGCATTGCCAAGACTTCCGATTCCGCCGAACTCGACCAGAATTCGAAACTGAAACTCATCGGGGTTAACCTGGTTAACCGCAGCGATGTTTATCGCCCAACAGTCACAACTCGAGGTCAGGCGCGCGCTGACCGCCTCTTCGATGAAGCGCTCACCGACGAAATCGTAGCGTACTTTCGCTCCTAGGCTGACCCGCTCACTGAGGCCCAGCGTTCCTCGCGCTTCGAGCGCTTCCAGCCCGCCGTCGCGAACGTAGTGATAGGCGGCTCCAAGGCTGGTGCCGCGGCCGGCAATCACCTCATCGATGTCAGAGTACCAGGCCAGCGATGCTATCGCGCCGGTCACGATCGCACCGTCGGTATCGTAGGAGACGAGCGTGTTGAGCGAGAGGCGATCGCTGGGAACCAACAGCGCCGCGAAGTCGATATCGGAGAAATTATCGGTCCTGACACGCTCGCTGAAGTTGTAGGTTTGCGAAAGTTGTAACCTGGCGAGTTCCCGGTGCTCTCTCGTTTCACGCTCGTCGAACAGCAACCGTGAGACGACGCCATAGGTACCGGTCGTGCGGCCCTCGATGGAATCAGCCCCGTCATACAGCGGCAACTCACCGCGCGCGCTGCCGCTGGTACGGTGGGCGGAAACGAAAGGCTCGAGGACATTACGCATCCCGGTCCAACGCTCCGAATCCAGCTCGAAGTCCCTAGCCAGCCCCATGCTCACATCTGCACCGGCCTCGATCACTCCTCGGCTGGGAAATTCATCGAGTTCGGTACCGACATTGCCGGTTAAAATATCGACCGGCATCCGCTCGTCCATTCGATAGCCCGTGGCGCGCCCGCGGCCCCAAAGCTTGGCCTTCACGGGTCCGCCGGGCGCGATCGGTTTTTCGATCGTCGTGACGAGATCGAGACGTTGACCTTTCGTCGATTTTTCCCGCCAGAACTCCGCGACCGAGCCCTCGGCCACGAACGCGACACCACCCAACCATTCTCCGTCGCGTTCCCCCCAGAGCTCGAGCGGTTTCTGGATGGTGAAAGAACTCGCATCGTCGATGAAGTTGCCGACATTGTCCTTGGGCCTGACGAAGTCCTGGTAAAACTCTGCCTCGGCGCCGTAGCTCGAGAACCCCGCACGCGAGATCAACCCACCATCGGATCGCGAGTAGCGCGCCTTGCGGCGCAGGTCGATGTGCTCACGGCTTCCCTCGACGGTATCTATTTCACGGAAGTACAGGTCGTCGGTCGCCGCGAGCACATCGAGGTAGAAATCGCTCTCCGGACTCAGCCGCTGCCGGTGCATACCGCTGATAGCCGCACGGTCGATCGGCACCGAACGGCCGCTGAACAGCGGCGACACGATGTCGGTTACCGCATCGCCACGGATTTTCTCGTTGTAGTACTCGACCTGAAAGGCTCCCTTGGTGTCTTTGCTCGGCGCGTAACGGAACTCGTTAACAAGACCGATGCGCGCAGAGGTCTCGAGCCCGAACGTAGTAGTCAGGTCCATGTGTTTGTCGATCGCCCAAAAATAAGGCTGGTAGTAGATCGCGCCCGTGACGCTGGAGTGCCCGATGTTCGGCTGTAGCAGCCCCGAACGGCGCTCGTCTCCGACCGGAAAGACCATATACGGAACGTACAGGACCGGGATACCGCGAACCCGAAGCAGACCGTTCTGCATCGTACCGTGACTGTCGGCTTGAACCTCAATCTTCTCCGAGCTGATATCCCAATCCGGATTGCCGTCTTCGCGCAGATGACAGGTGGTATAGTACCCGTCGCGTACGACGTAGCGCTGACCAAGGTCTTTCTCGACGACACGCCCGCCAAAGCCACCGGGGCGGTCGCCAAGAGAGATCTGTACGTTGTCGAAGCGTCCGGTTTCGTTTTCTAGGAAGAGTTCGAGGGAGTCGGCCGTCACTCCGTAGTCGGGGGCGGTCAGTAGCAGGCCCCCGCCGGCGACCAGCCGGCCGCGTACCTTCTCAAGCCTCAGCACGCCTGCACGCAGTGCGTTTGAAGCCCAATTGACCCGTACATTGCCGTTGGCTTCGACGATTTCGCCCTCTTGGATGTAACTGATCGTATCGGCCTCGAGTTCGATCGATTCCGCATGCAGGTCTGTCGAGAACGCCACAACCGTGACTAACGCGTAAGCAGACCACACAAAGACGAACCCCAGGCGACATCTCCACCGGATAGACCAACTTCCGCGCCGCCGAGGCGCAAGCTTCAAGCTGTCAGTCAATGTCAATCTCAAACGGCCGCGACCGGCCACCCGCCTCTTCGTAAACCTCGGCCGCAAGGAATATCGAACCGGCTATGACTACGCTGCCCTCTGAACCCGCGAACTTGCGTGCCGCTCGCAACCCCTCGAGAGCGGTCGCAGCCGTTATCGCGGGTTTGATATCCGTTGACAATGCGAGCGCTTCGGCCGGATCCAAGGCGCGCGGTTGTGCGACCGGGACGAACACCGCCTGATCGAACTCCGGCAGCAGCATTGCGAGCATTTCCGTCCAATCTTTGTCGGCCATGACCCCGAACACCAGAACGCGCGGCGACGGTAACGTCAACACGCGCAACGCCGCAAGGAGGCGGTCGGCAGCGTCGGGGTTGTGGGCCGCATCGATGACGGTAAGCGGCGACTCAGCTATAGTCTCCAGACGCGCGGGCCAGCGCACGCGCGCAATGCCCTCGACCAGGTCCTCCTCATCAACCTCGAAACGGCCCTGCAGCGTACGCACCACCGCAGCCGCAACCGCCGCGTTTTCTCGCTGATGGGAACCTGCCAATCCGGATCTCCGAACACCTGACTCGACACGGTCGCCGAGTTCACTGAACTCGCGCCCGTAGGCAATCCGCCGAGCACCGACTTTCTGCGCAGCGGCATCAAGCACGCGGTCGACAGCGGTGGTCACAGCACCGGTAACCACCGGGACGCCGCGGCGCATGACGCCTGCCTTTTCTTCGGCAATCTGCTCAACTGTATCGCCGAGAAAGCGCATGTGGTCGCGCGACACCGTGGTAACGACCGAGCACACCGGCGTGACGACATTGGTGGCATCGAGGCGGCCGCCCATTCCTACTTCGAGCACCGCGAGGTCGACTGCCCCGCGGCGGAACTCGAGAAAGGCCATGAGGGTGGCGATCTCAAAAAACGTGAGTTCTTGCCCACAGGCTTCCATCGCGGTATTGATCTCAGCAGTGAAGTCGACGACTCGGTCTTCTGCAATCAACTCGCCGTCAACCTGGACTCTCTCGCGAAAGCTCAACAGATGGGGTGATGTGTACAAACCGACGGCAAAACCCGCTTGCAAGTAAACCGACGCGAGCAGCGCGGCCGTCGACCCCTTGCCGTTGGTGCCGGCAATTAGGATCGACGGGAAGCTCGCATCCGGGTTTTGCAGCCGTCTGAGCACCGGCTGCATACGGTCGAGACGGAAGTCCATTCCCAGCTTCGCTTCGCGCGTGTAAAGCCAATCCAGGGTTTGACGGTAGGTGCTGCTCATCTTCGATGTGCGCCGTGCACTTAAGCGCGACCCGGGTAGGCAACATCCAAGCCCTGTCTGAGCAAGGCGGTGAACTCCCCGGCCACTTCGGCCGCACGCGGACCGGCTTCGTGCATCACGCGCACCAGCGCCGATCCGACTACAACGAGATCGGCATACGCCGCCACCGCGACCGCTTGCTCAGGGCCGGAGATGCCGAATCCGACGCCGACCGGGAGTCCGCATAATTCACGCACACGCGCGACCTTGTCTTCGATCCCCACCGGCACGTCCGTGCGGGCACCAGTCACGCCGGTGACTGCAACAAAGTATACGAAGCCCGCCGACCGTTCGGCGACGGCGCGGATACGTGAATCGTCACTGGTCGGAGCAAGCAAGAAGATGGAATCGAGCCCTGAGTCCTTACAGGCAGCCGAGAGCGGACCGGCTTCTTCAGGGGGAAGGTCGACGCACAAGATCCCGTCAACGCCGGCGGTTTTGGCGTCGCGTGCCAGCAACGCATCGCCGTAACGAAAGAACGGGTTGTAGTAGCCGAACAACACAATCGGCACTTCTGTCTCGGTGCGCAGCGAGCCAACTAGGTCGAGCACGCCCGGCAGGCTCGCACCTCCGCGCAACGCACGCTGGCTGGATGCTTGAATCACCGGCCCATCAGCGATCGGATCGGAGAACGGCACACCCAACTCAATGATGTCTGCCCCCGCCTTGGCCGCAGCCAGCACGGCGCGACGCGTGACGTCAATGTCGGGGTCGCCCACGGAGAAAAACGGGACCAAAGCCTTGCGGCCCTCGTGTGCGAGCCTGTCGAGAACAGCGCTGATCCTACTCTGCGCTGCCACTTAGAGATGCACTCCGAGGTATTCGGCGACGCTCGGCATGTCCTTGTCGCCGCGTCCCGAAAGATTGACGACGATGATCTTGTCCTTAGCCATCGTAGGCGCGACCGCGACGGCGTGGGCAACGGCATGCGCGCTTTCAAGCGCCGGAATCACCCCTTCCGTCCGCGACA
Source organism: Deltaproteobacteria bacterium (assembly GCA_029262415.1). Classification (GTDB taxonomy): domain Bacteria; phylum Desulfobacterota; class Binatia; order UBA1149; family JAJCZL01; genus JAJCZL01. The sequence goes on along the minus strand of JAJCZL010000056.1, from coordinate 22,976 downwards.
GCAACTGCAAAGCGTCAACGGCCTGCTTATCGTCGACCGACACATAGTCGGCACGACCGGTGTCTTTCAGCCACGCATGCTCGGGTCCGACGCCGGGGTAATCCAAGCCTGGTGCGATCGAGTGCGCGTCGCGAATCTGGCCAAGTTCGTCCTGCAGCAAGAACGTCTTCTTACCATGCAACACACCTATCTGACCTTTGACGATCGAGGCCGAATGGCGTCCGCTTTCGAGTCCGTCACCTGCCGCCTCGACACCCGCCATCGCGACGCCGACGTCATCGATAAAGGGATGGAACAACCCCATAGCGTTGCTTCCACCGCCGACGCACGCGACCAGCAAGTCGGGCAAACGGCCTTCGGCTTTGAGGATCTGCTGACGCACCTCCTTACCGATCACCGCTTGGAAGTCGCGGACCATCATAGGGTATGGGTGCGGACCCATCGTCGAACCGATGCAATAGTAGGTCGTCTCGACATTCGTCACCCAGTCGCGCATCGCTTCGTTGATCGCGTCTTTGAGCGTCCGGCTGCCGGACTCTACCGCAACCACTTTCGCGCCGAGCAGCTTCATTCGAAACACGTTGAGTGCCTGGCGCGCGATGTCGTCGGCACCCATGAACACCTCGCAGTCCAGACCCATCAACGCGCAGATGGTCGCCGATGCGACGCCGTGCTGTCCCGCTCCGGTCTCTGCGATCACACGCTGCTTGCCCATTTTCTTGGCGAGCAACGCCTGCCCGATCGTGTTGTTGATCTTGTGCGCGCCGGTGTGGCAAAGATCTTCACGCTTCAGATAGATGCGCGCTCCGCCAAGCTGTTCGCTCAGCCGCATCGCCGGGTACAGCAACGTCGGCCGCGCAGCGTAGCCCGACTGCAGAGCCGCCAAGTCGCCGAGAAACCCTTCGTCTACACTCCAACGGTCATAGGCCTGGGACAACTCGATAAGAGCCGGCATTAAAGTCTCGGGTACGTAGCGCCCGCCGAAATCGCCGAAGCGACCGGTGGCGTCAGGCAGTGCGCGCATTGCGAATGAACTCCTCGATGAGCACAGATTCCTTCATACCCGGTTCGGTCTCAACTCCTCCGGCTGTATCGACCCCAAACGGGTGCATGGCCTCGACAACGCTCCCGACGTTGGCCGGTGTAAGGCCTCCGGCAACGATACATGACGAAAAATCGTTGTAGCCGGCCGCGCGCAACACACGGTCATCGAAACGCAGGCCGCTGCCGCCACCGGCCGGGCTGTCGAGTAACAGACGAATGCGTCCCTGCCCTTCCTCTGGGTCGGGGGCCGGCTTCGCCAGAAGCATTCGCAGTCCTGCATCGAGCGGCTCGAGGACCTTGCGTGCAAAAATCACAGGGAGCCCCCACCCCAGTGCCTCAGACAACGGCTCTGCGCCGTGAAGCTGCACGCCGGTGATTCCGGTTTCTTCGATAGTACGTCCGATCTCCGCGCGGCCGGCATCGGCAAACACCCCATAGACCGGAAACCCGGTCGGCACCGCCGCCACGACTTCACGGGCCTGCTCAAAGGTCGCAAACCGCTTACTCGCTGCAGAAAAATTTACCCCGATGGCGTCGGCCCCAGCCGCCACGGCAACGCGTGCATCTCGGCCACGGCGGACTCCGCAAATCTTCAACCAAAGCTTCACGTTTTCACTATATACGAGGTCGGCGCCCGGGCCGACTGACCCCTCAGGAGCGACCGATTCAAGCACCGGCGCTCAGCCGCCGGTGCTTACCATTGTAAGCTCGGCGAGCGCGGTGCCGGGATCATCGGCACGCATGAAGTGCTCGCCAATGAGAAAAGCGCCTACGCCGAGCGCCGCTAGTTCTTCGAGTTGGGCACGCGTCTGGAGTCCGCTCTCTGAGACCAACGTGGTCTCGCGGGGGACCAACGGCGCGAGGTTACGGGTCGTGTCGAGCGAGGTCTTGAACGTACGAAGGTCGCGGTTGTTGATACCGACAAGACGCGCACCGCAGGCGATCGCAATCTCTAGTTCTGCGCGGTCGTGAACTTCAACCAATACGTCAAGTTGCTCATCTGCAGCCAGCGCGGTCAGGTCGCGGATCCGCTCGCTGTCGAGCGCGGCGACAATCAGTAGCACCGCGTCTGCGCCCCACGCCCGCGCCTCAACAATCTGGTAGGGGTCGATGGTGAAATCCTTACGCAGCAACGGCAGCTCACACGCGCCACGGACCGCACGCAGGTATTCAAGCGATCCTTGAAAGTACTTCTGGTCGGTTAACACCGATAGGCACGTCGCTCCCGCACCGGCGTACTGGCGCGCATGCAGAGCCGGGTCAAAGTCTGCACGGAGCACGCCCTTGGAGGGCGACGCCCGTTTGATCTCCGCAATCACCGCGGGCCCCTTCGCGGCGCGAAGAGCACGCGTAAAACCGCGACGCGGCTCGCCATAGCCCTCGGAGGCACGCAGTGCGTCTTCATCGTACCTGCGCCGTGCAGCTGCGACCTCATCGCGCTTGGTTGCAAGGATCTCGTCGAGAATCACGTCGCACCTGCATTGGTAGCTCGCACGAACGCATCGAGGACCCGTGCAGGCGCCCCGTCAGCTATAAGGGCGCGGGCCGACTGCACACCCTCGTGAATGCTAAGCGCATTACCGGCGACGTACAGTGCGGCGCCTGCGTTCAGCGCGACGATGTCGCCCGCAGGGCCCACCTCGCCGACAAGAACGCGGCGAATCAGCGCTGCGTTGCCGCTGGCGTCGCTCCCCTTCAGCGCATCTGCGGCTACAGTCTCGATTCCGAAGTCAGCGGGCGCAATCTCGTATTCATCGACCGAGTCGGACCGGACTTCGAGGACGTAGCTAGGACCGGTGGTGGTGATTTCATCGCTGCCGTCGCGACCGTGCACTACGAGTGCATGCTCACAGCCAAGACGCTGCAACGCTGCGGCAACCATCGACATCGCCTCACGCGAGAACAAACCGAGTAATTGGCGACGCGCACCGGCGGGGTTACACAGCGGACCTGTGAGGTTGAACAACGTGCGAAAACCCAGCTCCTTGCGCACCGGACCGACGTGACGAAACGCCGGGTGGAAACACGGCGCGAACATGAAGGTAATTCCGGTTTCGGCAAGCACGCGTGCGGCATCCACGGCGTCGAGCTCAATACGCGCTCCGAGCGCTTCAAGAACATCGGCCGCGCCGACCTTCCCCGAAGCCGCGCGGTTTCCATGTTTGGCGACTTTCGCTCCGCCCGCTGCGGCGACAAACGCGGCAGCGGTCGAGACGTTAAACGTGCCCCGGCCATCACCGCCGGTACCACAGGTATCGATGACGTCTCCGGCCGCCTGCACGCGAATCGAGCGCGCACGCACCACGCGCACCGTCGCAACCAGTTCGTCGACCGTCTCGCCTTTGGCGCGCAGCGCGGCCAAGAACGCCCCGGTCTGGGCAGGCGTCGCCCCACCGTCCATCAAAACACCAACTGCAGCTTCCATCTCGCCTTCTGTCAGATTGCGACCTTCAACCAGTGCGGCCAAGACCTGCTTCACGGTTTGCGACCTCCAGCAGAGGCGGCTTCGATCTCTACCGCGCGCTCAAGTGCGGCCTGAACCCCGGCAGCTTTCGCCTCACATTCTGCCTGCTCGCGTTCGGCTACCGAGTCGGCAACAATTCCAGCTCCCGCCTGCAGGTACACCGTATCGTTCTTTATGAAAACGGTGCGGATCGCGATGCAGGTATCCATGTTGCCCTTGAAGTCAAAGTAACCGACGGCACCGCCGTAAACCCCGCGCCTGGTGGTCTCCAATTCATCGATGATCTGCATAGCGCGAATCTTCGGTGCGCCGCTGAGCGTGCCGGCCGGAAACGTCGCGCGGAACGCATCGAACCTGTCGCAGTCATCGCGCAAGGTTCCCTCGACATGAGAAACGATGTGACAGACGTGCGAGTAACGCTCGGCAACCATCTGATCGATAACCCGTACGCTCCCTATTGCGGAAACCCGGCCAACATCGTTACGTCCAAGGTCGAGCAACATGATGTGTTCGGCCCGTTCCTTGGGATCGGCAAGCATCTGCTCGATGAGCTTCGAGGTCTCTTCTTCGGTGGCTCCCCTACGCACGGTACCCGCGATCGGCCGTACCGCGACAGTCCGGCCTTCGACTTTAGCCATGACCTCGGGTGATGCTCCCACCGCAACCTCATCGCCGAGATCAAGATAAAACATGTACGGTGAGGGATTGATCGTGCGCAGTCCACGGTAGATGGAAAACGGATGCACACCGAGCGGTTGCGAGAAGCGCTGCGAAAGAACCACTTGTATGACGTCGCCGGCACGGATGTATTCGCGCGCCCGCTCTACAGCAACGGCATAAGCGTTGGGGGTGATGTTACAGGTACGCTCAACCGCCGCGGTCGTTGACGACTCTCCCGATGAGGAGGCAGCGGCCCGAGCATAGGCAAACGCCGGAGCCGGCGCTGCAGCCTGAAGGCGTTCAACGGTGTGATTGATCGCTACAACTGCACGGTCGTAAGCCACACGCGGGTCGGCGCCGTCACCACACAGAGCGAGGCTCACCACTTTCATCGTGTGACTGACGTTGTCGAAGATCACAAAGTTGTCGGCCACCATCCCGGCGATCTCGGCGACTCCCAGGTCATCGATGTTCTCGTCGGGCAAATCTTCGATGTGGCGCACTAAGTCGTAGGCGAAGTAGCCGACGAAACCGCCTGCAAACCGTTCGAGACCTTCAACGTCGGCCTGGTTGAACGGCTCGATCACACGGCGCAAGCAGTCGAGGGGGTCACCTTCGAGGGTTTCGGGAGCATCTGATCCACGACGGCGAACTTCAGTGCGGTTGCCGTGGGCGCGGACCAACATCAACGGTTCGGATCCGAGCACACTGTAGCGACCCCAGCGCTCTCCCCCTTCAACGCTCTCCAGGAGAAACCCGTGGCCCTTACGGTGCAGCTTCATAAACGCCGACACGGGTGTGTCGAGATCAGCCGCGATCTCCCGAAAGACGGGCACCGTATCGTGCGCGACCGTGAGGCGCACGAATTCTTCAAACAAGGGCGTGGGTTCCATGGCGGAGGCCTCAGTCGGAGATTACGTAGGCCTGGTCCAACCGCAAGTCCTTGCGGCAACGAGTCGCCATCGCACGCGCAGACGAGAGGTCGTCGAAACGCCCAACCCTGACCCGGTACCAGCGGCCGGTCGAGTCTTGTGCGGGCCGTACGTAGGCACCATAGCCCCTCGATTGGAGAGATCTAGCCAGGTTGTCGGCCGCAGCGGAATCGCGCGTGGACAGGACTTGGACGGTGTAGGCAGGGGTTGCCGATGCACGTGGGGCCGGCGGAACCGCCGCCGCAAGCGGCGGCGGTGGCCGGTAGGGCTGCAGCGGCGGCGCCGTACGCGCGCGGGCCTCCTGGCGCTGCTTGGATGTCGCGGGATAGTTCGGGCGGCGCGGGTCGCGAGCCGTGACGGTCGGCGACGCGGACGCCGGGGCATCTTCTGTAAACAAGAAGGCTCCTCCGGAGGCAGAGCCCCGCCCGCTCGGAGACGCAGCCGTTGGCGCTGGCGGCGGAGTCCTGTCCGGACGCTGGTTGCGGTACTCAGGCCCTTGCGTGCCGCGTGAACCATATGCGCGCGCAGTCTTTGCCACGGCGAAGTCGGCGCGTTCAGTGGCCTTAGAAGCCGATGCCCCTGCACCGCCAACGGCCACATCGGCAGCAGCGGAAGACGCCTGGGCACGGGCCCTGGCGGCACTCTCGGCGATGGCGACCCGTTCGTTCTCTGCTGCAGCCGCCCTGCGCGCCGTCGCCGCACGTTCGGATGCAAGCCGCGCCTCCGCTACAGCCGCGGCTGCGGCTGCCTCGGCGGCCAGCGCCGCCTCAGCGGCGGTCGGACCGAACTGGAGTTCGGGTGCGCCACGAGGACGAGCGGCGAGCGCAATCGGCGCGCCGTGCTCGATCGGAAGCCGCGCGACCTGTTGGTCGGCCGGCGCATGCTCACCGGCGATATCGCGCCCGACATAGATTCCCAACAGAAAGACCAGCGCCGAGGTCGCCGCGAAACTGGCAGCCAAAACGATGAGTTCGAAGACCGTGAACTGAAACTGCGCGCGCGACCGCATCGTTACATCTTACATACGCTCGGGCGCATTCACACCTACCAGCCCGAGGCCACGCCCGATCACCATTTGCACCGCCCGGACCAGGAGCAGGCGGGCTGCGGTCAGCTCCGCATCCTCGGTCACGCAGCGGTGGCGGGCATAAAAGCGGTGAAATTCCCCGGCCAGCTTCTGCACGTAGAAGACGATCCTGTGGGGCTCAAGGGTATCGGCAGCTGCTTCAACGACGTCGGGGAAGCTGTCGAGCATGCGGATCAGCGAAATTTCTTCCTCGGTTTGGAGCGCAGTGACGGCCGCAGCATCCGCGGAGGGCTCGACGATGCCTTTCTCCGTGGCCTGGCGGAAGATGCCGGCGATCCGCGTGTAGGCGTACTGAACGTAGAAAACCGGATTCTCCGCGCTTTGCCTTCGCGCAAGCTCAAGGTCGAAATCCAGGTGAGCGTCCGACTTGCGCATCAAGAAGAAGAAGCGCGCGAGGTCGGCACCGACCTCATCCACAACCTCTTTCAGTGTGATGAAGGTCCCCGTCCGCTTGCCCATCCTGACCGGCTCACCGTCGCGCGTGAGGTTGACCATCTGTACCAGAAGCACCGCAAAGCGCGCGGGGTCGTGCCCCAGCGCTTGAATAGACGAACGCACGCGCGGAACATAACCGTGATGATCCGCGCCCCAAACGTCGATTATGGTGTCGAAACCCGCTTCCAGTTTCTTTAAGTGATAGGCGATGTCGGCGGCGAAATAAGTCAGCTGGCCGTCGCTTTTGATCAGCGGCCGGTCCTTGTCATCTCCGAAATCGCTCGAACGAAACCACACGGCGCCATCGGCGTCGTACACGCAGCCACGCTCCCGCAGCCTCTCCAGCGCATGCTCAACGGCCCCTGCCTCGCATAGGGCACGCTCACTTGAAAAACCATCGAAGGAGACGCCGAACGCGTGCAGATCCGTACGAATTCCGGCCAGTTGTTCGTCAGCGACAATTCGGCCGAGAGCGACAACCGCCTCGTCCACATCTACATCGACCCACTTTCTGCCGTCGCGTTCGAATATACCGCGCGCCGATTCGGTTACGTAGTCACCCGGATAACCGTCATCTGGGAACGGCGTGTCAACGCCGGCCAACTGTAGGTAGCGCGCGCGTACAGAACGGCCGAGTGTGTTGATCTGCACACCGGCGTCGTTGACGTAATACTCACGTTTGACATCGTATCCGGCGGCCTCGAGCACACGGGCAAGTGCATCACCCACTGCGGCACCGCGCCCGTGCCCGATATGCAAGGGACCGGTTGGGTTGGCTGAGACAAACTCGACCTGCACGCGCCGGCCTTTGCCCAGATCGGGCGAGCCGTAGTTCTCGCCCTCGGCCAGTATTGCCGCAAGGCGACGCTGCCAAGCGGCATTGCTAAAAGTAAAGTTGATGAACCCGGGACCCGCGACTTCGACCTTCTCGATGATCCCGTCGGGGTCATCGATGGCAGCCACCAAAGCCTCGGCAAGCTCACGTGGCGAACGTCGCGCAGCCTTGGCAGTGACGAGTGCGATGTTGGTCGCCAGGTCGCCGTAGCCCGTTTCGCGAGGCTCTTCGATGCGAATCTCGGGAAGTTCTTCGACCGGGAAAGCGCCGGAGTCTTTCGCGCGAGCCAGTGCGGCACGTAACAGTTCTTGCAGTTCCGCTTTCATCTCAGCCCAGCTAGCGAAGATGTCGCCGGCGGCGCAAAAAAGCCAGGCCCAGGCCTAGCATACCCTCCCGCGGTCGCGTAAGGGGCTGCTAGGCGAGCCCGCTTTAGGAAGCTTTCGCTTCGGCCTTTCCTTCGACCGGGAGTTCAGTGAGTTCGACGATGCTCATCGGGGCGTTGTCGCCTTTGCGCGGCCCCACTTTGATGATGCGCGTGTAGCCACCGTTGCGCGCTGCGAAACGAGGTGCTACCTCGTTGAACAGCTGAGCAAGAACGGCGTCCGTTGTGATGAAACGACGCGCGCGTCGGCGCGCGGCAACGGTCTGCGCCTTGCCGAGCGTAATCATACGGTCGGCGAAACGACGCAGTTCCTTCGCCTTCGCGTCGGTTGTGGTGATACGCCCACGCTCAATCAGCGAGGTGGTTAGGTTGCGCAGCATCGCACGCCTATGGGAGGGCGAACGGTTGAGCTTTCGGCCTGTTTTCTGGTGCCTCATGGAGTCAGTACTTCTCTTGCTCGAGCCTCATCCTGTCGAGGCTCTCGCGGTCGGGGAAACTGGTCAGGCGGATTCCAAGGTACAAGCCCATCTCGGAAAGCAGCTCTTTGATCTCGAGCAACGACTTACGGCCAAAGTTCTTGGTGCGCAGCATTTCGGACTCCGAACGCTGCACAAGCTCGCCTATGTATTTGATGTCGGCGTTCTGCAAACAGTTGGCCGAGCGCACCGACAAATCGAGTTCGTCGACACAACGGAAGAGGTTTTCGTTGAGCGGCTCTGATTCGGGCTCTTTGGCCGACTCTTTAGCTTCGATTTCTTCGGCATCGAAGTTCACCAGTACCTGCATCTGGTCTTGGAGGATGCGCGCTGCAATCGCGACTGAGTCTTCGACACGTACACTGCCGTCAGTCCACACTTCCAAGGTGAGCTTGTCGTAGTCGGTACGCTGACCGACGCGCGCGTTGCTCACTTCGAAGTTTACGCGGCGAACCGGCGAGAACGCCGCGTCCATCGCAATCGTGCCGACTGGAGCATCCTCGTCGCGGTTGCGATCAGCGGTGACGTACCCGCTGCCACGCCGGGCCGTCGCTTCCAGACGAAGCGTCGCATCATCGCTCAGCGTCGCGATCACGTGGTCGGGGTTCAAAACCTCCACGGAAGGGCCGAAGTTGATCTGGCCCGCAGTTACCACACCGGCACCGCCGGCCTCCACGGTCCCGATGTGACGGTTCCCCTCGTGGATGCGCAGGCGCACCTCTTTCAGGTTCAAGACGATATCGGTGACGTCTTCGGTCACGCCATCGATGGTCGAGAACTCGTGGACGACGCCGTCGATCTTGCACGCCGTGATCGCCGCACCTTTGAGTGAGGAGAGCAGCACGCGCCTGAGCGCGTTACCAATGGTCGTGCCGAAGCCGCGCTCCAGCGCCTCCAGTTCGAACTTGCCGTATCTTTCTTCGGCCTGACGGACCTCAAGGGTCGGTCGGATCAGGTCTTTCCAATTGTCCAACATACGCTATGCGCCTCCATGGCGGCCCTCTTGTGCGCGGACCTGCCTGCGGTGTCTACTTCGAGTAAAGCTCGACGATCAACCTCTCGTTGACCGGCATCGTGAGTTCTTCACGCTCGGGAAGTTTCATGATCTTGCCGGCGAACTTTTCTGGGTCCACGGTCAGCCATGCAGGCAAACCGCGACGTTGGCCGAGCTCCAGGGACTTCCTGAACACTTCTTTCTTCTGGCTTCTTTCGGTAACAGTGATCTCGTCGCCGGAGCTGATCAGGTAGGAGGGGATGTTCACCCTCTTGCCGTTAACCATGAAGTGGCGGTGCAGAATCAGTTGCCGCGCCTCGGCGCGGGATCCAGCCATACCGAGTCTGTAGACCATGTTGTCGAATCGACGTTCGAGAAGAATCAACAACGCCGGACCGGTAACGTCCTTGGAATTCTCGGCCATGTCGAAGTACTTGCGAAACTGCTTCTCCATCAAGCCGTACATGCGTTTGAGCCGCTGCTTTTCGCGCAACTGAACCGCATACTCGGAGATCTTCCGGCGACGGCCCTGACCGTGCTGGCCTGGTGCGTAGTTTCGGCGCTCAATCGCGCACTTGTCGGTGTAACAGCGCTCGCCTTTGAGGAAGAGTTTAATCCCCTCACGACGGCACAGTCTGCAAACCGGATCGGTATACCTTGCCACAGTCTACTCCTGCCGCCTCAGACCCGACGCCGCTTGGGAGGGCGGCAGCCGTTGTGAGGAATCGGCGTAACATCTTTGATGATCGTGACCTGAAGGCCCGCTGAACCGAGCGCGCGCACTGCAGACTCGCGGCCTGCCCCTGGGCCTTTGATCAACACGGCCACTGAGCGCATGCCCATGTCCACAGCAGACTTAGCGGCACGGTCGGCAGCGAGCTGCGCCGCGAACGGCGTCCCCTTGCGCGACCCTTTGAAACCGGCCTGGCCTGCGCTGTTCCACGAAATCACATTGCCTTTCGGATCGGTGATAGTGACTGTTGTGTTGTTGAAGGTCGCACGGACGTGAGCGATGCCTTCGCTCACGCTACGCTTCTTCGCTTTCTTGCGTCGCGCCGCCTGGGCGGCTTTCTGACTGGTTGCCATATACTCTTAGCTCCCGCAGCCTAGCGCTTGGGCGCCATTTTCTTGCCCGCGATCGCCTTGCGGGGCCCTTTGCGCGTGCGCGCGTTGGTACTGGTTCTCTGTCCGCGGACCGGAAGGCCGCGGCGGTGACGAAGGCCCCTATAGCAGCCAACGTCCATGTAACGCTTGATGTTGGTTGCGACCTCACGCCGCAGATCGCCTTCGACCTTAAACTGACCGTCGATGACGCCGCGAATCGCATTGATCTCGGCGTCATTGAGATCGTCGCTCTTCTTTCCGGGATCGATGCCGGTAGCGGAGAGGATCTTCCCCGCCGTGGTGTTGCCGATCCCGAAAATATACGTGAGCGCGATTTCCATCCGCTTGTTACGCGGAAGGTCCACTCCGGCGATTCTAGCCATCGATCTCTTCCCTATCCTTGCCGCTGCTTGTGGCGCGGGTTTTTACAAGCTATCCGGACTTTGCCGTGGCGCTTGATGATCTTGCAGTCCCTGCAGATCTTTTTGACTGATGCTCTTACTTTCATGTTCGTTCACTCCCCGCGTGCCCAGTCCTTGGGTTCTTTACAACGCGGTCAATACCTCCGGCCCGTTGTCGGTCACCGCGATCGTGTGCTCGAAGTGCGCCGAACGCCCTCCGTCGAGTGTCACCGCCGTCCAACCGTCGTCGGTGATGCGCACACCGGGGCCACCGATGTTGATCATCGGCTCGACGGCCAAGACCATACCGGTCTTAATCCTGCGTCCGCGACCTGTCTTGCCGAAGTTCGGCACCTGCGGGTCTTCGTGGAGCGCCCGGCCGATGCCGTGGCCCACAAAATCCTTAACGACCCCGTAGCCGGCGGACTCCGCGTGGGCTTGCACCGCCTCGCCTACGTCACCGAGGCGATTGCTATCGGTCAACTTACGGATGCCTGCATCCAAACACTCTTTGGTCACCCGCAAAAGGCGCATCGAGTCCTCGTCTACGTCACCGACCGCAACAGTCACTGCAGCGTCGCCGTAGTAACCATCGGCCTCGACTCCGAAGTCGAGCTTAAGAAGGTCGCCGTCGCAAACCGCACGCTCGGCTGGAATCCCGTGCACGACTTCTTCGTTGATCGATGCGCAAAGCACAGCCGGAAACACCACGGTTCCGACCCGGTAATTCTTGAAGGCCGATCGGCAGCCCAGCTTCACAATCATCTTCTCGGCCTGACGGTTGAGGTAGCTGGTCGTCACCCCCGGCTTGACCTGCTCGGTCAGCGAAGCGAGGATTTCTGCAACGATTTTCCCTGCGGTTCTCATCTTCTCAATTTCTACGGGCGACTTCAGTTCGATCATCTCAGTTGGAAGCTAGAGCCTCACGGACACGCCCGAAAACTTCCGCCGGAGCGCCGGCACCCTCGATCTCGCGCAACAACCCGGCCTTGCGGTACCACTCGATCAACGGCTTGGTCTGCTCTATGTACACTTCGATCCGCTTGAGGATCGTCTCTTCGGTGTCGTCATCGCGCCAGCGCAACGGTGTACCGCATTCATCGCAGACATCATCAACCGCGGGTGGCTTGAACTTCACATGGAAGGTCCGCCCGCAATCCGAATTCGGGCACGAGCGGCGGCCCGTTAGCCGTTCGACAATGGCGTCGCGCGAAATCGCAAATGCCACCGCGTGGTCGAGCGGCCGCCCTTCTTCTGTCAGCACCCTGGCCAACTCGTCGGCCTGAGCGTCGGTGCGCGGAAACCCGTCGAGGATAAACCCCTTGCGGCAATCCGGACGCAACAGACGCTCCTTAACCATGTCTAGAACAAGTTGGTCAGGCACCAAACGGCCCGAGTCCATATACTGCTTCGCCTTGCATCCCAGTTCTGTCTCTCGCTCGACCGCTTCGCGTAACAGGTCGCCGGAAGCCACGTGCTGCGCTCCGTACTGCTCTTGCAGCAGGGCACTCTGGGTCCCCTTTCCAGAGCCCGGTGGACCTAACAATACGATCCGCACGGACGTCAGCCTCTCCCCCTTACTTTGCCCTTACCCATGAAGCCTTCGTAGCTGCGTTGAATCAGATGCGCCTGCATCTGCGCTACCGTGTCGATCGCAACACCCACGACGATGAGCAGGGCGGTGCCCCCGAAGAAGAACGGGACGTTGAAGCGCGAGATCAGGAATGTCGGCAGGACGCACACCACCGCCAAGTAGATGGCGCCGCCAAGGGTAATCCGTGTCAGAATCCTGTCGATGTAGTCGGCGGTGCGTTTCCCCGGCCTTATACCGGGCACAAAGCCTCCGTACTTCTGGAGATTCTCGGCTACGTCTTGCGGGTTGAACTGAATCGCCGTGTAGAAGTAACAAAAGAACACGATCGCGGCCACGTAGATGAGGTTGTAAACCCACGCACCGGGGTTCAAGTACGACGCCATGTCCTGGAAGATCGGGTACGGCGCGAACTGGGCAATGGTCGCCGGGAAAATCAGCAGAGAGGAGGCAAAAATCGGTGGAATAACTCCCGCAGTATTCACTTTGAGAGGCAGATGCGTGGACTGACCACCGTACTGTTTTCGCCCTACGACACGCTTTGCATACTGCACCGGGATGCGGCGCTGGCCGCGCTCGACGTAGACAATGATCGCGACGACCGCGACCATCAAGATTGCGAGGAGCAGCAGTACCAACGGTCCCAGTTCTCCTTGGCGTGTATAGTCGAACGTAGCGGTGAGCGCCGACGGTAAAGCCGCGACTATGCCCGCGAAAATGATGATGCTGATACCGTTACCGATTCCCCGCTCACTCATCTGCTCACCGAGCCACATGATGAATGCGGTACCCGAAGTCAGCGTAAGGATCGTCATAAGACGAAACGACCAACCGGGGTGAAAAACCACTGATGCACCCGACGGCGTCGTGATCTGCTCGAGTCCGAGCGAGATAAAGAACCCCTGTACGAGCGAGAGCAGCACGGTCCCGTAACGGGTGTACTGCGTGATCTTCTTCTGGCCTTGCTCGCCCTCTTTCTTAAGCTGTTCGAGATACGGAACTACGAGCGTCATCAGCTGCAGGATAATCGACGCCGAGATGTACGGCATGATCCCCAGCGCAAAAATCGAGAACCTCTCGAGAGCACCACCTGAGAACAGGTTAACCATCCCGAACACCGTCTGTTGCGCCGCCTGGAAGAAGTCGGACAGAGCTTGCCCGTTAATCCCGGGGGTCGGGATAGCGACGCCAACACGATACACCGCCAGCATCCCGAGCGTAAACAGCACGCGGCGGCGAAGCTCAGGGACACGCCCTATGTTTCCGAGATTCTCAATCACGTCTGGTTAGGCGCCCGCAGGCGTCCCTTCAGTCAATGCCCGCACCACGACTTCAGCGGTGCCGCCGGCTCCTTCAATCGCTTTGCGAGCGGCAGCGGAAAATCCGTGCGCCCGTACTGTCAGAGAATGCTCGAGTTTACCGTTACCCAAAATCTTGACCGGCATGCGGCGTTTGGCCAACCCGCTGATCTTCAGCGCGGCCGGATCGACAACCGATCCCGCATCGAAACTCGCGAGGTCGGCAAGATTGACCACCTGGTATTCGACCCGGTTTACGTTGCTAAAGCCGCGCTTCGGCAACCGCCTGGCCAGAGGCATCTGGCCACCCTCGAAGCCCGGCGCTGCTGCGCCACCGCCGCTACGTGCACCGAGACCTTTGTGGCCGCGGCCGGCGGTCTTGCCGGTGCCCGAGCCAGGCCCGCGACCGACCCGTTTACGCGCCTTACGCGAGCCTTTCGGCGGCTTTAGTGAATCCAAACGCATCGGGTCAAACCTCCACGGTGACCAAGTGAGCCACCTTGCGGATCATCCCGCGTACTGCGGGGTTGTCACGGACTATCGCCGAGGTGCCGGTCCGACGTAACCCGAGACCTTTAACCGTCTCACGTTGCCGTTTCGTCGAGCCGATAGTGCTGCCCGTCAGCGTCACACGAATCATGTCGTTACTCGCCATCTCACGCCTCCGGTTTAGCGGATCTCGGCTAAGGATTTGCCACGCAACGCGGCGATCTCTTCGGGCAGTGCGAGCTGCTGAATCGCATCGATCGTCGCGCGCACCATGTTGTTCGCGTTGTGCGAGCCGAGGCACTTCGTGAGCACGTTCTCGATACCTGCCAGTTCAACAACCGCACGGATACCGCCGCCCGCGATCACCCCGGTACCAGGCCCGGCCGGCTTGAGCAGTACCTTGCCTGCACCGTAGTGGCCGTTGACCGTGTACGGGATGGTGCCGTCAACCATAGGCACCTCGATCATTTCCTTGCGGGCCTTCTCTACGCCTTTACGGATCGCTTCGGGAACCTCTTTGGCTTTGCCGATTCCGAAGCCCACCTTTCCAGCACTGTCACCAACCACGACCAATGCGCTGAAGCTGAAACGTCGGCCACCCTTTACGACCTTGGCAACACGGTTGATATACACCACGCGCTCTTTGAGATCGGAGGCTTCCGCCTGCCTTTCGTGTGTCTGTCTACGAGCCAAACTACCTACTCCTTATAGCCTGATGCCGGCTTCGCGAACCGAATCCGCAACAGCGCGCACGCGTCCGTGATATTCGTAACCGTTGCGATCGAACACCGCGGCTTGGATCGACAACGCCTTGCACTTCTCGGCAAGCTCGCTGCCCAACGCTTTCGCACCCTCGACGCCGGGCGCCTTCGCTCCCTTAGTCGTGGACACCGAAGCCATCGTACGCCCACTCTCATCGGAGATGACCTGCACGTACATGTGCTTGTTCGAACGAAAAACGCATATACGCGGCCGCGCGTCGGTGCCACGCACCTTACGGCGGATACGCGCCTTACGCCGCATTCGCGAAACTCTTCTTTGTTCCGAAACGTTCATTATCCGTACCCGATCTCTCGTTCAGGCGCCCGCTCCGGCCTTGCCGGATTTCCTGCGGACGTATTCGTTGCTGTAGCGGATTCCCTTGCCCTTGTAAGGCTCGGGCGGCCGCAGTTTGCGGATCTCGGCGGCGACCTCGCCGACCAATTGCCGGTCTATACCCGATATCGTGACAACCGTTTGGTTATCGACCTTGGCGTCTACTCCTTCAGGGAGCTGATAAACGATCGGATGGGAATAACCGAGCGCGAGATTCAGGTTGCGCCCTCTGGCATCCGCCCTGTAACCGACTCCAGTGATCTCGAGTTGTTTGCTGAAGCCCGCACTGACTCCCTCGACCATGTTCGCGACAAGTCGACGGGACAGCCCCTGCACGGAGCGCTCTTCCCTGCTGTCGCCGGTACGCGCAACGTCGAGTTGTCCATCGGTCTGCGACAGCGTCACCTGCGGAAGGAGGTCCAGCTTCAATTCACCCCGGGGGCCCTTAACCGCGACGTTGCTTCCCCGAAGGGTCACTGTCACGCCCGAGGGCACCGGGATCGGGAGTTTTCCTACGCGTGACATTTCACCAAACCTCGCAGAGGACCTCGCCGCCGAGGTTTTGCTTACGAGCCTCACGGTCTACGAGCAGGCCTTGAGGAGTAGAAAGGATGCTCACACCAAGCCCGTTACGCACCCGTGGAGCCTCCGCGGCGCCACGGTAAATTCGTAGGCTCGGGCGGCTTACACGACGAATGCCGACGATCACCGAACGGCCTCCTTTCTTCGTATATGCCAGCTTCACCTTGAGCGTTCGTTTCACGCCTTCGCCCTCGACCTCGTGGCTCGCTATGTAGCCTTCCTGTTCGAGGATCTTCACGATGGCTTCTTTCATCCGTGACCACGGCATCTCGGTCGTCGCACGGCGGGCTGAACCGGCGTTACGTACACGCGTCAACAAATCGGCAATCGGATCGGTCATCATATCTTCCGTTCCTCCTTACCAACTCGCCTTGGCGAGACCGGGGATCGATCCTTCGAGCGCCAGCTTGCGCAGACAAATCCGACACAGCTTGAAGCGACGATACACGCTGCGCGGACGACCGCACTGCTGGCAGCGCGTGTAGCCACGCACTTTAAACTTTGGCTTGCGCTCTGCCTTTACCCTGAGTGATGTCTTGGCCATTCCAGCTACCTTCGGATCGGCATGCCGAGTGAGAGAAGCAGTTCGCGTGCTTGCTCGTCATTAGGTGCCGTTGTTACGATCGTTACGCTCAGCCCTTTGACCTTCTCGACCTTGTCGAGATTGACCTCAGGAAAGATGAGATGCTCGCGAATACCGAGCGTATAGTTACCACGGCCGTCAAAGCCGCGTGGGTTGAGACCACGGAAGTCACGCACACGAGGCAGCGCGACAGCGACCAACCGTTCCAAAAATTCGTACATCCGCACCCGTCGCAGTGTGACCGAGACGCCGATCGGCATTCCCTCACGCAGTTTAAAGTTCGCGATCGACTTGCGCGCCTTGGTGATCACCGGCCTTTGCCCCGCGATCAGGCTCAACTCCTCAACTGCTGCCTCGATAATCTTCGGGTTTGCGACTGCTTCACCCAAACCCATATTCAAGACGATTTTCTCGAGACGCGGCACCGCCATCACGGTCGCCAAGGAAAATTTTTCCTTCAGCGCCGGCAGGATTTCTTCCTGGTAGAGGCGCGCGAAATTCGGAGTGACAGATGCCATCTTCTACACCCTCTCGACGGCTTCGCCGCTTCTACGACTGATACGTACAGTCTTGGTCTTGGTCGCGTCCTTCGAATCCTGCATCACTTTACGACCGACGCGTGTGGGCTTGTTGGTCCGCGGACACACGAGCATCACGTTCGAAATGTGGAGCGGAGCTTCTTTCTCGATGATCCCACCAGGTTTTTGCGGCCCCGACGGCTTGCTGTGGCGCTTGACCATGTTGAGCCGTTCGACAATCACGCGGCCTTTTTCGGGGAACACGCGGACAACCTTGCCGGTTTTTCCGCGATCGCGGCCGGCAGTCACCAGGACCGTGTCGTCTTTCTTTATCTTAAACTTCGCCATCGTTACGTCTCCGGGCTTCGCCCTTAGAGCACCTCCGGCGCGAGCGAGACGATCTTCATGAAGCGCTTCGCGCGAAGTTCACGCGCGACCGGGCCGAAGATACGCGTCCCCACCGGCTCGCCCTGTGCATCGATCACCACTGCCGAGTTCGTGTCGAACTTGATGTAAGAACCGTCGGAACGGCGAATTTCCTTCGCGGTGCGCACTACGACAGCCTTGATGACATCGCCCTTGTTTACTTTGCCGCCCGGAATCGCTTCCTTCACAGCCGCAACGATGGTGTCGCCGATACGTGCGTAGCGACGGCGACTGCCGCCCAACACTTTGATGCACAACACACGGCGGGCGCCGGAATTGTCGGCGATATCAAGTACGGTTTCCTGCGAAATCATTGCGCCCTACGCCTCCGGAGCCTTGTCTTCCACGTCCGACCCGCTGAGCTCGGCCGCTCGCCGGGCCTCTTGAGGCTCGGCCGCTCGCCGGCTCGCGGCCTCGAGATCGTCGATGAGCCCATCTGCAAGCGGGTCCTGGATCGCACGTTCGAGAATCGTCGTCAGCTTCCAGTGCTTACGCCTGCTGATTGGACGCGTCTCCGCGATCTGAACGCGGTCGCCAACTCCACACTGGTTCTTCTCGTCGTGCACGAGGTACTTCTGGTCACGCTGGATAAACTTGTGGTAGCGCGCGTGCTTGAAGCGCCGACGCACCGATACGACCGCACTCTTTTCCGGTGCGTTGCTGACCACGACACCCTCACGGGTTCGCGGAGTCTTTCGGGTCCCTAGCTGGCTCATCCGGCCTTCTCCTGTGCCGAAGCACGCTTGTTCTCGGCCAACACCGTCAGCACACAAGCAAGGCTGCGGCGTGCACGGGCTAACTCGTGCGGCTTCTCAAGCCGATTGGCGTTGCGGGCCATCGTCATCTGGGAAATCGTCATGCGCAGTTCTTCGAGTCGGCCAAGAAGCTCGGCCTCCGACTTCCGGCGAATTTCACTAGCCCGCATGTGTATCCTCGCGTTCACAGAACTGAGTCCGGACCGACAACTTGTGCGCTCCCAAGCGTAGGGCTTCCCGCGCCATCGCCGAACTCACGCCCTCCATCTCGAACAGTATCCGGCCCGGTTTGACCGGAGCGCACCACCCCTCGGGGGAGCCTTTGCCTTTACCCATCCGAACTTCGGCCGGCTTCTTCGAAAAAGGTACGTCGGGAAAAACGCGAATCCACACGCGACCGCCACGTTTTACGTGACGGGTGATCGCGATACGCGCGGCCTCAATCTGTCGCGCCGTGATCCGGGCCGTACCCGTGCACTTGAGACCATAGTCTCCGAAGGCAAGCGTGTTACCGCGCTGAGACAAGCCCTTAGAGCGGCCCTTGCCCTTTTGCATCTTGCGATACTTGGTTTTCTTCGGCTGCAGCATCATAGCTCAGGCTCCAATTCCCACCCGCCGTTCCTCGTGAACGCCGGTGGTCGCGGCTTCGCCGCGGAAAACCCAAACCTTTACGCCGATCAGACCGAACGTCGTTCGTGCTTCGGCAAAACCGTACTGGACATCGGCACGCAGGGTGTGTAGGGGAACGCGACCCTCGCGGTACCACTCGGTGCGCGCAATTTCGTGTCCACCCAGACGGCCACCGCATTGGACGCGGATACCGAGAGCACCCATGCGCATCGCGCGCGCAACGCTTTCTTTCATCGCGCGGCGGAACATGATTCGGCGTTCGAGCTGCATCGCAACGTTCTCGGCAACGAGCTGCGCGTCCAGATCAGGACGGCGGATCTCATGAATCTCGACGAAGCTGTCCTTACCCGCAATCGCAACAATCTCGCTCTTGAGCTTCTCGATCTCGACGCCCTTTTTGCCGATCACGATACCCGGACGCGCGGTGTGAATGTTAACCTTCACCTTGCGCGCGGCGCGTTCGATCTCGATCTTGGGAACACCGGCGTGCGCTAGACGTTTCTTGAGGAACTTGCGGATTTCAAGATCCTGCTGGAGCAGTTCCGCGTAGTTCTCCTTAGCGTACCAACGCGAATCCCAGTTCTCGGTAATTCCAAGGCGAAAGCCTTTCGGATGTGTTTTCTGTCCCATCGGTTGCTACTAGGCTCCCCGCTCGTCGACTATAATCGTGATGTGGCTGGTCCGTTTGCGAATACCAGTCGCGCGGCCGTGCGCGCGCGGACGCCAACGCCAGCTAAGCGGACCGTCATCGACAAATGCGCTCTTGACGAACAGTTTGTCGACGTCAATGTTTTGCGTGTCTTCGGCGTTCGCGACAGCCGAGCGCACCGTCTTCTCGATCAGACGGGCGGCTTTTTTAGATGTGAACGCCAGAACCGACAGGGCATCCTCGACGGACTTACCCCTGACCAGATCGACGACAAGCCGAGCCTTGCGCGGAGCGATGCGAACCTCCCGTAGTATGGCACGACTTTCCATGACTATCGTTTCACCTCGGATTTCCGTGCCGCGACATGGCCGTGATAGGTTCGCGTCGGCGAGAATTCACCAAGCTTGTGGCCGACCATGTTCTCGGTGACGAAAATCGGAATGAACCGGCGGCCATTGTGCACGGCAATCGTATAACCGACCATCTCCGGCGTAACAGTCGAACGACGTGACCATGTCTTGATCGGACGTCTGTCATCCACGCTCTGGGCGGACAGCTTGCTGAGCAAGTGTCCGTCAATGAACGGGCCTTTTTTAAGCGATCTGGGCAACGCGTCTCTCCTCGTTTCCTACCGGCGGATTCTAACGGCCCTTGCGCCGTTTGCGCCGAGCAACGATATACTTGTCTGAAGTGTGGTTACTACGCGTGCGGAAGCCCTTCGTCGGCTTGCCCCACGGCGTGCACGGATGGTTTCCCTTTGAGCGGCCTTCACCACCGCCGTGCGGGTGATCGACCGGGTTCATCGCCATACCGCGGGTTTGCGGGCGTATCCCCAGCCAACGCGAACGTCCGGCTTTACCTATCTTGACGTTCTCGTGTTGGGGGTTACCGACCGTTCCGATCGTCGCTCTACACTCGCGGCGCACGTTGCGGAGTTCGCCCGACGGCAACCGCAACAGCGCATAGTCGCCTTCTTTGGCGACAAGTTGCGCACCGGTGCCCGCGCTGCGAACCATTTTTGCACCACCGCCGGCTTTCATCTCGATCGCATGCACCACCGTGCCGGTCGGGATCGAACCCAGCGGCAAGCAGTTGCCTACTTTGATGTCCGCGGTCACACCGGACAGCACACTGGCACCGACCTGCAGCGCTTCGGCTGCAATAACGTAGCGCTTGTCACCATCGGCAAATGCCAGCAACGCGATTCGAGCCGACCGGTTGGGGTCATACTCGATCGATGCCACACGCGCGGGGATACCGTCCTTGTCGCGGCGAAGATCGATCACACGGAAGCGGCGCTTGTGGCCACCGCCACGATGCCGCGCGGTAATGCGTCCGTTCGCGTTACGCCCGCCGCTGTGTTTCAGTGGCTTGAGCAGCGACTTCTCGGGGGTGGACTTCGTTACCTCCTCGAAGTCGAGGCTGGTCTGGAACCTTCGTCCCGGCGAAGTCGGTCTGTATTTCTTAACTGCCACCGTTTCGCTCCGTTATACGTCTTCGAGAAGGTCCAGAGTCTGGCCTTCCTCGAGCGTGACATACGCCTTCTTCCAATCCGGGCGTTTGCCGACAGTACGACCGCGGCGAACCTTCTTTCCGAGAAAGCGCGCAGTGCGCACGTGGCTGACCGTCACATCAAAAAGTTCCTTGACCGCTCTCGCGATCTCCGGCTTCGTCGCCGAGGAATCGACCTTAAAAATTGCCTGTCCGGCCTTCTCAGAGACCATGGTCCCCTTCTCGGTGATCATGGCCGCTTTGATGATTTGATATGCGGGTCGCATCAGCTTAACCGTTCCTCGATGGCCGCGAGTGCATCCTTGGTGATCAAAAGGATCTCGTGCCGTACGACGTCCTCGACGTTGATGCCGGCGGCGGCGAGTACCTTGACGCGCGGCAGGTTACGGGCTGACAGCTCCAAACCCCGGTCGCGATCCGCGGTAATCAAAAATACCGTTTCGTTGGCGATTCCCAGCGAACCGAGCGTTGCCAACATCTGCTTGGTTTTCGGCGTATCGAAGTGGAGTCCGTCGATCACGCGGACGTTACCCTCGCGGGCCTTCATCGCCAGCGCGCTGCGCACTGCTGCGCGACGGGCGCTGCGCGGAAGCCGATATTCATAGGATCTGGGCTGCGGCCCGAACGTCGTACCGCCACCACGCCAGATCGGTGAACGGCTACTACCCGCGCGGGCACGGCCGGTCCCTTTCTGCCGCCACGGCTTGGCGCCGCCGCCGCTGACCAGCCCACGTGTCTTGGTCGAGTGCGTTCCGCTGCGCCGTGTGGCGCGTTGAGCCATGATTTGCTCAAACATGACGGCATCGCTGATCCGAGCACCAAAGGGCTCAGGCAACGCGACGCGCCCGACCTCTTTGTTGTCCGGATCGACAACAGCTACTTCGTGCGGTGCGTTAGTCGCCATGCTTCTTCGCCTTGATCGCTTTACGCACGATCACCTCACCGTTCTTTCCACCCGGAATCGCACCCTTGATGAAGATCAGGTTCTCTTCTTCATCGATGCGCACTACCTTGAGGTTTTGCGTGGTACGCCGCTTGGCGCCCATGTGCCCCGGCATCTTCTTCCCTTTGAATATGCGGCCCGGATAGGCGCAGGCACCAACCGAGCCCGGACCGCGAAACGATTCATGGCTACCGTGCGTAGCGGTCTGGCCGGCAAAGCTGTAGCGCTTCACGACGCCGGCAAAGCCGTGGCCTTTGGTCGTGCCCGTCACATCGACGACGTCGCCATTCTTGAACAAATCACCGAGCTTGATCTCTTGGCCGACTGCATACTCAGAAGCCTTGTCGGTATGGAACTCGACGAGAGAGGCAAATGTCCGGCCGGCCGGCGCGCAGTGTTTCACATACGCTTTGCTTACGGTCTTGTCGCGCTTGGTTCCGGCCCCAATCTGAATCGCTTCGTAGCCGTCGCGCTCCATTGTGCGCACTTGCACAACAATGCATGGACCAGCTTTTAACGCGGTCACGGGTACCACTTGCCCTTGGTCAGTAAAGAGCTGTGTCATGCCGATTTTGGTTCCGATCAGGCCTTCCATCGTCAACCCCGCTTAATGAAGCTTGATCTCGACATCAACACCCGCGGCAAGATCGAGCTTGCCCAAGGAATCAATGGTTTGCTGCGTCGGCTCAAGGATATCGAGCAAGCGCTTGTGGGTACGGATCTCGAACTGCTCGCGCGACTTCTTGTCGACGTGCGGCGATCGGTTCACAGTGAAACGTTCGATACGCGTCGGCAAAGGCACGGGGCCGGCAACCCGCCCGCCCGTGCGACGCACGGCATCAACAATCTCACGAACCGACTGGTCGAGGATTCGATGATCATAGGCTTTGAGCCGGATCCTGATTCTTTCGCTCATCATGGCGGTGTAACTACCCTGCGCCTTCTCTTACTTACTCAGTAATCGAGGTAACCACGCCGGCGCCGACCGTACGGCCACCTTCGCGGATTGCGAACCTGAGACCCTCATCCATCGCGATCGGGGTGATCAAATCGACATCGATCGAAACCGTGTCGCCCGGCATCACCATCTC
>JAJCZL010000055.1 GCA_029262415.1 Deltaproteobacteria bacterium | reverse complement strand
ACGTCTGGGTTCAGCCAGGTCGACTTCTTCAATACGAAGAACCCCACCTCGCCGTTCTATGATTGCTGCACGCGTTTTCACAGTGTCAGACTCCCGCTACAAAGGATTGGTCCCGGCTAGTACAGTACGCTAAGACGCAACTCAATAGACGCAGACGCTGGACACGATCACAGCGATGCGATCGGAGCGACTGGTGCAGCCTCGGCGGGTCAGGTAAAGGGCCCAGTCATGACAAAACCAGCAAATATACGTCCCGGTGATGACCCAGCACGCGTTTCAGAAGCACTGGTAGGCCGGACACGCACGCGGCTACTCAACGAGCTGTTCGATTTCTTCGAACTCCCTCAGGAAGCGGTCGATCACATCTTCGGCAATCTCTACACACGCGACGTGCTTACTCAGCGTGAGCGCGAGTTGTGCGCGGTGGCGGCACTCTGCGTTCTCAATCGCACGAACGAACTCAAGAGCCACGTTATCGCCGCCGTCCGGTGCGGCGCGAGTAAACAGGAAATTGCCGAAGTGATCCTCCAGATGTCGACGTACGGCGGCATGCCCGTCTGCATCGACGGCCTCGCAATAGCAAGGGATGTGTTCGACAAAGCAGCGCGCGATAATTCAAGCGATTGACCGTTGCATTGAGCAGCGGCGGGCGGAGGCATGCGACGATCCCGCCAGGCACGCCGCCATTCACGGAACTACTTCAAATCCGAAAGACTCGCCCCGAAGTTGATGTGAAACGCTTGTCCATCCAAGGCCAACGCGGGGACCGACTTGATGCCGAGCTTTTCCGCCTCTGATATGCGGGCCGGGTCGGTACCGAGGTGCACGATCTCAACGTCGAAGCGGCCGGTGTCGAGCGCGCCTAGCACGGATTGCTCGGCGCTGACGCACACGGGGCATCCGGCGTGGTAAAATACAGCTTTGCTTTTCATCTCATGGCTCCTATTGTTTCAGGTGAAACTGAGTTGGTTATCGTAGTCTTCGACTACAGGGTTCGAAGGATACGCAGGCTGCGAGATCCGGTAAAGAACGTACTTTTCGGTAAGGTAGGTAGGTAATGGATCACGACGATTCATCGAGCACGCAGCATACAGACCCGCAAGATACCGGCACTATCCCTGTCGCGTCCATGGTCGAAAGCATCGTTGGGTGTAAATGGTCGGTGCGTCTGCTTGGGCTGATTGCCGACGGGCATAGCCGACCAAGCGCATTGCTACGCGCAAGCCCCGGTCTGTCGACGAAAGTGATGAACGAGCGGTTGCGAAAAATAACCCGGTTCGGCATTGCGCAGCGCACCGTGTTCGGCACTAAGCCCCCTCTGCGAGTCGAGTACGCGCTGACTCCGTTCGGCCGACGCTTCATCGGCATTCTAGATGACATACAACGGCTCCAAGAATCCGTTGACCACGGAGCCGATTCTGAGACAGGTGAGGCTGGATGAACGAACTATGTAGGATACGAACCAAGCAAGGATGTATTCGGCGAACGAGCACGCGACGGGACCCCATAGTATGAAGACAGAGTCAGTATTCTTCGTATCCGGCGCGGCGAATGGGATCGGCGCACGAACATGTGAGCTCATCGTTGAAGCCGGACATCGCGTAGTCGTTTCGGACGTCGATGAAGATGCCGCCAACACATTGCGCGACCGGCTGGGTGAAGCGGCCATCGCCGTCGCACTCGACGTACGGGAGCCGGAAGCTTGGCGGCAAGCGATGGATAAGGCCTGGGGCCGGTTCGGAGGTGTCGATGTGCTCGTGAATAACGCCGGCCTCATCCACGGTGGCTGGGTCGGCGAACATTCAGCGGAACAGATTGATCACATGATCCAGGTAAATCTAGTCGGTGTCATAAACGGAGTCCGTGCGGCTCTGCCGCGCCTCGAAGCCCAAGGCCACGGGCACATAATCACTATAGCCAGCCTCGTCGCGTTCATGCCCTTGAAAGGCCAGGTCGTATATTCGGCCACCAAACACGCCGTACGAGCCTTCCATCATGGTGTCGCCCAAGAAGCGGCCGACGGGCCGGTGACGTTCTCCTTGGTCTGCCCCGGTGCTGTCGACACCGATATGCTGAGGCGACAGATCGACAAAGACTCAAACGCGATCGCGTTCGCCGACACACTTCTTACCCCCGAGCAGGTGGCAGAAGCCATCTACCGGGCCGCGCGGGACAAGCCGCGCGAGCTACTGATCCCCAGGTGGCAGGGGGCGGCCCTACGCGTAGTAGGCGCGAACTCGGGCCTCGTCGCGAATCTGGTCACAATCGCTGAAAAGCGTGGGCTGAAAAGGCTCCGCGTGTTACGAAGCAGCCAAAAGTGATGCTGATTGTCGCACTTTCTACGGCTGTCCAGCAGAGGTAGAATTGCTATGTGGTAGGCATCGGCCGTGGCTCTACATCGGCTGGGAACGGTGGCAGCAACACCGCGTGTTGGGTTTGCGGCGGAGGACCCGTCTTTGAGCGATGAAGGCTTAATCTTCGACGTACAACGTTTCAGCGTAGACGATGGCCCCGGCATTCGCACGACAGTGTTCTTTAAGGGGTGCCCGCTCCGCTGCCAATGGTGTCACAATCCGGAGTCGATGCGGCCGCGACCCGAGGTGTTTTTTTATGCCGACCGCTGCGTCGAGCAGGGGGCATGTCTGTCCGCGTGTCCTCAAGACGCACTCATTCGCGGCAACACCCGCGTAGACCGTGATGCCTGCGACGGCTGCGGAGTATGTGACGATAGCTGTCCTTTCGGAGCACTGAAGGTTTCGGGAAGGTACGTATCCGTCGATGCACTATTGGAAGAAATCCTGTGCGACCGTTCGTTCTACGCTTCTTCCGGTGGAGGTGTCACGCTGTCGGGCGGTGAGCCGACGCTACAGTTAGACTTCGTCATCGCACTGGCGCTGGCTTGCAGGCAAGCGGGAGTGAAGGTCGGCTTGCAGACCTGCGGTTTGTTCTCATGGAGCCGCATGCAACCGCATCTTGATCTCTTCGAATTCATCCACTTTGACCTCAAGGTCATTGCCCGTGACCGCCACCGGGAATTTTGCGGGACAGACAACGGCAGTATTCTCGCAAACGCCAGGAATCTCGTCGAGGCTCGCGTCCCGGTTGAGTTCCGCATGCCGATCATTCCAGCCCACACCGACGATGAGCCCAACCTTACCGCCGTCGCAACACTGCTGAATGAGCTCGGGATAGATCGTATTCGGCTGCTCCGCTACCACTCGATGGGCGAAGCCAAGCTGTCCCGTATAGGGCGGCAAGCGGCACCGACGGCTCTCCTTTCACGTGCCGACTCCAGTCTGCAAAGAGCAACGGCGGTGCTCGCCGGTGCGGGACTCCAGGTGGGTGTATGATTTACTCAGGGATCGCACCAACCTCGGTTACCGATACCGGCGCGGCTATTCCAGATGTCGTGGTCACCGATCGCGTAGAGGCTCTTCACGCTGAAGTCCTGGCTGCACCGCACACCCTGTGTGCCGAACGCGCACGGTTTGTAACGCGCTTCTTCAGACGCCGCGCCAATCGTCGCGGTCCAGTGGTCAAGAACAAGGCGCGTGCACTGGCATACATACTTGCCAACAAGACGGTGCGCATCTACGAGCGCGAACTACTCGTCGGAAACTTTACTTCACACCGGGTCGGAGGTGGCTTGTTCCCCGAGTTGCACGGCGTGTCGATGATCGAAGACCTCTTGAAGACCGGCCGTCGCGCCGTCAATCCCTTCCGGATCGCAAGCACGGACCGCGCGCGTCTTCTTGCCGACGTAATGCCGTTCTGGATTCCTCGCTTTCTGGCGATACGGGCCTTCCCATTGCCAAAGGCGATGCGCTTCATAGCCGGCCAACTGTCCCCGAAGTTCCATCTTATCAACGAGACCGGCGGCGTCTCCCACTTCATCCCCGACTACGAAACGCTGATCACCAAGGGCACCAACGGTCTCAGGGCACAGGCATCTGCGCGTGCGGCACAGCTCGGTGACACCGTCGACAGTGACAAGACCGACTTCCTGTCCGCCGTACGGGTAGTGTGCGACGCTCTCGACGCGTTTTCTATGCGCTACCGGGATGAGGCGCAGCGGCTCGCAGAAGGTGAACACGATGCGGACAGGAGAGCCGAGTTGCTGCGCATAGCAGCCATCTGCGACCACGTACCTCGCCACCCCGCGCGCAGCTTTCATGAAGGCCTGCAGGCGATCCTGCTCGCACAGATCGCGCTCAACCACGAGTCCCTCGATAACTCGGTCTGCCCCGGCCGTCTTGACCAGGTGCTGCTTCCGCTCTACCAAGCCGACGTCGCGGCAGGCCGCCTCGATGCCCAGGGCGCCTTCGAACTGTTGGGATGTTTCGCCGTAAAGCTGTGTGAGATCGTGCCCATGTTCAGCGCAAGGGCCACGCGTTTCCACGGCGGGCTTTTCAACGGGCAAGTCGTGGCTATAGGCGGCACCGACCGATACGGCGCGGACGCAACCAATGAACTGTCGTGGTTGTTCCTCGAACTGATGGACCGATTACGTACCCGGCAACCGAACTACAGCGCCCGCATCCACCGTCTCAGTCCCGCCCCCTATCGCCGACGCATCGCGTGCGCATTGGCCGACGGAGCTGTCTCGCCGGCCCTGTACAATGATGAAGTGATAGTCCCGGTATTGCGGTCACGCGGATTCGATCCGACCGACTGCCGCGATTACGCCAACGTGGGTTGCGTCGAACCGGTGCCCGCCGGACGTGGCTTCCTCTCGACCGACGCGGCCCTGT
This sequence comes from Deltaproteobacteria bacterium, assembly GCA_029262415.1. Lineage (GTDB taxonomy): Bacteria > Desulfobacterota > Binatia > UBA1149 > JAJCZL01 > JAJCZL01. Next base: position 4,900 of record JAJCZL010000055.1, on the reverse strand, counting down.
TCAACCTAGGCATCTGTCTCGAACTCGCGCTCAACCAAGGGCGACGCTTCGGACACCGCCGCCGTATCGGCGCAAACACCGCGCCGGTAGACGCCTGCGCAGACATCGACACCCTCTTCGGTCTGTTGCGAAGGCAAGTCGAGCGGGCGGTAGAGCACCTCTTCGACGACTTGGCGGGGATCGAGCGTGCGAATGCTCGTCTGCACCCAACCCCTCTTACCTCGACACTGTTGCAGGGGTGCATTGACAGCGCCACCGATGCCAGCGCCGCCGGCGCTCTTTACAACGGCAGCGGTGTACAGGGGGTAGGGGTGATCGAGGTCGGCGACAGCCTCGCCGCAATTGAACACGTAGTCTTCCACCGTCAGCACGCTACCCTCGTCGAGGTCATCGATGCCTGCCGCAAGAATTTCGCCGGCTGTGAGGCTCTGCGTGCCCGCCTTCGGTCTGCACCCAAGTTCGGCAACGATGAAGCCGGCCCCGACGGCTGGGTCGCCAAAGTTATGGCGCTTTTCGGCGAGGTACTCTCGCGCCGACGTAGTACCCGAAACGGTGCCTACGTGCCGGGCTTTTATTCCGTCACTTCGCACGTCGCTTTCGGCGAGTCGGTCGGAGCGTTGCCGAGCGGTCGAGCGGCCGGCGCTCCGTTCTCGTCCGGCATCACACCGGGAAGCGGCAACGACCGCACCGGCCCTACGGCGGTGCTACGCTCGGCGGCTTCGCTGTCTCCGGTGCTCGCCCCCAACGGCGTAAACCACAACCTCGCACTCGACCCGTGGGTTGTCCGGGGAAAGGACGGGCCTGAGCGGCTCCAGGTTCTTATAGACGGCGCCTTTGCAGCCGGTTGCATGCAATTGCAGGTCAACGTACTGGACCCGACTGTCCTACTCGATGCTCGCGATAACCCCGGAAGGTATCCAGGTTTGCTTGTACGGGTGTCGGGCTACTCCGCATACTTCGACGATCTCTCTCCCGAGATGAAGCAGGAAGTCATCGACCGCACCCTACATGGGGCGGTTTGATTCGACTCGCACATTGCTGAGACTTAGCCGCCTACCGTCGTTACCGTGGCCGGTTGGGTGAACCGTAGCCAACAAGATGTAATCGAGTAGCAGCGGGTGGAGAACCGGGTTCTGCGAGAGTATCTCGGCAGTCGGCGGGTGCGGTTCACGGACGCGCAGCGATGCCGCCTGGCGGCCACCGCGAGAAGGGTGGGGTTGCACAAGGATTCGCGGCGCCCTTGGCGAGCTCGGGTACGAGACCGGTCGCACCACAATCCAACGAATCCTCGATGCGAACGGCATCGAGCCGGCCGTCGACGATTGCGCAACAGCTCGCTTGATTCCTTGCGATCCGTTGCCACTGGCGAACAAGATCAGCTGCAAGGATCCGAGTTAGGGCAAACAGGTCAGCTTCAGCTTGTCGCTGTCTTTCTTGTCGGGCGGGCCCGGGGTTGCGACGACCTTGAGAGTCGCCTTGCCCTTCCGGTCCATATCGCGACCGCGCAGCGGTACTTCGATTCCGACGAGGTTCGTACAGTCGTCGGACGCCGAGAGCGTGGGCGAGAACGTGATGAGTTCGTTGCGCGCACCGCTGATCACACCCGGGCCGAGTGCAAGTACGGCGTCGCGTAGCGCGACGGCATTGGAGGCCTCGGTCGGCTTCGTGCTGTCCGGACGCGGTTTGACGATCCGCCACGTGGCCACGTCGGAGTGCGTGCATTGGATCTCGCCACGCTTCACCAGCCGTTTGTCCTCGTTGTTGAGACACACCCCGACGTCGAACACACAGCTCCCGTTCACGAGTCCATCGGCGTCGCAATTGGGATCACCGTCGGTGCAGCTCTGCTTTAATGAGGGCAGCCCCTTCTTGTCGAAGAACGGCTCGTTGCCGGGATTGTTGACGGACCACTCGGCGACACAGTCGGTGCGAAACGAGCCCCTGCCCGGGACCAGATCCCCGGCCGGCTCGCCGAGGTAGATGTCGCTGAAGTGACAGGTTTGGAACGGCCAGAATCCCTGCGGACCCGAATTGTTGTCGCAGCAATTGGCGACCGTCGAGTCGCCGCTACCTGCCACGCCCGGGCAGGTAGCCGTCGCAGTACTGCATGTGCCGGCCTGATGGTCCACGCATTTGAACGGAAACGCACCAGGATTGAATCCTCGTTCGCTGAACTTCGCCCCGTTGCGCTTGAGCACGAGGTTGACTTCCTGGACGACCGACCCGGGCGAACAACTCGTACCACCACAGCTGCAGTCGCTGTGCTCATCGCATGATAGCCCGTGATCGCCGTTGCCGGGACAGCTGCAAGTTCCACGATCGACGATCCCGTCGGTGTCGCGGTCGTCCCAGCAGAAGCTGATCGTAATCGGTGTATTGAAAATCTGACCGGCGGGTCGCATTGCAGCTTTGTAGATGACTTGTGATGAGCCGGTGAGATCGAACGCTGGGTTCGACGAGTTGTCGGTGACCGAAATGCTGGTGTCGCCGGTCAACGCTCCCGCCGGTACGTCGATCGTCACACAACCATCGGTGGTTGCGAGCGTTCCACCGGCGGTGCCGATCGTCATCCCACCCGATCTATCGGGGTCGCAGACGGTATTGTCTTTGTTCGCCGGACAGACGTCGCACACATCGCCGCCGTCGCAGCACCCGGCCTTGGCAGCGGACGCGGGGCATTCAGTCGGAAATACGAAGCCGGCATCGGGGCAATCTGAATTGAGCTGGTCCGGGTTCGCTTCGTACACGCAGTTGTCTACGCAATCGTTCGAGCCATCGGCATCGGTGTCGGCGGTGCAAACTTGGAATCTGGTCATGAACACGCCGTTTCCGTCGCCGTCTTGGTTAGGCACAGACTGGTAAGCGGGGTGGCCAAAGATGCTATCGGGGCCGCTGGTCCACGCGACGACAAAATTGCCAACGTCGTCACTATCGACCGAGACGAACAACCCCTGCGGACCGGTCGTATAGGTGTTGATCACGAACTCCGTTCCAATAGGCGCCCCGCCACCGGTGTTGAACCGACGGCCGACAACCCCCCGGTGGCTGCCGTCTTGAGAATCGGAGGGCGGCAAGCTCACCCCGCCGGGTCCGCTACCATCGCAACAGACACCGCTGTCCCAGACCACTACGAACTCGGTTCCGTCCGCGGTCATGGCCACCTCGGGCGACGCTCCCTGTATTCCAATAGTAGACGTGTTCGCTACCACGTCACCACTGAGCGGAACATCGGTCGGACTGAAGGATCTGACGCCTACGTCAAGGAGATTGGAAACAGCCGCGACCGACTTCCCCCACGCGACGACGAAGGCTCCGTCATCGGCCATGTCGACAGATGGGGTAATGTCTCTGAACGAGCCAACTGCAGAGATCTGGAACGCGGTGCCCACCGCCGCTCCGTTGGCATCAAACCGTCGAGCTAGAAAAGCAACATCATCGTCCCAGACAGCCACGAATCGACCATCGGCCGTAACGGCCACGTCCACAGCCGGCCCGGGAGCGAAGAGCGAGGGGTAATCCGCCAAGAGAAACTGTCCGCCTGCCGCCGGGCTGCCGTCGGGATTGTAGAGGCGGCCGAAGAAGGTCATGCCGGGGGCAGCGATCGGGCTCTCGTGCCACGCGACGAGAAAGCGATGATCATCGGCCATGGCCACCGCCGGATAGAACTGGCTCAGAGGTGAGGAGGCGCTGACCTGGAACTCGGTCCCCAAGGCTGTGGCCTCAGCATCGAAACGCTGCCCTGCAATTTGGTCGTCGTCGTCTTGCCATACGACGACGAAGGTACCGTCGTCCGCGCTCGCCACCGCGGGCCAGCGGCCACGGAGAGGATTGCTCAGATTGACGGGAAAGTCCGGGCCGACGCCGCTACCTTGGGCGTCGAAGCGCCGCGCGAGAACTCCGCCATTGCTTAGGAAGTCCGTCCATACCACGACGAAGCTGCCATCTCCGGCACGAGCAACGGCCTTGCCGTTGCTCCACACGACTTGAGCTCCGGTAGTATAGGTGTTGACTTGGAAGTCGCTGCCACCGCCTTGCAGCGCTTGGGCATGCGCGTGTCCTGCGAAGAAAACCGCCGCCAACACGAGGAAAGAAAGTCGAACGCTTAGAACTCCGTACATAGCCCAGATCCTCCCCTTGCCCGCGCGCGTACCCTAGCCCATCCCTCTACGGCTTGGCAAGGGTGAGGTTACATCGGTTATTTGAAGAAGAGGCCGGCAACGGCACGACGGAATTATCGTTCCCCGCCCCGCCAATGCCCAGAGGTGGGTCGATCCAGGGCTCTTGGACGCAATCGGTTATAGGGACATTCCGGGTGCGACATGCAATCGGCGAACACGCCGCCTTCTGTCAACGCGGCGGCGGCAAAAACGGACACGCTTCGTGACAAGCTCGCTCTGATCACGGAACAATCTCCAGCCCTTCGGACCGACTCTCCGGACAACAAGAAGAACGGCGAGAAGGGATAAGGGGTATAAGCGGGCAGCAGGAGCGCTCGTACAGCGCATCAACTTCGCGAGGCGTCGGTGCACGCTAATGCGTCGGCATAATGCGCAACAGCCCCTCTTCGATATGATCGAAGGCTCGACGATGAGTGTCTTTCAGTGGGAACTTTTCGATGCCAAGGTTCCGCCTCGTTTCGTACTGGTGAGCGAGGCCGAGAAACAGGCTCCAAAGGGTATCGACCACCGCAAGAGGCTCCAATTCTCGATAAGCCCCAATGGAGACGGCTTCTCTGATGATCTCAGCACCAATGGAAAAATTCTTTGCCGACTGACGGTTTACCCTGGCAACAACATCGTCCGAGAGCAGCTCGTGGAGCCTGTCGGAGTGTAGAAAGAGAAACACCCGATAAAGCTCCGGGTACTCGGTGTAAAAATCGTAGAAAAAGTTCCACACCGCC
>JAJCZL010000054.1 GCA_029262415.1 Deltaproteobacteria bacterium | reverse complement strand
ACCGCCTCCTCTTTAAACTCATCCGGGAAACTCCGCCGCGACCGCTTCGAGCTCTTGCCATTATTCTTCGACATCGGACGGCTCTCCTGTGGTCGTCCAATTTAAGGAGTCACACTGTCCGAAAAGAGCGAAGCACCTCAGTGGGTTGTTGAGCAGGTGGTAATGAATGGTCCGCTCGGACAACGGCCAGAACTTCCGCAGCTTGTTGAGCACGGCGATGATAGATGCGAGCATTTCCCGCTTTGCGTCGGAGATCGCTGCCCGCCGCTTGCGACCGTTGAGGCGGATGCGTTCGCCGGAGATGTCGTTCTGGGCAGCCCGGTGGTCGATGAGTGCGTGGTATTGGAATGCCCCCAATTTCTGTACCAAGGGTTATGAGAGTTCGGGTTGGGGAATCAAGGTGTTGTTTTCCAGGGGGTTGTGCTGAGCCCCGTCCGCCTTCGCTCTCGTCTCAGCCGGCACGCTTGCCTCTGAGGTCGAGGCGAGAGTGAAGGGGGTCGGGGCGGCCCCCGTTTGTCGAGCTTGAGCTGAGGTCAGGCTCGCGGCAAACTCGCTGGGTGTTTGGTACCCCAGCGAACTGTGCGGCCGCCAGTCGTTGTACTCGGTCTTCCACGCCGCTGTGAGACGCCGGGCGGACGGCAGGTTCTCGAACTCTTCCCGTACCAGGAACTCGTCTCGCAGGCGGCTGTGGAAACTTTCCGCATAGCCGTTCTCCCGTTTGGCGTTGTTCGCCAGCAAGCTCAACGGACTGCCCGGCGCGATATACATTGCTTCGACGTCCAGTTGGCCAAGCCAGCGTCTGATCGCGTGAGCCACGAACTCCGGACCGTTGTCGCTGCGGATGTGTTTCGGCACGCCGCGCATCGCGAACAACTCGGAGAGCGTGTCCAACACGTCCTCGCTGGTGATGCTGCGATCGACTTTCAAGGTCAAACACTCGCGAATGTATTTATCCACGATCGACAATCATTTGAGCTGACTGACGCTCGCCGTGTGATCAAACACAAAGTCCCAGCACCACACGTCGTTTGAGTGCTCCGCTTTCCGCCGGTGACAGCCGTTTTTGCTGGTCCCCAGACGTCGTTTCTTCCGCTTCTTTTTCGGCACTGTCAGTCCCTCTCGACGCCACAGACGATACACGCGTTTCGCGTTCACGGACCAACCTTCCTGCCGCAGCTTGGCCGTGATGAACCGATAACCGTAACGCGGATGACGCCGCACCAGCTCCAACATTCGCGACACCAGCCGCGGCTCGTCCTCACGGACTTGCACCTCGTAACGCTGGCTGCTCCGCGGCTGCTCTATCACCTCGCACGCCCTTCGCTCGGAGACCGTGAAAGAACTTTGCAGCTCTTGCACGGCGGTCCGCTCCCGGGAAGGGCTCACCAGTTTCCCTCCGTGAGGTGTTTCAACATCCGGATGTCCAGTTCCTTCTTCGCTACGATCTCCTTCAGCCGCCGGTTCTCCTCTTCAAGCAGTTTCAACCGTTTGGCTTCTTCCGACTTCATCCCGCCGGACTGATTCCGCCAACGGTGATACGTCGCCTCGCTGACTTCCAGAGCCTGCAGCACGGCTGCCAGCTCCTTGCCTGCGTTCAACATTGCATCCGCATCCCGCAGCTTCTTCACAATCTGCCCCGGTGAATGCCGCTTTCGTCGCTTCGTCATTCTGAGTCCCCTAGCCCAAACGGGCGGTTGAGACTCTCATACCAACTGGACCAGAAAATGCGGAGCAGGCCGGACAAGCCGCCAGTGGCACCCGGCGTAGGTTGGCACCCGGCGTTGACCAACGGGGGACCATCTGCCCACAATCGCCGGGGCTTCCCGTTGGTCCGGCCACGGGGGCCGTTTCGGCCTGACACTCCCGGATTGCCCGCGCACAGACAGAAACGGCTGTGACGCCTCACCCCCTGATGGCACGTCTCTCATGCATACACGATGCCTCCCACGGCTGATGGCCGCTTGTTTGGCCGTGCTCACCGTCGCCGCGTCTTTCTCGATGGCGGGAGAACCGGACACGGGCCATTGGATCCCCCTGTTCAACGGCAAGAACCTGGACGGCTGGACGCCCAAGATTCAGGGGTACGAGCTGGGGGTCAACTTTGGAGACACGTTTCGCGTCGAGGACGGCGTGCTCAAGGTGGTCTACGATGAGTACGACACCTTCGACCGCCGGTTTGGGCATCTGTTTTACAAGCAGCCGTACTCCCACTACCGGCTGCGGGTGGAGTACCGCTTCGTCGGCGAGCAGGTGCCCGGCGGCCCCGGTTGGGCGTATCGCAACAGCGGGATCATGATCCACGGCGAATCCCCGGAGACGATGGCGAAGGATCAGGACTTCCCGGTTTCCATCGAGGTCCAGCTCCTCGGCGGCAACGGCAGCGACCCGCGGACGACCTCCAACCTGTGCACGCCCGGCACGAATGTCGTCATGGACGGCCAGCTCATCATTCGGCACTGCATCAGCTCTTCGTCCAAGACCTACCACGGCGACCAATGGGTCACGGCGGAGGTGGAAGTCTGCGGCAACGAAGCCATCCGCCACATCCTCGACGGGAAAACCGTCATCGAGTATCAGCAGCCTCAACTCGACGACCGTGATGCCCATGCCCGCTCGCTCGCGATCGACGGCAACTTGATGCTCAGCGGCGGCACGATCTCGCTGCAGTCCGAGAGCCATCCGGTCGAGTTCCGCAAAGTCGAACTGCTCCCGCTGGACGCGGCGGCTGAGTGACGTCCGGCGTCGTGACGATCGGCGTTCGGGGTCCGGAATCCCGACGAACGACCTCCGAACGCCGCTGCCTCAACAGCACGGCAGCGCCCGGTCGTGCGCGTTGCCCTTCAGAAAAGTTTGAGGGTTCTCTGTAACAACTGCATCCGTTCTCCGCCTTGAGGAGTGTGGAGAAGACCTCCACGGCACAAAAATCCTCAAACCTGGAAAGGGATGACAATGAAGACTCTCAAAACCATCGCTGCTTTGACGATCGTGGCTGGCGG
>JAJCZL010000053.1 GCA_029262415.1 Deltaproteobacteria bacterium | reverse complement strand
CTTACCGGTCGCCTGCGATCCGTTGTGGCAGGACGAGCACGCGCTGGTGACGGAGTTGTGATCAAACTGAGCGGGTAGCCAAGCGTTGGTGGTGTGGCAGTCCCCGCAGTTGTTTCCGCTGGTGATGTGCGCCGCGTTTTTGCCTGCAGCGCTCGCGCCGTTGTGGCAGTTCTGGCAAGTGCCGGTCGTCGAGCTGTGATCCATGCGGGTCACGGGGCTCCAGCGTGCGGCGTTGTGACAGTCCTCGCAGGTGTTGGATGTCCGGATGTGCTGCGGATCCTTACCGGTTGCCTGCGATCCGTTGTGGCAGGACGAGCACGCGCTGGTGATCGAAGAATGGTCGAAGCGCGCAGCCCATGTTCGGGTGTTGTGGCACTCGTCGCAGGTGGTCGAGCTCTGCGGGTGGCTGGAATGCTTACCCGTTGCGGTTCGTCCGTCATGGCAACTAACGCAGCGTCCGGCGGTCGATGCGTCGTGCGTGAATCGTGCGCCCAGCCAAGTTGAATCGGAATGGCAGTCGTCGCACTCCGCATTGGTCGAAGTATGCCCCCGCGGTTTTGGCGAGGCGCTTATAGGTGTCCCGGTGGTGTGGCAGCCGGTGCACCTTGTCGGTGTTCCCTTCATGACGCCTCCGACATGGCAGCGCTCACACGAGACTACGATGTGCGCGCCCTTGATCTCGAATCCGATCGTCAGATGATCGAAGTCGATAGATGGTTGAGCCTCGGAACCTCCCGCGGAGCAGAAAACCATGAGCAGCGCCGCCAAGAGTGTCGTCGCGATGCGATCTTTGCGGTCGCGTAAGAATGAGTGTCGGGCTGATTGTTCGGTTCTAGTCAATGCACTACCGCTCCCTTGAATGACTCTGTCGTATGGCAGCGCGTGCAGCGAATACCGAAACGACCGGCGTGGACGTCGTCTTGTGAATGACAGGCGTTACAAGTGTTTGGTTGGATAACGCGCGAGACCGGGTCGCGTGTGTGGCATGCTTTGCATTGCAGTCCCTCGTGCGCGCCGTCGAGGCGGTAACCGGTGCGCGGCTCGTGTTCGAAGATCCACGCGTCCCATTCGTTCGGGTTATGGCAATCGGCGCACGCCGGCCCCATGACGCCTTCGTGCGCGTCGTCGGCCGCATGGCATTCGATGCATGCAAGCGGAGCGTCGGCGAATTTCTGTGTGAGGTGGCACTGCTCGCACGCAACCGAGCCGTGTAGTCCCACCAACGGAAAGCGCGTGAGTTCATGATCGAAGCGAACTTCGGCGAGCCATCCCTCGGCTGTGTGGCACTTGGCGCAGTCAACGCCAAGTGATTTCTGATGGACATCTCCGGCGCGATGGCAATCAACGCAGGCCGTAGATAGCTCGTTCTTCTTGCCGATCTCGGTGTGGCAGTGGTTGCAACGCAACGCTGCGTGCCTTCCGGCTAGAGCGAAGCCTGTATCTTCGGCGTGATCGAAGGAGGTATTCGACCAGCTCTGTGCATTGTGGCACTTGCGGCAATCCTCTCCATGACGAGCCTGGTGGACATCGTCTTGGCGGTGGCAAGCGAGGCAGGTGCGCGGCGCTTCGTTGTAGCGATTGGTTTTGTGGCAGGAGCTACAGGCTGTGTTCCGGTGTGCGCCAACTAGTGCAAACTCAGTGGTGCTGTGATCGAACTGCGCGGCCTCCCAGGCGATTTCATCGTGACAATCTGCGCACTGGTTGCCGAGGTGGCTGCCGTGGTGGTCATCTACTCGATGACAATCGACGCAGTCGCTCCCCGCATCGCGGCGCTTGTGGTCCTCAAGGTGACAGGAACTGCACGATACCAGGATGTGGGCGCCCTTTAATGGGAAGTCGGTTCGCGTGTGCTCAAAAGTATCGCGATCGAGTTTCATTATGTCGGCACTGCGGCCGTTGTGTTCGGCGTGACACAGGGCGCAGCGTAGTGATCCTGCGGTATCGGCAAGCCTCCCGTGGTACCCACTGCGTGTCTTGACGTCCTCTTCGATTCTCTCATGGCAGTTCCGGCACAAAGCTTCCTGCGTGTCGCGGCTGAACGGCGTATGACACTTCTTGCAGTTGTGTTCTAGGTCGGCATGAGCATCGGTGAGTGGGCCGGGCATCACCAGCCGCTCCAGACTTGTCGCGGCCGTTGCAGGATAGGCGTGCAGGGTGATTGCCAAGCCCGCGATGAGCGCTGCACACGTTGCCGTATGGCGTGATGTTGGTGACGCAATCAAGAAACTCCTTCAATACAGGTGTACGGCAACGATGTGCGCACAAGCAGCCAAGGCCATAATCGCGAACATCGGCACGTGTAGAACGTGCCATAGTGAGAACAGTCGTTCGTACAGGCCGAACCGCGTGATCCTCCTTACGAGCGACAGGTGGTCGCCGATGAACCGCTGCACGCGTCGGGCTTGAGCGCGGGCTTCGCGTCGGTTCCTTCGGGCCATTCCCTTTGCGCGCGTCGCGAGATCTTCGCGAACTTCGCGGCACAAGCGCGCTTGTGCGCGCCGAGTGCGGATGCCAACCGTAAAAGTTGTGACCATGTAGGCAGCCAAGCTCCGTCGTGGGGTCAGTACCTGCTGAGCGAAGGTAGTGAGTTCGTCGTACACGCCGGGCGTAGCCGCCAGATCGACGCTCAGGCGTGCGTCGGTCTGCGCGGCGTCGTGCTGAAGGCTTTCGAGTGTCGCGCGTTGCCCGTAGAGTCCGTAGTGGATCTTGGAGTAGAAAAAGCGGCCGGCGAAGCCGCTGCCCGCAACGAGTAACATTGAGCCGAGCGCGACCGAGCTATTTACTGAGCCCAAGTGAAAGTTGCAGTGAAACAGGATGCACACCGGGCCGAGCACGCCAAGCGCCATGTGGGTGCTGAACCAGCGACGCAGGCTGCCGCGGCCGCGCAATGCACGCAGCCTCTTGCGCGCCGAGTAGCCAAGCAGTGCAACCAGCTGGACGCTACCGATGATTCCGAGTGCGTAGCCCCATCCGTCCTCCGGGGAGAGGTAGCCATCGTTGCGTCGCGACCATCCGAACCACAACAGCGCGATCGTCGCCGGGTAGGCGGCCCACGAGAGGGTTGCTGAGGGCGTTCTTTGGCCCCCAATGCTACTGGTAGAAGCGGCAGACACGAGATGCCCGGGAATGGCCGGCCTTGCTTGCGGTACCGTGTTGCTGCTGGACAGTCGGGGTTTCCGACTGCACTCCCTGCGTTTTCGTCCTCGCGCCCATCCTCGTTTCCGCCGCTTTGTCGTGGGCGACAGCGCCCACGGCTATTGTGGGAGAATACGCCCATACGCAGGTTGCGGTCAAACGCAAAGTGTTACAATCTTATGCCGTGGTCGGCGGGTTCCGTCCGATAGCGTCGACTGCACCGAGTTGCGAGCGAAATGGCTGTCCCCCGAAAATCGGTCCAACGTAAGCGCGTGTTTCAGGCGGCGTTGGCTGCACTGGCGAAGGTGATCCTTCCCGTTGCTCGTATCCTGCTTCGCCACGGGGTCAGCTACGAAGCGTTCCAGACGGTTGCCAAGCGTGCATTTGTGCGTGCCGCCAGCCACGAATTACAGATACCCGACAAGTCGGCTACGGCGTCGCGTGTGGCGGTTCTGACTGGGATGAACCGCAAAGATGTCGGGCGCTTGCTTAAAGAACTTGACATAGAAGGTGACATTTTAGCCGAGACTGTGAGCCGACCCGCGCAGGTAATCGCAGGGTGGCGACGCGACCCCGAGTTTCATACGTCGGCAGGAAAGCCTGCGGCTTTGGACTTCAAGGAGGAGTCGGGAAGTTTTTGGCAACTGGTGCGCCGCTATGGCAACGACGTACCTCCACGTGCTTTATTAGACGAACTCCTCCGCGTGGGTGCGGTTGAGCGCATGGCGACCGGCAAGCTGCGATTGGTCGCGTCCGCCTACTTGCCGGGCGCGACTGATGAAGCGGCCTTCGCTATCCTTGGCTCGCATGTCCCGGATTTGTTGTGTTCAATTGAACACAACCTCGACGCGGAACCCGGTCAGGCGTTTTTCCAGCGCCGCGTTGCCTACGACAACATCCCCGCCGGTGTGATCGAGACGGTTTCCGAACACGTCGCGTGGCGTGGGCAACAACTGTTAGGAGAGTTAGACGGTTATCTGGCCGCTCAAGACCGCGATGCGAACCCGAGAGTAAAGGGGGCAGGGCGCCGTCGCGTGGTATTAGGAATGTACTTTCTGGAACAAGAGGTCCCCGATGAAGTTAAGGACGGTTGACGATCCGCGAGGCCTGCACCGGCTCGTACGCTGTATTGTCGCGATCTGCTGTAGTCTATCCGTTGCGTGTGGGGGAGGTTCCAGCCTGCAAGGCGGGGGCATTGACGGGAGCGGCGTTGTCGTCGGCCCGATCGAAGGACTCGGTAGTATCATTGTCGGCGGGGTCACTTTTGACGTCGACTCCGCGCTCGTGACGCTGGACGGGCGAGACGCTGTCGGCTCCGATCTCAGGTTGGGAATGGTTGTTAGCGTGTTCGGCCATATCAACTACACCACACGTACCGGCACGGCCGATCGTGTTGTGTACCGGGATTCGGTTGAAGGACCGGTTCAGTCGATCGATTCGCCGGCGGCCAGCTTTGTCGTGTTGGGACAGACGATTCTCGTGGATGCGGGAACCACGTTCGAGAATGCCGGCTTCTCAACGTTGGTTGTCGGTGATGTCGTCGAGATCAGCGGCTTTGAGAGCGCTCAGGGCAATATCCGCGCTACAAGGGTCGAGAAGCGAGACACTGCTGATCACGGGTTTGAGGTGACGGGCGTGATCACTGCCCTCGATGTGAATCTGAAGACATTCAGTTTGGGGGCGCTGCCTGTTGACTATGGATCTGCGGTGATCGAGGGCGAGCCGCTGAGCGGGTTGACCGACGGGCTTCGTGTCGAGGTACGTACGAGCGTCCCGCTCTTCGCGGGAGTATTTGTAGCAGATGTCATCGAGGTTGATGAAGAAGACCACGAACTCAGAGAAGGCGTCGAGATTGAAGTCGAGGGACTCGTGACGACGGTGCTGTCTGAGACTGAATTCATCCTCAGCGGTACACGTCAGGTGCGGACCGGTCCTTTTACTGAGTTTGAGCATGGCATCGCGTCGGATATCGCGGTCGATGTCCGCCTTAAGGCCGACGGAGTGCTGGACACTAATGGTATTCTGGTTGCCGACAAGGTCGAATTTGACGAAGAACCCTAAGGGATGGGGTCCGGCCCATAGAATATAGTGTGCGGTATGCGGAGTTTTCTGCTTTGCGGCTATGAACGGCGCGCTGTCTAATCTCGCGATCTACGCGGCGCCTGCGTTGGTCGCGTTCGGTATCTACGGCGGCCTGCGATCGCGCAACGCTGCGAAGGCTCGCGCGGTATACCAGCAAGCCACCGCCGCGGGTCTCACGGAGCCGCCTTCGCTGCACCCACTGATTGACGTGGCACGGTGCATTGGTTGCGGGTCTTGCGTTCGCGCCTGCCCTGAAGAGCAGGTCTTAGGTCTCATCGCAGGCAAGTCGGTACTGGCGAACCCTACACATTGCATCGGTCACGGTGCCTGTGAGGAAGCGTGTCCGACCCGAGCGATCACATTAGTTTTCGGAACCGAGCGCCGCGGTGTCGATATCCCTGAGGTCAAGCCTAACTTCGAGACCAACGTCCCCGGTGTATTCATCGCCGGTGAACTCGGGGGTATGGGCCTTATCCGCAACGCCGTGGAGCAGGGCCGCCAAGCCGTCGCGGCGATTCACTCATCGCGAGCCCGCGTCGCAGGCGATCAAGCCGATTTAGTGGTGGTTGGGGCGGGGCCGGCGGGGTTCGCCGCTTCTCTCCAGGCTATGGAGTACGGGCTCAACTGCGTGACGCTGGAGCAGGAAGTGTTGGGCGGCACAGTTGCTCACTATCCTCGCGGCAAAATTGTGATGACGGCACCGACTTATTTACCGATGATCGGCGAAGTACCGTTTAGGGAGACCACGAAAGAGGTGTTGCTCGATTTCTGGACAAGGGCGGCGGCAACCACCGGTGTATGTATCAACTACGGCGAGCGCGTCGAGGAAGTCGGCGTCGAAGAAGACGGTTTCTTGGTCCGCTCCAACAGTGCCTCGTACCGAACGCGTTCAGTGCTGCTCGCGATCGGTCGCAGGGGCACGCCACGGAAATTGGGTGTTCCTGGAGAAGAGTCGGAGCGCGTTGTTTACCGGCTGATCGACCCCGAGCAGTACCGAGGATGCCGAATCCTGGTGGTGGGTGGAGGCGACAGTGCCTTGGAGGCCGCGATTGCCGTCGCTGGGGCAGGGGCAGCTACGGTAACTCTCACCTATCGCGGGGATGCGTTCTCACGTGCGAAGCAAGCCAACCGGGAGCGGATCAAAGCTTTGCAAGACAGCAATTCGGTTCGCGTCGCCTTTAACACTGAGGTTCGCACGATCGTCGATAGTGCGGTGATGTTGGAAGTTGCCGGCGAGGAGGAGTACTTGCCGAACGACACCGTTATCGTTTGTGCAGGAGGAGTCTTGCCGCGTGCATTCTTGGAGGCGATGGGCGTCGATGTCCATACCAAGCATGGCACGCGCTAAGCACCAACGGATAGGTCCCGGTTCGGCCGCTGCCCTTGTGCAAGTGATCGCGTGTATCGCGTTCGCCGGTATCGCGTACGCTACGACTCTGGGTGATGCTCGTGATGCGTTGCGGGATCGCAAGTACACGCAAGCGGCTGGGTTGCTTGCGCCGCTGGCGGCCAAGGGAGACCCGGAGGCCGGCTACGTACTAGCCGGCTTGTACCGCGCCGGGCGCGGTGTTGAACCTGACCATGCTAGGGCGTTCAGCCTGCTGCTCGCATCGGCGACGACCGGTCATGCCGATGCGGGCTATAGCTTGGCGGTGATGTACGAGCGTGGTTGGGGAACCTCGATAGATCTCGAACGGGCGGAACACTGGTATCGCGCCGCTTCACGGCAAGGACACCGGCTCGCGTTGCAACGAATCGAGCGTGGGTTTGAGAACCGCAGCGCCACGGCCTCATCCGCGCGAAAGAAGAGCGCGGATCTTGAGCGTATCGAGCGACGCCGGGTATCAAAGCGCTCTGCAAAAACGCAAACCACCGGCGATCTTTCGGAGGCGTTGCTCAGCACGACAGCCGAGCTGGATAGCGACGGTGTCTCGGCACTCGTTCGCGGCGGAGCTGACGTGCACGCCCGTGATCAGGCAGGCCGGACGCCGATCGTTCTCGCGGTATTGGGTGCAAACGCCGCGGCCGTCGAGGGCCTGCTAAAACACGGTGCAAGTTCCGACGATTCGTATCAGGGCCACTCCATTCTCTGGGTCAGCGCGCAAGCCGGAGAGAGCGCTATTGCCGCACTCTTACTTTCTGCAGGCGCGTCCATCTACGCCGCCGATCCCAGCGGCAGCGGGCCGTTGCAGGTTGCGTCACGCGGCGGGCACTCCGCGACCACCCGTCTTCTCCTCGAAGCCGGTGCGCCTGTTGACCGCTCGACAGCGACCGGCAATACGGCGCTGACACTGGCGGCCCGATCCGGCGACGCCGAGACGGTTCGTGCCTTGCTCGCGGCCGGTGCAGACGTGAACCACCGCAACAACACAGGTGACACTCCGCTTATCCTCGCGTCCGGTGCCCGACACGGCGAGGCTGTACGAGCCCTCATTGCGAGCGGTGCCAAGGTGGGGCTGCGCAACGCGAACGGCGAGACGGCGAAGGCGATCGCCGAAGCCCACGGGCATAACGACATCGTAGCGCTGTTGCGCGATTCGACCCCGAGTGCGTGGTCGATACTCGGTCGTTTCCGCCGGCGACCCTCCGCTCGTTGAGCACGGGTGCGCCGTCGAGGATCCGAGTACCTTCTTCGGCTTGTTGTGGAGTTTCGTAAACCCTGCTGCCTCCAGGTCGAGATCGACACCGATAGAGATGTCGGCCTGGGAAGGCCCTGGTTGACGCTCGGCGGTGTGAGCCATGGGGGTGCGCCTCCAGGCTAGTGCGTCGCTGGGGTCGACTGCAACCGTCATACCCGCCGCGAGGCTGTGCGCTTGCCGGTTGTGCTACATCTCGTGCGGTGGTATCGCTGCGCCAGTCTGTCGGCTTACTCCCCCGTAGGCAACCAATTTTGTACGCGAAGCGAGACCCGTCGTAGTGTCAGAAGAAATCAACTACTTCTCTCTATTCCTACAAATTATGGGCTCTCTCGCAGTCTTTCTGTACGGACTGCAAGTGATGAGTGAAGGCCTCCAGAAGGCGGCCGGCTCGCGGCTGCGTGCGTGGCTGGAGCGTGCGACCAGCAACCGATTTATGGGGACCCTGTCCGGCTTCGTGATCACATGCGCCGTGCAATCCTCAAGCGCGACTACCGTCATGATCGTCGCGTTTTGCAGCGCCGGGTTGATGACGCTGACGCAGAGCCTTGGGGTGATTTTCGGTGCCAACATCGGCACGACGACCACGGCCTGGCTCGTCAGTCTGCTTGGGTTCAAGGTGAAGATCTCAAGCTTCGCGATTCCGCTTATCGGAATCGGGTTCTTCTCTCAGTTTATCCAACGCTGGCGTACTCCGCATCGGATCGGTCAGGTTCTGGTCGGATTCGGTCTGCTGTTCCTCGGGCTGTCGCTCCTCAAGCATGCGATTCCCGATGTAAGCCAGGCCCCGCAGGTGACGGGGTGGATCGCGGATCTAGAACCGGACACCGCACTGGGGCTCGTAGGCGCTATCCTGTTCGGCGCTCTGATCACCGTGGTGGTGCAGTCATCGAGTGCATCAATGGCGATCACCCTGACGGCAGCAGCGAAGGGCTACATAGATTTTCCGACGGCGGCGGCAATTGCGCTCGGTCAAAACATAGGCACCACGGTCACCGCTGCGCTGGCTGCGATCGGCGCACCGGTGGTCGCGCGGCGTGCGGCGATGGCGCACTTCTTGTTCAACCTGCTCGGGTCGATCTGGCCGATCTTGTTTCTGGGGCCGATGCTTGCGCTCGTTGATTATATTGTTCCCGGCGACCCGTACGGAATCGGTGAGGACGTGTTGCTGGTCTACATCCCGACCCACATCGCGGCCTTCCATACCGCTTTCAACGTGATCAACAGCCTGGTGTTCCTGCCGTTGGTCGGTCCGTTCGAACGTTTGGTCGTCGCTCTGGTTCCCGACCGCGGTGACAGCGCAGCCGACGAGCAAGCCCTGGTATATCTGGAGACCCCTTTCGGCTCGACTCCTGAACTCGCGATCACCGCCGCTCGTCGCGAAGTTGACCGCATGGCTCACGTGACCGAGAAGATCATCGATAGGGTGGCGGAAGCCGTCCACGCTAGCGGCACTGAAAGAGAAGTGCTTCTCGCAAAGATTTCCGCGCACGAACAAACCACCGACGTTCTTGAACACAAGATCACCGAGTTCCTTGCCGAACTCGTTCACGATCAACTCTCAAGCGAGGCCAGCCGTGAGGCGATCTCGCTACTCAGCATGATCAACGATCTCGAACGTATCGGCGATCACGGCGAGAAGGTCTCACAGTTGCTTGCTCGTATGACCGAGATGAACGCCGAGTTCACCGCCGACGAACTTGCCGAACTTGATGAGATTGTCGCGGTAACCCGGCGAAACCTCACGGAAATGCGTAAGCTGGTGCTTCACCGTGACCCGAATCCGATGCCTGCCGCGCGCGCACGCGAAGACGAACTCAACGCGGTTCGCAACAAGCTGCGGCAGGCTTACGTGGAGCGGATGACATCGGGGCAGACGACCCCGGTCGTGGGGATCATCTTTGCCGACCTCATCACCAGCTTCGAGAAGATGGGCGACCACGCCTACAACGTCGTCGAGGCGACGGCGGGGCTCAAGTAGCGCGGCGATCGTATTTGCGGCGCCGCGGACGCCGTCCGCTATCTCGCCGCCGGGCGCTCAGTAACGAACCGTGGCCTCGAGACCGCCTCCCTGCCCGCGACCAACGACCAGCCTCGACATGCACGGCATGCAGTAGACCCGGTCGCCCTCGCGCAACTCGCGCGAAGAACGGATGACGACTTTGCAGACGGGACACAGAACTTCGTTGGGCGCGAGTTCGTCCTTCTCACCGCTCCAGCGCCGGTAAAATTTCCGGTACTTTTTCGGAACCTCATTGAAGCCGGTGTCCTCCAGTTCGAAACGAGCACGCGGCGGTTCCGGGTCTGTGGCGGTACGCTTCTGAGTTTCGCTCATCCAAGCAGCCCGAGACGCTCGATTGATTCGCGGTACATCCTGCCCAACTCTTTTTGGTCGTCGGCGGGCAGTCCGAGGTGGCGGACGGTATCGGCGAGCGTCGCATCGACCAGATGATCGAGTTCGACGCGCAGGTCATGGATGCGACTGCGGCTGTCGGGAGTATCGCGCAAGTAGCGTCCGAGCTCGTTTTCTCCGAAACCCATGTGCCGGCGCTCGTCTTTGACGACCCGCTCGAGGATCTGTGCAGTCACTCTGTCGGCGGTTTTCGCGTGGCGGCCGAAAACCACGAACTCCAACGATTCCAACGCCACGTTTTGCGCGAAAAGCGCCGAGGCCCAATCGCGTCCTGCGACCAGCTCGGCGAGTTTGTCCTTGAAGGCGAGCATCGACGGGCTGGCGCGCTTGGCGACCTCGGATTCCGGATTCTCCACGCCCAACTCGCCGAGGCGGTGGAGGAAAACTTCGAGGTGGCGCCCTTCATCGGCAACCTGCGTAGACAAGAATACCTTGGTCATGCGATTGGGTGCGAGCGATACCAAGCCGGCGGCCGTTTCGAGTGCTGCGCTCTCACCCGCGCAGTAGTTGCAGAGCACGCCGATCAGGCGCTCTCGATCCTCGTCGCTGAGTGGGTCCTCGGCCATTTCCGGATCGTGCCCGTAAGTGGTTTCCGCGAGGTAGCCCTCGACGGCTTGGAACCAGAATTCGAAGGAATGCACCTCCTCGAGAAAAGCGGACTTGTCGAGGTCGTGCAGCTCCGGTCGTATCGTATCGTGCGGAGGGCGACGCTTGGCGTCGCTCACGGCCGATCTGGGCTCTGGTAATCGAGGCCGATGCGACCGAGCCTCACCTTGAACTCCTTGAGAACCGTATCGCCCAAGAGCGCTTCCATCTCGTTGGTGGAGAGTTTCCCGAGGTCGGCGCCTTGGTAGTTGCTGTGAGTGCGCTCCTGCCCGATGCGCTCCAATTCGTCCACGGCGCTGGTATCGCGGAACGCCTGCGAGAAGGTGGCGAGCATCCAGTAGGACATCTCTTTCTGCATTTTCTCGATTTCAGGCTTCCTGGCGGGGTTATCTCTGACGAGCGAGCCGATTCGGTTCTCGCCGAAGCCGACGTGGCGGCGCTCGTCGGCGATGGTTCCCTGCAGCGTATGTGCAAACTTCGGATTCATTGCCGCGTTCATTACATGCATCATTTCGAACACGCTGAACGCCATACCCTCGAGGACGATGTTTTGGCCGACGACACCCGCGAGAAAATCGCGCTTATCGACCTTCTCGAGCAGCAATTCGGCAAACTTGACGAGGTTGGGGTTGGCGTGCTGCGCGATCACGCTCTCCAGATCCTCCTTGGCGACACCGAGGTCGTACAAGCGCTGCGTGAAGACCTCTACGTGGCGCGCCTCGTCGAGAGTCTGGGTGGCGAGAAATCTCTTGCTACCCTCGTCAGGGGCGGCGTTGATCAGGCCCGACGAAGCCGCCAAAGCGCAGCGTTCGCCGACCACGAGTGCGACCGTTGTACGAATCGCATCGTGGCGGAGAACTTCGTTCTCCATAATGAGATCGGGTTCGTGTTCGTCACTGCTGTGGCCGAATACGGTATCCTCTAGGTAGGCTTGCGGGCATGATTCCAACCAGTTCTGTATCGAATACGCGTTCAGGAAATCGGCCATTTGTTCTCTCCTCTGAGGTTGTTTTTAGGGACTCGTCAATATCACAATGCACTCCTCACACCAGCCGTCGGTGCGCGTATCCTCGTTGGCGGCTTAGGGAAGCTCTGCACAAGTGACTGAGCGGACCGATCATTGTTCCGCCGGTGTACTTCGCGCCGAGTTATGCACATTCCGCGCGGAATGTAGCGCGGCGGTTTCAGCTCGCGGAATGTAGCCGGCCGGCGCTACCCGGCCTGTGTTGCGGCTTCACAACCGGCACGGCACCCCCTTCGGAAGTAGCTGACGGCGCACGTTGTACAGATTGGCCGGTCCGAACATGGTGTGGGCTCGGGCCAGGTTCTTGGCCAGACCTCGATGGCGCACCTTTCTGACTCCACACTACCGACGCGAACCTACGCTGCGCACCCATCGCCCAACCTCTTCACGAGTCGCTCGACTTGCGTACTTACTTATCAAAGACTTGTGCAGAGCTTGCTTAAGGGGCTTTCGGTAAGCCGCGGAGGGGATCCATATCGCGATAGGCGGTGTTCCCGTAGACAACCGCGGCCAAGAATAGGAGCCCGCTGACGGCGTTCCAAGTCGCGATCCAGAGGTCGGTGCTGTCTCCAATATCAACAGTACCGACGTTGGCGGCCGCGATCCCTGCATGGATAAAGAAGAACAGCAGACTCACTAGCTGTACCGCGCGGATCCCCGCACGCTGACCCCACACACTTGAAGGAAACAGTGTCAGCGTAAGGAGTAGGTGCCAAGCAGCCATGTGGTAGGCCATTTTGAGCGCGTGTACGCTGGCGTCTGCTTCGGCGCGAAACAGATAGACGTAGCCGGCGGCAAAACCTGCGGCGGAAGCTCCAAGCGCAAGGAACGCGTGAATCCACGCCGAGCGCGATGCAGGTGCAGCCAACTCGCTTTCCTTCAGCGCTTCGCGCCCGGCTACCCGCAGCCTCAGCCGATCGACGGCGCCGTCGCGAGCCAGGACGATCCTCAGCGGTTCGGAAAAACCGGGTAGGTATGCGGTCACTCCGCGCTCGAGCTCCCCGCGTGTTGCCACGCGCGCCAACTCGTCTTCGCCCGCCATCAGCCGCCCATCGCGGAATGCGTAGTCGGACTCGAACACCACCCGCGGCCAGCCGGCTAAGGGCAGACGGTAGGCGCAAGAACGCCGTGCTATCCGGCTATGTCCGCCGGCGCCCATCTTTGCTAGAGTGTCCCCTTGCAGCCGGACGAAGCACCGACAAGCGCGCACCGCCGCCGCGACTGGGCCGAGCAGGCGGAGAGCGACTTCGCGCCGATGGTCCCGCGCGGGTTCTTGCCGTGGTGGCTGTCGCTACCCGTGTGTGTGTTGACAGGCGCCGCGGCGCATTGGGTCGAGCCTCCGAACCTCGCGTTCACGCCGGCTGCGGTTCTTGCGGTGACGATGTTTTGTTGGGGGGCGTTGGTACGCCGCGGAAACCCGCCGAGCGTGGCACGCTTCTGGTCGGCCGTAGTTCTCGCGATCGGCGCGTTCCTGGCCACATTGATGGTTTTCGTCAACGAAGCCTCGTTGCTGCCGATCACCCTTGGAAGCCTTGCCGCGGCCGCGTGTACGTATCTGGCGGTCATGAGTTTGCGCCGCGATCTATTTCGAAAACGGTGCTGAGACCGATGTCGAGGCTGCCTTCGCTTACCTCGCGACGGTTGATTTGCAGTGCGCCGTCGCCGCCCACGTAAATTGTCGTCAGTGTCAGCGCGTCGTTCGGTGCGTTCTCGAACGCGAAGGTTCCGTCGGTGCCTGTCACCGCGAAGTAGGGATGCGCAAGCACCTGGACCCATGCGGTTTCTGTTGCGGTACCTGAGCGTGGGCTCAGTTTGAGTCGTCCCTGCTTGGTAAGACGAATGCGTCGCGACGAACCGCCGATGATCGGCACGTTGAACACGGAGCGTCCGTCGATACGGCCTGTGACCACGACCGGTGCGTTCGAGTTGTTGGAGATCGCGAGGTGTGAACCTGCTGTAGTTGCGCTCAGGAACGGCTTGAAGTATGCGCCGTCAAATACCACCGCTGATGTTGCGCCGGCGACCGTGGGTTTGCCCTGGTGCAAACCTTTCAGGTACACAAGCGCACCGACCAAGGCGGTGCCATCGGGAGTCACTACGCTGCCGCTGATCCGACGTCCCGAAAACGCTTCGATGGGTGTATAGCGCCGGTCGGCGGCGACCGGCGGCCGGCGCTCGACAAGGGCGGGTTCCAATCTTGGTCGCGCCCGGCCTGCCAGGCCGTGGTAGAGCCCAACGGTGATTAGCATCTTGACGGCCCAGACGATCAGCACCGCCGCCGCCAGTTCCGCAGCGCGCAGGCGCCTTCGGCGGATCGCTAACAACAGCGCGGCAAACGGAACGACCGCAAGGTAGGACACAACGAATCGCGAGACGTGCGAGGTGTGAGGACCGGCGGTCCATAGGAACGTAGGGAAGGTAAGGAAGATAATCGTCGAGCCGATGGTCAACGCGCACAGCTCGGCCAAATTGAGTCCGCTGTTGGAAACCGCGGGTATCCGTCCTGTTGTAGAATCGCGCGGCTGCTGCGTTGACGGTTCCAGGTTCTTCTAGCTCCGTTGTGTACCGACACGTTGGTGATGGTGATCGTGCTGTGACACCAGCGCGGGTCGCACGGCAACCCATAGGGCGATTGCGATCAAGGTGCAGCCGCCCACGCGCCGCGCCAGGTCGGGGGCGCGGGTGCCGAAACGTAGGCGGGCCGTCGCGCCCGCGATCAAAGGAAGAACCAGTACTCCCGGCAAACTCGCGAGCGAGAACACCGCCATCCCCGCAGCGGCCTGCAGCGACCCGCCGGAAGCGGCCGCCAATAACAGCGCCGACAACAGCGCACCGCAGGGCAGAAAGCCGGTGGCCAGACCGATGCCGAGGCCGCGCTCGGGCAGTCGGCGCCAAACCGGAAGAACCCAAGTTGGAACCGGTACCCCGGTTGCGGCGAGGCCACCGCCTCGCAACATGCGCACGCCTTCGAGAAGAAGGATCAGAGCCACGAATTCCGCCACCACCAAGCGCAGAGCGGGGCCGACGAATTCGAGCACGCTGGAGCCGAGACCGCCCGCGAGTGCGCCGAGAGCGAGGTAGCTGCTCGTGCGACCGACGACATAGCCTCCGCTCGAAGCTGACAGCAGCCGCCCGCCGCACGCACGTGCCGCCAGAGGTCCGCACATTGCAGCGCAATGGGGTGTGCTGGCCAGACCGAGCAGCGCGAAAGCGGCCAGCGTTTCGGCAATGCCCAGAGGCGCGTTCATGCGTGCGCCTGCAACTGTACGGTGGCCGACACCGGCACTTTCCCAGAAGTTTCGGCGGCTGCGCCCTGTTGGGTATTGTTGATGGCAGCGAAGCCGGTCAGGCGCAGCGAGTTGCCGACGACCGTGAAAGAAGATCCGAGCATCGCTATGGCGGCCAGCACCGGGGTGAGATGACCGCTTGCCGCTGCAGCTACACAGGCAGCGTTGTAGACAAACGACCATGCGAGGTTCTGTCGCACGATTCGCCTGGTCGCCAATGCCAGTTCCAGGCTCCACGCCACGGTGCGGGGGTCCGAACTTGAGAGATTGAGAGGAGCCGCTGCCTTGGCGAGATCGGTGCCGACACCAATGGCCACACCGACAGTCGCGCGCGCAAGGGCCGGCGCGTCGTTGGTGCCGTCGCCGACCATCACCGTGGTGCCCAATGTCTCGGTAAGCTCGTTGATACGCTCGAGCTTGTCGGCGGCGCTTTGGCCACCCCGCGCGGGTACCAACAGCCGTCGCCCAGCCGCATCGGCGGCGGCTTCGGCGTCGCCGCTGAGGATCTCGACGTGCATGCCTCTGCGCAGCAGTTGCTGGATAGCCTCGACAGCCGATGCTCGCATCGGTGCGCGTATCTGAACGCGGGCGGCAAGGCGACGACCGTCGATGATGAGGACGGTTCCCGGGCGGCGGTCGACTTCATCGACGACCAGGTCTAGGGAGTCGGCCATTTCCGCATTGCCGACGTGCATGATCCGGTCTCCGAAGCGCCCGCTTATCCCGCGTCCAGCAAGCACCCGAACTTCGCTTGGGGCAGGGGGGCGCTCGGCGGACGAAACGAGTGTGCGCAACACGCTCGCAATCGGATGGTTGACGCAGTCCTCCAACGCCGCGGCGTAGGCTATCACGTCGTCGTCCGGATCGTCGAGTATTGTCACGGTTGCATCCGACTTCGCGGTTTCCGTCAGCGTGCCGGTCTTGTCGAAGACGACTGCACGTGCGCCGGCCAACACTTCTAGAACCGACGCGCTCCGGAAATATACCCCGCACTCGGCGGCACGCCGCAGTGCGGCCCAGAATGCGAGCGGGGTAGCGATACCGAAGCTGCACGGGCACGCGACGACGAGCACGGAGACTGCCGCGAGAACGCCTCGTTCGGTTGCGCCGGCGAGGGTCCAATAGACGAAGGTAGCAATCGCGACTGCGATCATTGCCGGAGCGAGCACCGCCGCGACACGGTCGACGGAGCGCACCGTGTGCGGGCGGTCGTTACGCGCGTTGCGCAGCAGCTCTTCGAGTTGCGCAACTGTGGAATCCGTGGCATCGCGAGTCGCGCGTACCTCGATCGATGCACCGGTCACGATCGCACCGGCGGCAACATAATCCCCGGCGGCGACGGCGATGGTTTGTGACTCTCCGGTTAGCGCGGAATTGTCGACTTCGGCTCGACCACACACGACACGGCCGTCGGCAGGGATTTCGTCGCCGGCGCGCACCCGCACATGATCTCCGGCTGCGACTTCGCGCACCGGTATACGGCGCCATCCTTGCGCTACGCGTTTGTGGGCGTAGCCGTTGCCGCGGCCCAGGCGCGCACTGAGAAGGCCGGCGGCACGGCCCCGCCAGTGGGCTTCGGCGAAGCGGCCGGCTCCGGCAAGGATCAGCGTCATGCAAGCCGCGTCGAAGTACAGCGGTCCGCCGCCGACTAGTCCGTAGAGCGAGTAGGCGTAGCAGACCGAAACGCCGGTAATCACCAGTAACTCGGCGCCGGCGCGCCCGTCAGCGAAGCCGCGCCACGCACGCGCGCCGAGTGGCACCCCAAGGATCGCTATAATCGGTGTCGCGAACACGAACGATGCCGCTCGAAACAATCCGCCGAGCCTTGCCATCGATCCATCGGGCGTCGCGCCGTAAATCTCCTGCGAGTACGAGAACAGGGTTACAGCCATGAGGTTCATGGCGAAGAACGCGCACAGTACCAAGCGGCCGCGTAGCGCGTTACCTGCATCGCCGGCCTGCTGGGTGAGCGAGTAGACGAGTTCACACCCGTAGCAACAGAAACTCGCACCGGCCGGACAACCCAGGCCGCAGTGGGTACAGCTTCTTACCAGGCGTTCCACTCCGATAGATCCGGAAAGTAGTACAGTGCTAAGTAGGCGATGCCACCCAAAGCGAAACCGAGCCAGGCCAAGCCCACGAAGAGGTACGGCTGCCGCGTGCGCGGCACGCCGTAGGTCATTTCCGTCTCCGCGAAGTCGTTCTCGGAGAACCCCTGATCGGCCGATTTAGGGCTCGATGCCCGCTTCTTCGAGTCGCTCATACTCGAACTCCCTTTCCAGCATTCTGTATTTTGGTTCTTCGATCCTTGCGAAATCACCGTGCAAGTAGCTCCAAACAAGCAGGCACGTCCAGCCGGCGGCGACCACGAAGTACGCAGTCACTGGCACCATAACGAACCCGGACGACTCCGGCGACTCCAAGGCATGCAGGAACTCGACGATCTTGAACACGAAGGCCACTCCACCGAGCATGGTTCCGACCAGCATGATCCATATGTAGGCGGCCCTGCGTCCGCCGCCGCTGGGGGTGTGGGGGTTCACGATGCACCGTCCTTGCGCGGTACCGAAGCCGACGGCCGTGCGTTACCGAGATCCCAATCTTCGGTCCAACTGCCCAACCACATCACGTAGGATACGATTGCGATACCCGATTTGTTGGGGCGGTCTTTGTCGTCGAAGAACCAGCCGTACGACGGCATCACCGAGGTCGGCACCACCGAGACCGGGTCGTAGAAGTGCGCGACGTGCCAGTCCACCGAGTGCTTGTTCCATTCGCGTGAAAGATCCGGGCCTACCCGGCGTGTGCCGAGCAACTGCGGGAGCTGCATCTCGTTCTGGTATTCTGCGGCGGCTGCTACCGGACCAAAGCGGATGTCCTCGTTCGAGACCGGGCGGACGAACTGAGAATGGCAGTGCCAGCAACCCTCGGCGATATAGGTATCGCGAGCGAGCTTGAGGGCTTCGCGGAATGCCTCGGCGTTGGGTTCCCCGTAGTGCTTTGCGAAGGCCTCAGGATAGCGGCGGTTGAGATCGAGGAAAGCCGCACTCGGTCGCGGCGCGATCTGCTCAAGCGTCTGCACCGGTATCTTGTTCAGGTGGTGCAGGGGCAGCCAGCCCTCGAGCGCCCACGCTAGAAGAAAACAGCCGATCCCGGCGGCCCCGATAATTGTTGTAAACCTTTCCACCTACGTGCTCCCTTCTTTAAGCGCGCAACGCGCCAGCGACGCTACCGGCTTCTTCGAGTTCGGGCAGATTAGAGCGCGCCGTCATCCACATGTTGTAGAACAACAGGAACTGCCCGGAAATGATGACTACGCCTGCGACCGTACGCGCGGTCCAAAACGGCACCGACGAAATTATCGACTGCTCCCACGGAGCGAGCGAACTCCATAGGTAGCCTTGCACCAGTCCGGCTGCGGTGAGGCTGAGGAACATCAGAGTCAGACCGAGCGTGGTCATCCAATAGTGCCAGCCGCGCAATGCGTTGCTGTACCATCCGGCGCGCACCAAACGCGGCCACAGGTAATCCACGGTGCCGAGCAGCCAGAATCCGAATACCCCGTACATGACCAGGTGTGCGTGGCCGACAACCCAGTCGCTGAAATGGATAATTCTCTGGAAGGTCAGCGTCACCTGGAACGCACACTGAAAGCAGGTGGTGAAGTACAGCACCATGCCGGTGTAGAACCAGCGAATCGGCATGTCGGTCCGAATCATGTCGCCGTCGCCTCGCAGCGTCATGAAGAAGTTGACGATGACGGTGAAGACCACGATTTCGATAGCGATAGTAGAAACCACCGCCCCGTACTGCGCGTACATCGGAATCGGGCTGAATAGGAAGTGGTGGATCCCCTGCAGCGGATAAAAGAACGCCAGGCCCCAGAAGCCGATGAGCGAGAGGGTGTGGCTCCATATCGGCTTCTTGAGGATGACCGGCACGAAGTAGTACATGAGCCCCCAACCCATCGGGGTGACGAACAGCCCGACCAGGTCATGGATGTACAGTCCGACTACAGCCGCTCCGCCGGCGCCGGGGATCCAGTATTGCGGCAGGAAGTTACCCATAAAGTACACGAGGGCCAACCAAACGAATCCGGCGCTGTAGTACCAAAGCGTGACGTACAGATCGCGGTCGCGGCGCTTGAAGATCGGCCAAGCGACGTTCACGATCAGCAAGGCCGCGCCTATCAAGACCACGGGATCGATCCAAACCGGAGTCTCGCCCCATTCGACCGCCTGGGCGTGACCCATCAGTATGCCGACCGCCGCGGAGAGTACGATAGCCTGCCAGGCAAAGAACACCACCCAACCCAGTCGGTTGCTGAGCACCGGTACACCGCAAAGGCGTGGGATCACCCAGTACAACGCCGCCGTGAAACAGTTGACGAGAAACCCGAAGGCTGCGGCGTTGGTGTGGACCATGCGGACGCGGCCCGGGCTCAAGAACTCCACGTCGGGAAACGGGTAGAGTTGTTGCAGCTGCAATCCGTAGAGAAGACCGGCGAACAGTACGACTACGTAGAACACGAGCCCGGCGACTAAGTGGGCGCGCACGAGAGCCCGGTTCACCAGCGGTTGCGCGTGAGGCTGCGTGAGGCCTTGTGCCGTCATTGCCGGTCTCCTTCGGATGCTTCGGTGTCGCCGTCAGTGTCTTCGACCGGCACACGAAATTCAGGTTGATTGGTCAACTGCTCGTGGGTTCGCGTAGCTTCAGGGGTTCCCTTCAAGCTGATGAGAGAGTCGACATAGTGTACCATTGCCCAGAGCTGCTCTTCGCTCAACGCGCCAAGCCACGTCGGCATGGCGGTTCCTCCGACACCGGATACGATTACTCGGTAAAGGCTGTTGGGGTCGGTGCCTGTGCGCAGCGTCGAGGTGAGAAAATCGGGCGGCAGTACTTTGTAGCCCCACTCGGTGTCAGTCGATACCGCATCGTACATGTTGTCACGGAAACTACTGATGCCGACGCCGGAGTGTTTTTTCGAGAGGTCGTACAATTGTTGGCGCGTCACATAGGAAGGGTGACAGTTGTTGCAGCGTGCGAGTACGTGGTAGATCGACTTCCCCTCAGCAATGGCCTCGGTCTTGTCACCGTCCGACCAAGGATCCAGGCTAGCCACGATCTCGACATGGGGTTCGTCGTCGGCGTAGGCATCGCCGGCGAAGGTTTTGATGTAGGCGATAGTGGCACTGACGGTGCGGTCGGGTAGGAACTGCCAGGCCGACATCGCCGTGCCGTGCAACCCATTGCGGATTGCGCGCACGAGATCGCTGTCGTGGGGCAACTGGCCGGCTTCGACCGCTGCATACTTGATGATGCCCGTACGCAGATCGCGAGGAGGCGGGTCGAGGAAACGGGCCGCAGGGCCGTTGCCGTCGCCGTCCACGCCGTGACAGCCGACGCAGTAGGTTTTGTACGCCTCTCGGCCGCGAGTGAGCGATACATGCTCGGCGCTGCGACTAGTGTCGGCGAGCACCTCGGGTTTCCAGTCCTCGCGCGCACACCCACCCGCGGCTGCGCCGAGAAGCACCAATGCGAGCCCTGTACGAGCCCAACCTTTTGCGAGCTGGTTGACCATACTCCCAAATTCCTCCCTGCGATTCTGCTATTCGCCCTGAGTGCGCGGCTGCTCCCGAGTGGGAGCGAAAATTGCGCGCGCACTATCGCAAATCGTCCGCCTGTTGCAAGCCGATTGCCGTGTGAACACGTAAGTTGGTCGTCTTGCTCATGACGCGTGTTGTAGTTCTAAGTCTGTCCTTCCGCTCTTGTGGCGGCTCGCTCGAACGTCGTGAACAGGCCTTCCCTACCGAGCTGATTACCGGGACACCTCTCCACGAGCAAGACCCGGCAGGGGGGGGAACCTAACCGAAGTTCGCGCCGCTTTCAACGCACCGCTCGAGTGTCGGCACGGGGCGTTGAAATATGGGACTGCAGTGGCAACGTTGTGAAACCGTGACGGCTCTCCGATCTCCGCCACGACCAGTAGCGCCGAACAGCCTCCGACTCCGTGAAGATCGTTCTTTGCTTCAGTCGTGTGCCGCCGACTCATATTTGACTCAACGCGGATTATCGACACTACTGTCGAAAAAGATGCCCAAAATCGTTGACCACGACAATCTCAGAACAGAAATCCGCCAGGCCGCCCGGCGTGTCTTCGCCGAGCGCGGCATAGCCGGCACCGGAATGACCCACGTAGCCCGCGAGGCCGGTATGGGCCGGGCCAGCCTCTACCATTACTATCCCGACAAGAGCGCACTGCTCGGCGCAGTAGCAGACGAGATGTTGGCCGAGGAAGGCGAACTGTTCATGCGCGCCGCGCTCGGTCGGGGCACTGCCCTCGACCGTATCGTCGGCGTGGCCGCCACGGTCACGGCTCTGTTCGAGCAGTGGGGAGCTGAGGGCAAGGTGTTGCTCGAGTTGTGGGCATCCGACCTCGATCGCTTCCGGCCGATCCTCGCAGCTATCCGCGAGGATCTCACCCTCCTTATAAAGGAGGGCCGCGCAGCCGGCGAGATCGCCGCCGACGTCGACCCACAAGCGGCGGCCGCCCTAATCGTCGGCATGATCGACGGACTGCTTCTTCAGTACTTTCTCGAACCGACGGCGTTTCGCCGCAAGAAGACGCTCGCCGGGCAGATCAAGCTCGCGGTGCGCAAGGTACTCATGCCATGAGCTCGATCGTCTTGATGCGGATTCTCGAATCGGCGCCGGATCGTTACGACGCCGGCATGCGGGTGTTGAGTCTGGGCGCGGTACCGCGCGCACACCGAGCAGTGGCTGCGGCGGCCGTGTGGCGGCCGGGCGT
This sequence comes from Deltaproteobacteria bacterium, assembly GCA_029262415.1. Classification (GTDB taxonomy): domain Bacteria; phylum Desulfobacterota; class Binatia; order UBA1149; family JAJCZL01; genus JAJCZL01. Next base: position 1,904 of record JAJCZL010000053.1, on the reverse strand, counting down.
TCGCGTGCTGGAGATCGGCTGCGGAACCGGTGCGCTTACCGAGTTGCTCGTCGATGCCGGTGCGGAATTGGTAGCGTTCGATCAGAACCCTGAGATGATCGATCGCGCTCGTAAGCGTCTCGATGGTAGCGCGAACGATCGTGTCACCTTTCAGGACTCGACCGCCGCCGAGATGGATCGCTATACCCAACAAAGCTTCGATGCCGTCGCCGCCGGCCTTTGCTTCTCGGAGATGTCGGCGAGTGAGCGTGCCTACGTGCTTCGCCAAGTGTACCGGGTGCTCAAAGATGGCGGGCGCTTGGTCATCTGCGATGAGGTCGAACCGACAAGTCATTGGCAGAAGATCGTGCACCTCGCCGTACGGATTCCGGCGGGACTGCTTACCTGGGTGATTACCGGGACGACGACGCGTGCACTGGTCGATCCGTGCGGCGAGCTTCGCAGGGCTGGGTTTCGCATTTGCAGCGAAGAGCGTTCGTGGCTCGGCACGCTTGCAGTGATCGCCGCGGAGCGGGCGACGTGAGCGCGCGCGATACTACCCTGGACGTCGTGCAGACCGCCTTGCGGTTGCTGCCGTGGCCGACTGAGCCCGGCCTTCGGCGGGTGGGAGATCCCGGACCGGAGAGCCCCGTCCTCATCACCGGCAACTACGACCTTACCGTGCGTCGCCTCATCCGTTCGCTGGCGGGCATCGACGCGTGGTTGGTTGTGGCTCCTTCACAGGGCATCAATGTTTGGTGCGCTGCTGCCGGGGGGCTGCTGACGTCGAACCAAGTGGTAACGGCACTGAAGACCTGCGGCATCGCCGAACACGTGCGCCACCGGCGCGCCATCCTGCCTCAGCTTGCCGCAACCGGTGTGATCGCGACCGAGGTTTCTCGACGCTGTGGATGGAAGCTCCGCTTCGGTCCGGTCTACGCTGACGACATCCCGCGCTATCTGGCTGCCAATGGTCGCAAGGACGATTCGATGCGGCGAGTGCGCTTCGAAGCCCGCGAGCGCATCGAGATGGCAACCGCGTGGGCCGCGCCCACTTCGCTGGTGGCCGCGGTGGTCATGTGGTTTGTGCAGGTGAGTTGGATCCTGTCGGCGATTGCTCTGGTGTGGCTGATGTCGATCGGCGTGTTCCTGGTATTCGACCGCTTGGGCCGTGGACGTTGGCCGCTTGTATGGGCGGCCAGCGCCGTTGCGCCTGTCGCCTGTGTGCTGATCGCAGGTGGTTCGACCGCGGCCGTTGTTGCCGCGGTTGTGTGCGCAACCCTTACGCTTGCGGTGCTCACCTTCGATTTCGCCGGCTCCACGCCTACCGAAGGCGGTAGCCATTTTGAGAGTAAGGACTGGGCGATCACTCTGGACACGGATCGCTGCGTAGGTGTTTATTCGTGTTGGGCGGTTTGCCCCGAGGCCTGCTTTGAGCGGCGCGAGGATCTGCGCAAGGTCGAACTCTTGCACGATGACCGCTGCATCAAGTGCGGCGCGTGCGTGGTGCAGTGTCCGCAGGATGCGCTCTATTTCGCAACTGACGACGGCAGGCGCATCGAGCCGGAGACGATCCGGCGCTACAAGCTGAACCTACTGGGCTCACGCGCGGTGGATACCGGAGGTAGTGGGGCGCTCGGCGAGCCTAGGGAAGCTCTGCACAAGTGACTGAGCGGACCGATCATCGTGCCGCCGGTGTACTTTGCGCCGAGTTATGCACATTCCGCGCGGAATGTAGCGCGGTTTCAGCTCGCGGAAGCTAGCTGGCCGGCGCTACCCGGCCTGTCTTGCGGCTTCACAACCGGCACGGCACCCCCTTGGGAAGTAGCTGACGGCGCACACTGTACAGACTTGCCAGTCCGAGCGGCCGGCGGCCCTTGCCGGCCTTCGGGTAGTGCGGCTCGATCAACTCCAGCAACTGCTTC
>JAJCZL010000052.1 GCA_029262415.1 Deltaproteobacteria bacterium | reverse complement strand
GCCACCGGAGTCGGCGCAACCGCAGGTTTTGCGGCTGTGCCCATCGCTGCAACAGAGGTTCGGGCGCGCGGACGTGCTATCGCTGGGGGCGCATTGGAGGGCGCCGTGGCGTCGGTCTGCGGCGTGTTCGGTACCGGCGCGGGCTTAACGATCGCACCGAATCCACTCTGCGCAGAAGACGTCCGTGACGACGGCATGATGGCGGCGACCGCCGGCGGTTGTGGAGACGCGGCGTTGTTATTCACCGCCGGTGCCGGTTTTCCGAGCTTGGCCACCGTGAGTGGACCAGCTTGCGGCTTGATCGCACGCTCGGACGGCTTGACTCCGGCCTCCCCCGTCGAGGGGCGACCGAATTCGGCCTTACGCGTCGGCGGCGCGACGATCCCACGGGCGGCTCCTTTAGCCTCCGCAGCGGTGTTGCCGGCGCCAATACTGTTGGCGGCCGTTGCCGTGCGGTTAACAACCATCTTAGGAACGCTGGTCGGCTCGCGCAGCGGACTCGGCAACGCCGGTTGCGCGGCGCTGCGCACAGGGTCGGGCTGTTTTGTCGCCGAGGCGATACGGATCGGCTCATTGGCCGAGCGATCGGTTTCTATCGCGGTACGGGTGCCCGCTTCGTCGCCCGGAGTTCCGGTCAGCAGAGCCGCGGCCCCCGCCAACACTGCGACAAGGCCTGCGCCCCACAAAACCAAACGGCGGCGGTTCTCATACAATTCGCGCCAATGCGATAGCGGCCCCAACGAGCCGCGATACGAATCTTGCAAGCCGTTTCTGGCTGTGTGTACGGGAAGTCCACCGAGCACGAACGCGCTTCGCGACTCGTCGTCCGAGTCATCGGCGGCAATCCCGTCAACTTCGGAACTCGCGCGCGAAACAACTTCAACGTCTACCGCGGTATCGCCGCGCTCCTGCGCTTCACGCAGCGCAGCGCTACAGATCTGATCAATCTTGTATGGTACGCCATTGGCCAAGGTAATGATCTTGTCGAGCGCCTCGGGGCTGAAAATCTCTTTAACCACACCACCTACACGGGAAACGCGATCGGCAATGTATCGGAACGAATGCTCGGGACCGATCGGGTCCATACGGCAAACCTGGATGAGGTGCTTGAGGATCGTGCGGTCACCGGCCGCATTCATTCTGTCGAGCAACTCTTGGCGCCCAATCAGGATCAAGTGGAGCATTGAAGGCTCGGCCGGATCGTCGCCGAACAGCTTGTTCAACCTCTCCAGGGTTTTGGCGGGCAACTCGTGCGCGTCGTCGACAACGATGACGGTCGCGCGGTCGTGCTCAGCACGTGCCGCCGCAATCGACTTCAGAGTATCGATCAAACCTGACTCCTCGGCCGAAGGCGCAACGTCGCCGCCGAGTTGCTCAATCGCCTCCGCGAGCAGATGGCGCAGGCCTGGGCCGGTCATGGGCAGATACGCGACCGTGGCGGTATCGGCCAACCGGCCGATCAGTGATTTGGCCAGCACCGTCTTACCGCTACCGTGATCGCCGATCATCAGCGTGATGCCGTGAGGGGCTTTGAGTCCGGCGCGCAGTTCCGTGAACAGAGACTCGTGCGCCTCGTTCAGCAGATCGACGTCACCTTCGTCTGGGTTGTCGAAGGGGTGTTCTGAAAGGCCGAAATATGACGGGTCCATCTCCCGACTCCTCCTGCTCGTCCCGCTCGTCATTCCCCGCAGGAACCCACGAGCGTACCGCTACACTTGCTGCAGACTAGCACACGGTCGAGCCGTTTCAAGGACGTTGTGCACAACCTGTGCAGTAGTTTGTGCGCAACTGGTGCGTACTTATTTTCTCTTGCCAGATCAAGGATAATCACCCCCCGATGCAGGCCTCTTCCAACACCGCCGCGATAGCTTCGAGCGGAGGTACCGACGAACTCTTTAGCATCCGGTCTAGGCGCAACAAACCACCGTGAAGCCGGCGAAGCTCAGCCGGCTTGAATGCCGACGCCTCGCGAAACGCATAATAGGTCGGCCAGTTGGCCGGGAAGCGACGGCGTGCCGACTCCGGTAGCCGCGGATACATACGGTTAAGGAAGCCCTGCGGCTCCCCGCCAGGCCATACCCCGCCGAGGGTCTGCCCGGCCCTACACGCATCCAGAAGCGTAGCGACCTTGGTTGTAAGAGTTGCTGTGATCCGAAACGGGACCTCCCCGGCTTCCAACAAACTCGAAACCACCTGAACTGCGGCTACGTGATCACGCTTGGCCAAGGCGTCGGTCAGATCAAAGATCCAGGCGCCTGCGTGATCAATCATCACCTCTCGTACTGCCCGCAAGGTAAGCGGCTGGTCCTCGCTGTGGCACAGACACAGCTTGTCGACCTCTTGGAACAATTCGCCGAGGTCGGCACCGACACGTTTCGCAATCTCGGCCAGCGCCGCTCTGGGAAATGGCGGTAGACCGGCTCGCGCGACCCTCGCGCCGGTATAGCCGACAACGTCGCGTTCGGAAATCCGGCCCTCTCTTGTCAGCTCGGGTCGCAGTTCATCGATGACACCGTGCTTGTGGAAGAACTTGTAGAGCCTGGTTCGCTTGTCGATCTTTGCCGCGCTCGCGATCAGACGCGCGTCGTCCGGAATGCCGCTTACGAGAAACTCGAGGAACTCATCTATGTCTGCTTCCGGCTCGGTACGGATCCCGCGGATCCAGACAGTGGTGGTCGAAGAGAATAGCGAACTCTGCGAGAGCAGATCGATAGCACGAAGCAGACCGTCTTCGAGCGGACGGACGGTTTCGTAGGGCGTATCGCCGAGCATGGCGTGCGCCTCGCGGTCAACAAGAACCCCCTCGCCGACCAGCAGCACCAACGGTTCCGAGGGAGCTTCTCGTCTACGGCTTGTCGCCATCGGCGTGCCTTTCGCGAATCAACGTCCAGGTGCCCTTGGCCGAGGCGAGCAAACGCCCGCGTTCGTCTTCGAGCCGCGACTCAAGCAGCGCCAGTTCACCTTCGACGGACACCGAGGTGCCGCTGAGGACGAGAGGACGCCCGATGTAGACCGGCCGACGATAGGCGATCTGGAGATCACGCGTTACCCCCCATCTGCCGACCAGATGCAAAAGTGCCCAGCCCATCGCCTCATCGAGCAGCGTCGCAACAATGCCACCGTGGGCGAAGCGACTATAGCCGGCGTGGTTCTGCTCGATGGTCGTCTTTGCCACCACTTTGTCTTCGTCGATGGTCTTGGAGAACTGAAGGCGAAGCCCCGTGCTGTTGTCGTCACCACAGCCAAAGCACCCCTTAAAACCGCTACCAATCGGCACTAACCCATCGTCCATCGCCAAGTATCCTCACACGACACCGCAGCGGTGCAAGTGCAGCGCGCACAGGGTTCTACCAACGCCACGTGCCACCGACCTCGGAGACCCAATCAACCTCGGCTCCGCGCCCTGCGCGTTCGGAGGCGGCGAGATATCGCCGCGGCGGTTCGTCCACCGGTTCATCGGTCAGGTCAAAGGTGCCGAAGTGCACAGCGAGTGTGCGCTTGGCGCGCAACTCAAGCGCAGCTTGCACGGCCTCCTCGGGGTTCAAGTGCGAGGGCTTCATGATCTCGACGGGTTGGTAAGCGCCGATCGGAAGCGCCGCGAGGTCGGGCGGGCCGATACGCTCGGCAATCTCAGCGAAGCCGTCAAACATCGCGGTGTCACCGGCGAAGTAAAAGACCTTGCCCTCGCCTTCGACAACCCAACCAGCCCACAAGCTGCGGTTCTCGTCGAACAGGCCGCGTCGGCTCCAGTGCTGCGCGGGTACACAAGTGATACGCAGTCCGTCGTAGACGGTCGATTGCCACCAGTCGAGCTCGGTCACCAACTCCGGGGCAAGATCGGCACCGGTCACGATGTCCTTGTTGGCCAGTGGCACGAAAATGCGTGTGCCGCCGGCGGCTAATCGTTCGAGCGTCCCCAGGTGCAAATGGTCGTAGTGGTTGTGCGAGACCACGGCGAATGAGATCGGCGGAAGCTCGCGCATCGCCAGCGCGGGTTTCACGTAGCGCTTAGGGCCAAGCGCTGTTGGACTCGCAGTCGAAGACCAGGTCGGATCGGTCAGGAACGAAACGCCGCCGAGTTGTACGAGGACGGTGGAATGGCCAATCCAAGTGGCGGTCGGCGGATCGCCGAGTTCGTAACCATCCAACAAAGCCCGGTCAGGCCGCACACGCGCGGGCACTCCGTTCGCGCCCGGCGGAACAAGCGATGAACCGATGCGGCGGGCAAGAAACGAGAACATCGTCCACGCAGAGACGCCCTCTCCGTGGGCCTTCCCCTTGGGGTTACGAAACCCACCTACGATGTGATGTGCAGGGCTGACGCGCGTATCACCCCGAGGATCGCTGTCTGCAGCCTGCGCAGTAGCACAGCCTAAGAGGACTATGACAAAAGCTGCGACGCCGCGAGACAGTGCCGACAGCGAACTTAGCCGCCGAGTGCCGGTCGATTTCATCAGCGCGGTGTCGCACATGCGAAGTCATGATTCACGTTTGGACCTTAGCGGAACATCGAAACACAAAGGCCGCTTCGATCTCTCGAAGCGGCCCTTTCAAACGACTCGTCGAGTCGTCGTTGTTTCCGCGTAAAGCAGCAGATCCGAAATGTCGGCCGGGTCTCGCTTGCGCTGGGGAGGTTTGTAATCGTCTGGCTCAGCTAAGCCAAGCCCCCCTAGATGGGGATTCCTCTTTGTTACACCTAGATACTGTCACTTATTTGTCGTTATAATTCAGCTTTTTACGATCGCTACTGAAAGGTCTACTCACGATATTGAGCGAGCAAACGCCCCGGCTCATTCGCCAGTGTGTCAAAGAAACTCGACTCGAAACACTGCGAGACACCGTCGCTGGAGGCGGAGAACTGCACAACGACGGGAAGCGCAGAAGGGAGAGACGGAATCGAGGTAGCGTGCTCACGCGCGCGAATACGGATGACGGCCGGGCGTTGTGGTCGCAACCGTAGGTTAATGCGTTCTATTCCGTCCGAGCTGCGTTCGGAGTCGAAATACGAGAACTCCGTTGGGTCTTGCGCCGACCAACAAGGTGCCTGGCCGCAAGACCCGCTACCTGTTGTCCGCATCCCCGCAACCAGCGCTGGCGAAGCTGCGTCTTCGTAGACGCACAAGCGGTAAGTTGCGCCGCTATCGTTGAGCGGATCGCGAAAAGCGGAGGACTCGGCCGCACCTTTCCATTTCCACGCCACACGGTCGCTCGATGGCGCTGCACGCTTGACGGCACGCAATCGCGCCGACACCGCACTGTGACAACCGGCCAGCGGTCGCGCCGGGCAATTGCCGGGGGCAACCGGCGCAGACAGCATGGCCCCGCCGATCAGTAACATGTTGCCCACATCCACCGCCGTAGAACCGTTTCCTTGCATCTCGTTGGTGATGATGTCGCTCAGACCGTCGCCATCGACATCGGCGGCGGCAGCGCTGTAGCAAAGTGTATCGCCACCGTCGGCTGCTGCGCTCCCATTGGCACCGTAGATCTCAACAACGCTTACGAATGCGGACGGCACAAGGGCGCCTTCGGCCAGATCGATGATCGCCGGCCAGCGTCCGTGTTGTCCGAAGAACACATGGATGGTTCCGGCGTTGACGCGACCGAAACGGCTTCCGTGTGGTGAGCTGAAAGCAAGATCAGCGACGCCGTCGCCGTTGAAATCGCCTTGCATCGCGGTGTCGGCGGCTATGTCGTTGGGCTTGCCGCCGAGGAACGTGGTGGTGACCAAGCCTTGCGGCAGGTTGTCCATATCGAAGGCCGCGCCTCGCAGCTGCGCGGCGTCATAGAAGAGATGACCGGAGCCGGCACTCAGCCGGTCACGCCGCGGGCTCAGATCGCCGACGATATCGCCGACGAAGAGTTCCGCCTTGCCGTCGCTGTTGAAATCAAGCCCACCGAGGATCTCCTCGCCGAAGCTACGGTTGCCCACGCCGCCGCGGATCTCGGTCGTCGATCCGGGTGCTGCTGAGACGTCGATGGTCAAACCCGCCGGCCACACACCTTCGGGAAAGTTGTCGTCCCAGACAATGTAGAGGCGGCCTCGCAGCGCGCCTGCCGAGGCGTGCGCAGCGCCGAAAGGCGCACCGTCGGCAGCAAGAGAGGCGCCTGCACGGTTGATCGTTGCACCGACCAGCACTTCGGCGCGATCGTTGCCGTCAAGGTCGGCGATCTGACAGGTCGCACCAAAATGAAACTCTGACGAACCGCTCGCGGGCGGCACAAGCGTTGCGATGTTGCCGGCCAGCGCGGTGGTCGGCAAGTCGGACAGATCGACCGTCCCGCCGCCGGCAAGGTGCAACCCCCCACGCACCACGTAAACAGCGCCCATGTGGTGCGCGGCATCTGTCGATACCTGGTCAGCGCCGATCACGAGATCGGCCGTGCCGTCACCGGTGACGTCGCCGCTGCGTACCCAAATGCCGAGACGGTCGGTTGCCGCAGGACCAACGATGTTAAGCACCGTAAGCGAGGCCGGCGGGGCTGCGAGATCCAGAGGTGCCATCGTAGCTGCAAAACTACGCAGGCTCGCGCTGCCGACAAGCACCGTGAGCGCGCCCGCGCCGGGACGCGAGGGGTCGGGATTGAAGTTCTGGCGCGCGATCAGCAGATCGCCCAAGCCGTCGCCGGTGACGTCGTCCATCCACAGTTCGCTACCGCATGCCTCGCTGGTAGCGGCGCCGATGATGCGCAGCACGTCGGGTCGGGCAAGCGCAGTATCGATCGTTGCGCCGATGCCGCCGTTACCAAACACCAGATAAACCTCTCCGGCGCCGCTTCGCCCCGCCGGCGAGGCGGTCATCGCCGCGAATGCGTAGTCTTTGTAACCGTCAGCGTCGCAGTCCAGAGCACCGGCAACCGGCACGCCAAAGGCGCCGTTGCCGGTGTTGCCAAGCACCCGGGTGAGAACGCCCGAATCGGTTGAGACAGAGGTCAAGTCGATCCCGCGCGCCGGCTCATCGGCGTGTGCCACACATGCAGCCAACAGCGCCACCATAGTGCCGACCGCAGCGATGCCGGCTAAGAGAACGGGTTTGAAGGATCGTGGCCGCACTGCATGTAATCTAGCGCGCATCCCGCCGCGAAGCACGCCTGCTTGGTACCAATTGCGGCCGCGGTGCCGGTCTCGCATGGTCGAAGTCCGCTAGCGCTGCCTCTTATTGCACGTAGCCGAGAGCTTTGAGTTGTTCGAGCAGCCGGGGAGGAATCGTCTCGACACGCTCAGACTTGGCTGTTGTCGTATGCTCGCCGAGGTTGCTTGCAAGAGTCGCATCGAGCGCTACCGCTCTGGCATCGTCGGTGAGCGGATGTTGCTCACCCGGGTCGGAGGCGAGGTGGAAGTATTCACTTCGACTCTGAGTTTCGTAGCGTATGAACTGCTCTTCCGCAGTGGTGAGCGAGATCGGATGGCCTTGTCCGCGCGCGCCGCGCATCTTCATCCAGGTTTCGCTGATAACGACGTGCGCCGGAGTGTTCGTACCCGGAAGCGATCGAAAACGGCTCGCGCGCATCTGCCGATACACCGCACGCCCGGCGGTCGCAGTCGAGCGACTCGAAGAACTCGCGGAGGGAGGGTCATCTTCTTACTCAACCCTGCGCTCCGAAACGCTTGCTCAGCGACAATCATCCGCGCAGCACTTGCCCCGCCCGCAGCGAGCCGTCGTAGCGGCCGGCGTTGAGTACGTGCCAGCCGTTTATGAACACATGCTCGATTCCCGTGGGGAAAGTGTCCGGCTTTTCGAAAGTCGCGGTGTCGCTCAGCGCCACACGATCGATAACGGCAATATCAGCCATCGTTCCCTCGCGTATCACGCCGCGGTCCTTCCATCCCAGACGCTCGGCGGACGCACCGGTCATCTTGTGCACGGCTTCTTCGAAGCTGAACAAGCCGCGCTCCACATAGGTGCTCATCGCACGCGGGAAAGTTCCATAGCTGGCCGGGTTCTGACTGCCACGCGCACTGAGCAGCGTGTCGGTCTCGATCGTACACAAGGGATGGGCGAGAACCGCACGTAGCGCTTCCTCGTCCTCGCCGCCGCCGCTGTACTTGTGCAACAGCACGCGAGCGTTGCGCTTGCTCTCGATCACCATGCGCCCATAGAAATCCCAGATATCCATACCGGCCTCACGCGCTGCGACGTCTACGAACATGCCGTTGTAGCGATCGAAGTTACCGGCGTTCGCGTTCATGATCTGTATGTCGTCGAGCGTGAAACCGATCTGCTCGAAAGCAAGGTCGGCGAAAGCGCGAAGGCCACTCATCTCCTCGGGACTCGCCAGTATCTCCTCCAGCCGCGGAAGCATCGGTGCCGGGAAAAGCACTGCGGCAGTAGTGTTTCCAGCGGTGTAGGGAAAAGCGTCGAAGGCAACGTCGAGTCCCGACGCGTGCGCTTTCTCGATGCGCTCAAGAACTCCGCTATAGGTAGGCCAGGTGTTGCTGCCGACGAAGATCAGATGGCTCAACTGAAGGCGCGCACCGGTTGCCAGACAAACGTCGAGTACTTCTTCCAGGGCCTTGATGTTGTGCGGCTGCTCGACCGGATCGCTTTCATAAACGCCGCTCGCCCAGCTGTAGGCCTTCAGATGCGAAGTGAACAGCTTGCCGCTATCCGCCGCCCATGCGGCCACGGCCTTCAACTCTTCTTCCTGCGCGAAAATGCCCGGCGCATAGCCGAGTCCAGTGCTGATACCGACACAACCGGCATCAAGAGATTCCTTGATCAAGCGCTCCATCAAAGAGAGTTCTTCGGCGTTGGGCGCATCCATATTGAGCAACCCCGTAACTCCCGCGCGAACGATACCGTGACCAACCAACTCAGCAACGTTCAGCGCGACGCCGTTTCGATCGAGTGAACCGAGAAAACCCTCCATCGTGGTCCAGTCCGGCCGCGCATAGTCGTCCAGCATAAGGCGACTGTTTTCCAGCAGCACCTCGCGATTCAACTCGGTAACCGGAGCGGGGCTGAAGCCGCAGTTGCCGGCCACAATGCTGGTCATGCCCTGACGTATGAAGGGCTCCATGATCTCGCCGTGGTTGCGGAAGGGCAACAGCCAGTCACCATGACTGTGGATATCGATGAAGCCCGGCGCCACCGTCTTGCCGGTACAATCCAGGGTCTTCTCGGCCTCGAGGTCGGCGAGGTCGCCTACCGCAACAATTTCTCCGTCGTTGATCGCGACATCGGCTCGGCGTGAGACCGCCCCCGTACCGTCGATCATTTCCCCGCCAAACAGCTTTATCTCGCATTCCATCGCAGTATCTCCGGGCCGGTGAGCTTGTTTGTCTCTAACTTCAACGGCCGCACACGCTTTCACAAGCCCAGCGGCGCGCGAAGATCCTTGATCAAGTGGGGCCAGCGCTGGAATCAGCGCGAGGGGAACAACTGCGACAGGCGCAGCAGTATCGAATAGTCGCCGGTGGCGCTGTAAAGGCAGCCCACCAGCTCAGGATTGCGTAAACGCGGCTGGCGTCTTCGATCATCCGAAAAGTACTACAGGGCCGGGCAGAGTACCGCCACGGCGTCGTTTGCCATCCTTCGACGGGCCAGCCGCACCGTGTGATTGTCCACAGGTTTTAGGCGATGGAACGGGAATGCTTTCCGCGTTGCGTTTAATACGTTGTCGGTTAGAGTCGAATCGTTGTTCAGCCTGCCCGTAGCTTTGTTGGAGCGACCCAATGAGGGAAACAGGAATTCTTTGGCCGGTATGCTGGGCCGGTTTGGTAGTGACTGTTCTGGTCGTTGTTTTCTCGATCCCCGTTGAGGCCAAGTCGCATCCTGATCGTTTCGGTGCTTTTGAACTGCCCACACTGACGGGCGACACGTTCGATTTCGAACGGCGACTGGACGGGAAAAAGGCAATCGTCGCCTTCTGGCGCATGGGGCAGGTGCGTTCGACCGAGCTCTTGCACGATTTGGAGAGTCTGAAGCGTGAATTCGCGGCCGACGGTCTTGTTGTCGTTGCGATTGTCTCGGGGGAAAGCGACAGCGACGCGATAAGACGGCTGGCTACCGATACGGGCGTGTCGTTTCCGATGCTTCTCGACCCTGATCAGCACGTGCGTCGAGCGATGGAGGTGATTGTTACACCAACCTCGTTCTTCGTTGATTCGCGAAAGGTCCGCTTCGTCTTGCCCGGTCACTTTGCCGATTTCATGCCGACCGCCAGGGCCGACGTTGAAGCGACGCTCGGTCGGATCTCAGGCCAAGAGCGAGCCGCGCGGCTTGCGAAACCGCAGCAGCAATTGGCGAAGACAAAGCCGGGTATCGGTGAATCCGCCGACTCAGGCGAAACGGGCGGGCCAACGTATAACTTGGCTCGCCGTCTGCTTGCAAAGGGTGAGCGTGAGGCGGCCAAAGACCACTTCCGTAAAGCCTGGGATGCCTCGCCGCGGGTGCCGGGGGCTGGTGTTGACCTTGCCTTGCTGCTGTTGGAAGACGACCAGACCTCAGAAGCGCTCGCCCTGATCGAGCAGGTCATGGAACTGCTCAAGGACGACCCCCGTGCCCTGGGGGTTGATGGCTTGGCACAGCTACGATCGGGGAAGGTCGAGGCGGGCGCTGCCAAACTCTTGCGTGCGCTTAAGGGTGGTGCTGCTGAACCGATTTTTTTCTGGGAACTCGGGCGCCACAGCGAAGCCGCGGGCCGAACCGAAGAGGCCTTGGACCATTATCGAACCGGCTTTCGTGCGCTCTTGGACAGAGAGGCCGCTAGGGAAGCTCTGCACCGGTAGCCGTGCAGAGCGATTTCAGTGTTGGGCGGCGTTGGTACAATCAAAATCAGCTCGAATGCTCCCTGAGTATCGGATCGTCATCTACGGAAGCATCGGCGACATCGTTGAGGGGACGCTTACCCCCAACGGCACTCTCGGCGATTAGTCCAAACAACATACGCTACTATCCTAATTCGTACGATTGAAAACCCGAGAAGCACACCAATTACTTGCTGTGCAAAGAACAGCGGGGAAATCGATGGTCTGGTAAAGTCAGACACCGAAACTGGCAAGCTGCCGCGCATCGTAAACCGACTTGTGTTCGTCGTTAGAACAACTGAGGCCCCTTTCCAACCGATGTCGGAGGATTTACATCGAGAAAGGATGGTACTCAGGTGGCGCTGAGAGGAAACAGGAATGAAAGTCTATGGATCGCGGGTCTCCTATTATACCGGCAAGCTAGAAGCGTATCTGCGCTACAAGCGGATTCCTTATTCGCTACACGGCATGCCGTATCACGACGCCAAGAGATTGAAAGAACATGTCGGCGCCATTCAGATGCCGATTGTCGAACGCGATGATGGTCGCTGGATGTCGGACAGTACGCCGATATTGTTCCAGCTTGAAAAAGAACATCCCGATGGTCCAGTCATACCGGAACACCCGGTTGTCGGTTTTGTCGCCTTGCTGATCGAGGACTATGCCGATGAATGGTTGTGGCGATCAGCGATGCATTATCGTTGGAGTTATCATTATGGCCGAGACCTGCTGTCTAACATATTGGTCGATGAAGTCGCGGCACATAACCCGTTTCCGCGTTTCATCATCCGAAGGGTCATCCGATTTCGTCAGCAGCATTATTTCGTGAAGCGCGACGGGGTGACCAAGAAAACCTGGGATCATGTTGAACAGGGCTACTTAAACGCGCTCGACAATATGAGCGCGATGTTGGAAACTCGTCCTTTCTTGCTCGGCAATGCCCCTTCAATTGCCGACTTCGGCCTTATGGGCCCCATGTTTCGCCACTTCGGACAAGACCCGACCCCGGCGGAAATCATGCGCGATCGTGCTCCGCAAGTTTATGAGTGGGTCGCCCGTATGTGGAACACGCAAATGGATGATACGCCCCAATATCTATCGGAGGTTCCGGAGGACGGTGAACCGATGTTGAAGGAGATCTGCGAAACGCATCTGGAACAGCTTATCGCCAATGCGACAGCCTATGGCAGGGGCGCAAAACATTTCGAGCTGACCGTGCAAAACTGCCATTACACAAAACTTCCGGTGTCGCGCTATCGCGTCTATTGCCTTGAACATTTACGCGAAGCCTTGGCGGTGCTCGCCTCCGCAGATCAGGATTCGGTTCGCGCCCTTCTTCCCTACAGTCAAGCCGAGATATTATGGGCGGAGAGTCTTCCTGCGGCTTCCGGCTACGATTCCGACAACATGCTTCCCTTTGGCAAGGCTATCAATGTTTACGGGGACGGAACACCATAGGTCTTTATACGATACTAAAAACGATCAGGCAGCGTCTAATTTCGACACAAAACTGAACTCCGTTAAATACCCGCCTCAGGTATGGACTTCCCCCGATACTGTAGACAAAACCTTGGTGCACGCTGTTCCTACGGGGCGGGGCCGTGCCACCGACGCATCTGCACGGCCGGCCTCTGGCTCCCCGTAACGGGGCGTGCGTCCGCGGTTGCTTTAGGTGCCGAGCGGTGAGACGAGAACTCTAGCCGTCACCGGGGTGCCCGGTGCGAAACCGACAGGGAGGAATACACAAACCATGATCCGTATTATCTCGGCCGTTGCGGCGGCAATCGTCTTGTTCGCGCCTGCCACCGCCCAGGCGCTCAACTACAGCTATGTTGAGCTCAGCTTCCCCTACATCGACCCGGACAACAATGCCCCTGAGGGCGACGGCATCGAGCTCGGGTTCTCTAAAGAACTCGGTAGCCGTTTCTACGGCTTCATGCACTGGGCCGATTTCGGTTTTAAGGCCGGCCCATCGACCGGTAAATTCGACCTTTCGATCTTCGACGTCGGATTCGGCTATCACTACGGCATCGGTGAGAAGACAGACCTTTTGGCCGAGCTTGCTTTTGTCACGACCGACGCGGACGGGGCCACCGCGGCCGACGATGACGGCTACCTCGCGAGCGTCGGTGTACGTTCGCGCGTGCGCGAAAAGCTCGAGGCGGAGTTGCGCGGTAACTTCACTGAGTTCGGCGGCACGAACGACGAGTTCGCGGGAGATCTCCGATTGCGCTGGTACTTCACGCCCGCCTTTGCCGTTCAAGCCAAAGGGGTGTTCGGCGAGGACGCCAACGCCTACGTGCTCGGATTCCGCATCGAATTCGGTAACGAGTAGCAAACGCGCCTAACCAGGGTGCCGGGAAGTAGATCTCCCGGCTCCCTGCCCTTCCTCAAGCCGGTCAACCCAGCAGTTCGACCCGCGCGCTGTGCCCCTTTGCAGACTTCAGCGCCGTGTCACGGGTGACAAGCGTCGCTCCGAGGATCTCGGCCAATGCCAAATAGGCGCCGTCGTAGGCCGTCAAATTTCGTCGCAGCGCCCAGATGCGGGGCAAGAGAAAGTCGTGTGGGTAACGCGTGATCTGCATGCCGGCCAGGTCGGAGAACGCATCGTTCGCACGTGCGGCCGACAGGGCGCGGGCTCGCTCATAGCGTCGTAGCACCTGCGCGATTTCTAGATCGAGGAGGTGGGGGGCATGCAGCGTATCCTGTGCGTCAAAGAGCCGGTCCGCCACTTGTGGCGCAATCTCGGTGTTCAGGAGCAGCTCAAGAAGCGTTGATGCATCGACGACGATCAACGGGCGTTGCGTTCTGCGCGCACCGCCTTCGTGGGGCTCTCGCTGGGTGTGATCGACGACCTGCCGAGCACCCGCGCTCGCAACTCTGATACGCTCGGCCGCTCTGCAATCCCGCGCACCTCGCGGAGCAAAAAGTCAGACAGCGACATCCCTTCGAGTGCCGCGCGGGCCTTCAACTTGCGGTGGATTTCATTGGGTACGTGACGAATCTGAATCATGATAGCCATGTAATTACGCTACTTACATGTGCTCCACATGTCAATCGCATAGTTGGTATGATCTCGAACACGCCGCCGGCTGCAAACTTTTGGCTACATTCCGCGCGGCATGCTGGGGCGCGAGCGCATCCCCAGGTGTCCGCTGGGTGTCACGGTGGCGTCGTCAAGTTACTCGCGCCGGACCAAACCAAGCCTCCGATGCCGAACTTCTCCGGTCGATATCACTGCGTTCCATAAGACGAACGCTCGCTCTTGAAACAATCGATGGTTAGCGGCCCGCAGTAGATGGCGGCCAACTCTGAACAGGTTCTGACACGTCGCGAAAGCTCAGGGAGAAACGATGGTAGAGCCATACGTCTTGACAACGCGACCTGGAATCCTAAGGGAGAACTGGTGCGCCCGGCAAGATTCGAACTTGCGACCTACGGGTTCGAAGTCAGATCAAGACGAAGACGACTGACTAGCAATAACGCAGAGTTTCCTTGCAGCACGCAGCGTTACGGCACACTTCACATTCTGTGGTTTACGGTGGACTACCGTCAGTTTCGATCCTCTACTACACCACTACTGGCACCAAAGACCGCGTGCTCCCTCGCGTTACCAGCATAACAAAACGGCCCGGCTCACGATGAAGCCGGGCCGCTCAACGCAAACGCTTCGCCGTTCCTAGCGCCCTACTTCAACTGCGCCTTGTACTGCGAATCGGCGTCCTTCTTGACCTCGTTCATCGTCGCTCCGATGCACAGACCGTTGTCGGTCAGGATCTGTATCGTCGGAGTAAAGTTACCCGACAAGCCGGCCACAACGCCGATTGGCAGATCGAGTTGGGCCTTCTTCGAATTGTTCTTACCCTTGGCATCGGCCTTACCCTTGCCGACATCCCCTGAGACGTAGCCTATCTTCGATATGCCAGCGCCCGAGTTGTCCTTGTCCTTGTAGCCGTAGCCCTTGGTGCCCTTGGCTTTCCAGCAGTCCTTTGTTGCGCATAGCTGCCCGGCCCGGTTCACGATGAACTCGCCTACGAGAGTGCTCGCATCATTGTAGATGCACAGGGCGACGCTGGTGCTGCCGGTCACGGGATCACCGAAGTCTCCCTGCATCGTGGAGAAGTCGATCTTCTTCCACTGAAGCTTCA
>JAJCZL010000051.1 GCA_029262415.1 Deltaproteobacteria bacterium | reverse complement strand
CAGGCTCTCCCTCAAGCGCACGCCGGGCCGATTATCAGCATAACTGGAGCGTCGTTACCCGTCTTGCAAAGCCGCTCTTTTCCGGGCAGAACCGGCGGCGGAGAGGTGGCCGAGTGGTCGAAGGCGCTCCCCTGCTAAGGGCGCGTAGTGCTCCGCCCATGTTGAGAATTACCCTTACAGAACAATTTGTTAGGTGTGCCGCATCCCCGTTCTTTTGCGCTGTGGTGTAAATATGGCGCAAGCGGGCTCAATTCAGCGCGGGCTCCTCTCATTTCCGCCTTTATCTGACATACCGGCCTCTCATGCTATCTCAGCGATGGGTAGTGGGTCACTTTGAAATCAGGGGCTAGGAATCGGAAGCCACCGTTGCCATATTGGTGGTTATGAAAGAATACATCATTGCCCTTCAGGGAAATAGCGACTCCTCCAAGCAGGTTTTTTACGTGCTTTGCGCCTCAATTAGCGAGGCCATCGAACTGACAAAAAGTGCCAAGGGTGCGCTAAGCGATCCCAAGGTTGTCATTGCTGGTGTGGTCGAGGGTCCGACGGGCCTTAATTTGGAACCCAAGCAGCCTAAGCAGTGGATATGACAGGCCGTAACCCCAAACGCCCCCGCGACTCCAATCAACTTGCCAAGCGGATCGTTGATATTGCGACCGGTGAAGAGCCGGAAGAGGAAATCAATGAGGCGCGCAGCAAGGCCGGCAAAAAAG
The DNA here is from genome assembly GCA_029262415.1 of Deltaproteobacteria bacterium. GTDB lineage: Bacteria > Desulfobacterota > Binatia > UBA1149 > JAJCZL01 > JAJCZL01. Next base: position 34,366 of record JAJCZL010000051.1, on the reverse strand, counting down.
GTGCGAAGGCTCGCGTCCGGTCGCTTACTCCGCAAGAGCGTTCTGAAATAGCTCTCGCAGCCGCTGCAGCGCGATGGAAGAAGTCCTAACCTACGTCCTTTTCTTCTCTTTCTAATGCTTCCAGCGCCTTACGTTCCTCGTAGTCCTCGGTGAAGTCCATCTCAAACTGGACAGGTTCATCGTTCGGAAAAGCATAATTCATATGCTCTACGTCTGACATTGCGCGGTAAATATCGTTGGCAATCCCATCACGTCGCTGTCTGACAGCCTTCTGGCGAAGGCGCGGAGTGCCACCGTTGTCAACATCAAACCAAAGCGTTCGTTGCTCGCCGTTTTCGATGATGGATACGCATTGCTTTGCCCGATAGGTAATACCCGTGCCGTCAACACGCATTGCTTGGCGAAGTGCTGTTGAGACTTGGCGCCGGAATATCTTGCGAATGTCTTCTGGCCTCGGTGCCAGCTTTCCGTTTGCAACCGCCCAATCTATAAAGTCGTTTGGATTATTGGCGTCTTCGCCAGTGGTTTCTTCCCACTCTTCCCAGACGCTTAAAAGCTGTTCGTTAAAGTTAGCCATTTTCTTCTCCTAAAGACCGACAGGAGCAACGTGGCCCCATCCGTCGCGATACTCCCAATCCATGAAATACCCCCGGATGCTGCTCAGGTTTTTTCGTAACCAAGCAAACGCCTTTTCGTCACCTGCTTTGTGTCGTCGATGTTGTATTTGGCCGATAACCACTGCCGGATGAATATGATGGCGCGCAGCAAAGGCTAAGACATCTTTCTCAGAAATAAATTTGCCTTTTCTTGCCATGAAGGAGGTTAGCTTTTGCTGCGGAATTAGGAACTCTGCCGCTGCCTCATCTGCGCGCTTTTCTTCATCTGGCAACTGATTCACATCTCTATCGTCGTCAAAATTATCGACGTGCGTATATGTTTCGTACTTACCATCCTCATTCAAAATATGCTCAATCTCATGCCTAAGAACAAAACAAAGGTTGTCCATGCGGTTTCGCAGCGTTGAGATACCAATAACCGGCTCATCGCTAAGCCATGTGCAAACGCCATCAATCTTGGCCCCAGATAAAGGCTCAACCACAACCAGCCTAACGCCGCACTTCCAAAGAAGGTGCGGGATTTCCGCTAAGTCTTCTTTGTCGTTCATATGCGCGCGGATTTCTGGGAGTGCGTTGATCAATTTATCCTTGGAATAAGTCGGGCACTCCATCGATTGCGCTATCATGCGTACCCGGTGCAGCCAGACGCCCTGAATAGGTGTGATCTCATCATACGATCCTGTCTTTTTGGCCGCATGTCTGTAAACCTCTCCATTGCCGACGAATGGAATGTCTTCAACGCTGTTCTTGTTAAAGAACCGCATCATTTGAAGGTCGAGAAGGTCCGCTTCCGTATCCTCAATCCATCCCCTGCGGATCATTTCTCTAACTGGAAAGGTCTTAACCCAATTCGCTCTAGTGCGAACGCCAGGATCGGGACGCTTCGCCGATTGCAAATCGTAAAGCTTTTGCAGGTTGGCAAAAAATTCGGGCGAAACATCAAACGCATCGCCCAGTGCAATGGCCATATCGGGGGTAATTTTATGCTTGCCGTTGAGGATAGGATTAAGCTGCTGCACGCTCATCCCAAGAATGTATGCAAGGTCCACCTGCTCCCAGCCGCGTGCATCCAGCTCATCGCGGATAAAAACGCCGGGATGCTCAACAATCATGATTTCTGCGTTTAACATCAGTGGTAGTCCTCAATGGCCAAAATCGTTGCTTTCTGCGGCTCGGCCTCGCTGTCTAACTCGAAAATGATCCGATATTTGTCATTGACCCTTATTGAGCGCTGGTCTTCTCGGTCGCCTTTCAATTTTTCGTAGTGCAAACTCTTCCAATTCCTCAGGGTTCGATCATCAGTGGCGGCGCGGAGAGCGGTAATCTTTCGACGGGCGGCTCGAATCACCGCAACCGGCAATCGGGTTGCCCCCGCATTGTCAGTTTCGATGAGTGCAAGCTTTGCATCCGCATACTCAATCTCCATAATGCACTGTAATCATTGCCATAGAATAAATCAAGGGCAATTTAACAAGATATATTAAACTGACCCAAATGCTTGACAAAAGCTATTCAGCCGTTATGTTGAGGGTATGAGGCAATTATCCATTCATAAGCGCGTCACGATCCTGAAATGCCTACTAGATGGCATGTCGATCCGGGCGACGGCGCGGGTGGCGGATGTCTCCAAAAACACAGTTTCTAAGCTGCTGGTTGAAGCTGGGGCCGCTTGCTCAGCCTTCCATGATGAGCACGTTCGCGAAGTTAAGTCTCAACGCATTCAATGCGATGAAATCTGGAGTTTTGTTGGCTGCAAACAAAAGAATGCCAAGCCAGACGCTGGCGAATGGCGCGGCGATGTCTGGACTTGGACGGCAATCGACGCCGATAGCAAGCTGGCGATTTCCTACCTTGTTGGCGGGCGTGACGGTGAATACGCAATCGCCCTCATGGATGACTTGCGCAGCCGGTTGGAAAACCGCGTTCAACTGACAACGGACGGTCATAAGGCATATCTGGAGGCTGTTGAGGGCGCTTTTGGTGGAGATGTTGATTACGCTCAATTGATCAAGTTGTACGGCCAGCCTGCCGGTAAAACGGCTGAGCGGAAATACTCGCCAGCCGAATGCTGCGGCATCAGGAAGGAAATTGTCGAGGGTGATCCTGACAAGAAATACGTTTCGACTTCCTATGTTGAGCGCCAGAACCTGACTATGCGGATGGCGATGCGTCGATTTACCCGCCTGACTAACGCCTTTTCCAAGAAGGTCGAAAACCACGCTCACGCCGTCGCGCTGCACTTTATGAATTACAACTTTATCCGCATCCACAAGACCCTTAATGTCACTCCGGCGATGGCCGCTGACGTGACTGACAAGTTGTGGGAAGTTGAGGACATTGTGAAGCTCGTTGATGAAATGCATCATCAGCCAAAAAAGCGCGGATCGTATAAAAAACAGGATCAGATTTCAAAGTGACCCACTACCGAAAAAACCTATAAGCTAATGATCGACAACACTGCAATTGCAGTTAGAGCAATGTCGCGTCCGATTGACGACTTTCGCGACACGCCTGATCGGTATTTTTCCAACAAGCAAAAAATGGAACTGCGCTACCGCGCCGCAATCGAATGCATGTCTGGTGACGGCAATTGGCTGCAAAACGTTAAAGAACTCGCGAAATCCATGCCGGTTTACCAGAAAGGATCGTCATGATGACGAAATCAGGATACGATCTTGAATACCAGTGGCGGCCTTGGCTGGTAATTCATAAGAGATTTTTGGAATGGGTGAGATGGAAACTAATTCTATTGCTCGCCGGCAACCGTCAATACGCAATCAATCAAAATTACATCGGAAACATTGCGTTCGATATGAATTGCAGAGCATGGTTCTGTCCGCGATGCTGCCCGATTGACTCGCAGGAGCATAACGAAGCTGCGGAGATGTTACAGTTTATCAGAAAGGATCATCGATATGAAAAGAAATGAACTCTCGCACGCTCACACCATCAATGAAATGTGGGAACGGCTGCGGACCCAGCGCAACATGATTGCCAGCTCCCCCGCCGTCAAAATTAGAATTATGATTGATAATCATCCTGATCAGGAGATTTTTACTGAAAACCAGAATGAGTTAAGGAGGTTCGTTCTTCGCTCTATCGAGGCGAAAATGAACAAGCTTGTGGACGATCTGACGGCGATGGGCGTCGAGATTGAGCAGCGTTCGATAGCAAGCTGTGAGGGTGTGGTTTCTGAGGTTGATATGAAATGGCCTGATGAAGGCGGCGAGTAGGCCGCTAATCCTCCGCCCCGATCAAAACCCCCAGCTCCGCCCGCGCTGCTGCCTTATCAGCGTCGTCGCAGTCTGATTTTTTGCGGTAGGCGCTGACAACAGCGTTGGTGTCGCGGCTTTTGAACTTCAATGCGCAGGGCTGCAAATATTCCGCAGCGACGCTCTCAATTCGCAGGGACACAACCGGGTCTGCCGTCGCACACGCTGATAAACCAATCATCAGGCCACTGAGCGCTAAGCACTGCATCAAATTCCGGGTCATCATTTCTCGCTCTCCTGAGTGCGGCTTCGGCGCCGATGGCGCGCTGTTCGGCCCGCGCCGCTGCGCTCTCGCCCTCGGCGCGTCCGGCGGCTCTGGCGTCCGCCAGCGTGTCAGCGGCTTCGAGGTTTTTACGCGCAATCTCCGCCTGCCAGAACGCATCGCGCGCGTCTGCGCCATCATTATAAATGCCGCGTATCTGGATCACCAGGACCGCCAGCGCGCCAATCACCGCCGCCACAGAGCCAGCCACAAGGCTGAGCTTTCCGGCCAGGCCGAGGCCTTTGAGCATGGCAATCATTTGCCAGCCTTTTTAAACTTGCGCCACAGCGTCAACAGCGCTTCGGCTGCTGCCAGCGGGTTTCTGAGCCCGGCCAATATCTGGGTTGACAAAAGCCCAATCGCGCCGCCGAAGAACACCGAGGTGAACACCTGGCCGGGCGCCAGCCAGTCCAGCTTGGCCGCTGCCAGATGCGCGGCAAACGGCCCGCCCAGCGCGGCAAAGAACACGCCGACAATCAAAGCCGTGACCAGCTCCTCGCCCCTGGCAATGCCGGCATTGCGGCGGAACACCCATGCGCCGGAGATACCCGCCAGCGATGCGACGCCAATCTCGAGGGTGGTAATCATCGGCGGCGATGCATCCGGGCCAAGCGTCGCCTCGCCCAGCGCGGCAAGGAAGATCGACGAGCCAGCGGCAAGGAACTTCATCGGTATGATCGGTTCGGGGTGCATCCGATAGCCTCGCGTTAAATTACCAGGCCAATGACAATACCCGCCGCCAGCAAAGCTGCCGAATAGGCGATAAACGTCACCGGCTTTTCACCAAGCCATTCTCTGATTGTTTCAAACATGGTTTTTCCTTTCAGTTTGGATCGTATTCAACATGGATGTGGTCGCTCTCAAGAACGACATCGAAGTCAATACCAAGGGCGTTTTTTATTTCGTCTCGAATTGTTTTTGCAAGCCCGTCCGATAGGTGACGTATCCGTAAATCGAGCGCGCGCCCAAAATAATGCAAGGACCTTGGCCCATGCGTTCCGTCCCTGCCCGACGTGATGATGGCGTCGAAATCCTGCCGCGCATAGGCCGCGACAATCTTCGGGACACCCGCCCACATGCGCGGATCAATCATCGACAGGTCAACGCCGTGCTTTATTTGCAAACCCATCATTGAACCGCCATCACGGCCAACGCCGCCGTGAGATCAGCCGCCAGGTCGCGGGTTCCGTTGTTGACCGTGGTTTTTAACGTCACGCCATCAGACTCAAACCACTTGTTGTTGAACGGGTCCGGTTGCACCCGGTCTGTTTTTACCGGATAGAGCGCCGTTCTAAACTGGTTGTCTAGCGGGTTGGTAATAACCAGCGGGTAGTGCACAAATGTGTCGCCAGAGACGCTGTCTGTATAGTAACCGTCCTTGTAAAGAAGTCCGAACATTATGTTGCGTGTGATATCAACACGTTCGCCGGTTCCGCCTCCTTGCGCTGCAAAACCGAGCGGATAGAGAAATGATCCGAGACCGCATGTCAGCGTTCCACGGAAATTGACAACCTCGTTAATTCCATCCCGCCAATCGCCCGGCGTTTCCGATAATGTGAGCCCAAATGTCGTGTCCACGGTCTCAGCGATGGTTAGGATTTCATTGCCCGACAGGTTGACATATTGCGTCGTCACGCCTGGGCCAAAATCAGCGTTGAGAACCTTCAGTCCCAGCTCGTCATCAGTCGGCGCCGGGTAGGTGAAAAGCTTCTCTGCGACAACACCTTCGTCCAGATGTGCGAAGTACGGACGAATAATATAATTCGCGCCGGTATTTGTTCCCAGAACAACGCCTTTTTTTGCGTATGGCGTAATGCCGTCACCAAAAAATCCGCTCGGCTTGCCTGTTGGGTCAATGCCTAAAATCGCCAGGTTTTCAATAACGTAATCGAAGACATATTCCGGCCCTATACCACCTTTGCAGTTCACGCCGACAATGTTTTTAAGCTGGCTGTGATACTGATGGTCCTGTCTCGGGCCCAGCTTAGTGGTGTAAAACACAATTCCGCAGCCTGCCGCGTAAAATCCCTCAATGTTGAGGGCGCTTTTTTCATACTCGGTCGCCTTGAAGTTTTCCGGCCCGCCTGCAAACTGTTTAAAGCCGTGCATCTCGTGTGGGTGCTGAAGAAACTGAGGATCGATCAGATTGCTTTCGTTGCCACGCGGCATAATGACTAATCCCGCATTCTCAACACCATAAGCCTGACACTGCACGCAATCGATAGCCCGGCTCATGGAGAAAAAGCCGTCGCCGAAGATGCCGAGGTCATTCGTGTTTATAAGCGTTCCGTCCTTGTGGAGAGGTTCACCGCCGGCAACATTCCGGCCCCATGCTTCACAGCCCTGATTGCGTATCCAATGCACTATGTCGGTTCTGGATTCCGACATGAAAGGCGTGCCAATGGCGTTGTGGGCAATGCATCTTATTATGCTGGCTTCGCAATTATATTGAGCGAACCCGTGACCTGGCGAGCCCGCCCCCTGATCAGAATTGGCAAATGTGTCGCCTATGGCGCCGCCCCAGACGGAGCAACCCTCAGCCGTAGCGACCGGTGACGTAGTGTCTGCAAAGGTCGTGTACCCGGCTCTATAGAACTGAACCGGATTGCGGTGCTTGACATTGTCCGTAGGCGTATGGGTCTGCGATCCGGGGTCTATCGGCGGGGTACGCAGGTTAGTTCTCCCAAAAAACGTAACCTCAGCCCATTCCAGCTTCACGTCCGGGCTATTGATGAAGATCATCGGGCGGCGATGAATGGGCGCTGCCTGATCGGTCACTGTAAATTTAAAATACCGCGATACATTTAGAACATGCGGCAGGCCGAGCCAGTTAGCGTGTGAGCTGAGCGCTTCGCCCGGACGCGGCGGCGGACCCTTCGCCCAGACATCATCCAATGCCGCCTGGTCGAAATATATTGGGTGCTTGTTGACCAGGGCTTGCGTTACCGTGACGGTAGTGCCGACAGGATCGTTGAGGGCAAATGCGGTCGCGGTATTGGATATCGTCGTCGACAGTATCTCCGCGACCTCGTTGTCCTCTCCGATATTTCCTACGGATTGAATTGTCCCCTCAGCTTCGTTGGCGCAGAATATCAACTTGTCTGCCGCATCCCAATCAATCAGCACGTCGTCCTCGCCGCCGCCGGCCGCCGCGCCAATAAATATGGGGTGGCCGAGCGTTACCTGCGTGGTAACCCCGGCAGTGATCGCAGAAGTGATCGGCAATTGCCGGATGCGCATGGTGGGCTGAATGCGAACAATAGCGCCGTCGCAGATCAGAACGCCGCGCGAGACCAGCATCGGGTCGCGAACGATATCAATATCAGATGAATTGCGTATCTGTATTTCTGCATTCTTGGCCTTGGTGGCGTCGCCGGTAAGCGTCCCCGTCGGGGTAACGATCAGCGTGTCACAAATCAGCTTGCCGCCAGGCTTGATGTCCAGCTCGCCATCAGCGCGCATGAAATCGCAATTAACCGTAACACCGTCATTAATGGTCAGCTTGGCGCCGGCCACAATCACAACCGGGTCGGCCGCCGTTGGTAGGGCGCCGCCCGAATAATCGCCCGCCACCTCGCCTTGCGCATTCGCACCGGTCACGAATAGCGGATTCATCGCCATGGTTATCATGGTCGATATTAGCGAGGGGATTTCGCCGGTAAATGCCGGAAGCTGCGCTGGCGGCGGCGGCGGCGGCGCGCTAACCGTAACAGGAATTGTATAATCTACCGTCAACCCCACCGGTAGAGTGTTGTCTATGAATTGTAAGGTGAAATCATCGGCGCCGGTCTGTTGGCTCGGCGCGGTGTAGGTTCCTGAAAATGTCCACGATCCCGGAGCAACGAGCTGCTTTGAAATCGATAAGGAACCGCCCAGAGGCGGTTGAGATAACACCACGACATTAACATCAGCCCCGGCGTCAGGGTCGGTGACCGGTATTGAAAAGCCAACAACCGCGCCATTCTCCGCTGATAGAGATTTCGTCGATAGAGCAACATTGACCCTTGGCGCATCCGGCTGGGCGACAATAGTGGCGGTGACAGTGTCCGTCACGCTTACGGTTCCATCAGAAATCGTCAGGCTAATCGTGTCGTCCGCGACATTATCCGCATGCGCAATATAGCGGAAAAACGGATAGGACAGGCCAATCTGGTCAACGGTCCCGATCAGTGCACTGACGGCGGTGATCGACAGCGTGTCGCCCGTATCAACATCTGACGCCCATGCGGAAACATCGACCACGAGAGTTGCGCCCTCATTAACGCTGAAAGTCTGGCCGCTGAGCAGCACCGGCGGGTCGTTTACCGGTGTTGAGGTCTCGGTATGCGCCGCCCAGTTGCCGACCAGCCCGTTAACATCAGACTCGCGATATCTGAATACAACCGGGCCATTATAATTCGGCACGCGGGCGATGGTGAATTTATGTTCGGTGAGCGAGGCGGTTATGGTGGCGACGCCGGGAATGGTGACCACCCGGCCAGCGAAAACATTCGCATCCCAATCATCCATGATAAAGACGGAAGCGGGGTCGATGGCTGCTGTGCCCGGCGTGATCGAGGCTGAGAAATCAACGATGATATCGCCGGAATCCTCCGCCGTGGTGGTGGAGGTGTCGGCGATCGACAGCGGCGTCGGGCCTGCGGCTGCGGCGCCCGTCACGCGGGCGGTGATGTTTGTCTGCCCAGCGCGCGCATCTTCAATCGTGTAATCAACGAAGAAGTCGCCAACCTGGCCGGCGTTCAGGGTGATGTCGAGCAGCGTGCCAGCAGTAGTGATGGCAACCGTTCCGACCGATGCGCCGGACCGGAACGCCGCAGCCGTGATGGTGTACGGCGTGTCGCTCTCAACGTCAGTGACAAAGCCGGTAATCCAATCGACGTTTGAAGATGTCGTCGCCTCGGTCATCGTCAAAACCGGGGCGGAAGATTGCGGCGGGTCGTTTTGCTCGGCAACCGACAGCGTGAACGGGCCCGTGGCCGTGCCGCCATTGCCGTCGTCTGCCGTCACCACGATGACGAACGCGCCAGAGAAATCGCCGTCTAAATCATAGACAAAGCTGCGCGTTAGCGGGTCGAAAGTGACGCCGGCAGGCAGGGATGATTGCCCGTTTTCAACCGCCGACAGCGTTAGCGTGTCGCCGTCCGGGTCAGTGAAATGATTGTTCGCCAGGGTGAATGAACCGGAAGTGCGCCCGCCGGTCGTGTTTTCCAAAATTGTAACATTCGGTAGCGCGATGGCCAGCACCGGCGGCTGGTTGGCGATGATGACGCCATCGCCCTGGATGGCTTGCGTGAATGTGCCGTTGACGCTGGCGGTCGTGCCGTTCTCGTCGGCGGCGTCCACCGTCCAGTCGAATGAAGCGTTTTGCGTAACCCCGGCGCCAAGCCCGGCCAGGAAAGCCGCATCGGGGTTGAGATCGCCAAATCGCGGCGCGCGCACATCCAGCGACGGATTGCAGTTGACCGGCGTTCCGGCAATGCGAACCGTGTCGTAATCAACCTTTCCTGGCAGCTCGATATCGGCGGAAAGTACAAACGAGACCGTCGGTGCGTCTGTGGCCAGCACAGTGGTTGGCGTCTGGCTCACCGGCGCCGGTCGCGACATCGGCGGCAGGCCCGTTACCGGGTCGTTGCGATAGACAAATCGCTGCCAATCGACGCCGGCTTGAACCCCCGCTTCAGGCGGCGCGACCGGTCCGTCGGCAACCCCGATTTGCGTGAATGCAGGGTCAGTTACCGGCTTCGTCCGGGTAATGACCGTTTCTATGGTTTTTGTTTCAGCCATTACTACCCTATGAGATACCCTGTAAATGCAGTGCGCATGTCGGTTGCCACGTCCACGTCAACGACATCTGTCGCCTCGCCCTGGACACGGTATTCAACTGTCGCCGTGTCGCCCTCATCCATGTCGGCGACGGTCGAAATTTCCATCACCAGCGTTGTGTCGAGATCATCAATATTCTGAATAAATTTTGAGTAGGTCCGGTTAGAGGTTACGATCTGCAACAGCGCATCGTCAGCAGCGGCGGTAATTCCCGAAAACCTAATCCTTGCGCCTAGCCAGTATTTGCCAGTTTTTGACGCTGTGAATGTGTTTGATGCAAAGTTTGACCCGACATCAAAAACCTCCGTGCCAAGAACAAGAGTTACAAGCCCGGTTGCCGCCGTGCCTGTCGCATTAGCGATTGCGGACGTTGGATGAGACAAAAACGACGGCTGGTTTGGCTTGAGGATTTCTCCGCTGTGATGGAATTCCATCAGGTTGCGGACGAAGCCGAGCGCGTCTGTCAACGCCTGGATAACCATGCGTGATTCAGCCGCGCCGCGAACATTGAGCGCGAACGTGCTTTCGTCAACGACCCCGGCGTTTTGCAGCGCTAAGGTTCCGTTGGCGCCGCCAAACCATTCCAGCAGCGCCAGATCACCCGCCGAAAAGCCAGCATGAAGGCGATGGTCCGGGCTTGCGTGGTTGATGCCAACGCGGCCTGTTGCAGGGTCAACGTAAAGCAGGCCTGAGTTGAAATTTATTCGCCCCGAAGCATCGAGGTCCATGAGCCGGGCCGGGATAGTGTCGCGCTGGTTCAGCTCAACCTTGCTTTCATCGACGGCTGCATTAGCCTCGACATAGCAATTGCCCGGCGTGCCGGTCCAGACATTGCCGGACGCGCCATCGTCAAGCCGGACAAAATGCGTGCCGCCGAAAAGCGACGCCTTGTTGCCCATCGCCTTGAGGTTTGACAAGGTCTGGGTCGGGGCTCCGGCTGGGTCCGGTTCACATAAAATCGCCTCTACGGGATAGCCCGCCACCGTCCACCATATGTCGTTATTGGCATACAGCACATCTGGCCCGCCGATTTGTTTTATGTGGCAAAAATCAAGCTGGTTATTGGCGACAATCGCGTGCGTGACTGTTGGGTGAATTTCTATGCCAATCGGCGCGATGGTTGCGCCCGCATTGGCAACATTTACTTTATTGCTGGTTATGGTCCAGCCGCCATTTTTGCAGACGAAACCCTTCAGAGCGCGGCTGAACTCTGTCGTGTCGATTGCCGAGTCTGACGGCCCGTCGATCTCCAGACAGGTTGCCGACGGGTTTGTGATCCCAACCGTATCGCCGCCAATCGTGCCAAAGAACGCCGAGCCCGAGACCTTAATACGCGCGCCACCCTGAGCAGTGCTGAATTTGCCGCCATAGGCATGGTCTTTAAAGCCAAAGACCCTTGAGCGGTTGATTGAGAGGCCGTTGCCGCGACTAAGTTCAAACCCGTTGGTTTTGCCGTTACATTCCAATTCGAAATCTTCAAACGAGAATGAGGCGGTAATATCGCCATAGACCATGCGCGTACCAGCGGCCCATGTGCCGCTGGCGATCATGGTTCCTGATTTGAAGCACAGGCCATAGGCTTCGGTGACGTTTATTCCGCTCTCGATAGATGCGACAGCGCCGCCGAAGTTAATCTGCCTACAGAGTAGCGCGCGAATGCCGAAGCCTCCGGCGCCCGGAAGGCCGGTCTCGTTAATGTTCTTGGTGAAATCGGCCGCCAACTGAACTGGCGCGGCGTCATCGGTGGTGCGGTCGAGCTTGGCGCCGAACCAGCGCGGGTCAATCTCGTTGGTGAACAGGCGCACAAAGCGGCCAATGCCATCGGACGGCGCCAGTACAACACCGCCGTCGGAAAGCGCGCAATTGGCCGAAAAGCCGGAGCCTGCGCCCATCCCCGATGCGGCAAGCGTTGCAATCGCGGTGTAGCCCGAGCCCTTGGTTCTGATCCAGGCCGCGATGACGGCCCCGCCGACCACTTCAACACGCGCCAGCGCGCCCGCGCCGTTGCCGCCTGAGGGCGTCAGGTCATAAATCCCGTCGGTGTAGCCAGTCCCGGCGACGAGATCGGTAACGCCGTGCAGCCCGCTTTCGGCAGTGAGATATTCAAACGCCCCGGCGCCGCCATCGCCCGGCGTGGCGCGTCGTTTTATGCGATAGATATCGCCATTACTGAGCGCTGTAGACGCTATGGCTTGCAGCGCCGCCATGGTCAGACGGGTTTTCAAAGCCGGATGGTCAATCCAGTTTGAACCGTTGAAGAACAAAACCGTGTCGGCCTCGTCCTGAATATAAATGACATATCCGTATGCGGGGGTTATCTGGAGCCATGCGCCATCGACATAACCGGCAATATTATTTGCCGAAAACCCTGTCCAATCGCCCGTGCCCGCGCCAGACAAAAGATACATATCGCCATTGACCGGCGTCAGGGAGACCGGGTTGGTTATGCCTCGGGACGCAATTGCGTAGGAGGTTTTTCCAGGCTGGTGATAAACTTGCAGCCCGGCGATGAAATTGAGCAGCGTGGTGAACTTGCCGGCCAGCATTTCGTCCAGCAAAGACGACTGTGGGCTGGTGATGTTCGACTCCGGATCAGAGGCGAGCGGCGAAACGGCCGTAATTGTGTGCCTTTTGCCATCGGTAGAATTAACATAAATCGCGTTAACCCGCGTCGTCAGGTTATTCGCCGTCAAGTAAGTCTGTACCGCAGCCACATCAGCAAACGATCCGTCGCCAGTATCAGCTTGAAGATACAAACCAGAAATAGCCGCACGGTCCGCAGTGGTAAGGGCAACGTGGGAGCCGGACAGGGCGGCGTCAGCTGCGGTTGAGACAGCGTCCGCAGCGGTGAGAAGAACATTAGCATCCGTGGTTGCCGTATCTGCGTTTGTCGCGACCTTATCAGCGGCGGTTGAGACAGCGTCCGCGTTTGTTGCTATCTTGTCAGCGGCCGTGGCGGCAGCATCGGCGTTGGTTGCCAGCTTATCTGCGGCTGTGAGGATCGCGTCTGCGGCAGCATTGGCCGCCGAAACAGCGGATGCGGCAGCGGAACTAGCGGAGTTGGTTTCTGCGGTCTCGGACCCGGTCTGCGCCGTCTCTGATGCCGTTTGTGCGACTAATGCCGCATCCCGGGCCGCTTCCGCAGAGGTCTGCGCAGTCTGCGATGCCTCTAAAGCCGCAGTGATATCAACTGATAGGAGGTATAGAATATCGTCTGATCTTGGTGTATAGTTGGAAATCTGTGGCCAAAGATTTTGAGAGCCAGCGGCGTTCTTGAGAACGAAGTCGTAATCTTTGGATGCATCCATCCAGCAAACGGCGCGCCCTGCGGCGTCAGCCGTTAATGGATTGGGAAGAGAAATCATCGTCGCATCATCGGAGTAAACAGCTTGAGGAACAGACCCAGTCCCGCCCTGATAGGTGAAGAACTGAGCGCCGGGCACAATGGCGCCGACCGCATCCCTTGCTTGGATGACGACAAGTTGGGCGGGCATATCGGGGAGGTCTCCACATTAAAAAAACCCGCCGGAGCGAGGTTGTGTTAGGTTTTCTCGAATACGTGTTCGGCGTTTTGCTCCGCGAACTCGGCGGAATACTGGTTATTGTTGTCTTTTTTGGCCTGCTTTTAGGGGTTGGCTGGTTGTTGACCTAAGGTTGTCGTTTTCCGCCCTTAGCGCCGCAATGATTTCATCCGTATAGGGTTTTATCGCCTGGTCAGACTCGCCGGCCACGCCGATTATTGAAATAATACGAGCCCTGTCTGACGTTGCTCTTATCGCGCCAGTGTGACGGCTCATCTTCAAAAGGGCCTTCGTAAACGCCGGAGACATCATCAACCGACCAAATATATTAGCGCCAACGATTGCCGACATTGTAGAGATGGGCGCATTAAGGGCAGCGGCGCCGGTTGCTACATTACCAAGCGATGCGCCCGACTGAGATCGGTTTGACAGGCCTTCGACCTTCGCTTGTCGCTCGATTACGCGCGCCAGTGCGTCCAAGTTCTGTCGCACCTCGGGGCGCTGCGCACGATTAAATAATGCACCCTTGGCGTCATCGCCCATATTCTGCCATGCGCGCGCAAAGACCTCGGAAGAAAAATCAGCCCCCTCCTTGGCCTTGCCCATTTCTCTCAAAACGCCGGCGGAAATCTCGTCCATCTCGTCAGGGCGCAGCGAACGCCGAAGCGCCCGTAACCTTTGAATATCACCCTTGCCTTGGCCTCGTGTGGCGCTCAGGATCGCTTTGAACGCATCCTCTGAAGTAACATCATCTTTCAGAAATTCTTTCAGCGCTTTGGTTAATCGCTCCGCGCCAAGACGGTAGAATTTGTCAGCGCGCTTCAGCCGGGCCCGCGCTTTAGGTCCGCCAGTTGCCTCCACTGCTTTGTAAATGTCTTTTGTTAGGGCGCTTTCAAGCCTGCCGATTGCAGCGTCATCCTTACTCTGCATGACGCTCGGTTTGGCGCGGAGTTCCCGAACCGTCGTCCTAAGCGCATGCATGTCAGCTATAGATAGGCCGTCAGAAACAGCGCCCTCAATCTGCTTGACGATAGGAAGCTTAAATATCTCCTGTAGTGTTTCGTTTGAAAACTTTGAATTCGCCAGCCGAAGCGCATCTGCCGTATTATCGAGGCCGCCGACCGTGGCGGTGTCCACACCCTGCCAGGCCTTTGAATAGATGGCCTCCGCCTTGTCCCTGAATGTTGAGAACCGCGACGGCTGAATAATCCGCGTCGCTAGCCCATCAGGCGTGAAGGGTGCGGGTGATCTTGAGTTGAACCGCACAACGCCAGCGCGCGCCGCTGCTCCGGAATCGATCGGTCCCGCACCGCGCGAAAAATCATCTGCGGCATTGTTGAGTGCTTGTTCTGTCTGTTTTAAAACCCTGTCCGCGCCCGACCTTGCAGTCGCCCCGCCGGCAAAGTTTTCTGAAACAGGCTTTGCAATCCTGGCCGCTGTCTGGCTTACGGCAGGCAATGTAGGATCGACACCAACTCTCGCGAAGTCATCAATGGCTTGCGATCCCGCTGCCTTCAGCCCAGAGCGCCCAACACTCGCTATAGGCGCGCCAATGAGCCCCGTTTCGCCAACTGCTGTCGCCGCTTCTGCAAACTCTCCCAGCGCGCCGAGCGGCCTTCCTTCGGACAACGCCTGACCGCCCTCCCTGAGATTAGGAACAATGCGGCCCGGCGCCGATAGAGGGCCGATAACCAACGTCTGCAAAGGATCTTCTGCAACGCTCTGGCCAATGCGGGCAGCCCCCTGAATCGCACCACCTAGCGGGCCGGGTAAGGCGGGTCGGTCGCCAAATTCACCAATTGCACGGCTAACTAAATTACCATGTTGAGGTCTTTTAGGCTGCTGAGCAAGCGGCGTGACGTTTGGATCACCGCCTATCTGGCCAAGGATATCGTCTGCCGTTCTTGTGTCATTGCTGGACCGCTCAAACGGCGCATTTGGATCAAACTCGAGTGCATTACCTCCCGCACGTTGGAAAGGTTGATTTGGATCAAATTGTTGCATTACTGAGCAGGGACCACCTGTCCATCACGAACAATGAAGGTTTGACCATTTTGAATTATGGTCTCGCCCTCGTTAAGGGTGTCGCCGTTAGGAAGTTGTAAGTCTCCCCTTCCCTGATCGCCACCATCCTGAATTCTAACGTCACTACTTGAAAGTGCGCCCCTTGATAGATTTATCTCCTCAATTATCAGACCTTCTCGAATGCTCATTTCAACCTTCAATCGGTTGATGATTCTGGTTAGCTGCGCTTTCGTGGCGTTGGATGGCGTGATGTGCTCTATCTCTTTGCGTAGCGCGTCCGTAGTCGTGCCGGTGCCTGGGTTCATCCTTCCCAAGATACCCGCGACTTCTGTTCTAAATGTTGCGAGGACAGAGCTAAACTCTGCCTGATCCACACCGCCGAGCCCCTGTGCCGTTGCGCGCGTTATGGCATTCGCGATAGGAATTCTCGAATTTGGGATGCTTTCCAAAAGAACCAGAAGCCTATCAGCGTTTGCTTTTGCGAGGCCCTCAAATGATTTGATGGCTGAAAGGTTTTGCTGAAGCTTTTTGACGTTCCCTGTAAACGCAGCAACATCACCCCTGATGCGCGCTAGATCATTCGCGTCTAGCCCGGCCTCGGAAAGTTTTTCGTTGGCTCGTGATACAACTAGATTTGCGACGCGCGTTCTGTCGCTTCTGCCTGAAAACTTCGTCAATACAGACGAGCCTGATTTCAAAAACTCAGTTGCAAACGTGTCGATGGTGGACGGATCGAACTGGACTTCATCGGTCTGGTTAGGGTTTCGCGCCCTGAATTCTGCCGTGTCGGCATTGCGCGCACCCGTTTGAGCGTTCTGCAAGCTGCTGTCCGCATTCTGTTGCGAAATCTGATTCCCAACCTGCTGTTGAGGCGTGATGAATTGCTGGCCAAAGAGCCTAAGCGCATTTGCGTCGCCAATCGGAACCTGACCGAAATCTTGCTCATCGAACCCAAACTGCTCAGACAGGCGGGGCTTCATGCCTTCAAACGCCAGCGCGCGCACCTCAGAGTCTTCAATTTGAGAAAGCCCAATCGACAGCGAAGAGAAAAACTGGTTTTCTTGGTCCTGTGCGGCCTTCTCTTGTTCGGCTTGTTGTTGAGTCTGCTGCTGCGCCTGTTGTTGAAGCGCAAAACCAAGGTCTTGACGGCCGTTCCTTATCGCGAATTGTGACGCGCCCTGAATGTCGCCCTGCTCTATCAGGTCGGCAAAGGAATTTCGTCTTTTTACCTTACCCACGGCGCCGCCAAGAAATACTGAGTCTGCCGCCTTGGCGCCGAAATTTAAAACGTCTTTGAAAGCATTCATTATTAAAACCCGCCCGAGGCTAGCGATCCGGCAACATTTTTCCCGATCTGCGTAGCCTGTTTCAAGCCACCCAAGAAACCCTGCCTTGTGCTGGCAATATTCTGCTGCGTGTTCTGCGCGGCCAGCCCTTGCTCAAGGAACGCATTGCCCTGGTTTGTCGCAGCGCCGATGCCGACATTGGCAATGGTCCCCGTGCTATTCAGGAACTGGCCGAAAGCGCTCTGAAAGTTTCGTTGCCGCGCATCTTCAACCGCGTTTAAGCGCGCCTGCGAGAATAGGAGCCCTGAATTAGACAACGCCGAGTCGATGTTGTCTTTCTCCAAACCAAAGGCTTTTTCCCCGCCGGTGAAGAATAGCGAGTTTTCAAACTGGTCATTGGCGGCTGCGCTTTGTTCTGGTGTGCCGAGCCCAGCAAACGCCGATAGCTGATTGACCGCAGGAACGCCCGCCTTGGCAAACGGCTCCTGTAGAGCAATCGTCTTGTTCGCGAACTGATTAAACTGGTCCTGGCCCTTTTGGAGGTCACGCCGTTTTTTCTTGCCGCCTGTCATAGTATCAGTTCCGTTTCATCTTCTTCGCCCGGGCGAAAGCCAACCAGCTTTAAAAACCGGGCTTGCTTAGAGCTGCGTTGTTCTGAAATTATCCGTAGTTGTGGCCAGTGCGACCGGCTGTAATCTATCGCCTGCCTAAGAGCCTTTATGGTCTCAAGCGGCGATTTTTTTATGCTCCCTGTAGAGAACATCCAAGCAGAGCCCCAATCATCGCCTTCGTCACCATCGGCGCCGAACAGGCAAACTGGCTCGCCAAACCTGTCGACAACAACCCAGGACAGGATCGAATCCCTCGCCGTCTCAAAGCAAAGCTCGGCGGCGTCTTCTTTTCCGTAATCCAACACACAGATTTCACGGTCGCTCAAATTCTCAGCGACATATCTTGCCGTTTCCGGCGTTGCGAGTTCGATCATGCGTTGAAGGAAGTTCTCATTTCGTTGAAGACGGCGCCCAGCGCATTAAGAGCATCCTGAACTTCTGTATTAGAGAATGTTGCATTGAGAGAATGGGTTTCAGAGGCAGCGGTGATCGTCGCATCTTTTGTCACCTTGCCGGCCAATTCCGTATCGCTCGCCCCATCCGTTATGCCGTATCCGGAAAGCGTGGTCGGGGTTCCTGTGATCGTGCCCCAAGCTTGCGTTCCGGTATGGTTCGTCCTCGCCAGCAAAAATAAGTCTGTTGAATTCGCCGTAGCGGCCAATGCAATCCCGTCCAGCTTCACACCATCCACAGAAGGATCGCGTCCATCAACAAGATTAAGCGATACGTTGTTAAACGTCGGGTTCGACATGATGCTAACTTGGGGGGTCGAGCCCTCGCCCGTCCCGCCGGTCACAACCATGTTGCCCACGCCTGTTATGCTCTCGACGTAATCGCCCTGGGTTTCAGTCCCTAGCGTGATCGTGCCGGCAATCGACTGCGTTACATCATCATCACCGGTCGGGCCGAATAGGGCGGTAACAATCTCCTCAAACGTATCGCGCCATTCATTGGTTAAACGGCCGTCTTTATCAACTAACGGCACTTCAGGGTCAGGCAATACCGCGCTTAGGGTGTATGTCCTGGCCATCAGTAAGCCCGCCCGTTAAATGTAATTCCGTACACGACCCATCCAACCGGATCGCCATAAGATAGCTCAATAAGAACCCTAGGCGGCTTGATCGTTCCGAGCGATCCAATCACGGGCCTCCATCGATGTTCACCGAACTTGCCGATTTGTCGCTGTATAGGTGAGTTGAAAATACGCGCATCGTAGGCAACCCGGAAATTACAAACGGGGTCAGAGCCCAAACCGGATGTGATATCCAACCCGACCCCAGGCTGGCCCTCGATAATAACGTTGTTGACCCTCAGAGGCTCGTCTACCGAGAAGATGGCCGATGTTACACGGCGAACCGGATTTCCATCCTCCAAGGATACGCCAGAATCAAGCTTGCAAAGACCGCCGTTCGAAAGCCTTTGGACATAGACCTCGCCAAACGCCTTGACGAAATAATCAAACCCCCAATGCGGAACCTCATCGCCTAAATCTTTTCGTTTATGCAGCGTTCTTGATTTTGTCCCGTAGAGATAATCGCCCTTGTTCGGGATGTGTGTTTTGATGAATGAGCGCCCGTCATAATCATGGGCCGTAAGCCGAACCATTGCCTTATCAGCAGCGCTTAGACTGCTTACCGATACATCCATCCATGATGGTGAAATCGGCCTTTCCGCCCCGCCAGCCCATTCATATTTAACACCGTCATTGCCGATGAAATAAGCAACCCCGCCTATTTGCGCTTTAGCGTCCGTCGAGATAATCCCGACCTTGAGAATAAAACCTGATCGAGCAATCAATGGCGTTGTGACCGAATCCGTCCCGCGCCAAACCTCGGTGAGCTTATTGCCAAACAACAGCACCGACGCCCCGATGACCATCACGCCCCTAAGCTGGTCCGGGTCTTTCTCCGCCGTGATAAAGCCCGCAATCGTCGTCGCATCGCCGGGATTGGAATAAAACAACCGGCCTGAATTATCCTCAACATAAAGGTGGCGGTTGTTTATCACCGCAACACCTATGATGGCGCCCGATGCACCGGCAGCGGTAAGGTTAGCCGTGAACTCCGTCACCGCAGAGCCCGTTACCGTGTAAACCTTTCCAGCCGAATTAAGCACGACCTGTGATTGGCTGTTTGCAAACCGGACCGGCTTGCCATCATTCAAAATGGCGCCCGTGATCTGCGTCACCGTTCCCACCGAATCAACGCGATGAACAGTGGTGTCGAAAACCTTTATGATATCGCCCGACGCCACTGCGTCCGACTGTGTGCATCCTCGGCCCGTCGCTCCTACCGCAAGGCTGAATGACTTTAGCCCGGGGGTCGGCACAAACCGGAACGGCCAGCCGCTCGGCTCATCGGCCTTTTCTGAAAACATATTCTGCAACAGAGATGACGGCAGATTGTAAGCGCTATTGTCATAGACGTTAGGGTCGAAGGCTAATTTTGGCATTAGACGTAGAAATTCCGCTTAGGCAAAAGCCCACTGTCCTGAGTAACTGACTTCTGAAACGCACCAGTGATCTGCCCATACCCCCGAGCCGATGCGCTGTATGTTTCGGGGCCTAGATTACCCTCTAACCCCAACAAGCCAGCCGCACGCACGGCGACAAGCGCCCCAAGACCGCTGACAAAGCGATCACCTAAAGCAAATGTATTGCTAGGGGTTTGGGTTGCGTGTTGATAAGCAACGCCAGCCTCATCTTTCAGATTGAAGGCATCGCTATATTCAAACATGATTGCGTTGAACTCATCAACGACCGGATCTGCATCAGCGACGCTCGGCTGCTGTTCAATAGTGACTATCCCTATGTGCTTGTAAGCCTTCTCAGCAACATCGCCAACGGTCGCCATAACAAAACCCCTAATGAAAACGGGGAGAGCCGAAGCCCTCCCCGGATACGCAACTAGCCAGTGAGCCTGACCGCAAGGTCAGGGTAGATGGCATGAACCTTGAACAGAATATCAAGGCGGAAGTTGTGAGTAAGAGTGTTCCCGTCGCCCCATTCGGTTACGGCGATAGACACGCGGTTGCCAGAGATGGTCTTGGTGCGAAGGCCGCGACCATCAGCCGGAATTGCAAGAGGACGCGTTACCAGCGTCATCGCATTTTTGTGCATCAGGATCGATTGAGGAAACGGCCCTGTGGCTCCCGTTTTCAGGGTGATTCCAGCATTATCCGCCGGAGCCGCAGTCACTGTCTGATATGCGCCGGTAGTGATGATAGCCGGGCTAATGTTGAGCGTCGCCGGGCCGGTCGTTGCACCCGAATCCTGATCTGCATTAACAACGAAATCCTGCAGGCGGCCAGTAGACTGCTTAGAGATAGGATTGACCGCAAAGACGTTCGCAATATTAAATACGTCGCCTTTTCTGACAATGCCAGTGATCGAATTGTCCCAACCGTCAGTTATCAGAGGTTGAGAATTCGTATCCTTAGACTCCTCATAGGTGACGTTCTGCGCGGCGCCGTTAACAAGCGGCGTTCCCGTGCCAACGCCAGGCGTGTGGGTTGGAACATGAACGGATTCAAAATTATTGAACCCGGCATAACGCCCCATGGCGACCTCTTCCAGAGCAGTCTTCGCCTTGCCCTGAACAAAGACACCCTTAAGGCCGTCGGCCAATTCAAGGGCTGTATCAGGATTATGAAACGCTTTGCGGTCGCCCATAGGAACCGCAGCGTTTGTCATAATAGCGCCACCGGCCCCAAGAGATTTGAAGGTCGCCGGAAGCGTTCCCGGCGTGCCGGTAAAGTTCCAGATTTTCGAATACTCAGCACCAACCGCAGATTCAATGCGGTCTTTCAACCGAGTTACTGCCGGCTGAATATATCGCTCTTGGAATTTGTCGTCTTCGACCCGCAAGGTCATGTCAAGCGGAGCGATTTCAAACGGAATCGTCTCCGTCTGGTCAAGCTTCAACGGAACCTTTCCCTCTTTGATGTCTTCGCGAACACCAGTGATGTCAAGATTGTTGGATTGCCCCAGGAACCGAACTGGTCTGCGAACGTCAATCGTATCGTCTACCGCCACAAATTCGTCGGAGTGATCGCTTGCAATGGACGACGCCATAACAAGTTGGTTTTCAAGATGAGCAAGCGCATTTTTAGCGATAATGCTCGGAGTTACAAAGTTCTGCACCATTGTTTTTTCCTATGGTGTTGTTGGCGCTCAGTCGAAACCCATACGTTTACGGTATTCCTGGTATGTCGCCGTCTCGGCATTAAAATCAGGTTCCGTTGTCGTTTCCTGTATGGTGTTTAGCGGCGTGGGCGCCGTTGATTTCAATTTGGGTTTGGGTGTAGAAATCGAAGCCTCGATCTTCCCAAGCTCAACGCCAAGCTGCACTGGGGTAAGCCTGTGCAAGCGTCTCAGCTCTTCCTGATGTGTGGCGAGGTGGTATGCAACATCAGGCCCGGCGTCCAAGTCCTGCACAGCCGAGACGATTTGATCCGTAAACGGAACCGTCTGGTCGTAGACCTTGTCGCTAAAATCCCTGATGTGCTTTGCCTCTGCAACGCGCTCATTCCACGCGTCGGCCCGAACCTTTTTCGACTCCTCCTCGATCTCCAATGCGCGCGCTGCGGCATCCTCACGTTCGGCCTCTGTCTGGGCTCGTATGGTGCGATTTACCGTGTTCTGCGCGACCGCCTCATCGTAATTGTCCGAGGCGTTGGGATCGGTATCCTTGAGGGCATCAATTCTCTTGGTTAGAGCTTCTACTCTACGCTTCTCGCGCTCAAGTTCGTCTTGAACCCTTTGCGCGCGCTCTTTGCGTAATCGCCTTTTTCTTTGGCTTTTTGATTCCGTCTCAGGCTCTTCGTCTTCTTCCTCCGCCTTGGCTTCCTCAGTTGGTTTAGCTGCATCATCCGCAACCTCGCCGCCCTCGCTCGCCTCACCTTCTGTTTCCTCAGCAACCTGATCTTGTTGGCTTTCTTCTTCAGTCGTCTCGTTCGCCGTCTCGGCGTCCGATTCAACCGGGGCAGCAAGCTCGCCCTCAGTGTTTTCAGCGTTCAATGTGGTCTCCTGTTTTTAGACGTTAAAAAACCCGCTCTGTGGCGGGTTGGCTGAATTCGTTTGATCGGTGATTGCTGTTGGCGGCGGTTGCGCCAGAGCCAGTGCGACAATCTGTTCTACAGCAGACCTCAGCTGGCCGGACGCGTCCGAAAGCTCAAGCCTCTTCATTGCGTTTTCGAGTATTGTCTGGTTCGTTTGCGCCTTGCTCTCTTCAATCTCAGCGCCAATTTTTGATGTTTTTGCCTGCTGCTCAGCAAGGTCGCTCTGTGCCTTAGCAAACAACATTTGCTGTTCAATTTTTTCCATAACCGTCGCCTGCTCGCGTGCGGCCTGCTCTTCGGGGGTGATTTCCTCGTCTTCTTCCTGTAATTGCGGCGGCAGCAGTTTCTTTGCGCGCTCTGCAAATTCATCCGCGCCCGGCCAATCGGACCGACGCGCGATGATATCAAGAAAGTTGATCGTTAGTGCTGGGTTGCCCTGAAGCAACTGCACCATACCCTCAATAGCCTCTTGCCGGCGCGTTGAATAGGAAGGCCCGATATCGACCGACACGTCATAATCACCGGATGTCAGGTCATTAAATATCTTAGGTATACCCTCTTCGACGATTAATTGATTGATCTCCACATCCTCTGATGTGTCGTCTTCTTTTACGATCCTGACAATGCGCTGCGCGTCATAAATTAACGGGATCAAATCAACCATAATCTTTCCGGCACGACGCATTGACGCGGCGAGGTTGTCGCCAAAAAAGTTTGTAGAGACATCGCCTTCCTGCTGACGTTGTCGTATAGCAACGCCCGATTGTTCGTTTGACTTGGCCCCTAACGAGGCGTCGAATATGCCGGTCGTCGCCTTCATGTCCTCTGCTGCAAGAGCAATCTCGTTGTTCATGCCTGAGGACGGAACCGGAGGAACCTCGCGCTGCGGTCGCGACGGGTTTTTTGTATCATCATAAGGCAGAAATGGCTTTTGTCCCTTGTTGGCGTCGCCCCAGACTTTTTCAAACCCCGAAATCTGAGAACTGCCTACAATATATGGGGCTTTAGGAGAGGCGCCGATAATTTCCGCCTGCGCCGAACGCCAAAAGTTATAAAGCCTCTGAGGGTCTTTTGCATGCCTGATAAGGCCGGCGGTAATTTTCGTTTTCTCAAAATGGATTTCTTCGCCAATTACAGGAATGACAGGAATGTCTTGCGTAATCCACTCCCCATCTTCTAGGATATCGGCACCAGTCATTTTGCGCCACAATATCTTATTAACCGGCCCCTCTCTGGTTTCTTCAATAAATTTTTCAGTTCCGTCCAGAAACAAAACGCTTCCATCAAGCTCATTCAGCCTAGCGCTGAATGGCATGCGGTCGCGACGCAGGATTGACCCGTCCTCAAGAAGAATGAATGGCGCGGAAGATTCCGTAACCTCGTACATCTCAGATACGATGACGTGACGGTCTGACGCCCACAGCCAATCAGGATTGGACGCCTCAACATCACCGAAATCCAGAACATCCGCCTCAGGATGGTCTTTCTTGAATTTCTTCTCGGCCAGGGATGCACGGATAAAGACGCGCTTTGCATCAGCCCTTGTAATTGAGCGCGACGCGCCATCCCAAACGACAGCATTTGGATTGCGGATCGGCTTAAGAAAAACATCTTGCGAGAATGGGTTGTTTTGCAGTGACTCGGCTACGATCCTGAAATGGCCAATGCCGCACCGCACCGCATTTTCAACCGAAGACGTATATGGCTGCTCATCCTTTGAGCGCTGCTCAATATTACGGATAAGCCCGTTATAGATATCCGCCCGCTCTTCGTCAGATCCATTTCCGTAAGGGCGGACCTTAATCGACGGGCGGACATTGCGCAGATCACCCACAACTTGCCTAATGAATTGAGGCAACCTGTTGATAGTTAGGCACGGACGGCCATCAAGTTCTCGCAAGCGCTTTTCTTCGGGATTCCACTGAGCGTCGCCTGACACAAACTCCAGATCGTCAATGCGTCGCTCACGGTTCTCCTCATCGGCTTCCCAATCTGACTTGAACTGCTCAAGATATTCCTTGAGCCTGTCCCTTTTCACATTGGAGTCTGTCATTAGGCGCCCATCCAGCCTGCGTTAGCGTGGGCGCCAACACCCAGCATTAACTCAATACTTTTGTTTTTCTCAACGTCCAACCTCTCGGCGCCATGAGCCATGATTATTGAATCTCCGCGATCCGGCGAGCGGCCCAATCGTTTTTTTATGTGTTCTTTGCTCTCGATTTGAATGCCGCGAGGTGTCAGCATCCATGTGGGAGCGCACAAATCTGCGACCATCCGCTCATCCGGCGGGAGGGCAATCGTTGGGCTATCCTTTGGATCAAGCGCCTCACGAAACTTCCAATGCCACTCGGCGCGCCTGTTAACGAACTCCAGATCGCCGACCTTAGTGCGTTCGTTTGACTTGCCCGCCGGCACCATCTTTTCACAAAGTATGTTATTCTCAGTCAGGTGATCGTATGTCGATTGACCATAGCCGCCGCCCATGTCGATATTGATCTGTGCGCCACCCCTTACGTTGATGACAACCAGCGACGCCGCCTCCGGTCCGCCCGGTGTCTCTACGCCAGGCTTAACAATCTGCTTAGCAAAATATCCGCCCTCATGTAGCGGGCTCAGAACAGTCTCATCACCGCCACCCTGAGCAATGTCCGCTCCCATCGTCATCATCATCGCATCGGTTTCGGGCTTCCAGCGCTCTTGCGCCGCCCTCACCCATGCGGTCGGAACAACTTGGTTTGCCTGGTCCTCCTCCGCAACGTTGAAATCACCGTAGAGAAGCTGAGACCTCAGCGGCTCAGGCATGGCCTGTACTTTTGATCGGTAATCTGAGCCTAGTTCTGGGTTGTCAGACAATAAAGCCGGTATAAATGTCCGTGACTTCGGAATAATCTCATTGCCGTCCGCATCCGTACCGCGCCAGTGCTCGTCAACCCATACTGTCTTTGATCCATCATTCGTGAACCAACGAAGCTCGCCCGGCTTGGCTGGGTTGGGGTACGTCTTATCGAGCCATGGAGCCCAGCACTCCTTGACCCATTGGCCCTCTGGCGTTGATGGCGGGTTCCCGGCGCAAACGACACGACATCGCTGACCGGCCCTAGTGGAGCGGTTCCAGCCGATGATATATTCGTATTGCGTCCGCGTGAATTGAGTAATCTCATCGAACGCCTTTAGATCGTGCGGGCGGCCCTGTTCGGAAAACTTATCCTTCTCATGAACGCAGGAGCCAAGCTCCAGCAACTTATCATCGCCTAGCCTCCAGCGCTTTGTGGTAGCGTTAAATCCGTCTGTAGAACCTAAAATTTCTGTAGTGCGATCAACTATGCTGCCAAGATCGGTTCCCTCTCTACGATAGATTTTCGATCTGTCATGCTCATTGAGGGCTAGGCCAATCTCCAGATCAGTCTTTCCACCACCGGCCCCGCCGCCGTAAAACAGCTCGTCTGCTTCCGAAAAATAAGCTTCTGTTTGTGGGCCGGGATTGGGCGTCCATCTATAATTCTTCGTCGCTTCCGCCGCCATCGTCGCCGCGTGCTTGCCGCTGGGCGTTTCTAATAGCGAAAGCAATTCGTCGAGCTGACTCACTCTTGCCTATTTCCCTTGTGACTACAGGATTATTCTCGTCGCCCGCATGTGTGATGCGGTCGCCGTATTTTTTTGGAGCGAGCTTTGACGCACGCCACTGGCGAGCCCAGATTCTAAGCTTAACGACTTGGAAATCATCGGCGGTTGCCGCATCTGCCATTTTAATACAGTTGTCAGCCTCATAATCTTGCTGAGCGACGCGCGCGCGCGCAATACGCCTGCAAACTGCTTCATCTTTTGCCTGATGATAATAGACAGTTCTTTCCGCCGGCATGTGCTGATCGGCGGTAATTTCATTAATCCCCTCGCCTGATGACAGGCGATCGCAAAGCTCGTCTAACCATTCTGGCGTGCTTCCGGCCTCTTGTTCTTCGGTCATGTTCTCACTGGGTTGTTGCCTTTAGCTTGGCTTTTTTATGTCTTTTCGTGCAGTTTATGGTGTTCACTCGCCCACCAGAGTCGCTATTGAGTATGATCGCGATTTCAACGGCTCGCTTTGCGCTAGCCCCCGCCATCATTGCCCCCATCGCGATTTCGCAACCACTTCCTGTCGCCGCCGGCACGCCCGCAGGACAAACTGTCAGGCTGGCGCCCTCATACCGGACAGCCTCTCCGCCCTCGATGACAATGGCGGAAAAACAATCGGCGCCATCTAATTTAGGCTTCGCGTCCGCCGGCCTACCTGCTCGCATCCATTGATTGAACTGAACAGCATCAGTCCCGTATCCAGAAACCCCCCATGCAATTCCAGCGCGTCTGCCAATCTTCGGCGTGTGATGCTGCTGATTATATGAGCTTTGCCAGCTAGTGTCGCCAGCTAGTGTTTTTCCATCAAATGCAATGGTTGTCATGCATTCTGCCAGTCAAAAAAAGTTGAAATCAGCGCTTGACAAGCGAGCCAACCGCAACTATATTATAGTCATCAGCAGCGCATACCGCGCGCCTTTCAAGGAACAGCAAAATGACTGACATGAAAAAAATCAAACATACTAATCCAAATGGCGAAATTGTAGAAATTTGGGTCGGCAAAGGTGCCAGCATCGGTGAAGGTGTCATCATCGGTGAAGGTGTCATTATCCACAAAGATGCCATTGTCCACCGCCGCGCCAGGATCGACGCAAATGCCGAGATCGGCGAAGATGTCATCATCCGTAAAGATGCCGAGATCGGCGAAGGTGTCAGGATCGACGCAGTAGATGAGACTGAGGACAAAACGACACACTCATTTAAAATTTTGGACGTTACTCAGACCTACAACTTGCTCGATCCCAGCGACCCCTCAGGTCATTGGCTCGCAGAAGGCGTACAGGGCGCATATGCGATGGCACATCGATGGCCGCCCGAGACTGAGGCGTACCCCCTGCAAGGCATTGATGAGGATGGTCAGCTTATTTTTGCGGATGAGCCAGAGGAGGTTGCGGACGAATGAGCCAGGTCCATGATATGGAGGCTAATCGGCCACAAATATTGAAATCATTTATGCGCCGTTACTCGCTCAGCAACAAAGCTGTCGCAGAAATAATCTGCGTCAGCCCGCCGACGGTTCGCAAATATCTCGCGCATCCGTCATCAAACAGCGTGCGTAAAGTCAATCCATCGATCAATGCATTGCTGGACTATATCGACGATTACGAGGTCGATATGCAGAGCCCGGACATTACTGCATATGTGAAATATTCGCCGGCCGAATTTACACAAGCGCGAGGCGACGCGCCGGTGCATGCGCTGGCCGAAATTCTAGGCGTCGATAAATCAACTATCCATCGCTGGCAATCGCCTGACGATTATTATGAGCCCTCGGCGCCCGCATCAAAAATGTTATATTTGATGAACATCTTCGGATGGCCGGAAGGCTAATCAAAAACCCCGCACGATGGCGGGGCAATGGCATTATTTGTCACGTCTCGCGACGTTATGTGATTCGGTACCTGTAGTTGCGCACCTTGTCAATGTGCATTTAGCCCATTAATCATTTCGCAAGCCCATGTAATCCGCAGCCAGATTTAGTCCGACCTTGATTATCGTCCGCCCAAGCTCTCGACGATCACGTTCGCTTCTCGCGAATTTGAACCGCGCGCCGATGATAACCGGCGTTTGATCTTGCGTGATTGCCCTATCAATGACGTTGTAAAGCTCAGAGCCTATGTCTTTCTGCAACAGTCGCAACCACCTCTGGGCATCCAGCGCCCCATCAGACGGACCGAAACGGACATTTGAGCTATCAACCCGATCCGGTGTGCGATCCTGGTCCGAAACGCCCTCAGACATTTCAATCTGCCGCTCAAACTCATAAGCGGCCGCCCTCATGCGTGCGGTGAGGTATGGGTAGGTATAGCGCTGAAACGCATTGCGGTGAATGAGCTGTTCGGTTTCTCGGGTCAACGTCGAGTCGGCCTTGGCCTTTTGGTTTCCAACCTTTCGTTTGGCGCGCGCATTGAGCTGGGCGCTTTCAACCTCCCGGCGCCGTATTGCCTCCTGAGCCTTGGAGTCGGCGCGCATCTCGATCCGGTGCTGAGCCTTGCGAACTGCGTCGTCGGCAACGGTGCCGTCCACAGAGGGCTCCTTGACCCGCTTTACGCGACACACCGGACAAAGCCATTGCTCCTTGCCGGTCTCCTTCCACATCGACCAATCAAGCTCGCGGGCTCGGCTACGCGCTCTAAATTTTGACTGGTTTAAGGTCTTGTTAGAGCCTCCACGCACCTCATTGTCGCAATCAACACAAATAATTACGTGGATATGCTGGTCATGATCTATTTTACGGGCTGTGTTCAACTCAGCTATCCTGTGTGGTGTTGGGTGGGCATTTAAGGTGCTGTGTTTGAATTATTAGCAGCAATTGCCGATTTAGCCTTATTCTGCATCCACTCGCACCATTGCCTATACGTTTTTCCTTGATGAAGCGGCTCGGCAATGCGCGCCAAAGTCAGGAGTAGGCGCTCCACCTGTGCTTGGTCTTCTAATGCGTCTTTGTTGGGGCGTAATTCCGTCATGCTATTCCCCCCCCTCCTAAGCAGCGGCGTACTTAGCAGCGATTGAGTCGGCTTGCTCACGGGTGATGCGCTGGCGTTGGGGCTCGCCGCCGGTTTTAATGTATTCCTCCAGCGCAATCAGGCGAGCGCGGCGTTCTACAAAACGGCTGTCGGAAATGATTGCGTCGCGCAAATCGGCGAATGCGGGAAAAAACTTTCCTGCGTATTTCTCAACAACGTCGCAGGCTATGTCGCCCGGATAGTCACGCAGCTTTCGCGAATAGAGCGCGACTACGGCCTTCAAATCGTCATCAACCTCCTTGGCGCGCGCAGTCGTCAGGTAAAGCTCGCTCAGCGCGACGACAAGGGCCTCCATGCTCGCCGGCGCCATCCAATTGCGCAGCTCATTTAGCGCCGATTGCGCGTCTTGGCGGCTCCCCGTCGCGATCAAATACCGGCCCTGTCCCTGCTCGATCAAAGTCCTTCGCCTGATTGTGCAAGTCCCGTAGGCTGTCCACCTTTCGGGCGGTGTCACCGTTACGTCGGTCTTGGCGAGCGCGTTCTGATTTCGCATCTGGCGTGTTCTCCCAAATTTTCTTGGCGGGGTTTAAATATCCTTCGGCCATTTTCGGTGAATACCAATCCTTCGCCGCGTCGCAATAATCGGCGTAGGGTCCGAGGCTTTCGAAAACAGCGGCGCGATCTGGCTTGGAAAGCTTGAAAAATCTTTCACGAGCCTTGGCCTTCGATCCGCGATTGTTTGGATGTGGGTAACTCAACCAAAAAGCATCAAACAAAACCGCGTCGTCAGACGCGCTCTTACTTGGGTTCTTGGTAACCTTTAGGTTAGGTAAAGGTGAAGGTAGAGGTAGAGCTGTGGAAGAGCCTGTAATAGGGCCTGTTTCAGGCTCTATAATAGAGCCTGTGGCAAGGTCTATGACAGGCCCTATGATAGAGCCTTTTATAGACGCTGTTATAGAGTTTGCCTTCGCCTTTTTTGCTTCGCGTGCGCGGCGCATCCTGTCCGCCTTGTCGGCCACGTTTTTCTTGGCGGCCTTCATTTCGGCCTCTATGCGCTCATGGCGCCACTGAGAGGCGGAAACTTTGAAGAACCTCTCAATAGCAGGGCGCGCCTTTTTCCAGCCCTCGACGCTCATGCGCGTAATAGCGGCTAATGCGTCGTCGTCATCAGGAAGCGGTTCTTGGGCGTTCCAATAATCCATTATCAACAGCAAGTATGCCCCGTGCTGCTCAGTCGTGAGCCGTTGCGTGTTTTTGAGATAACTGCCGATGTGAAGCGGCATCCATTGGCGGGCGTCAGCCATCACCCCTCCCCTGGCGCCGGAGCGCAACTGACTTGCATTATTGCTCTGCCGATTTCTTCGACGACTTGCGGGACAACGGCATTTCCGAGGGACTTAAGTCGGTCCACCCTGCGGGAAACCCCATGAGCCACTCGACCCACCATGGGTTCAGGCGCCCATTCTGAATTTGCCCTTGCTCCGTCGCATAATCGAGACGATCTTTCAGCCGCGACTTGCCCGTTTTTCGGGTCATAGCGCCGGCGGACGATCCCTTGTGCATTGCTTTCGTCGGAGTAGGAAACAGATGAACTGCACCCGCGAGGCCGGCACCCACTTTCGGAACGCCGCGCTTTTCCGCATCGCTCTGTATTGGTGTCGGCCACAACCCGCGATGCACATTCATCGCGTATCTCTCCAAGCAAACCGTTTGCTTGCGGCCGTCTGGGGTTTGCCCTGTTGGCGTTGTCCCTTCCGGCAACGTCTGACCGCCCCCGCCCACTGTCGGCGTTGGCCACAATCCAGAGCCGGTCTCGTCGATGGTGGGCATCGACGGCACAAGCTGGAACAATAAACGTTTGTACGGAGTAGCCTTCGCTTTCCAAGTCAGAAAGCACTTCGTCGAGCCCCATCGTGATGTGCCCAGCAACATTTTCACCAACAACCCAAGCGGGCCGACACTCTTTGACAAGACGGAACATTTCAGGCCAGAGGTGACGCTCATCCTCCGAGCCTCGTCTGTCCCCGGCCAGACTGAATGGCTGGCAAGGATATCCTCCGCAAATAATGTCAGGGTTGAATTTTTTTCCATCAAGCTCTCGCACGTCGTCGTGAATAGGAACTTCCGGCCAGTGTTTTCTCAATACGGCCTGGCAGAATGGGTCTATTTCACAGAAGGCAATCGTTTCCATCCCGGCCCGCTCCAAGCCCAAAGAAAAGCCGCCAATGCCGGAAAACAGATCAAGCACTCTCATTTACGCACCACGCAAGTGAATACTGACCGCGAGTTCGCGTTCGCCAACTTATGGGTTGATGAATGATTCCAGAGGCGGCGTCGCGGCCAGTAACTGGGGGAGGTCATGGATTCTTTTCCTTTGGGAAAGCCCGATCAACCAGATTGAGTGCGTCCGATCTATTTGTCGCGATCTCTTTGCCACTTGCCTTTGCCGCAATGAAAAGAAACAACAGCAAAACAAGAACGCCGTTTAGGAAAACAGAACCTCCAACCAACCAATTATTGAGCAGCACCCCACTAACCAAGGCGCCGATCGTTCCAAAATCCTTTAAAATCGAAGAGCCTAAACTCTCGTGGATAACAATGGTCATGCGGCGTTGACCTCGCTAAACTTATCGACTTCATTGCCCCATTGATCCCAGCCAATGCGGCGCTGGCGGGCAAACATTTCGAGATAGGGACCGTCTACCAATCGTTCGATGCGGTTATATTGCTCATCGGGCTTGCGAGAGTGTTCCCGGCGCGGAGCAATTATGAGCTGGCGCACGCCGTGGTCGTTGACCTTGGGCTTGCCTCGGGTTGCAACAAGGCAAATCTCTGTTTGCTGGCGGGTCCAGTAGCCCATGCTGATGGGGTGTTGATCGTCGTATGCGTCGTCGAGAAATAGCGCGCCCTGTTCTGCGGCGCCTATTTTAGATTTCACCCAAACGAAGGCCAGACTCTTGGGCGCAAAGCCCCAAAGATCAAAAAGCTTGTAAGCAGCGTCGATGTGGCTGGATATGGTCCACATAAATAGTGCGCAGGATTTATCCGCCAACTCAGGAACAGGCAGGCCGGCAACCTTGTGGATGGGCATGGTCTCGTAATGATCGTTGGCGGTGCGGTGCGGCGTAGCGTTCTTGCCGCTAAATGTTTTGAACGCCCAAGGTATGTCCATCAGAATGGTTTTATATTTTGAGGTCATAGAGCCCTCGCGATATAAACAGCGGCGTTGCACCCAGAGCGCGTCCTGCGCTTGTGCTTTGTTTTTTCTATCTTCCCGCTAAGGTAAAGTCCCCGAACCCGTGCGCTGCATGTCTGGTGTTTGAACCCCAAAGAAGCCTCAATCTCATCACAAATAGCCCCCTCCTCGCCGCGCTCTTTTATGAAGCGAAGGATTTTTTGCTCCATCGCAACTTTGTTCGGCTTGATGAACTCCGCCGCCTCAAGCGAAGTTTCAGAACCGGCGACATGCGGGGGCTCGCCGTTGTAGGGCTCGCGTGGGGTGAGCGTGTCAAATAGTGATGGCTGCATCAGCGCGCCTCCGGTAGATTTAGAGGTTCAAAACCAGCGGCAACAAGATCATCTGAAACGCTTCGCATCGCGCGCAGGGTTTTTCTGCACTCGCGGACACGAAACTGAACATCCCTTATGCTGGTGCGGACCGTAGAGCCGTCGCGGCCATATATTTTGCCGGTCTTAATGGACGACAACCGAAACTCAGGATGCAGAGCAACCGTATAGAAAATCCAAGAGCGGGCCTCAGTTAGTGGAATACCCCACAAGCGCGACCGAAGTTTTTCGGGCGTTACCGCGCCGATGCGCTTTCGTATCCGGTTATATTTTGAGTTTTGAAGCATGACCCTGTGTTGGCCATGGCCTATTTTCCCACACACCGAACGCTCAACAACTTGTATGAAGTCACAAAGGTCGGCGCCTATATATTGTATTCCATCAACCTGAAGGCTTTTTGTGTAAGTTCTTATAGGCCTTAAGTTGTTTTGCGCCTCACGGATGAATGGCGTTATACTATCGCTCATGAGACCAGTGCCCAGAGTAAAAACGTCCAACAGCCGACAGCCCAGGCAAAAGATACGTGCTCCAGCCATGGCGGCGTTACGTCAGTCGCGTTGGCGAAATAGACCGGCCCGCTGCTCTTGGGATTGGGAGGGGGTGCAGCGGGCCGTAGCACAAGCTGAGATGGGCGTTCAGCCTGCGGATTGTTTACGCCGAGGGATGTTTCCAGCGGCGATTGTGGAAGCGTATGTCTGGGGGCTGAGCATTGGGGCATGGTTAGGCTGCCTCTATTTTTTGAGGCCTGCCCTGCGGTTTTTCCGCAACGAACATAGAGTCATCAACCACAATCTCGCGGGCCGCAGCTTCAGAAAGAAGCCTTCGATGCGTCCATGCCGGGAAGCCTGTTTTTCGGTAATTACTGACGGCGCTAGGTCCAACGCCAAGCATATCTGCAACGGCGCTGTTGCCACCAAGCGCGTCTATCAATTTTGCGGGCTGAATAATCATGACCGCTAATATATTCAAGTTACTTGAATCTTGTCAAGCTACTTGAACCTTGAAAAGACATTTTTCGAAACCCGGCTAAAAGTCTTGCCTATGGCAGGCGATTTTAAAGACCCTAACTCAGTACCAGCGATAGCCCACCGGCTCATCGCCACGCGTGAGGCGTTGGGCCTTAATCAGACCGAATTTTGCAGCAACGCGGGCATAGCAGAGAACACGTACAACCAGTACGAGCGAGCAAAAGGCCGCCCCTCCCTTGATATGGCTCTAAAGCTGTGTGCCGCCTATAGGATAACCCTCGACTGGATATACAGAGGCGATGCCGCCGGGCTCCCCTATTCAATGGCGCGGACCATACACCAAAAAACCGCCTAGTTTCCGTCCTAATTCCTGGGCTTAAGCCTAGGTTGCGAATCCGGTGCGCAAATTATATTCAAGAAACTTGAACTTTTTGCTTGACGACTTCAAGCGGCTTGAATATATTCTCTCCAACAAGGAGAGCCCCATGATGTTCACAACAGCCGTATCGTTTAACGCTTATGTCGAGAAAAATGGCCCTGTTTTCAGCGGCTCGCTCTATCTCACCGGCTGCACCGGGCTGACGTCGCTGCCCGAGGGCCTCACCGTCGGCGGCGGTCTCAATCTCACCGGCTGCACCGGGCTGACGTCGCTGCCCGAGGGCCTCACCGTCGGCGGCGGTCTCGATCTCACCGGCTGCACCGGGCTGACGTCGCTGCCCGAGGGCCTCACCGTCGGCGGCGGTCTCAATCTCACCGGCTGCACCGGGCTGACGTCGCT
>JAJCZL010000050.1 GCA_029262415.1 Deltaproteobacteria bacterium | reverse complement strand
TCCCTGCGTTGAATACGGCAGCCACATCTGTACGGACGGGCTCGAACTGACGGCTTGATCCCAGACCCCCAGGAGAAGTGGAAATTGCCCAGACCAGCCAATTTCTTTCAGATTTCCCAAGAGTATATTTCGAATGTCGGTTAGTCTCGTGGTTGAAAAATCTGAGCTATCTAACACGATATTCCCCATGGCGCCGGCGCTTGCAGGGACTTTGATCACAATCTGGTCTGAAATGCGCGCCAGTTTCTGCACTCCGGATGCAGCACTCGCTAATCCGTATACCGCATAGGTCAGTGGAAGAGCGCTTCTACTTATCAGGGCGCAAACAAGTTCGGCAAACCATAATTTATTGTTGGCGCAGTTGGCCAGCCGCGGCGGCGGCCCAGATATTCGGATCTGGCATTGAGATCGGCGCGCGATTTCGGAGCCCAACCGCCAGATGTCCCCGGATGATATAAATGGCGCGATATTCAAGCCGTTCCCGGCCTTCGCCGCATTTGAGAGCGTGTTCAGCAACTGTTCATGGTTGCAGCACGCCGCAGCCATACGTCGAGAGAGAATTACATCTGAGGACGGAATTTCCAGCACTGTTGGAGCAGCAAGACCGACGCTGTCGCGCAGATAATTTTCGTATTCTCTACTACGGGGAGAGGAAACCAGATAATAATCGCCGTCGCTTGCAAGGCTCATTGATCTGTATTCAAATGAGTGGGCGTCAGCCTCCGTCGTAAGGTCGATGCTGCGATGATCCTCAATATATAGGCTTGGTCCTGGCGCCCAGCCGCTCGTTACGCCCCTTCGTTTAAACCATTCGCCGGAAAGGGCGGGATCATCTTTCAGATAATTCCGTGCGATTTGTTCGGCGCGGTTGCTCTCGTCTACGGAGAGCACTGGTTGATTTGTCTTACTAATTAGCCAAGGCGTGTTGAATTCGTTTCTCATGAACCGCTACAGTTGAAGTTTGTTTATAGCCCGGGCGTTGGTATTTCTTCGCCAACATCCGACCAGCACGGCGCTTTCTTGCGCCAATAGTTGAGCCGCTCCCAAAGCTCCTGTAGCCTTACCAAAGACAGTCCGCCCATTGCGCCAAAGAGTTCGCCGCAATCAGAAACATGCGTCTCGAGTCTCTCAATATCTTTGATTAGCGAGTTCCTACGGCTTGGATCAAGCTTGCCGGAACGGCTGAAATTAAGGATGCATTGCACCATAGAAAGGCCCTGAGCATGCTCTTTATACATCTCATCAACTTCTTGTTCAGATAGGAATGGCTTTAAAGCGGGGTAAAAGTCCGATTCCTCAAAGGCAATATGGGCGCCGGCCTTTTTATCCAAGCGCTTCGCCAAAGCTTTCGCCGCCCCTAGATCGTCTGCGGAAATCTTGGTTCGTAAGTCATGCAGCATCCGCCCGAAGGCTGCATGATCCTCGTGAAATGCGGTAAATAGATCTTCTTTGATCTGGGTCACAATGCTAATCCTTAGTAACAACTATGATGATGCGAGAAGCCGTTAAACTGTATGATCTGGATCAAAAATGTGCCGCCTTTACGGATTTTGCGCAAATGAGCCGACCAAGGTCGAGTGTACGCTCGTGCATGCGCAAAACGCCCTGATGACGCAAAGTAGCGGCGACCTCTCCGGTAAAGACCATTCTAACGGATGGGGCGTGGCGACATATGATGACGCAGGTCTTCAAGTAGAGCGTCAGGCTTGGGCCGCCTATCACGGCGAGCATTTTCACCGTGCTGCGTCACGTATATATGCGCAGATCGTTCTTGCGCATGTGCGGCGCGCGACGGTCGGCGGCACCGAGATAAACAATACGCACCCTTTCGCATCGGGTAAATGGGCGTTCGCTCATAACGGCACTGTGCCCAATTTTCGCCGCGTAAAAGAAAAGATTCTCGACAACATCGCGCCGGATCTGAAACCATCCATAAAAGGGCAAACAGATAGCGAACACATATTTTTCTACGCGCTCACATTGATCGCGAGAGAAGGCTCGGGCGACCTGCAAGAAATCATTGCGCAAACCGTCAACGATGTTGATGCCTGGGCGCGCGGGGAGGACCCAAAGTCGAAACCCGGTCTAAACCTTATGTTAACCGATGGCGAACGCATCGCCGGCTCACGATTTGGGCGCACGCTGTGTCATGTTCAGCGGGATGGCATTTATGATTGTGAAATATGCGGATTTCCTCATATTCACCACGAACGGAAGACACGTTACCGGGCCTTCGTTGTTGCGTCTGAGCCCCTCACTCACGAAAAATGGCTGGAAGTCCCCGATCGGTCCATTTGGGGCGGCGCAATTGGCAGCCCTGAAATTTCGATCCGTTCAATCTAGGTGCACAAAGTAAATCCAATCGCAATTGGGGAGCCACGGATGTCGCGCCTGTCAGTAGCCTGCAGATGACCTCGTAAAGAGTGCGAATAATTTAAAGGTATGATCGACTGAAACCGCCGCGTTTGGATTCGGGCATTTCACTACAGCGGCCAGCGTTCCGGCGGGTTCATAATGATCATGCCTTCAATGCGAGCGCCTTGCCGCCGCGCGTCATGACAGCGCCAATGCCGAGTACATAAGCGACGATCCAAACAAAACCGCCAGCGACAGGAATCAGCCCGACAAAGACAAGCGCGACAGTGGCGAGGAGCGACCACCCTGCGCGTGCGGTGATGCCAGGTGTATCGCCTGCGTTCGTGAAAATCATTTTTCGCCCTAACATCCCAACATAATAAGCGAATGCGGCGATCGCGAGCGGGGCAGCAGCGAGAAATATCACTGCTATCAGCAGCGCTAGCGGTGCGCCGAATACAGAAGCGAATAATAACGCGATGATCATCGGCGCCGCGAAAACGATTAAGAAGCCAATACCCAAGGTCGATAACGGCTTTTCCCGGATCATCGCCGCGGTGCTATTCATCAGACTCGGCAGCGCCATCGCGATGACAATGATCAGAACCGCCATCCCCACGAGAAACGCAAGTGCAAACACCGTCAGGGCGGTTGCGGCTTTAACGCCCCATCTTTCCATGTCGGGAGAGGGCGCCGGCTCAAGCTCAACGATGTCGCCGCTGACAACAGCGCTCGGGTCCATGACAAAGTTCGGGGATCGATATCGAAGATCGCCGTCAATTCGCACGTTCGGACCAATGCTGACCTGATCGCCAACAAGATACGCATCGCCTTTGACAGATCCGTTGAGGCGGAGACGCCCCGCCGCCGCACGTAGCTCGCCACCGACAGGCGCGCCAATTTTTACGTCGCCGCCGGTGATGACTAACGATCCGCCAATACTGAGTTCAGGTTTAATATCAATATCGCCGCCCGCCGCAACGACGTCGTCAATAACGGCCCCGCTTAGAAAACTGATATTGCCGCCGGCCGCGAATAGGTCGTGGAAGGCGACATTCGTAACGATGATATCGCCGCCGACAGCGAGCATATGATCAGCCTGAGCGCCGTCGATTGAAATATCGCCGCCAGCAGCAAAAATATCGTCTGTTGACTTGGCGCTGACGGTAAGGTCGCCGGCAGCGAGAAATGCCATATCGGGCAGAACGTCAGCGACGTCCATCATATCGTCAGATTCCGTCCGGATTTGCGCTAACAGAGCGCCGGTCGCAAACAGTAGGATCGCAATAAGCAAGATAAAAAGTAAAAGGCGTGAAACAAAATGGCGATTGAGAGTCATCTTATAAACCCCTTGTACCGAATCTGAGCGACGTGCGGTGCGATACTAAAAACGAAACCGCTATTTTGAACTCAAACTGTACCGCTTCCGGCGGACAGAAAATTGACATGCGTCAAGCAAACTCTCGTTTATTGACTCCAGAGGATTGGTTCGGCCAGATTGATGCGGATCAATGCGCTGTCCTACTATGTCGCCAAATTTGCAGCT
This sequence comes from Deltaproteobacteria bacterium, assembly GCA_029262415.1. Lineage (GTDB taxonomy): Bacteria > Desulfobacterota > Binatia > UBA1149 > JAJCZL01 > JAJCZL01. The sequence goes on along the minus strand of JAJCZL010000050.1, from coordinate 25,740 downwards.
ATGAAGAAGGTTTTGGTCGCCTATCACTCACTCACCGGGAATACGGAGAAGGTCGCGCGAGAAATCGCCAAGCAGCTTGATGCAGATGTTGAAGTCATTCGTGACTATGCCAGGAGGAAACATCTGTTGGCGCGCCTCAGCGCCGCGTTGGAGGCGGTTTTAAAAATTTCAGCTTCGATCAAGGAAGCGGAACATAAAGTCGCAAATTATAATCTTGTGATATTAGGCGGACCCGTCTGGGTGGAAAATATGTCATCGCCTTTGCGCGCCTATATCAAACGAGAGGCAGAAAAATTTGACCAAGTGGCGCTGTTTTGTACCGAGAGTGGGCAGGGCGGTGAAAAAGTGCTTGCACAGGCCGCTTCGTTGTCAGGAAAAAAGCCCCTTGCCGAGATGATCCTTATGGAAAAGGAAATTCGCACTGATGCGATGGACAACAAAATCAATGAATTTATTGACGTTATACAGGCTGCGAACTGATGGTCGATGAGAAAAGCCGTTAACAAGCAGATTTCCGTGCATAATGACGACATCGCGTTGATTTTCGAACAGCTCGCCGACTTGCTGGAGATTGACAGAGCGAATCCATTTCGCGTCAGGGCATATCGCAACGCCGCGCGCATGTTGAAAAAGCCGCAAAGGTGAGATCGCCGCACTCGTTGAGAGAGGCGAGGGTCTCAGCACGTTGCCAAGCATTGGTAAGGATCTGGCGGCAAAAATCGAGGAAATTCTCGAGACGGATCATCTTTCAATGCTCGACAGGCTAAAACGGTCAATGCCAGCGGAGCTTGCAGATCTGACGCGCATACCGGGCCTCGGACCGAAACGCGTCAAGCTCATTTATGAAAAACTGGATATCGGTACGGCGAAACATTTGCGCGCTGCGGCAGAAAAGGGCCGCCTAAGAAATTTGCCGGGCATTGGTGAAAAGACGGAAAAAGCGATCCGCGAACACTTCTCCGCGACCGGTCACAGGACAGCCGCGTGAAACGCCTCGATGCGCGTTAATATGGAAATACTGATGGACGCCGCGGTTGAGCGCGGCTGTTATCTGGAAGTGAACGGACAACCGCAGCGGCTCGATCTCTATGATGAGTATTGTCTGATGGCGAAAGAACGAAAACTGAAACTCTCATTGTCGACGGATGCGCATTCGGCGGACCAGCTTGATTATATGGCGCTCTGCATGGGGCAGGCGCGCCGCGGGTGGATCGAGGCGGATGACGTGATCAATACGCGATCGTGGCGCGCGTTAAAGCAACTTTTGCGGCGGTGAGGATGTTCGATTGTGTCGACTAGTCGATAAGGCCGGCTGAGCCTTGCGCAGTATCTATGGCCACAGGGCTCGGATCTTCGGTGGAAGGCAGCTCTTCACGTTGTCGATTTCGCCTGCTGACACCTTGTCAGTCAAAAGCCCGAATACCGCCCTGACGATTTCGGCCGGATCACGCTCACCCCGGTTGCGCTCGAAGGCCTTTAGGAGGTGTTCAGTGAACGCTTCGGCCGAGCGATCGTCGGTGGGCCCCGCGCCGGGACGCCAACCTTCAAAGTAAAATCCTCGGACCAACATGGGGAGTTGAGCGGAAAGGGCTGCGGCGGTATTTACGGGTAATCGGTCGCGAAGGACATGCAGCGTTTCCCGCAATGCGCGATAGGCGTCTTCACGGTCGTCAGTTTCGAGCCGCGCCATCAAGTCCTTGAGCCAGACATTTGTCGTATGAACCGTATCATCGAATACGGAGAGGCCACTTATGCTCATGTCGCCACGCTCCCATAGGTATATTGACTTGTCGTCATCATTATTTCGTGCTGTTAGAACACTTGCAGGCTTACGCCATCAGAACGTCATCTTTCTATTGTTTAATATGCCTATCGCAAACAGCATGGACAGGAATTGATGCTGGTCAATCGGCCTATAAATACAAGATTATATATATGAGCACTCTGAAAGCGTTCGGCGTATGCATTCTCAGCGTAACTCTGGTCTATGTTGGTGTCTTGTTTCAGCCTCGAAGATGAGGCGTCGCTTTTTCAGATGGGCTTTACTGTCGTCGCTTGGGGGCCGTTATCGCCGCGCGTCTTCGCGAATACGACACGATCGCCGACGTGTAATTTGTCAAACCCTTTGTCGATAACGCTGTTGCGATGAAAATAGATCTCTCGTCCGTCAAGCGATTCCAGAAATCCGAAATCCTTTTCAGCAAGGAGTGTGCCGACGATTGCTTCTGGCAATCCTTCGTGATGTTTCACCTCACCACGAAGTTTGCACGCTTCATCTTGTAGCTGTCTGCGCGCGGCCTTGAAGGCGTCGCGAAGCGCAACGTAAAGATCTTCGTGCGCGTGATCTGCAGACGGATTTCGGTTTGCAACAACAGTTTTCCCGTTCGGCAGGCTTAAATGTACTATAGTTGAATAAAGATCGCCATGACGGTGTCGATTTTGCGCTTTATTGACGACCACCCGGCAGGACGTGATGCGTCCATAGACGCGCTCCAATTTTTCAATCTCGCTTTTGATGCGATTATTGATAGCGACCGAAGATGCGAACCCTTCGAATACAATCTGCGGCTCGGTTTCCATGGCTGTGTCCATATGCTCTCGAACCCCGTACGTTTGAGGGGGTGGATCGGTATTGTAAATATTACAAGATGAAAGCGGCGCTGGTTTGATACAAATCAACGTTTTCGCCGGGCGCCGATCTTTAGGCGGCGCGAAACGGGCAATGAGGTTGGCAGGTTCTGAATAAAATTTGATAGCAAATAATCAGCCACGCTGGCTTTCGGAGATTCCGGTTCCCGCTTTTTCATCTGACGGCGTAGCGAGATTCCGTTGGCGTCCCAGTAGAGCGAACTTTAGCGTCCAGTTTATTGGAGCCGCGCTTCCATCGCCGGCTTGTCTTGGTCAGCGCGCGCAGTCTTTAAAATTTGTGCGTGCACAGTTCGGATGCCGCCGTCAGTTGGGAATTCAATTGCTGAATCTTCTACAATCACCCCATCGATTGTGAGTTCAATCTCTCCGGTTCCAAGATGGTCAGGATCTTTGATTTCGATTAAAAGCTTTCCTTCAGGCCGTTTTAACCACACTTTGGCGGCGCCCCAAGACTTGGGAAGGCAAGGTTTTAGCTCGACCTTACCGTCTTTTAGTTTCACGCCGAGGATTGCTTCAACGCCAAGCCGCCATGTCCAAGCAGCGGCGCCGGTATACCAGCTCCAACCGCCGCGCCCGGCGTGCGGTTCGACGCCGGCGATGTCTGCAGAGACCGCATAGGGCTCATTGCGATAATGACCGGCGCCGGCTTTCGTTGCGGTGCGGCGGATCGGATTGATCATATCAAAGATACGCGCAGCGGTGTCGCCATCGCCCAATTCGGCGAAGGCAATCCCAAGCCATGCCGCGGCGTGCGAATATTGCCCGCCATTTTCACGAATGCCGGGGGGGTAGGCCTTGAGATAACCGGGATCGCGCGGTGTGTCATGCACGGGCGGCCAGAGCAGTCTGGCTATATTCTCTTTGTCATTGAGAAGTTCGCGTTGTGCGGACCTCATCGCGACTTGCGCCCTTTCGGATTTTCCGCCGGACAAAACCGCCCATGATTGCGAAATAGAATCGATCCGGCACTCGTCGCAATCTTTTGAGCCCCAGGGCAGCCCATCATCATCAAACGCCCGCATATACCATTCGCCGTCCCAGGCGACTTCTTCGACAGCATCGCGCAGTTCGCGTATGCGCGCCTCCCATCGTTCGGCGAGGTCGTTTCTATCGCGCTGGCGCGCCAGAGCTGAAAAACCGTTCATCGTCGCAATGGCGAACCAGGCGAGCCATACGCTTTCGCCGCGCCCGGCCGCGCCAATCCGGTTCATCCCGTCATTCCAGTCGCCCGCGCCGATTAAGGGCAGACCATGAGCGCCAGTTGTAATGCCGCGCTCCAGCGCGCGCGCGCAATGATCAAACAATGATTGTTTTTGTGCGGTTATCTCGTAAAGCGCATAGCGATCATTTTCTTCAGGTGAGAGCGGCGGCGCCTTAAGATATGGGATTTCTTCGTCCAGGACCGAAAGGTCGCCAGTCGCCTCGACATACTCACTCGTGACAAAGGGAAGCCAGAGCAAATCGTCGGAACACCGCGTTCTAACACCCCTGCCGAGCGGCGGATGCCACCAGTGAAGAACATCGCCTTCCTCGAACTGGCGTCTTGCGCAGTCCAATATATGGGCTCGGGCGCGTTCGGGTTCGATATGAAGCAACGCCAAGACATCCTGCAATTGATCGCGAAAGCCTATTGCGCCGCCAGCCTGGTAGAATCCGGCACGCGCCATAATGCGTGACGAAAGCGTTTGATAGAGGAGCCAGCGATTCACAATGATATCGAACGCCGGGTCTGGCGTTTCCACAGTCACGATTGATAATTTCTTATCCCAATGGGCGTACAATTGTGACAGTGCTTTTTCTGCGCTTTCGAGAGAACGCCATCGGCCAATTAGGTCTCCAGCCTGGCGTCTGTTCTCGCCCTGGCCCAAGATGAAAACAACATCAGCGGTCTCATTCGGCCCGATATCGATATGTATTTGATATGCTGCACACGGATCGACCGTCGCATCAAGACGTCCCCCAAGGTCCCAACGTCGAAGACCAGCGGGCGCTGTCATTCCACCGCATTGCCCAAGAAAGTCGCGCCGGTTGGTAGTAAGGCTGTGAGGCGGCCGGTTTGACGAAAGAAACGCGACCCGTTCCCCAAATTCCGGATTCCAGGGATTTCGCGCCAAGAGCGCTTCCGACGCGGGGTCATATTCGCAAAGGATATGCTTGGCGTGCGTGCTGCGTATAGAGCCGAGTTGCCATTCGGCGTAATACGTCGCGGTAATGCGTCGCGTCTTGTTGTGAGGATTGCGCAGGCTCAGCTTTACGAATTTTACAGGGTCATCCGTCGCCGCATAGGCCTTCATTTCCTGAAACAGTCCGTGACTCGCTTTTTGCCATATTGTATATCCGGCGCCGTGGCGAATTTCGCACGCGCCACCTTCTCCCGCCGGCGACGGCGTGACAGTCCAGACTTCAGATGATTCCTCATCGCGTAAATAAAGCGCTTCGCTGAGTGGATTGCAGACCGGATCGTTGCGCCACGGCGTCAATCTATTCTCGCCGCTATTTACAGACCAAGTGCATCCCAGTCCTGACTCGGTAGTAAGAAATCCAAACTGATCATTCGCAATGATATTCGACCAGGGTGCAGGAGTATTCTCACCAGCATCGACATGGATTATGTATTCTTCGCCTTCGGTCGTAAAACCGCCAAGCCCGTTTGAGAATTCTAGTGAAGGAAGTGAGATTTGGTCCGGTTCAGGCGCATACGCATGTCCAACTGACCGCTCGAATGGCGGCGACTGCATCACTTGTTTCATTGCCGTCGCCAACACAGTGTCAACTGAGTCATTGACGTCATCGAGTATGATGCTGGAGGCCGATTCCAGCAAGCGCTTGTCGTCTATAGAAATTTGGTCTGCAAATACCAGATGAATGCCGCCATTGTGCCCCAAAGCATCATGCGCGCCAATATCCCGCAATATAGAAAGAAGCCGTTCTCGGGCCGTCTCGACGTAACCGGATAATCCCACGCGCGAAATCACCAGATCAACGCGAAACAGACAGCGCCGCCAATATTCATGTGCGTGAACGAGGAACTGCAATAGCTCCGGCGCGTCCGCATCGCTAGTTTTTAGCAAGATTATCGGATTGTCGCCGGAAATCCCGAGCGACCACAGGCGGGGTTGTCCCAGATTGTTTGCCTTGCGGTCAACTGAGGATGCCCTTGAGGAGGCTTGCGGGTCAATCGCGAGGGACGCCAGTCGTTGGAATTGCGAAAGCCATTCCGGGCGAATTTCCATGCGTCGGGCTATTTGCCCGGCTTCCCGGCCAGCGTCGTGCAATGCCCACTCAAGCGATGCAAGCGTCGAGTAACGATCAGCGGTATCCAAGACCGATTGGCGGGACCCTGCAACTATCGTCACAAAAGCGACTTGCCTTCGCTGTCGCGGCGCTAAATCTATCTGCGCCTGAAGAGACGCAAGAGGATCGAGAGTCCACCCAACGGTTCGCGACAGACCTGACGTGACGCCCAGGGGTCGATGGGCGTCGCCATTTCGTCCAAAGAACGCCCGACGATCGGTTTCAAAACTGGTTTTCGACGCACCCAAATCGTCCAATATCAACCGGTGTAAAACCGCGGGCGGTTGTTCGGTTGGATGATGCGGGCGCCGCGTGAACATCAATCCGTCCGCGTCGCTGATATGCTCGCTCTGCACGAATAGTTTACTGAATGCGGGGTGGCGCGCATCATCAAGAGGAGGCGCCAGCACAACCTCGCCGCAGCTTGTTATTTCCAAACTACGCGGCTGATCTGTTTCATTGGCTATCGTTAAAAGGCGTATTTCCAAGTCATCGCCTGCGGCGACGCCAATGTCCATCGCTATCGCAATCCCGTGATCGCGTCGATGAAATTCAGCCTTATGCGCGTAAAACTGAACATGTGCATCGGGGGAAATAACGCCTGTCGGCTGATTTCCCGCCGACCATAACTCATGACTTTGCAGGTCACGTACATAGATCCAGAATCCATCGTTTTCGCATGTCATGTCTTGTCGCCAACGTGTTAATGCGTGTTGATGCCAATTCAGCGCACCAGCGCCGTCTTGCGAGATCCAGCTCGCTAAACGCCCGTTGCCAAGAAAATTCATCTGAGTGACTGCACTGTTCGCCGCAGGCGGCCACGGAGAAAGGCTCGGCGCCTGCTCGCGTTCAAGAGGCTGCGTCGCCAGCTCCTCGTCACGAACAAATTCAGGCGGCAGCTCCCATGGCGCGCGCTCCTCAAGGAGCAATTCAGCGCTTTGCATGCGCGCGCTCGAGAGAAACCGCGATACCAGATTATCATTATTGAGAGCATTGCCGATTGCCGCGAGCACCATTCCCTGATGGTGCGCCATATAGGCGTACACCAATTGCGGCCGTTTTCCGACTGCGCGTTCCGGCGTGTAATCCACCGCCTCAATAAAGCCATAGGTTCTCAGTGCGCCAAGTGAAGCCAAATTCTGCAGGTTATCGACAGCGGCGGCAGGAGAGATTGCCAGCGCCAGCGCGGAGGCGTAAGGCGCAATAACGAGATCATTCGCCAGGCCGCGCTTAAGTCCGAGACCGGGCACGCCAAAAGCCTGATATTGATAGTGGTTGGCTGCGTTACGGGCGGCGAATCCGGATTCCGATATGCCCCAGGGAAGGGCGCGATCATCAGCATACTGGCGTTGCACGCTGACCGCCGTTCGCTCCGCTTGCTCCAATAGGCTGTCGAAGCCGCCACGCATCCAAATGGTCGGCATAAGATACTCAAACATCGATCCGTTCCAGGATAAAAGCGACAAATCGCTATCCACGCGCGATATCGGACGTCCGAGGGTTTGCCAGTGCTCCGGCGGAACATCGCCTTTTGCAATTGCGAAGTAGCTCGCAAGACGGGCTTCTGTGGCAAGTAAGTCATAGTGATGCGGATCTATTCTATCGACGCTGACATTGTAGCCGATGCTGAAAAGTCGAAACTCACGATCGTACAAGAAGCTGAAATCCATCTCGTAGGCGATTTGTTCTGCTCGATCAGACAGTTGAAATAATCTATCATATAAATCTCGATGTCGTGCGCGCCCGTTCTTCAGCGCGGTTCGCATATTGTTGATCCACTCTTCGGAAGTCTGGTCACCGGAATTTTGACCTGCATATTGATCAATTAGGGATTCTGTCTCGGCCGTGTTTGTCGCCAACTGCGAAAAGTCAAGAGAAGGTGAAAGGAGAACGCTGATCCTACCTGCTAGTTCGGCACACTGTGCAGGCGGCGTTGCGAGCAATTGTAGCCATGGAAGATAATTGTCGATGCCCCACTTCAACTTCTGAAGATCATGCGACACACGTTCGATCCAAATATTGACTTCGTGTAGGTTTTCGACAGCTAAATTTTTTTTGCCGGCAATTGATTCAGCAATTAGACTTTCAAGACTTGGCCACGACTTTGTCAAAAGCGTGTTTAACCCATCGCGCCATTCGCCTTTGGCGATGACCGCCTTCATGTCATTTAGCGCTCCGGCGAGGGCGGTATTCCCGCTATCGTTCAGAGCACGTTCCAATGCATTTTCAAGATTAGAGAAACAGTCTTGCAAGCCGGACCATTCGACGTTGCGAAGGAATGGCGATCTCGCCGCTTCAAGAAACCCCTCCTTGAGAGTGATAAGGCAGACAGCAAGATTTCCGCTGTCGACCGTTGACACATATCGGGGATCGAGCGGCGCAAGCGTGCGCGTATCATACCAATTATAAAAATGACCGCGATGGCGGTTCATCTTATCGAGCGTATCAAATAGGTTGTTTGCCCGAACCGTGAGATCCGTTGAACTGACGTAGCCAAAATCCCAAGCCGAGAGAGATGAGACCAAGAGCATGCCGATATTGGTCGGCGATGTGCGGTGCGCGATCTTGGCTTCCGGATCATCCTGAAAATTGTCCGGCGGCAGCCAGTTATCTTCAGGCCCAACGAAAGATTCGAAGAATAACCATGTTCGGCGGGCGACGCCTCTCAAATATCCTTTTTGGCTTTCTGAGAGCGTATCTGCAGGTTGGATAATAGGGCGGCTCGAGCGAAAGGCGATTTCCGGCGAAAAAAACCAGGCTAACAAGAGCGGGCTCGCAGACAAGACAGCATGCGGCGCATATTGAAAAAGAGCGCCGGCGATGAGCGATGATAGCAAGGGCGCCGGCCACATGCTGAACCAGAAAAAGCGACGCGACTCTCCATCTTCGAAACGTACCGCCGAATGAGCAGCGGACGTCCATTGAAGAAGCTTTCGCCGCGAAACAAGGACCCGCCAGAGTGTTATGGTGATTGCAGACAGCGATACGAACGACTCATAAAGAAGAAATGTAATTGCTAATGACCAACGACCGCTGTGATTGGCGAATTGCCGCAAAGCGCTGTGAATCGACTCTCTGCGGCGCCCGCGCGTTAATCCCCTTGCCAGGTCCGTGAATATGTAGGCGCCCGGCGCCAATAAAGTGAACGCAGACCATACCCAAGGGTCCCCCGGCATGACGAGCCAACCGGAAATCGCCAGCAACACGAGGCTGGGAGGCACGAGGCTTCTTCGGAGATTATCAATAACCTTCCAATGATCGAGAGCTGAAAACACATTGTCGAACCGCTTCCCGCCAGCGCCCGGCACCCGCGGCGCCAACCACGGCAGCAATTGCCAGTCCCCCCGCACCCACCGCCGCCACCGCCGGGCAAAATCTAAATAATTCGCAGGGAAACCATCATAGAAAACGATGTCGGACGCGAGCGCGACACGGCCGTGAGAGCCTTCGAACAAATCGTGGCTCAGAAGCGTATTCTCGGGTATTCGAGACTTTGTCGACTGCTCAAAAGCTCTAACGTCATAAACGCCCTTTCCGACATAGACGGCCTCGCCAAAGATATCCTGAAAGATGTCAGATACCGCGCGACTATAGATATCAATGGTGCTGTCGCCGCTGAAATAGCGTGAAAAATTGGAATGATTGTCCCGTCTTGGAGCGATCTCTATTCGCGGTTGAATAATTGTGTAGCCGTCAATGAGCTGCCCGGTATCAGGATCAATGATCGCCTGGTTAAGTGGATGCGCGCATGCGCCGATCAATCGATTGACAGCGCCTAAAGGCAATACCGTGTCGGCGTCAACAGTAACGACGTAACGCGTTTTGCGTAACGCCTCACTTCTGCCAACGATCAACGCAAAGTCGCCTTTTGCGCCCGACAGGATGAATTGATTAAATTGTTCGAGCTTTCCGCGTTTCCTTTCCCAGGCCATCCAACATTCCTCGGAGGGATTATAACGCCGGCGTCGGTGTAGAAGATGGAACGGAGCTTTCTCACCGTGGCCATATGTGTCGTTTAACTTGCGAACGCCGCTGACCAGTGCATCCTCCGTAGAACGATCTCTGGGTGACATCTCTGCCGCTGCGTCTGTTAGGTCACTCAGCAGGACGAATTGTAAAGCTGGATCTGAATTGGCGAGACGATGCTGTTCCAAACGTTGAATGAGTTTTTCGGCTTCCTTGGCGCTGCCAATGATTACGGGCATCACCACGGCGGTTGGGCAATCAGCATGGATCTTTTTTTTGAAGTTGAGTTTTGGAAGAATGCGCGGCAGAAAAAATAGCGGAAAAATCCAAGTCATGAGAGTGAGGCTTAAGATTGAAGCCGGAATCGCCGTTAAAAAAACGCCGACGCTCAGCGTCGCCGCACTGGCGGAATTATGATGGAGATACAAGATCGGCGCAATCAACGCGAGGATCCAGAAAAAGATCAGCGTTCCCCAGTAAACAGTGCTTGCATGGCGAAGCGCAAATGCACGAATCGCACCTTTGATCGGCGGCTGATAACCAAGCTTCGCCCTGACTATCCGCTCGCCTTGACCAGTCAGCCAATACCCAACATGTCCAAGTCGGATATCTCGGGGATGCGATTTTGCTTCAGCAATGATCCGCGTCGCCACATCGTGTTCGAAAAAAACGGTGCGAGCAGCGATCTCTTCAACCGCCTTGCGGTATCGGTCACGTGTTTCGAAATCCATTAAGCTATAGACGCCCGCGGGATCTCGACCCAAAATTTCCTCGACAACGCTGGTCTTGTCAAAAAAATCGTTCCAGGAAATTCCGGCGATGACCTGAAGGATCGACAGCGCTCGCGCTATTCGCTCGGTCGGCTCAATTGTCTGCAGGAAGGGGGGCGATGCGTTTGGTTTGTATGGCGGCTCAAGAAGGGGGAATATTTCCTGTGACCCTGCCACAAGCGTCTCGAGACACACGGTCCGTAACATTGTAGGAAACGCCCACAATTCCGCAATCGTGAGGCGCGCGCTCTCTTGATAGGCTTTGACGTACTCGATAGCCGTGCCCATAGACAGCTGAAGATGCGTGGCGTTCAACAGCCCATCGGCCACGGAATAAATCCGGGGGGCTCCTTGTAGGTTCGGGTCATTTAGTTTTGGGAGACGCGCGTAAAATTCCTTCGGTAAATCATTCTTAATTTGCCGGATTGCTCGATTTACCTGGAAATGATTGTCCAATAACCATTCTGCGGCTTTGGACGCCTCTGGTTTGGCGCAAATGCAATGGTTTTGCAGGTCGGCAAACCATTTTGGCAACAAGCGCAGAGAGCGCATCAGAGGAATTGCCGCAGGCCGCAAGCCTGATATTTGATGGCGCTGGTTTAATGCGGATGCGGCGGCTCGGAGCGGCTCCATCTGCGGCAGATTGGCCGCCATCATCTATACCGTATGTCGAAAAGGGTTGTTGCGTAACGCGTCGTTTTTGCCAGCCTTATTTAAATAGGTTGGTCGCTGTTTCGTATCGCGCACCAGTAACAACGGAATGGGCGTATGGGTGATTACATGTCTCGCTACACTTCCGGCTGCGACGTCTGTGTGGCCGCTATATCCGTGAGAGGACAGGACGACGAGGTCTGCCTGCGCAGTGTCGATGGCGTGCACCAACATGTGACGTGGGTCGCCGTCTTTCAAGACAGTCGCGGCGACGTCGACGCCGCTGCCGTACAATCTGTCTCTCATTTGGTCAAAATATGTCTGAGCAGCTTTTTCATTTCGGTCGGATATGGTTTTTCGCAGGAGGCGATCTTCGGTCTTTGGCGCCCCGATTTCGGTTATCTGTATTTCCGGAACTGCATGGATTAGATTCAGGGTAGCCTTTTCAGACCGTGCTATTTGTAACGCCAAGGGGAGTGCGCTTTCTGCACGGCGCGACCCGTCCAATAGCACTAGTATTTTTTTAAACGCCGCATTCTCGATTCTTTTTTCGCGGTTTGGCGCGATCAAAACAGATCCTGAAATACATTCGACGACGCGCTGCGCGGTGTCGCCCAGCGCCCATCCGCTGGTCGCATACTCATCGCCTGCGCAGATGATCGTCATATCAACTTTGTGATCTCTCGCCCAAATGCAAATCTGGTCCGCGGCGCGGCCTTCCAATACAACGGCCTTGATATTGTCGGTCTTACTTTTCCATTTTTCAGCGAGGTTTGAGAGCTTCATCGCCGCCTCACGGCGCGCCAATTCAGATGCGATCGGATCGTGGGGAGAACCTATCAAATTATCGACATCAACCACATGCAGCAGTGTTAATTCGGAGTCGAAGGCATTGGCTGTTATTGCTGCAAGCTGCATGATATCGCTTGCGTTTTCCCCGGCGCCAATACAAGCGATGACGCGGCGATGCTCGTCTCGCTGCGTACTATGATCAATTTGCTGCGTCCCCGCATTACTGCTGAACGAAATTGGCGCTGATTGCATCGAATTCCTCCGCTAGGCGAGCTGAGATTGAAAGCTGTTTACAAGGCGCATGACACGCATAAGCACTGTATTCTTTTGGAACTGAGCAGCTGTGCGTTGTTTTCCAGATTGAAAACGGAACGCTTGGTCAAGATACTACATTAGGAAAATGCAGCGTTGACCTGCGTCAATTCCATGGGAAATAAGGAAGGATCCCTAGCTCTTTCATTAGCGACTGAACTGATCGAGCGTTGGCGAGATTGATGGTAATTGCCGCTGAATCAAACGTTGACCGCTGGCTCGCCGAAAAGACGAAAGCCCGAGACGGTGTCGCTCCACGTTGAAGTTTCCTTCTGTGCGCTTGCGCCATCCGTCACCGGGCTCCGTCGCATCGGATCATCGTTTACCCGAACCATCGCGGCACCCACTCCACACCAGCATAGGCGTTTCCTGGCGCCGCTTCTTCTGGGCAACTCCCCTTTGCAGCCTTATAAAAATACGCCAGCTGCAAAAATAAAAACTGATTTAGATCAACTAAGGTCGATTTTTTTAAGCCGAAAATTCTTTATTTACAGAATATAGGCGTGGTCTCCATCAGCCATCGCAACACTCCACAAAGATATATTAGAAGGTGGTTTTCTCTGCCCAAAGGCGGTCATTCGCGATTCATGGGATTGCGACCGGGGCTGGCCCGTTTTCCCCGTTTCGGTCATTTTGGAATATCGCCGATATCACTGAGGTTTGTCGTGAAAAACGAGAAGCTGTGGTTCTTGGGTATAGACAAGCATCGACTGGAGAGCGCCTAATATGCCCAATGTGACGGCAGTGAGTCCTGCGAGCCGCAAGAGATTGGGGAGGTATAATATCACTGTTTTTATTGGTGAAGACGGTTATGCTTAAAACCATAACAGTACGCACGCTAGGTTATGTTAACTTTAAGTTATTCCGAGTCCGTCGTTTCGAGCGGGGGCTTTGCGGCCGTAAATGCATCGACATTGTGCGCATCCTTGATTGACAGAAGCATTGTGGGATTCAAGCGCTGACTATCAATTTCGAATATCTCTTCGCCGCCGTCCCCGCGGTGGATGATGGCGATCGGACGCTTGTCGCCAAAAAACACTATTTTGCCGTGTCGTTGGATTCCGGCAAGGTTCACGCGCGATACCACGACCAGCGTGCGGCCAGAGATCTCGATGGGCAGGCCGTATTGCATCACGATCATCGGAAGGCGCCCGAAAATTTCGGTGAGACAAATGCCGCCCAACCGAATCGGAGCACTGGCGGGACCAATGCGATCGGTGTGAAACGAGCGATGAGAATCCCGTGGCCTCCAAATGATGCGCCGCTAAAGTCTGGCTGTATAATCACGTGACACGGTTTCGCGGCGCTAGCGAGGAGTGCGACCGGCTGCAGTGCGCCATAAACAACACCCGTATCCGCTGGATCTGGAAGGCCGAACGCGATATTTGCGCTTACCACGTCAAATTTCACCTGCGCGGCAAGCCGCGATACAAGGCGGGGTATAGCGCGCGCCATAGGCGGACCGTAGTAAAAAACGTGTTTACCTTGAGTTTTTTTTGGCGCCCGTTCGGTCTTTTCTTTCTTTTTTACCACCGCATTTGTTTTTCGCGCGCCGGTTGTTGAAAATACTGGGCAAAGGCCGCCAAAAATCGCCGTCTTGAAGTTCAAAATCGGCTTTTTCTCAGTGTTGAAGCTCGCACTGAATTGCACTGGCGTACAGATGATCGCTAACGCGACGAACATCGCCAGGAACAGAAGGCCAAATATGGCCCACAAGATTGCCTCCAGCATCATGAGGTTTCTGGAGAGTCGCTCTTATCCTTTTCCGCATTTTCGGTGTTGAACTTCTTGTCCATCATCTGCGAGCAGCATTCGGCCATGGTTTCAAAGACGCTGGTTATGCCGCCTTTGACGCTTTCGACCCGCACACCGTCCTCGTCGATAATGATTGCGCCGAGCGGCTTTATGCCGCCGCCCGCGCCAGTGCCGCCGCCATTGCCGTTCTTACGGTCTTCACCGCCGCCAGCGCCAAATCCAAACCCATAACTAACCATGGGAATGACGGTCGCGCCGCCTTTTTCGATCGGGTCAGCGAGTACATGCTTGGCATTCAGCAATCGCTCAAGTTCTTCGACAGTTCCCTTCAAGAGCCGCTCTACATCTTCCATGATCAATCTCCCATACCGCTGTTGGTAATACTATTGTATTTAGGATGGACTTCCATTGATCTGCGTCAACGCATTACGCGCACGCATTTTGAGCGTTCAAGTAAAAGTTACCGATATTACCCTCCGTATAATGATAATGATTTGTAAGAAATGTCAAAAACTGGATATCAGGTAGTAACGTCGATCAGTTTGTCCTTGATTGAAAAGTTTCCAAATATGAGGGTAAATAGCGCAAGCGGGTTAATGGCATTTTGGATGGCTTCAGCAAATCCGCGGTAATTGATCCCCGATTAGTAGGTCGAGAACACGATGCTGGCCAAGGGCGGTCTCGCAGATCACTTCGCCCTTGCCACCCTCGCTAACAGCCACAGCGCCGATTACGCCGCTCGATTTTGAGACTCCAATGCTTCGCAAAATTGAGAGCGCGCGCGGCGCCTGATGCGCTGGCAGGATAATGATGAATCGTCCTTCATTGGCGATATAGAGTGGATCGAGACCAAGTAACTCAGCAGCGCCCTTAACTCGCCCGTCAACAGAGATCTCCGCCTCCCGAATGTTGATATCGAGACCGCTCTTGTCGCTGATCTCGATAAGCGCTGTGGCTAATCCGCCGCGGGTGAGATCGCGCAGGCAGTGAATGTCAAGATCGTCTTCCAGCAATGCTAAAACAGGATCACTCAGCGGGGCGCAATCGCTCAAAATATTGGTTTCAAAGTCGAGGTGCTCGCGTGCGGAGAGTACGGCGACGCCATGGCGTCCAATGTCGCCGCTTAGGATGACGGCGTCCCCGTGGCGGATGGCGGTCGCGTCGATATTGTGCGCCGTCATCACGACGCCGACGCCGCTCGTATTGATAAATACACCGTCACCCTTGCCGCGATCAACGACTTTCGTGTCGCCGGTGACGATATTTACGGCCGCCCGGTCGCATGCGTACGCGATCGATTGAGCGATCCGCCACAGTATCTCCATGGGGAGTCCTTCTTCGATAATTAATCCAAGGCTTAGATGCAGTGGTTTGGCGCCGCACATGGCGAGGTCATTGACGGCGCCGTAAACGGCAAGGCAACCGATATCGCCGCCTGGGAAGAAAAGCGGCTTGACGACGTAACTATCGGTCGTAAAGGCGAAGCGGCGCTCTGGCGTATCAAAAACGGCGCCGTCATGCATGCGGTTGAGCTCACGGCTCTTGAAGAGCGGGGCAAACATCTCATCGACAAGCCGCTTTGTGAGCGCGCCGCCAGCGCCATGCGCCAATGTTACTGTCGGATAATCCCGCAATGGAAGCGGGCAGGCTGGCGCGAAAATTTTCGGGTTGTCTTTTGGCGGCATTGTTCAGTCTCGCTTCCGCGAATAGCGAAAATATGCGGCGCAAGCGCCTTCTGAAGACACCATGGTCGCACCGAGCGGGTGCTCCGGCGTACATTTCCGCCCGAATGCAGGGCAATCGATAGGTTTCTTCACGCCACGCAGAACCTTGCCGCTGACGCAAACGGACGCGCTCGTCTCTTCTTTTCTCGAGGCGCCCAGGTTGAACCTCGCACGCGCGTCAAACGCTTCGTATTCCCTGGTCAGCTTCAAACCGCTCTTCGATAGGGCGCCGATGCCGCGCCATACTTGCGACGTATTTTCGAAGACGCACGCCATAATCGCCTGGGCCTGTTGATTGCCACGCTCATTGACAACACGCGCATATTGGTTCTCCACATCTGCGCGCCCCTCTTCCAATTGCCGCACAGCCATCAGGATCCCTTGCAAAATATCAATCGGTTCAAATCCCGTCACAACGATCGGCACTTGGTGCTTTCTTGAAATGGGGAAATACTCGGTAAAGCCCATGATTGCGCACACATGGCCGGCGGCAAGGAACGCATCAATCTTTGGTCCCGGCGAAGTCAAAAGCGCCTCAAGCGCTGGCGGGACACGCACATGTGAAATCAGCATCGAAAAGTTCTGAAGGCCGAGCTTCTTCGCACGGTGAACCGCCATCGCGGTTGTGGGCGCGGTTGTCTCAAAGCCGATTGCGAGAAACACAACTTGCTTTTCCGGCGCCCGAGTCGCAATTTCGACCGCATCAAGAGGGGAATAAACGATCCTAACATCGGCGCCAGATGCTTTGGCGCCGTTAAGCGACGTATGCGTACCCGGAACGCGCATCATGTCGCCGAAACTGCACAATATGACATTCGGCGCATCTGCGATCTCAATCGCCTGGTCAATAATCTCCGCAGGCGTAACGCAGACCGGACACCCTGGCCCATGTAGTAACTCGAGATTATCTGGAAGAAGCTGGTCAATGCCGTATTTCATAATCGCGTGAGTTTGGCCGCCGCATACTTCCATCAGCGTCCACCGATGCGAGACTGTTTTTGCGATTTCGTCCGCCAATCGCTTTGCAGCTTGCTGATCGCGATATTCATCAACAAACTTCATGCCCCACCGCCTTGCAAAGCGATGTCGCCAAAAGACGCAAGGCGATTTACCGCTTCCGTTTCGTCAATTGTAGATATGGAAAAGCCGGCATGAACGAGAACATAATCGCCGGGCGTCGCCTCGGGCGTATAGGCAAGGCAAATGAGCTTTATGACGCCGCCGAAAGAAACGCGCCCTGTGGGCAGACCGTTTTCAGTAGACAGATCAAGGAGCTCCCCTGGAACGGCTAAACACATGGCGCGACCTCCCGTTTCACTTGGCGGGCAGCGGCATGGAGCTGGCCTAGCGCCAGCCCGCCGTCATTTGGCGGGACGCGTTGCGGCCAGAGCGGCGCAAAACCCTCCTCTCGCAGTCGCTTGATTGTTTGTTCCAGGAGAATGCGGTTCTGGAAACAACCGCCGGACAATGCAACATGTTCAAAGGCGACATGCTTTGCGCAGGTCACGATGCTCTCAGCGAGACCATTATGGAATTTGCGGGCGATTAACCCTCTACTGCACCCGTTATTAATATCTGTGAGAATCTCATGAACCGCAGGACGCCAGTCTAAGCGCGCCGCCGCACCATCGGATTGCGATTCAACCCGAGCCACTTGGTAGAATTCATCCGAATGTGATTTTTCCGCTTCAAATTCAAGCGCCATTGCAGCTTCACCTTCAAAAGTGTTTTGCTTGCACAAGTCTAAAATAGCGGAGACGCCGTCGAACAATCGACCGACGCTTGATGTCAGCGGCGTGTTGACTTTTTGGCGCACCATTGACTGGAGTAGGGTGGCCTCTTTCTTGCCGAAGCCCAGACCGGAGCGTATTTGCGCGGCGCCCGCCGGATGGGTTTCCTCCATCGCGCCGGCAAGTCCTAAAGCGCTTCGTTTCGGGGCGCGAATGGCGGCCTCGCCGCCCGGCAACGGAAAGGCTAAGAAGTGAGCGATTCGGTCCTCGCGCGCGTGATCGATAAGAAAAAACTCGCCGCCCCAAAGCGTTCCATCATCGCCTGCGCCGGCGCCATCCCAGGCGACGCCGAGAACCGGCGCTGAAACGCCATGTTCGGCAAGAACGGCGTGAACATGGGCGCGATGATGTTGGACACGAAACCGGCGCCCCGCGAGGCGATCGGCGCGTTTCGACGAATAATAGTCATCATGCTGATCCGTGATGACATATGCCGGCGCCTGTCCATGTAGCTCGATGAAATCTGAAACCGCCGCATCGAAACCGCGGCGCGCTTCGTACGTATCGAGATCGCCTATATGGGAAGATAGAATGATATTGTCACTCACGGATTTGGCGATCGCATTTTTGAGATGGCCGCCTAGCGCTAGCATTGACGCGCCGCTGTCCGCATGACCAACGGTCGCAGGCGCATATCCCCGTGCGCGTCGCAGAAATAACGGCGTTCCAGCGGCCACGCGGACGACGCTGTCTTCAACAGGCCGCGCGATTGGCCGATCATGAGTCAAAAAGAAATCAGCGATCCCGAATAGTCGATCAAGCGCATCGTCATTGTCGAAAGCGATTGGCTCAGAGCACTTGTTGCCGCTGGTCGTCATGATTGGCGACCCGAGCGCCTTTAACAAGAGCTGGTGTAGAGGTGTGTAACCGAGCATGGCGCCCAGAAAGGGATTGCCCGGCGTCAAATGTTCGCTAAGCGTCGTGTCAGCGCGTTTACGGACAAGAACGATCGGCGCCGGGGCGCTCTCGAGCAGGGATCGCTCTGCATTTCTAACGATGCAATCATCCATAAGCCTATCAAAGCATTCAAACATAACGGCGAAAGGTTTCCGTGGTCGACTTTTCCGCCGCCGTAAGGTCAAGACAGCAGCATCATTTCGCGCGTCGCAAACGAGATGAAAACCACCAAGTCCCTTCACAGCGAGGATGCATCCGTCGCGTATTTTCTGCGCCGCCATGGCGAGTACGTTCGCCGAACTTGTCAGGGATACGCCGCCTGGATCGAGAAGCGACAATTGCGGTCCGCATGCCGGGCAGGCGATGGGCTGCGCATGAAACCGGCGATCACTCGGGTCATGATATTCCGCCGCGCAGGCGTCGCACATCGCGAACGCCTTCATCGTCGTATTCGCGCGATCATATGGGAGCGCTTCCAGTATGGAGTAACGCGGGCCGCAATTGGTGCAGTTCGTGAACGCATAATTGAAGCGACGATCGTTAGGATTGAGAACATCGGCCATGCAATCAGCGCATGTCGCCGCATCGGGCGTTAGCCCAGCGGTGAGATCGCCATCTATCGATGTCGTGATTATTCTGAAGTCTGTGTCGCCCGTCGTTGGAGCCGCCGCCTTTTCAATCCGGTCGATAGATGCGAGCGGGGGGTGCTCTGATTGCAGTCGTGCGCAAAATCGATGTGCGGCGCTGATCTCGCCCTCGATTTCAACAAAGACGCCTTGGGCTGAGTTGCGCACCACGCCGCTGAGCCCTTCCTCCTGAGCAAGCCGGTAGACAAAAGGCCGAAAACCGACGCCTTGAACAGCACCATAGATTCGCAGGCGATAGCGCGTGTTCTGCACGAGATTTTGCGCTGGCCTGCGATCGATGTCCGAGGCGATATCTATGACGTCACCTCGATGCTCTCCAGAATAATGCTTTGAGCGTTATCATGATTCATGTCGTCGGATACGCTAATATCCAGCTTCGCTCCTTCGGCGGGGGTGTCTTTCGCGGCGTCCTCATAATGTTCGCGAAAATGCGCAGGCGACATATGGCTAAGTGCGCCAAGCCATATGCTCACCCTTGTCACACGCACCCCACTTGTTTCAACAGCGGCAAGAATTTTTGACATTAAATCATTCATGAGAGACGCTTCATGCATGGGAATACTCCTCTTCCGCGATCGCCAAGGCCTCAGTTCTAACACGATCAATCAATTGGTTCAGCGCTTTGAAAACCGGCGCGCTCAGTCCTTCTCCATAGTCAAAATTTTCGCCCTCGATCGCGTAGATGATCAATCGCGATGGCAGCTGCCCAAGCGCATCAGCGAGTTCAACGGTTTTAGCGAGTCCCAGCGCATGGGTTGATGCGCTGGGCCGTTCCACGTGTAGTGTGTTTTCGCAGGCGACGATCCTCGAGATTTGCCCCGGTTTGCCAGCCGGTGCGCTCGCATCGATCACGATCACGGCGCTCGCGCCCTCCCATGCGGCGAACAGCGCCGACGGATCAGCCAGCGCCTCCAATATTTCAACGCCAGCAAGATGATGCTTTGTCAGTCCACGCGCCGCGAGGATGGCGGCGCCGTCGTCGCGGCGGTAGATATTCCCTATGGCGATGATTTTAATTACCATGCGGCGCCTCCGCACTTCTTTGCCGCTCGACATTAAGTTTCAAAAAATGGGCGGAACAGGAAATGCAGGGATCATAATTGCGTATCGTCTGCTCACAGCGCCACTGCAACTCTTCATCTGGTAAAGCGACATATTGTTGGGCTACGTCTTTTAGATCATTTTCGATTGTTTTTTGGTTTTGAGAGGTCGGCGGAACGATCTTCGCTTCCAGAATATCACCGACTGCGTCAAGGCAATAACGATGATACAATAGTCCGCGCGGCGCTTCCGTCGCACTGTGACCAATGGATACTTTCGGCTCAACGGCGATTGCAGGGCTTTCCGGCTCGACATAGTTGTCGATCAACCGCAGCGCTTCTTCCAAAGCGAATAAAATTTCAATTAGACGAATGAGGATGCTTTTAAATGGATTGACGCAGCCGCCTGCGAGGTCTGCCTCTTTCGCCGCCATTGTCGCCATGGGCGTTAGGAGTGCGCGATTGAAATGAAACCGCGCCATCGGTCCAACGAGATAGGCGCCGTGGCCTTTAATCAGGGAATGAAGCGCGGTTGAGTGAGGCTCCTGGTATTCGATGAAATGATTTTCATAAGCGTCCGCTGAAATGTCGAGACCGGATGTGGAGACGATGCGCCCCTCGTTGAAGGGGTATTCTTCGCCATGAAATAGTGAAACGAAATCATATGGCGCCTCATAATCAGGAAATGGCAATGTTTGCGCCCAGTGCAAGGCTTTCACGACATCGTCGAGAACCGGCTCAAGCGTTCGCGCCAACGCTTTCAGCTCATTCTTAGAAGGTGTTCTGTAAAACCCTCCGACGCGTATGTTGATTGGATGGATTTCGCGCCCGCCAATAAGCGAGACGATCGCGTTGCCGGCCTTTTTAATGGCGAGACCCGTTTTAACAATGTCGCCATGGTCGCGCGCCATGGCGACGGCATCGTCAAAGCCGAGAAAGTCAGGCGCATGTAACAAAAATACATGCAGCGCGTGACTTTCAATCCACTCACCGCAATAAAGAAGTCGCCGCAGGTCGCGCAAAGGGCCGGTCACGCATATGCCCGCAGCGTTTTCCATCGCGTGAACGGCGCTCATTTGATATGCAACCGGGCATATGCCGCAAATGCGCGCGGTAACGTCCGGCGCTTCGGTGAACGCCCGCCCGCGCAACAGAGATTCAAAAAAACGCGGTGGCTCGAAAATCTTTAACTTTGCATCGGTGACCACGCCGTCCCGAATTCTAAGCGACAGGGCGCCTTCGCCCTCGACCCGCGCTAGATAGTCGACTTTAATTGTTCTTGTCGGCATGTCCCCTCGCTGCATTTAAAAATTCAGGCGCGCCAGCATTGAAAGTTTGAAACGCGCGTCTGATGTCTTTTTCATTGGCGCCGAGATTGCGCCATTGTTCCTTAAGGGAAACTGTGTTCGGCGACTCCATCGGACCAAAACAACCATAGCATGACCGATCATAGGCTGGGCAAATCGCACCGCAGCCTGCTTGCGTGACAGGTCCCAGACACGGCGCTTGTTTCGCCGTCATCACGCAGACCGTACCGCGCGCTTTGCACTCGGCGCAGACGCTGGTTGTCGCAATTGCCGGTCGCCGTCCATGTAGGAACGCGGTGATAAGCTCCAGAAGCTGGCTCTTGTTGATGGGGCAGCCGCGTAATTCGAAGTCAACCTTGACATGATCAGAAATCGGCGTCGATGTTGCGAGGGTGTCTATATAATCGGGGCGCGCATAGACGACTGACATAAATTCGGCGATATCGCGCCCGTTTCTCAGCGCCTGGACACCTCCGGCAGTGGCGCATGCGCCGATCGTAACCAGATATTTTGACTGTCGTCGTACTTTTTGTATGCGTTCGCGGTCACGCATCGTGGAGATAGAACCTTCTACGAGCGAAAGGTCATAGGGACCGCGCTTTTTAGTCCTCGTGGCTTCGGGAAAGTTGGCGATATCGATGACACCGGCCAGCGCAAGAAATTCATCTTCGCAGTCAAGCAGGCTCAATTGACAACCATCGCAGGAAGCAAATTTCCAGACCGCAAGTTTAGGGATGTGCTTGCGCGCCATGTTAAAGCTCTCTTACGAACAGGTTCGAGCGAATCTGGTCATATGCAAATGCGGGCCCGTCCTTACAGATAAAAGCCGGGCCGAATTGGCAGTGACCACAGAACCCAATCGCGCATTTCATATTGCGTTCCAGAGACAACCAGACATCTTCATCGCTTACGCCAGCGTCTTTTAGTGCTTCAGCCGCATACCGCATCATGATTTCCGGGCCGCAGATCAAGGCGACTGTGTTTTCAGAATCTAACGGAACGCCGGATAAAAGCGATGTTACAACGCCGACATTGCCGCGCCAATCGTGACTTGCTGTATCGACGGTAGTATGCACATCGACGCCCGCGTTGCGCCAACGCTCAATGTCTTTCGTGTAGAGAATGGCGGCGGGTTCGCGTGCGCCATAAAACAGGGTCGCCCTATTAGCATCACTGCGACCGAATGCGAGATAGTCGATTACCGGGCGAAGCGGCGCCACTCCGAGGCCGCCAGCGATAATGACGACATCGCGGCCTGCAAGCTGCTCTATCGGCCAACCGTTGCCGAAGGGGCCGCGCATGCCGATGACGCCGCCGCATTTTATTCGGGTGAGGGCAGCGGAAACGGCGCCGGTGCGGCGGATGGTGAAGCTCACGCGCCCTTCCGCGCTCGGCAGCGTGCTGAAGCTGATCGGGATTTCGCCAACGCCAAACCCATAAAGCATAGCAAACTGCCCCGGTTTTGACTGCGCCCACGCGCGTTGATTGGTCGATAGCTTGACGTCGATGATTGCGACGCCCTCAATCTCCCAGCGCTTTGTCTTTACCGTTGCAATTGCCGGTATGGAGTCATGGGTTTGATGGTGCCCTTGTTTCACCGCGCACGATCTTGCGCGCTGCCGATCGTCGGTGGCGCTCCGTATATATCCATCATCTGCAGTCGTGCGGCTTGCAGCCGTTGCATCAAAGAAGGCACAAATCGTTTCATTAGCGCATACCCCATTGCAGTATTGGCGTCGCATTTCTTACGCAGACAGTCCGCGTCAAATCCGATTGCCCGAACCGGCTCGAGCGCTCTCGCGTCGTATTGCCATCGATAAGGCGGCGCTAGCCAGGAAACGCCAAGAAAATCGCAGCTCTTGAGTGTGCAAAAGACGACCGGGTCGCGCCCCGGCGCATAACTCTCCAACGCAACCGCACCGTTTCTGATAAGAAAAAACTGATCAGCGGATTGGCCTTCGTGAA
This sequence comes from Deltaproteobacteria bacterium, assembly GCA_029262415.1. Classification (GTDB taxonomy): domain Bacteria; phylum Desulfobacterota; class Binatia; order UBA1149; family JAJCZL01; genus JAJCZL01. The sequence goes on along the minus strand of JAJCZL010000050.1, from coordinate 2,181 downwards.
TGATGTAGGTGTCTTGGTCGAACGCGACATTCTTTGCGCATCCCGCCATGAGCGCAATCGATGTTTTGTCAAGATCCTGAAGAAAGGGGTGGTTGCGGATGAGATCTTCGATTGATTTCACGAATTGGCTCCCTTGCGTATAGCGGCTGCCTCTTCGGTGATGTCGATGCCGGCGGGACACCAGGCGATACATCGCCCGCACCCGACGCAACCCGATGTACCGAATTGGTCAATCCAGGTGCTGAGCTTATGGGTCATCCATTGACGGTAACGGGACTTCGTCGAGCGCCGAACCGGCGCGCCGCCGAGTTCCGAAAACGATCCGCTAAAACAGGAATCCCAATGCTGTACCCTCTCGGCATTTTCGCCGCTTAAATCGGTATGGTCTTCGACTGTCGTACAGAAACAGGTCGGGCATACGGCAGTACAATTTGTGCAGGACAGGCAGCGAGAGGCGACATTATCCCATTGCGGATGATCAGCATTATTTTGAAGCAAGGCCTGCAATCCATCGGTGTCCAATGATCGCTTCATTTGTTGTTGCGCATGTGCCGTTACCGCTTCAGCGGCTTGCAGTCCTTTTTTGCCGGCAGGGCGCAACGGCAAATGCTTTAAAACGGTGCGTCCGGCGTCGCCAGCTGCATCGATTACAAAGTGATGGCGATCCTCCGAAATGATTTCCGTGATGGCAATATCGTAGCCGGATCGCACCGCAGGTCCGGTGCTCATTGAAACGCAAAAGCAGGTGGCTGCCGGATCGCCGCAGTTGACAGCAATGATCAGGGTATTTTCCCGTCGCGCCCGATAGGCCTCATCAATATGGGGGCCGCGGAGAAAGACGCGATCTTGAATCTCGATCGCGGCGATTTCGCAAGCGCGCACGCCCAAAAAAGCACGCTTTCGCGTGTCAATTGGTGCAGCGTGGATATCAAATCCGCCTTCTTTTTTTTTCGCGCGCCACAAAAGCTGTTCCGGCGGATGTAAATATTTCTTCCATGAGTGCGGGCCGACTGCGTAACCAAAAAGCGCCTCATCGTTGCGCCTTTTCAATTTATATCTTCCTGCCTGCTGATCGTCTGCCCAGCCACTGGGCAGATCTACTTCGGAGATTATGGCGTCATAAATGATTGCGCCATCGCGAATAGTGGGCGCGATGACTTCATATTCGGCGTCGCTTAGCGCTTCAATCAACGCGCCAAAGCCGGCACGCTCAAGAATGAACAGGTGATTAGTGTCATCGTCGTCGAAAGTTCGCAATGTCGCTCCTGGATTTTGATGGCCCCGCCGTCCTGATATTGACGCCGCCCTTGTGGACGACGCGTAGTCAAAGAGACGACAGCGCTGCTGACCTCGTGAATTTAGTCTCTTATCTGGTGCAGCCATTGATGTCGCTCAAGCGGAGACGGGCGACGGGCAAGGTTTTGGTCTTACGGGCCTGCTCAATACGCAATCTGGCGTGCTATGCGTGCGTCATTGGCGAGATGGGCCTCGTTGAGCGATATCAATGAAGCGGTTGCTTCGCCGCCCTATTTTCCCAAATAAGTAATGAATCCCGAAAGGTGGGCTAATATAGCGCCTCATATTGCGAAAATAATTATGGTCGCTGGGTGCATCTGCAGTCGGGTTATCGCCACGGACCGGTTCCGGCGCGCGCAGATATCATTTACATTCGCATTGCGCCGCCCACACCGATGCGTGTTCGCATACCGGCGCGCCCTGCACGCGATGCTATCTGGATTGACGGTTATTGGCGGTGGACTGGCGTTGAATATGTCTGGGTCGATGGTTTTTGGGATCGGCGCGCTCCCCTTAGCAAGGTCTGGATTCCGGGACGATGGATTCATACAAATCGCGGATGGTATTGGTCGTCCGGCCACTGGAAATAATTTAAGGGGCATGCGGCGTAAGAAAAGATTAGCTTTAATGAGGTTAGCGAACACTATCTGTGTTCTTGGGCTTATTGTGAGCGCTTCTTTAATGATGGGGGCCTGCGTTAAGGCAACGCCTTCACAACCGGTCACTGGCGGATACAGCTATAGTGAACTGCAAATTGACGAAACTCTGTTTCGGCTGACGTTCTTGGGTGATTCAAAAATCAAGAAGAGATTGGTCGAAGATCAACTGTTGTTTCGTGCCGCCGGGATCGCGGTAGATCACGGATATGATTATTTCGTTGTCGTT
>JAJCZL010000049.1 GCA_029262415.1 Deltaproteobacteria bacterium | reverse complement strand
CTGCCGACGCGGCAAACCGCTCGTCAGGGCGATACGTACTGCTTCTCGTTTGAATTCTTCGCTGGGTCTTTGTGCCATGATGTTTCTCCTTGATGGCTAATTATACAATCAAGGACCCGGAATAAATCCGGGACAGGTCCAGGAGAGATTCATTCGTGACTTTGTCGATGCGTGGACCAAGGTGATGAATCTGGACCGTTTCTAGTGAGATTGATCGAATCTAAGAAGACTTGGTGACCGCCTTGGGTGCAACCATACGCAGCCTTTCCGCGAGAGACTCACATAGGCAAGTTGGTACTGAAACCGTAACCCGTCAGCGATCATGAGACTTTTTGGTTTGTTTTGCTAAAGGAGGATTTTGGTTCATCGTAGCTCTGAGGAGGAGCGAAGATGAGGCAGAACCCTGGGCCGCATGGATCGGCAGACAAGACCGTCAAAGATATTCGACGCGCAACGCGCAAACGCCACGCGACAGAAGAAAAGATCCGGATTGTTCTGGAGGGCTTGCGCGGGGAATACTCGATCGCTGAGCTGTGCCGGCGTGAAGGTATTGCGCAGAGCCTTTATTACAGTTGGTCGAAGGAGTTTCTGGAGGCGGGCAAAAAGCGTCTGGCTGGCGATACCGCCCGGCAGGCGAGTTCGCCTGAAAGGATTTGTGCCGTGAAGCCAGCGATCTGAAAGAGGTTGTCGCCGAACTCACCCTTGAGAACCGCTTGCTCAAAAAAGCATGATCGGGGACGGGGGTCTTGCCCGTAGGCGGAATGGCGCCGCAGACGCCAACCGAGAAAATATTCTTGTGCATCGGACTGCGCTGATAGTCATCGACACCGAGAAATGCCGGCAACATCATGAAATAGCGAAAAGGCAGCTCATGATTTGTTTTGTGGTCGCCATTCTCATCGACTTCCTCGACAAACAGTTTGCCTTTTTCGATTCTAACAGTCTTTGCATTAGTGATCCATTTTATGTGGTGATCACGCAGTTCGGACTCGAGGAGGCCCTTCGTGTCGCCGACGCCGTCGAGGCCTAGATGTCCAATATATGGCTCGGATGTGACGAATGTCATCGGGACCTGATCGCGAACTTTTCGTTTGCGAAGCTCTCGATCGAGGATGAAGGCGTATTCATAGGCCGGACCGAAGCAGGAGGCGGGTCATTTAGCATTGGAACATTTTTTCTTTATCCAATGCTATTTCGGTTCCGTATTGTTCCAAAAACGCTTGCCGTCTGGGGTCTGATTGGCGGTGCGATGCTGCTTGTATCCTGCGCATCTATTCTTTTTGGATGGATCGAAATGGGGGAAACTATGGATCTTTTACTTTCGCGGCCCATATGGATTAATGAAATGGCACTTGCGACCTGGCTCATCTTTAAAGGTTTCAACCTTTCGTATCTTCTGGACGGAAGCTCGTGAATTAACGGACGAAGCTAAGGCCGGCTATGAGGAGAGGCCGTGTAAAAACGTTTGCGGCGAGATCGTTGATATTTTTTGAAGTTGTGTTGGTCGTGATGAGCTTACGTCGCTTTGATGGCTGCGATCAGCGGTTTCACGCCCATGATAGCGACCATGCGTTTTAGATTGTAGGCGAGGACGCTGAGGCTCATCTCGGTTTGTACGTTTTTGAGCCCCTTCATCAGGAAGTGTGTAGCGCCCATCCAGGCTTTCATTGTGCCGAAGGGGTGTTCTTACCGCGTTATACGCCGCAATCCCCACACACCCTACAGCAAAATCATCGGCAGAACGATCCAGTGGATAGTTTCGGACTGAAGATTTCACCCAGTAGCGTCTTGCGCGGAGACCACCGCAGCAAGTGCAACGATGGGCCAGTATATGGTAATGTCCAATGCGGCTGCGAGCGCGATTCGACCCCCATGACTTTTTAAGAAATGCCCAACCAGTCCAGCGGCTAGCAAGGGGATACAAGAAATCACGTCACCGATGGCAAAACCCTTCCAGAATGCAACGCCGACTTCAGTGACACGGGCCAGTGGGTCGTGTGTTCCCATTTCAACGCCGAGATCATAGTTGAATGCCGGGATGGCTTGCGAGTAAATAAGATAGATTAGCAACAGCCAGCCGAGTCCTTCAAGCAGCCTAAAATCTGATCTGCGAGTCATACCGATACGCCTCCATAAGTGAGTATGATCGCTTTTGTGTCTTTTCTTTATTGATCAACATCAATTCCGCTTACGGTATTACCGGCCGACGGTGTTAAGAGTGATACGGCCATGTCGGGCAAAAGGTGCCTTACAATATCTGTATAGGCTGGTCGCAGATGCTATATACCGAGGAGGCCTCTCTCGAACACGGCATCAATCTTCGGGGAGGCATGTATCGATAGTTTGCATCGGCGCGCTTATGAAGGCGTCATTGTGCGCCGTTTGACGCGTTCACCGTCGGTAATATCCGACCCCGGATAAATGATGATCGTCGCACCATTCTCGAGGCCGCTGGCGATCGCTGCCTCAATGCCATTATTTTGTGAGACCTCAACTCGCGTCAAGCGAGCCTTGCCGCTTTTAACTTGAAACACAGACCATTGCTCATTTTCGCGAAACAGAGCGCTTGAGGGAATGATTAGAGCGTCATCGTCTTCCCAAATGATGATGCGAGCTTCGACGCGATAGCCATGGCCCAGGACCTCCGGCTCGGGTGTGTCGTCGGCGAATTGTATGATCGTTCGGACACGCTGTTCCTCAACTCCAAGTGCTGAAAACTTCGTAAAACCCCAGGGTTCGACCCGTTCGACAACGCCGTAGAGTTCCTCGCCGCCGCCCCATTTTTCGATCAGCACGCGGTTGCCCGGCGCGATCTGCACAGCGTCTGTCGATAGGAGTTCCGCAAAGACCTCCAGGTCGTTTGAAATATCGCCGATCTCTAAGATTGGAGCGCCGGCGACAAGCGTTGTTTCGCTTTCCTGCATCACTTGTAGGATCTTTCCGGAAATCGGTGCGTTTAATGGGATAGCCTCGCGAGGATGCGGGTTGGTGGACATGGCGAGTTTCTGACTGTCGGAAAACGACAAGAGCAGCGCTTCGGCGTTTTCCAAATCGGCCTCGCGCATGGCGACGGCGGCCTTTGATGTTTCAACAGCGGCGCCTGCCGCGCGCGAATTTCTTTCGTCGCGGTCAAGGCGTGCTTGTGCGACGATTTGCGATGCAAATAATTGCCGCGTGCGCTCTAGTTCGGTTTGCGCAAGATCAAAATCTGCTGTTGCGGCGCGCGACTGCGCCCGTGCAAAATCAAGCGCCGCTTTGGCGCTGCGTATGGCGGCTTCCGCCTGTTCCTCGGCGCGCACATTTAATATTTCTGGATTGGCGGGCAGCATGCGGGCGACGACGCTGACGCTGGCAGTCACCTCGTCGCCGGGTTCAACCTCGACCCGCAATAGGCGGCCCGAGACAGGCGCCGACACAATATAAGCGTCACGCACCCGAGTTTTTGCCTCTTCATCAATGGTGACGATCATCGGTCCGATCGATGCCTTGCCCATATCGACCTCGCTCGCGCTGGGCCAGAACGCGGCGGCGAGAATTAAGACGATGATGGCCCCGGCGCCAATCGTCAGTCTCTTGCGTGATAGCAACTTCCCCATGCGAATGTTTATTCCCGTGTCTTTAATGCTGATACCATATCAAGCTTGTTAACATCGCGTTGCACCAGCCAGCCGGACCCCATTGCCGCCAGCACAACAAAAAGGCCCGCTTCGCCAAAACTGCGCGGATAAACTGTTGCCGGTATCGTATACATTTCGGTGCTGAACGCGCTCGAAACAAGGTGTGCAAGGTAGAATCCAACACCTGCGCCAATCGGTAGCGCTGCGATGGTGACGATTGCCAATTCGCCCAACAAAACAAATGAAGTTTCTCGGCGGGTAAATCCCATGACGCGAAGCGAGGCGAGGTCATGCTCACGTTCGGCAAAAGCGATCCGCGCGCTGTTATAGACAACGCCGACAGTAATTATGACCGCCACCATGGCCATAATAAAACGCATGGCGCCCGCGCCCTCATTCATCAGCCTTTCAAAGGATTCCCGCGCCTGCGCATTAAGCGTGACGCCGGCGACGGCGGGCATTTTTTTCAACCTGTCATTGACCTCTGCGCTTTTCTCCGGGTCGATCTGAATATGTGCGCCGGAAACCCGGCCTTGCTCCTTTAGCGCCGTATTGAGAGCGTTCATTTCAAAGTAAACCGTAGAGCCAAGAAAGGTTTCAGCTAGTTCGACGACCGGCAGGGTCAATGTCGGGCGGCGCCCCTCGCGCACTTCCACCGTAAGATCGTCTCCGGGCTTAAGACTCAAAATCTCCGCAAGGGGTTTTGACAAAATGACGCCGTCTTCACGGATCTGAATTGTTTCCAGATCAGCGTTTACCGCGCGATTGAGCGCCGGTGCGGCGATCATGCCGCTGACGCCGCCGCGATACTCGTAAAGCCCGTTACGCAATTTCGCCGAGACATCGCGAAAAGGTTCGACGCGCGTAATGCCGTCCATGCGTCGCAATTCATATATCGTTTTATCGGACAGGGGTTCGATAAAAACCACCGTCGCATCGGCGCGGCTGACGACGGAGAAATTGGCGTCAAGGATAAAGTTAAACCCCGTCATCAGATTTTGCATTGACGCCGACAAGCCCATGGCGACGCCCACCGCAAGGCAGGCGGCGCCGGTGCGCGCCGGACGGCGTAATATGCCGCGCAGCACCATGCGGCTTGGCTGATCGAGTGCGCGTTTTACCCATTGGCCGCCGCCGCTCTTGCTGTAATCCGGCGGCGCTGGCGGGCTCATGGCGACGGCTGGCGTCAGGCCGCTGATCTGCCTGAGCGCGACAAGCAATCCCGTGCTCGCCGCCAGCGTTGAGATGCCAAGGCCGATCAGGATTGTGTCTATATTGGCCTCAAATTGAAGGAAGGGGAGTTTATAAAACTCCTTGTCGTATTCGGCCATGCCGTCGCCGATCCAGACGCCAGAAAGACAACCCATGACGCCGCCGACAATGGCGATGATCAAAATGAATTTGAAATAATGACCAGAAATTTCCGCCTGAGAATAACCGAACGCCATCATCAGTCCGATTTCACCCCGTTCTGCCTGGATCATGCGGGTGATGACGATCGTCAGGAGGAAAGCCGCCACCGCCAGAAAGATTGGCGGCACTGTCTTTGCCGATCCTGCGCGCCCGACCAGCTCTTCTGTGAGAAACCAGTTTGATATTTGGTCGGCTCGGTCATAAGCGCCAAAGCTGCCATATTGCGCGAGAATCATATCGAGGCGGTCGATAATGGCGGGGATTGTTGCGTTGCGGGCAGTGCCGATCAGCGCTTCGTTAAAGGCGCCGTCGAGATCGAAGGCCGCTTCCAAGGCTTCCACGCTCATCCACATTACGGCCAGGCGCGCGTCGTCGGGCACTAGTTCGCCGGGCGCCACGGTGAAGACAAATTCCGGCGATTGCGCGAGACCGACGATGATATACGTCCGCTGGGCGCCATTCATCGTCGCTTTTATTGTATCGCCCGGTTCAAGCTGATGGGCGGCTGCAAATCCTTCGAGCAGGATAACTTCGTCGTCGCGCGTTGCGTTAATCAGCCGTCCCGCAGTTAAGTAAATATCATTGAGCTTTGGCCGATCAAACATCGGCAGCGACAATACCATGGTGCGGATCGCCGGCAGGCCCGGCATATCGATAATGGCGCCGCCATTGATCCGGCCTTCAACAGTCGCAACGCCTGGAATCTTGGCAATGTCCTTGAGGATGTGATTTGGCGCGCGTTTAACCGGCGCAAAAACATCCGCAAAGCGATAGCGTTCATAATAAGCGCGCTTTGACGCTTCCATGGAACGCACGCTGCCATCGAGCAAAACAAACGTCAAAATGCCGACGGCTACAACCGCAGCAATGGCTAAAGCCTGGCCTTTTATGCGCCAGAGATCGCGCACCAGTTTTTTATCAAGGGAAGATAAGGCAGCCAAAGCCATTACCAGCTGATCTCCTCTGCAGAGACCTTGGTTTTGTTGATGACGACTTCTCTGATATCGCCATCGGCAAAATGGATGACGCGGTCGGCCATCGCCGCGGTCGCCATTGCGTGGGTGATGATCAGCGTGGTGGCGCCGATTTGTCGGTTGATGTCCTGAAGAACTCTTAAAACCGTAACGCCCGTTTTTGAATCAAGCGCGCCGGTTGGCTCATCACAAAACAGAGCGGTCGGGCGTTTGGCCACGGCGCGGGCGATTGCGACCCGCTGTTGTTCGCCGCCGGATAGTTGCGCCGGAAAATGCGACAGCCGTTCGGAAAGCCCCACAAGTCCCAACGCTTCTTCGGCGGACATTGGGTCATCGGAAATCTCCGTGACAAGCTCGACATTTTCAACGGCGGTGAGGCTGGGCATCAGATTATAAAACTGGAAAACGAACCCCACATGGCGTCGGCGATATTGGGTCAGCGCCTTTTCATCCATCGCCGTTAATTCCTCATCGTGGAAAAAGGCCTTGCCATCGGTGGCGGCATCAAGCCCGCCGAGAATATTCAGCAATGTCGATTTGCCACTGCCTGACGGGCCCAACAGTACGACAAGTTCGCCTTTAGGAATTGCGAGATCGACGCCGCGCAGCGCATGAACGGCTGCGTCGCCTGAGCCATAGACTTTTGTAATGCCGGATGTTCTGAATGCGCAGTTGTGCATTGCACTATTGTCGTCGGTTTTTTCTAACATTTTGTTTGTTTCAACGTTCATTTCGTTATTTTAACCCAGACATTGACGATTGCCTATAAAATAAGACTGCTTGCTACGCATCACCATTACTAGCCTTAGATTTAGACGCATCTGGCCTGCGTCAAACTCACTAGTACGTCTATTTTTTGCGCCATCGTAGAAATGTCCGATCGACATTCTTATGTCGGCTTAATCCTGTGACCTCAACCGGTTGTGCACAGCAGCTTCATTTTCAAGCACAAATACTCACCCATCCTCATGTCAGTACATTGATTCCACCCGCTTTTTTGTCTTGACAATTCCCTATCACAAACGCGAATTCGTTCCGAAAGAAGGAACGAATTCGCGTGACGCCAACCAAAGTACTCATTGGACAAATCATTGTCATTTTCATTGTTGTGATCGGCGTTGTTTGGGGTGCAGCTCAACTGCAACAGGACCCTCGTTTTAAGTGTGGGACCCGATGGGCTCACGTCACCAGCCAATCACCTTCAAATAAGTAAAGTCGGTCTGCCCCATCTGATTACTTGCTGTCGTCTTGTTCTTAAACTCATTGGCTGCCTTAATAACGACATATGTGGGGCTGGTGGTCAGATCGAGAGCCTTGAGAAGCCGGTACACAGACGCTTTGGAGACGAAGTAATCATGCGTGTCGGTGAAGCGCACCGTCAGTTCACGTAGGGTGAGTTCCGGCTCTTCATGAGCCAGGCCGGCGATCCTTTTCCTGTCTTAAAGCTCGCCAGAGGCGTTCAATGAAAATACTGTCCAGATAATGCCCGCGCCCATCCATTGAGATGCGTATGCGCGCATCCGTTAGCACCGATGACTGGCTGCCCTGATCGGTGTTCATGATGCTGGGTGCGCCATGGTAGTGATGAGGACGCCCCTATACGGCATCGATGTGCCAACGTGGCTCGCATTGGCCACTGACAGGAGGCGTCTACCGCATCACTACTCTCCTGAGCGATATTTATGTTTTCCTTCACGTTCAAAAATGCGACAAGTTCGGGCCGCGTGAAATATCCGGTGCAGGGTGGATATCGGCACAGCTGAAATGATGCGCCCGTTTTCCATGAGTTCCATTGTTAACCGAGAGAACACCGGTAGATGCCTAAAAATATCTTTGCAAACAATTACGCTCGCGACACCGTACCCGAAAGCGAATTTGTTACGGGCCGGTCGACCACCGTCGTTTTGATCGGCCTGATGCTGACATTGCCTATGTTCGTGCTCGGCGCGGAGGTGCTGACAAGCCTTGGCGCGACGCAAGGAGTGGCCGCGATCTTCATCGCCGGCAGTCTAGTCGCTGGGCTTGCGTCCGTCACCGGTTTCATCGGCGCGAGAACCCGTCTTTCGACATATTCGATCATCATCGCTCCGTTTGGCGCGCTCGGGGCGAAACTCCCGATCGCGCTGCTTTCGGTCGTCGCTGTCGGCTGGTTCGGCGTTACCGTCGGTTTCTTCGGAGAGGCGATCGACGTGACGCTACGCGAAATCACGAACGTTGATGGTCCGGTGTGGGTCTACTGCATTGCCGGCGGCGCGCTCATGACAGGGATAGTGCTTTTCGGTTACAGGGGGATCGATCTATTAAACCGCTTGGCTGTTCCCCTGCTTGCGCTTGTGCTCCTCTGGTCTGGCGCCAATCTCCTTGAGCGATCGCCTCTGGACGAATTATGGACGGCGCAAGCCCGTCCCGATGCCTCGATAAAATCCTTTGGCCTCGGCATTTCCGCGGTTTTAGGGATCCTTGCTGCTGTCGCTGGCGGAATGCCTGACTTGACACGCTTCGTACGTTCGAGCCGCGCTGTGATTGCCGCATGCGTTTTAAGTTTTGCAAGCATCTCGATGGTTTTCACCATCCTAGCGGGTGCCCCAAGCCTTCTTACTGGCAGTACAGATTTTACCTCTAATCTCATTGCCATCGGATTGGGGGCGCCCGCGCTGGTAACGCTCATTCTTGCGACGTGGACGACCAATATTGTCAATCTCTATGCCGCTTCGCTCAGCCTCGGACGGCTGGTCGAGAACCGGCCCGATTGGATGTTGACCGTTGGCGCGGGAGCCCTTGGCACCGTTCTCGCGCTCGCTGGCATTACTCATATCTTTATCAAGCTGTTGTTCATAATCAGCGCCATGGTGCCGCCGATCGCCGGAGTTTACATTGCACATTATTTTCTGACAGGAGAGGCGGGCGACGTGCGCGGCGACCGCATCCGGTTTTCCGCCTTTGCCGCCTGGGTGTTCGGCGGCAGCGTGGCGCTGGCGACCACATTTTCGCAACTCTCCCTGTCGACCGTGCCGGCGATTGACGCACTCGCCGCTGCCGCGCTGACCTATAGTGCGCTGACCGTCATCATCAACCGCACAGGAAGATGACGGCTTGTTCCGGCGAATATTTGAAACGGGGCTCCACCTTTGCTGCTTGTCGCCGGCGCTTCCAGACGGCAGGTTCAAAGTCCGGCGCGCAATGCCGACATCGCCGGACATATCAGTGTAACCCGTCAGCGATCATGAGACCTTTTGAGGTATTTTGCTAAGGGAGAGTTTTGGTTCATCGTAAGCCTTGAAAGGCATTATGATGAGACAGAAACAAGGGCCGCTTTCATCGGCCGAAAAGACAGTCAAAGACATTC
>JAJCZL010000048.1 GCA_029262415.1 Deltaproteobacteria bacterium | reverse complement strand
GACGCGTTTGGACCTCTCGCTGCTTGCCTGCGTACATGTCGGCTGGTGTCACGTTGCCCAGTGCCTCGTGGTAGCGCCTGTGGTTGTACTCGACGAAGCGAGAGATCGCGCGCTCCACTTCCCACGGTGAGTAGTAGTGCTCCAGCTTCACGACGTTCTTCATCGTGCGATGCCACCGCACGATCTTCCCTTGCGTCATCTGGTGCGCCCGGCAAGATTCGAACTTGCGACCTACGGGTTCGAAGCCCGGTGCTCTATCCAGCTGAGCTACGGACGCACACTGCGAGGTTTGCAGCGCGCCAGTGTACGGGAGCCACCGACAGCTTCAACATCGCGGTCGCCTACTCGGAACGCCCCCGCTTGATCGCAGAGCTGCCGAAGCGCTCGACAATATCATCGAGTGCTGCGTTCAGCGCGCGGCGGCGATCGCGGTCTTCGCCACCCCGGCCGCTTTCGCCGGAATCGTCGGATTCGCCAAACAGCGACAGCTGGAGCGGCTTGTCGCGATCCAAACCGCTGATCTGCACGCCGACCAGACGAATCGGCGGCGGATCGACCTCGGCGTCCCACAGCGCCATTGCCGTTTTGGACACCGTCGGGCCGTCGTCGGTGGGCACCGGGAGTGTGCGTGAACGGGTGACCAAACGGAACGAGTCGTTGCGGGTGCTCGGGCGGTACTTGAGCGTGACCGTACGCCCGCAGGTCGCGTTGGCGCGCAGACGCCGCGCGACGGTTTCGGCGTGTGCGATCACCATGCCCTCGATGACCTCACGCTCGCTGACGTCATCGTTGAAGGTGTTTTCCTCGCCGTAGGATTTACGACTGCGGTCGCCCTCGACGCGGCGCAGATCTTCGCCGCGCGCCAAGCCCTGCAACAACGGTCCCCAGCTTCCGAGTTCGCGCTCGATCTCATCGCTGCGGCGATCGGCGAGCGCACCGATGGTTACGATGCCCATCGACAACAGTTTCTCTTCAGTCACACGGCCGACGCCCCAGATCTCCGAGACGCGCAACGGCCGCAAGAAAGCGAGCGTGCCCTCAGACTGTACGATCAACAAACCGTCGGGCTTGGCTTTCTTCGACGCGATCTTGGCAACGAGTTTGCCGGCTCCGCCGCCAACCGAGCACGGCAGGTTGAGCTCGTCGTAGATCTCACGACGGATTCGTTCCGCGATCGCTGCGGCCGACCCGAACAGCCGCAGCGAACCGGTGACATCGAGATAGGCCTCGTCCAACGACAACGGTTCGATCAAAGGTGTGTAGCGGTAAAAGATTTCGCGCACGTGCGCGGAGATCTCTGCGTAGACCGGCATTCGGCAGCGCTTGAACACGATCTCGGAACACAGCCGCTTGGCGGTCGAAGACGGCATCGCAGAGCGCACGCCGAACTTGCGGGCCTCGTAGGAGGCGGCAGCGACGACGCCGCGTTTGCCGCCGAACCCGACCGCAACCGGGCGTCCGCGCAGCGACGGATCGTCGCGTTGCTCGACCGACGCGTAAAACGCGTCCATGTCGGCGTGAAGGATCACGTTGGCAAACGAGTGCCGCGATTGCGACGCCGCTCAGCCCGGCATTGAGAGTTTCGCATGGGCCCCAAGCAAGCGCGCGCGAATCGGGATTTCTTGCGGACAAGCCGCTTCGCAAGGCGCGCTGCAGCCCAGGCAGGCCTGCGCGGTGCGCGAGGGGTCGAGCCGGGCGTACTTCGCTATGGCGTCGCGCTCGTGACCGTAGCTCTCGAAATACATCGAGTAGCGCAGAATGTCATCGACCGGAACGCCGTAAGGGCACGAGCCGAGACACTCACCGCAACCGGGTCGGCAATAGGTCTTCGCGATCAGCGTTTCGTACTTTTCGAGAAGCGCGAGATCGGCGGGGTCGAGCTTGCCGCCCGAGGCATAGAGATACTCGTCGATCTTCTCGAAGTTCTCGATGGTGACGACCAAGCCCGAGACCTTGGGGTTGTTGTTCACCCACTTGAACGCAGCCTGCGTAAAGGTGTTGCGCTCGTCGCCGTCGAAATCTTTCAGGACGGTGTGGTAGGCGCCCTTGAGCGTCTTCATCGCCACGAAGCCGACCTTCTTGTCGTGAGCCTTGGTAATGATGTTGTCTAAGTCGGGCCAGTTTTTAAAGTTATACGCGACCATCAAGACGTCGAAGCGGTCGCTGTCGATGGCCTTGTGCATAACCTTCTCGAGTTCCGGCGTGTGGCTGGAGACCCCGAGAAACCGGACCTTGCCCTGCTCCTTCAGGCGGTCGAAGGCCTCGTGGAACGTAGGCGCCATAAGACGCTCGAGATCGTTGACGGCGTGGATGTGCGCGAGATCGAGGTAGTCGGTTTGCAGCCGCTGCAAACTCGCCTCAACAGACTCAACGATCTTCGCAACCGATGTGTCCTTGTCTAAGTGCCCATCGGGCGTACACAACTTGGAAACAAGAAAGACCTTGTCGCGCAGCCCCTTGAGGCCGATGCCAACCGAGGTCTCAGACTCGGCGTTCGAGTAATCGGGCGAGGTATCGATGTAGTTGATGCCGCGGTCGATCGCGCGACGCACGACCTCAGGGTCGTTCAGCCCCGAAGTACCCATCGAGATGTCCGACATCTCCCAGCCGGTACGGCCGAGCGGACGATAAGATTTAACGGTTGAGCCCGACCACGAAGTAGACGTGGCATCGGCTTGTTCGGGAGGCCGCCCCAGGAGGAAGAGTTGGGTTTGGTACTTGAGGATCGCACCGAGTCCGACCAGCCCTCCCAAGACACCTACGCCCTTGAAGAACCCCCGACGATCGAGCGCTCCCGCCATACCGGTTGGCTCAGGTCTCGGGCGCTTCAGGTTTAGGGGCGGGCTCGGCGGGCGTCGCGTTGGTATCCGCCGCCGTAGAAGCCGATCCGACCTCAGACTTCGCTGCGTCTTTGTTCTTACAAGCCGGGACGGCCGCGAACATCGCCGCCACCACCATGCACGTCAGGAGTGTTCTCACCATTGGAATGCTTCCTACCTCTCTCTCGAAAGAATCATCGCGGACGGTTCGGACCGCGTCTCGCGTTTGTATCAGGTTCGACGCAAGAACCAACCCATAATTCGCGCCGGATCAGCCCATTTTCCAGGTAGTTCCGCCAGGGCCGTCCAAGAGTACGATACCGCGCGCAACGAGTTCATCGCGGATTTCGTCGGCACGAGCAAAATCCTTACTCTTACGCGCCGCGTTGCGTGCCTCGATCAGCGCGTCGATTTCGGCCCCATCGACACCAGCCCCTGAGGCCCTGCGTTCGTTGTAGTCGTCGAGATAGGCCTTGGGATCGCGGCCGAAAAGACCGATCGCCGCCCCGACCCCACGCAGTGTCGCCAAAGGGGCGACCGCGGCGGCCTTGTCGCCACCGTCGAGCACCCGGTTAATATCGCGCATCGAATCGAATGCGAGTGCCACGGCCTTGGCTGTGTTGAAATCTTCATCCATGAACTCGACGATCTGTGCGGCGGCATCCTCGCCGGGCACGGCCGCCTCGGCCGACACCCCACTCTGCTCCGCGCGCGCGATGGTCTCGTAGATGCGCAGCAAGGCTTTGGTCGACTCGGCGATACCCTGGGGCGAGAAGTCGAGAGGGCTGCGGTAGTGCGTTGAGAGAAGGTGTAGGCGAAGCCCCTCCGCCTCGACTTCTTTAAGGACGTCCTCAATCGCGAATACGTTGCCAATCGACTTAGACATCTTCTCCTGATCGATCCGCACAAACGCATGGTGCAGCCATTTGTTGACGAACTCTTGGTCGCAAGCCCCGCATGCCTGCGCGAGCTCGTTCTCGTGATGTGGGAAGATCAAATCCTCACCGCCACCGTGGATGTCGAAGGGTTGCCCGAGGTACTTGGTGCTCATCGCCGAGCACTCCAGGTGCCAACCCGGCCTGCCCGCTCCCCACGGGCTCTTCCAGCTCGGCTCGCCGGGCTTGGCCGACTTCCACAATGCAAAATCGAGAGGCCCGCGTTTGCGCTCATCCACTTCGACGCGCGCGCCGGCTCTTAGATCGTCGAGGTTACGTCCCGACAACGCGCCGTACGGCTTGTAGTCACCAACCGAGAAGTACACGTCGCCGTCGCCGACCTTATAAGCCAAACCACGCTCTTCTAGACGCGCGATCATGGCGAGCATCTCGGGGATGTGATCGGTTGCACGCGGTTCGATGTCGGGCTGCAGACAGCCCAGATCCTTGACGTCGCGGTGCATCTCACCGATGTAGCGCTCGACGATTTCCATCCAAGGAACCCCCTGGTCCTTGGCTTTATTGATGATCTTGTCTTCGATGTCGGTGATGTTTCGTACGAACGTAACCTCGTAACCACGCCAACGGAGGTAGCGCACGACGGTATCGAAGAAGATAAGCGAACGGGCGTGTCCGACGTGACAACGGTCATAGACCGTGATCCCGCAGACATACAAAGAGACCTTGCCCGCTACACGGGGCTCGAACTCTTCGATCTTTCGCGTACGGGTGTTGTGAAAGCGCAGCGCCATCCGCTCCGGTCCTCCTCAGTCTTCGTCCGCGCGCAGTTTCGCGAGAACACCCTCGTCTTCGAGCGTTGTAGTGTCGCCGCCACTGTCTTTTCCACTCGCGATGTCGCGTAGCAGCCGGCGCATGATCTTTCCGCTACGGGTCTTCGGCAGCGAGTCGGTGAAGCGCAGATCATCTGGTTTCGCAAATGCGCCGATTTCTTTGCCGACGTGGGCACGCAGCTCGTTCTTAAGCTCTTCGCTCGCTTCAAATCCGGGCCCCAACGTAACAAAGACCGCAAGCGCCTCGCCCTTGATCTCGTCGGGACGTCCGACCGCAGCGGCCTCGGTGACCGCCTTGTGGCCAACCAAGGCGCTCTCGACTTCCATGGTGCCAATGCGATGCCCGGAGCAGTTAATGACGTCGTCAATCCGCCCCATCACCCAAAAATATCCATCCTGGTCGCGGCGTGCGCCGTCACCGGCAAAGTACATCCCCGGCATGCGCGTCCAGTACTGCTCCTTGTAGCGCTGGTCGTCGCCCCACACCGTGCGCAGCATGCCCGGCCATGGCTTGCGGATGACCAGCAGGCCGCCCTGGTTGGCGCCGACCGGTTCGCCGGTCTGATCGACGACCTCGATGTCCATCCCCGGAAACGGCAAAGTGGCCGAGCCCGGCTTGGTGGCTACGGCGCCCGGCATCGGGGTGATCATGATGCCGCCGGTCTCGGTCTGCCACCAGGTATCGACGATCGGGCAGCGCTCGCCGCCGATCACCCGCCGGTACCACATCCATGCCTCGGGATTGATCGGTTCGCCGACGGTGCCGAGCAGTCGCAGACTTGTTAGGTCGTGCTTGTTGGGATGCTCATCGCCCCAACGCATGAACGTGCGGATAGCAGTCGGCGCCGTATACAACACGGTGACTTTGTAGTCCTCGACGATCTTCCAAAAGCGGTCTTCAGCCGGCGTGTTGGGGGTGCCCTCGTACATCACCACGGTCGCGGCGTTGGCCAGCGGTCCGTAGACGATGTAGCTGTGGCCGGTCACCCAACCGACGTCCGCCGTGCACCAGTAGATGTCGTCGTCACGTAGATCAAAGACCCACTTCGCCGTCAGGTAGGTCTGCGTCATGTAGCCGCCGGTGGTGTGCACGACGCCTTTCGGACGTCCGGTGGTTCCTGAGGTGTAGAGGATAAAGAGCGGGTGTTCGGAGTCGAGTGGCTCGGCCGCAGCGACCGCAGTAGCGCCGGCAACAACGTCATCCCACCACACGTCGCGCCCTTCGGTCCACTCGACCGGCTCGTTGACACGCTTGAGCACGACTACGTTTTTGACCGACGGGCACTGAGACACCGCGCGATCGACGATCTCTTTGAGCATCAGCGGCTTGCCGCGCCGCCATCCGCCATCGGCGGTGATCACGACTTTGGCTTCGGCATCGTTGCAGCGATCGCGAAGCGCGTCGGCGGCGAAACCGCCGAATACCACCGAGTGGGTCGCACCGATGCGTGCGCAGGCGAGCATCGCTACCGCGGCTTCCGGCACCATCGGCATGTAAATCCCGACACGGTCGCCCTTTTCGACGCCGAGTCGTCTCAATCCGCCGGCAAATTCGCAGACCTCTTGGTGCAACTGCGCGTATGTGATTGCCCGCCTGTCGCCCGGTTCGCCCTCCCACAAGATCGCCGTCTTGGCACCCTTGCCCGCCTCGAGGTGACGATCGAGACAGTTATGGCTCAGGTTGGTGGTGCCGCCGACGAACCATTTGGCGAACGGCGCGTCGCTCCAATCGAGCACGCGGTCCCATTTTTTGAACCATGTGAGTTCGCCGGCAACGCCGGCCCAGAACCCTTCGGGGTCGGCGAGCGCGTCGGCACGAATCTTATCGTACTCCTCACGGCTCTGGATGTGTGCGGATCCACTGAACGCCGGGGCCGGTTCGAACAGTCGGTCTTCGCTTAAACGTGATTCGATGCGCTCGTCGGACATGATGCTCTCCTAAGACATGGTCAGGCCACCGGACACCGACAGGGTCTGTCCGGTTACATAGGCGGCTTCGTCGGACAGAAAATACGCGATCGCGCCCGCGATATCACGGGGATCGGCAATCCGGCCGAGAGGGACGGCGCGGATCATGCCCGCGATGATCTTATCTCCGGTCGGGCCGCGCCGTACGTTTTCCAGAAGATCGGTGTCGGTGGGCCCCGGACATACTGCATTCACGGTGACGCTACTGCGTGCCAGTTCGCGCGCAAGGGTCTTGGTGAATCCGAGTACGCCGGCTTTTGTCGCCGCGTACACGGCTTCGCCGGTCGAGCCGACACGCGCGGCATCAGAACTTACGCTTACAATACGGCCCGACCCACGCGCGAGAAGATCGCGCATGACGACTTGGGTGACGTGGAGTGTGCCGAGAAGGTTTACGTCGATAACGAAACGCCAATCCTCCGGGTCGCTGTCGGCAAAGATCCCCATCCGGTCGGTGCCGGCGTTATTGACCAAGGCGTAGACGGCGCCGAGACTCTCACGGGTCGCCGTGGCCGCGGCCTCGACACCGGCGCGGTCGGAAATATCACAACAGAACGCCGCAGCATTGCCGCCGTCGCGTCGAATCGATCCTGCACACGCACGCGCCGCAGCTTCGTCAAGATCCCAGACCGCAACCGTCCATCCACGCTCACCGAGCAACTGTGCGGTCGCCCTACCTATGCCGGCTCCTGCACCGGTGACCACCGCTACACGGGGCTCAGCGGACCTCACGTCGGCTTCTATCATCACAGCCCGATCGCTTTCGCGACGGCCTCACGTGCGCGGGTTGCATCGCCGTAAGAAGCGGCATCGGCACGCACCCGCTTCAGGTAAAGGTGCAGGTCGTGTTCCCAGGTAAAACCGACACCGCCGTGCACCTGAACGGCATCCTGACAGACCTTGACGCAAGCCTCGCCCGCGTATCCTTTCGCCATTGCCGCCGCGGTGTTCGCGTCTGCACCGGCGCGGTCCAAGCTCCACGCCGCGTAGTAGACCAGCGACCGCGCGTTCTCCAAGACCACGCGCATGTCGGCACACTTGTGTTGTATTGCCTGAAAGCTACCGATCGGCTTGCCGAACTGTTCGCGGAACTTGGCATACTCGACGCTCATGCCCAGCGCCGCATCGGCCGCACCGACCATCTCTGCCGCCAGTGTTACCTGCGCTTCGGCGAGCAACGTCGCCGAGGCCGCCGCGACGTCACCGTCAGCGGGCGCCATACAGCAATCCGCGCCGACAATCGTATCGATCGTCATCTCAAAAAGACTGCGGGTAGCGTCGATGGTTTTCATCTCGCGCTGTTCGATTCCGCTGCCGCCTACAGGAACAAGGTATAAGGACGTCCGGCCGGTTTCGGTTCGTGCGCAAACGACCACGGCCTCAGCACCGTCTAGGTCAGGAACAAACACCTTGCGTCCATGAATTCTGAATCCGTCGCCTTCGGGTAACGCAACCGTTGTCGGCGCGGCACCCCAGACACCGTCGTCTTCGCACCATGCGGCGGTAACCCGCGTCTGTCCGGACGCGATCGCAGCAAGCAGACGTTGCTTGTGCTCGGGCGTACCACAGCGACGGATCGCGGGCACACCTAGACAAGCCGTAGAAAACAGCGGCGCCGCTAATACCACAGCACCGGCCTGTTCCATCAACAGTACCATCTCGAGCATACCAAGGCCGCTGCCCCCGTCGGCTTCGGGAACGTTGAGGCCGAGCCAGCCCAGCCGAGCAAACGAATCCCAGGTTGAGGATGCCGCCGAAGTGGCAGTCCCGTGCTCAGCGACCGCGCGCGTATACGCGATCGGGGCCTCACCGGCTAAGAATTCGTGGAAAGAGTCGCGCAAGGCTTCTTGTTCTTCGTTAAATCCGAAATCCATGGTTTCGTCGCCTTTCCGAACTCGGCCTAATTCGCCTCAGCCGACCCCTTTGCTAACTCCTGGAGGATCAGATCGGCATAATAGCCCGCATTCAGGCCCAAAAGGTAGACCGCAGGATCGCCATCAACGCGGGCGTACAAGGCGGTCCGCGTAGGGCTGCGGTCACCGAGGTGGATACTCGCAACCGGATCGGAGGCGGCCATCATGGTGATCACAACAGAAGGCTCGCCGAGCCCGAACTCGGCGTCCGAGGCGTCGTCGGCGGCTACCGCCTCGATGGGTGGAATCCGCGACAGCGTCTCGAGCAGCGCATCGATCAGATCGCTGGTCACTGCCGCGCCCTGGGGCTCGGCTACGCGCCAGCGACCCTCACGCCTTTCCAGCAACACCCTGCCGACCTCTCCCTTGATGGTCATGGTGTCGATCAATCCAGGGACGATCTGCAGCAATGGGGCGAGAGTCGTGACTGCTGGTTCGACGGAGGCGTCACGGCCGCTGGTTTGCACGTAGAGGTAGCCTGCAATCGATAGTGCGACGGCATAAGTCACCGCGATTCGTTTCCAGCTCACGGGCCTACGCGCCTCCACGCAAGTACCGCGATGCCGACCGCCAGATACATGGCAGGGATGATGAGAACGCACCACCAAAATAAACCCACCACCTGGGCTTGGCTGATGAAGAGCACCTTGCTGCCACCCGGCTGCGCCTCGGGCCGATTGCCGATCAAGCGTTCGTCACGCACCAGCCAGTTGATCGTATTGAGCAACAGGTCTTTGTTCCCGAGGTAGTCAAAAAATCGGTTGGATGCGAAATCGGCGTCGCCAACCGCAACGATACGCGTGGTCGTACCACGCACAGCTGCGGCTCCATCATTGGCCGGCTGGCTAACCTCGAGCGCTACACTGAATGGTCCGTTGAGGTCGCGGCCCGCGACGAACTTCGGTGCTGCGCCATCAAGAATCGCCGGGTCGTGGCCGGCCCAACTGCGCGGACCGCTACGGACCAAGTCAACGACGACGCGTTTCGCTACCTCGCCGACACCGCGACCGGCGACGCTACGCATACCGGAGAACATTGGTGGAGACTTGAGCGTGGCGGCGACGAGGTGGGAGCGGTTCACGTCGGGGAGTACCGCCGAGATAGCCTCACCGTCGGCAAGGCGGTTCTGCGGATCGAGGACCACGTCCTCGCCCATGACCACGCCGTACTTGAGCAACAGCGCGGTCAAACGCGACGCCGCATATGGATCCAAGAGCACCACCAGCTTACCGCCGGCGTCGAGGTAGGAACGCAAGGCCTTCAGTTCAGGATCAAGAAAGTCGCTTTTCGGCCCGTTAATAAGTACGACGTCGATTTCATCGGCGATAATATCCGAGGTCGCCAGCGACAACTCATCGATCCTGTACGACTCCTGCGACACGGCCGTACGCAGCTGTGAGCATCCGGTTCTGCGGTTTACGTCGCCGAGGGCACACTCGCCATGGCCGGTGATCACGCCGATCCGCTTGGGCGGACGCGTCACATTGAGGATTGCCGAGATCAGCTGCGTCTCAGTAGGGTTGGTAAAGTCGCGCCGTCTAGTAGCCGTCTCGACGACGACCGCACCGTAGGCGGTAACTCCCACCCGCGTTGCCCGTGCCGGGTTCTTATTGACGTCTACAATTTCGTAGCTGAGCTTGTCGCTCTGGTTACGCGCCTGCCAAAGCAGGTCTTTGATTACCGGGTTGCGGCCGTCTTCGGTGCGGATGAACGCGGTCAAGCGGATAGGCTCGGCGATGTCGCGCAAAACCTGGCGCGCGTGATCCGAGAGCGTAAAGCGCGTGCCGGTACTGAAGTCGGCACGAAACCCGTGCACGTAGGTGAGCGCGGTCAGGCTCGCCAGCATGGCGAACATCCCGAATCCGGAGGCTATAGCTTGGAAGGTACGACGCGAGGAGGTCGAAATCATCGCCGTCCCCTCCACTGGCGCGCTTCCATCGACAGCATCGTCAGGTGCCACATCAGCAGCGTGGTGCAAACGAAGTACATGATGTCCTTTAGGTCGATCACCCCACGCGCGAAGGGCTCAAAGTGGTCGAACGCACACAGCTGCGAGACCGCGCCGAGCCAGTCGGTGGGAATCGCGGCCTCGTTCCATGAGAGATTCCAAAGCAGGAGAATCACGCCGTAAGTAAACATCGCAGCGATCAGCTGGGTTTCGGTCAGCGATGATAGAAAGACCCCGATCGACACCAGCATAGCAACCAGCAGAAAAAGGCCGAGGTAGATCGAAAGCAGTTGGCTGACGTCGAAAGGCTGGATCGCATACAGCATCACCGGGTAGGTAACGGTCGTCCCAATGATCACCACGAACACGGCCATACACGCCACGAACTTCGCCGCCAAGATCTCAGAATCGCGCAGCGGTGCAGTGTAGAGAAGCTCGATGGTGCCGAGCGCTTTCTCTTCGGCGTAGACCCGCATGGTGACCAGCGGGACAACCGTGATCACCAGCCGAACGACGTCTTTGTACAAGCGCTGCCAAAGGTGCTCGAGGATGCTCTCGCCGAAGCCGAAGGTGATGAAGGCGCTTAGGTCGGTGTAGAAATAGTATCCGGACAACACCAAAAACACCGCGCCCACAAAGTACACGAGCGGCGAACCGAAGAACGCCCTTAACTCCTTGAACAGTAGCGCCCTGAAGCTGACCATCACCCGCGCTCCTCAGCCGAGGGGAGTTCGGAGCCGGAGTCCGCCAGGATCTCAACGAAGAGATCTTCGAGAGTCAACAATTTCGGGCTGACCTCGTGGACCGGCCAGCCTTTCTCGACGGCGGCACGGACCAACTCGGGTTTAGCATCGGTGGCCGGATCGGTGCGAACGGTGATCCGTAGGCGTCCATCAACGCGTCCGTCAACCTCGGCGCCGCGCACGCCCTTGCACGCTAAAATCGCCAGGACGGCAACATCCTCGGGCGCCTCGAGTTCTAAGGTAACCTCTCCGCGACCGGCAGTCTTGGCGGCCAGGCCTTCGGCCGTGTCCTCCGCAATCAGCTTGCCGCGGTCCAGAATGAGAACACGTCGGCATAGCAGGCTTACCTCGGGGAGGATGTGGGTAGAGAGTAGTATCGTTACGCCGCCCGCGAGGTGGCGGATCAAAGAGCGAATCTCAACGATCTGGCGCGGGTCCAAGCCGACGGTCGGCTCGTCCAGAATCAGTACGTCGGGCCGGTGCACGATCGCCTGGGCGATGCCCACGCGCTGTCGGTAACCGCGCGAAAGCTTGCCGATCCGTTTTCGGTGGACGTCGGTCAGCCCGCAGCGCTGCAATGCATCGTCGACATAGGACGCCACCCGTCCGTCGACCTCACGCACCCTAGCCACAAACGAGAGATAGCCACGCACGCTCATGTCGGGGTAAAGCGCAACGCGCTCGGGGAGGTATCCGACGTGGGTTCGCGCCGCTAGTGAATCGGTTCGAATATCGCGGCCCGCGATGCTGCATGTGCCCTCCGTAGGGGTGAAGAACCCCGTCAGCATGCGCATGATCGTGCTTTTGCCCGAGCCGTTGGGTCCGAGCAGTCCTACGATCTCGCCCTTGCCGATCTGGAAAGATACGTCGTCGACAGCACGGTTGAGTCCGTAATCTTTCGTAAGGTGTTCGGCCTTGATCAAAGTTGGCGCTCTCCAAAAACAAGGGCCGGATCGAATTCGATCCGGCCCCTACTGCCTACAGACTAGACCTGTGCTCCTTAGGCATCAATTGCCGGACGGCGCTGAATGAATCTCGGCTTGACGAGCATCAAGACGACCGGCAATAGGGTCAGCGAAGCCGCCCAACTTACCGTCATCCAGATCGCCAGCAAGAGGCCCATTTCGGCGTCGAAGCGAATCTTGGATACCGTCCAGAACAGGGTCGACATAATCAACGTCGTTGAAACGAACGTAGTCGCCTTACCGGCCGTCGTGATCGCGGTGTGTACCGCCATCTGTACCCGATCGTCGTTCGGCTTGCCGCGGTACTCTTGTTCAAGCTCGAAATACACCTCGATCGTACGACTGACCAAATACAAGCCGTAATCGATCCCGAACCCGACCCCGACAGTGATGACCGGCAGCGTGTTCACGTTGATGCCCATGTTCTGCCAGCCCATGTACGCGTTAATCGTAATGTTCGAGACAATCAGCGGCATAAGCATGATGATACCCGCGACAAACGAGCGGTAGGTAAACATCAGCACGATGTAGATCGTTCCGAATCCAAGCATATTAACGAGAACGTCGTTCTTGAGCAGCTCTTCGTTTGCAGCCGCGAGCACACCGATCAAGCCGCCCGCAAGCTTGAAGTCGGCCTGTTCCATCGGATTCTCGTCGATGAACGTACGGCTACGCGCGATAATCCGTTCGATGTTGTCACCTTTGTGGTCACGACAGAAGAACGTTACGTGCGCGGTTGCGTAATCGGTGGATACGTACTTCGCAGTCTCGGTCGGAGGCGACCCGGAGAAGAAGATGAAGAACAGCCCGCCAATGTCCACCCAGTTGTTCGGGATCACTCCCCACTTCGGTTCCAGTTCGTGGAACACGCTGTTTACTGCGCGGATAATGTCGGCGAGCGAAAAACTGTAACCGACGCCCGAATCGCGCTCGAGGAAGCGTTGGAACTTCTCCATCGTCTGCAGAGATTTCGGGTCTTTCATCGCGTTCTTGTCGTAGCCCTCGGCGACAACGATCAGCGGTTCAACGCCGCCGAATTTGCCTTGAATACGCGTATGAGAGGCGTTGTACTGCGAATCGATGTCGAGAAGCGGAGACGCCGCGGTCGGATCGCCGATCGTCAACTTGCTCCACTGCGTGGAGCAAACCACAACCAACAACGACCAGAAAACGATGGTTAGAACCCGCCCCTTCGAACTGAGTGCAGCCGAGGCGAACGCAGCCGCGGTGCGGTAGAAGATCCCGTCGCGGCGTTTATGAATGACCTCTACATCGGGAGGATCGATCATGTCGTAGACGATCGGGTTGAGCAGTAGCTCGGAGATCGTGATGCACATAATCCAGAACGACGCGGTAACAGCGAGCTTCTGGAGAAGTAGGATCGGCACCAGGATGATCACGAGCACGCCGAGCGCGTCGGTGATGATCCCCGACAGCGTCGGTACGAACATCTCGGCAAACGAGGCGACGATCGCTTCGTGCTTGTTGAAGTCGTTTTTGAAGTACTCTTCGTAATAGCGGTCGTGCATCTGGACCGAGTGCGAGACCGCGCGAGCAGTAATAAAGAACGGGATGACCAACGCCAGAGGATCCAACGCAAAGCCGATCAGGTGAATGAACCCAAGGCCCCAGATCGCCGAGAGCACTCCCGTGATTGTCGGGCGCAATGCGCCACGCCAATCGTGAAAGTACAGGTAGAGCAGAATCCACATGAACAAAGTCACGGCAAGGAAGATCCAGAAGATCTCGCCCGAGAAGTGATAGACCCAGCCGTACAAGCGCGGTTCGCCGGCAGCCCAAATCTGTATGTCGGAACCGCCACCGGTCAAGGTCACGCTGCCCGGCTTCTTATCACGCAGGTACTTGATCTCGAGGGCGCCACCCTCTGCTTTGGCAACCTCGTCGGAGATCTCCCAACGGTGGGAAATCGTCCGTTCACCAATAGCGACGATAACGTCCTCGGATTGAAGCCCGGCCGCAGCAGCCACGCTACCCGGGAACAAGCGCTTGACGAGTACCCCGACGCCTTTCTCGACCCCGTAGACCTCGTTGCGATCCGGGTCGACGTCATCGAGTTCGGCGCCAATCCACCCCTCTTTGAAGGGCTTGATGACGCGTTCGTTCATCTGGTCGAATATCAGTCTGTAATCCAGACGCCCCTCGATAAAGTTCGCCCTGATGATCGCGGCTTTATCGTCAAGCGAGACGAGAATGCCGTAGATATTCTCCGAGTTGTGAACGATGCGCTGGACCTCTTGCGCTTCGTCCGGAGTTCTCGGCATACCGATCATCACCGGCTCCGACCGCAGCGTCCCACCTGCCGCAACGGCAAGGTGACGCGTGGTACGGTGACCGATCGAGTCGATCTGGTTGTGGTTTACGCCGTAGACCTTATCGATTTCTTCGGTCATCAAATAAATCTGACCAAGCCGCTCTACGGTGAAGATGTCGCCATCGTCGACCTCAACCATCATCATGATGTTGTTAGCGCCGCCGAAATCCTTGGAATACTTGTTGTGAATCTTGATGAATTCGTGGCTCTGCGGCAGCAAATCCCCGAAACTGGTGATCATCTCCAGCTGCAACATGTGGTAGCCGAAAAATGCTGTAAAGATCGCCGTAATGATGGTGACCGGTACGCGGTACTGGATCAGCCTGTCGCCGAGGAGGTAAAGGGCCGGTTTGGTTGCTCTGCTCATTGGTCCTTGTAACTCCCTAGCCGAATCGGCGGTACCAAGTCTTACCACCGTCGTCGGTGTTCATAATCAAGCCAAAACCGCCGACCACCCATCCGTGCTTGTCATCGAGGAAGACAATCCGGCGAAGCCAGCTGCTGATCGCAGATCCGAGCGAACCGCGCGCAAACGCGCCTGTCGGTCCCGCGGTGACCACTTGCCCCGAAGATCCAACCACCCAGCGGATCCCGTTCGGCTGAATTTCGGCCGAGTACATCGGATCGATGTACTGATCGACGTTATTGGGCGAGAACTTCCAAGTCTCACCGCCGTCGCTCGAGACCGCGATGCGGCCGTCGAGGCCCGCCACAACCCCCGTGTCACCGTCGAAGTCGATGTCGAAGAACGTCGGCAGATCGAGGATGTCGAAGATGTCGCCACCCATCAGCGAGCCCTGCTTCTCAGCCCAGCTTTTGCCGCCGTCGGTGGTCTTGAAGATCTTTCCGAACTCGCCAACTATGAAACCGGTCTTCGCATCGAAAAACTTGAGATCGTAAAGGACCGGATCCTCGAACACGATCGCGAACTCTTCGTCGGCGTTCTCGATCTGCGAGGCGGATTTGACCGTCGTCGCTTCCCAGCTTTGGCCGCCATCGGTCGAGATGACCATTGTCGAGCGGTCGCCAATCGCCATGACGGTGGTCTCATCAACGACCGAAACCGCGAATAGGTAGGCCTGGTGGCACTTCTCTTCGTTACGGCCGCGGTACCCGTCGTCGCGACAGTCCTCGCCCATCCAGGCGCCGGTCTGCTGAGGTTTCCAGCTGGCGCCGCCGTCGGTGGTCTTCAGCGCCAGGCCTTCCTGACCGGTAATCCAACCGACTTGAGGATTGTCGTCCGCAAAGTCTATGCTGAAGAGCGCGTGATCGGTCCCGCTGTCGATTAGCTCCCAAGTGAAGCCCGAATCTTGGGTGCGTAAAATCTTACCCGCGTAGCCGAGGACGATGGCCTCTTTCTCGCTGCGAGGTGACACATCGTAGAACTTGTCTGCAACGTAGATCTTTTGTTCGGTCAGGGGTTCCCACTCGGTCGCGCCGTGGCAACCCGCAACAAATGCGCTAGCAACCGCGACACAGGCGAGGACCGGCCTTGAGTAGGCAGCATTCCCGATCTTCATTGTTCCTCCTTCAATAACGGAGGAAGCGCAAACCTCCCCGTTTAGAAAACCCTTATGGGATTGCCCATTTACCGACCGGCATGGCGCATGTCAAGGTAACATTCCGCCACCGGCTACGACGGAGGGTGGCGGTTTGCGACAGAATCATCGAGCCAAGGATCGCCCGACTCCGAAAGGGCTACTGCTCAGGGAAGTACATCGATTTCTCTTCGTCGGTCTGGACGAGCATTTGCTGGTCGATGCGCCATTGCCCCTCCTCTTTGAGCAGTTCGTAGACCTCGTGTTCGTCAAGTCCCAGCTGGTTCAAGAACTTGTCCTGCGACTTCAGAACGTTGGGCACTTTGGCCTTCTCGCCGTCAACTGTCGCGGGGTAAACCTTGTAGCCGAAGATCTTCACCTCGCCCACTTGCACGATATACTGCTGCTCTTTAGCCCACTCCTCGCGGCCTTTCCCACCGCGTAGGGTCGTGGAGACGTAATCGTAGGCCTTTTGGAACTCATGGTCCTGCATGGCTTTTAGGAACCCGGTGACGGTGTCCTCGGGAGACCTCTCCGCCGTGGCTTGTGCGGCTGAAAACGGCATGAGAAACAGCGAAATGACGGCAGCGAGCAGCACATGTTTCATACCGGCAATGGTAGCAACCATATCGCGCAAGGCAACCACTAGATCGCAACCATTACGCCGCGGTGCGCAGGCACGCTTGCCCGTATGCGCAAACCGGTCTAAAACACCGGAATCATGGAACAAGAAGAGACAGAGGCACCCAAAGAGGTAATTGTCGCGGCTCCCGTCAGCGCGCCGGCCCTGACGCCCGCCCAGCGGGTCGAACAGATTTTCGAGGCCTTCGCTCGCACCGGTCCTACCGGTGCCGAGCGCAGCGTTGTCTGTAACTTCGTTTTAGACGGCGACGGCGGAGGCAGCTTCTTGGTCAAGGTGGCTCCCGACGGCGTCACCCGCGAGAGCGACATCGACGCTGACATTACAGCCACGCTCAGTGTCGAAGATTTCTTGAGGATTGCCGACGGTACTTTCGACGGGGAGTTAGCGGTGAAAAGCGAAAGAATCGTGATCGATGGCGACCTCGATACGGCGATCGCATTCGTGGGACTGATCAACGAAGGCGACGTACTAGGGATCTCTCACGGCAGCCGCTAGCGCTACACCGGCCGGGCGGGACCGAGCGCTACGCGTTGACGACCAGCGCGCGTTACGCGCGCTGGTAATGAACGACATGCGTCTCGCCGATCGCACCGACCTGCGAGACCAAGCGGCCTTCGAACACATCCTGGATAACCTGAACGACAATTTCATCGTCGAAAGGCTTGGACATGTACAGATCGGCACCAACCTCTAAAGCCTTCAACTCGTCGGACTTCTGGCCCTTTGCGGTCAGGATCAGGATGAAAACACCGGCCAGAGACGGATCGGCCCGGATTGCCTGACAGACCTCATAGCCATCCATGCGTGGCATCATGACGTCGAGCAGAACCAGCTTCGGCTTCACCTGACGGACTTTCTCGAGACCATCGACGCCATCCACCGCCGTATCGACGTCGTAGCCTTCGGCCTCCAGGATAAACGCAACAGTCTCGCGGATATTGGGTTCATCGTCGACCAGTAAGATGCGATTCTGAAGCTCCAGGTTATTCATAGGCCTCTTTGTCTACCACTTTGGTTTCCCGCATTCGGCACGCCCGACCACGACCGCGGGTACGGCGATAGGTCTGTATCATCGCACACCCGATTTCGGGTTCGCTGCAAAAAGCACATATACTCTGCAAGTGGCGTAGGGTCGCCGCGACATTTTCGGCGATCTGCGCCCCAGCGTCCTTCTCCTTCACGCAACCGCTATAGCGTTCGCGTATCGTGCGCGTTGACAGTGGCGGCTGCAGGTTGCTACCGTCTCAACGTCTGACGCTCTGCCGCCGTGCCCCGCCGGCGCACGAGTCGAGGCGCGCCATGCCCTGGATGCTGATCGCACATGACAATGCTGTAGGAACGCGCGTCGTCTCCGGTGCCACCGCCTTAGCCCCGGCCCCTCAGATGCATAGCTCCGAGGCCTCCCCAACCAGGCAGGAGCCCCACGGCTGCCGGCCCGAGAGCCTCACCGGCGCTGCCTACGACGCGTGGGTGATGCATGGCGATCTGAGAGCGGCCCTGTTTCAGGCCGGGGTTTGTACTCGGCTGTGTATCGGCCTCCCCCCCCCGACCGCGCTTTATTGTGGAGGTTACGCGACCATCAACGCCGTACTTGCGGCATGCGGTGGCACCGCTGCGCTTAACAGCGGATGGGAGATGCTGCGCAGCAACCGCCTGCTCTTCGATGCGGGGCTTCGAGGGGTCCCGCTGCTCACAACATTCGCCGGCCACGGCACGCGGATTGAGAAGCTGCTTTGCGATAAATTCTCCAAACCCACAGCCGGCCGGCGCCAGCTGCAGGTCTACGCTCGAGTCGACGACGCGTACCGCGAGATAGCCAAAGATCTGGGAAAGGATCCAGCAGCGAGCCTGGCCGCGCGCGCGATGCGCGACACCTCGCAAGCCGACTCGGTGTGGGTAGCGTCGGTCGAAGCCGCAATCAGCGCAGGTGCGAGAAAAATATTGCTGATTGGAAGTTCGTCGGCTGACGCGGACGCTACGCCCGCCGAGGCCACCCGGGTCGCTCGGGCTGCTGGAGCGGAACTGGCAACCATCCGTTTCCACAGCGATGAACGCCCGCGGGTCCTGGACTTCGTTTGGCCCGGCTCGGGAGTCCCAGAAAGACTCATGATCGACGGAGCCGCGGCGGCCGAAGCGTGGTTAGGGAGCCTCGCCGGCGTTACCAGAACCGACGTCGGCGCTGGACCTGGTGTTGGCACTCTCGGGCTCTGAGGGTCTACCAGCGGCCCCGGAGACGGCCTTCTGGCCGCCGCTAGTGGCACCGCTCTCGGACGCGACCGACACCCCGGCCCGCTTTAGGGAAGCCAAAGACCCATAGAAATCCGGAAAATACGGCGACTTCTCATAGTCCGGTTCTCGCGTCGCGAGCTTTGCGACAACATACTCAGACCTGTCCCTGGCCAGCAGCACGAAGAAAGCCTCGATCAACGTGATCTCTCCTCCGCGAGTCGTAAGCGTATAGCGGTACAGATCCGCGTCACCCGGGACGCGTGAGATATCGGTCTTGCCGACGAGGACGTCCTTGCGGGCTTCGATCTGCTGGTCCCGACTTAGGCGGGTGAGGACCTCGGGATCGGGAGCCTCCGCGTTCTCGGGCACCTTCGAGGACTCAAGGACCAGATGGGCGCGGCTGTTAATCTGCCCGTCGGCCAGTCCCTCGACGTAAACCAGTTCGAGCCCGGAAGGTCCCTTGCTAAGTTCACGCCAGCCATCACTGATGGGCGGCGAGTAGTTGAAAGTCCCGACCGTAAAGTCACCGCTCAGCGGGTTGAGCACCTGCTGCGCCGACGCATCGCCGGCGCTCACGACGAGCGCGACGACGCCCGCCACCACCGCCAAGCGCAGCTCGCTCACGCGCCGTTGCCTTTTGCCAGACCGACCGCTGCTGGGCCCGATGTGTGGCGTAACAGAGAACTCATCAACGCGAGCATGTCCCCGCCTTTGACTACGTAGTCGTCCGCTTTCCATTGGTTCGCCAACGTCCGCGTGTATTCATCGGGATAGCCCGTGTAAATAATCACCGGCGTCCGCCGCTTTGATTCAAAGTCCGACTCACTACGCAGCACCCGGCAAACGTGCCCGCCGTCGGCTCCGGGCAGCGAAGCATCCAGCACGATGGCGTCTACCGCATGATGGCGAAGCTTAGCGAGGCAGTCCTCTGCACTGGCTGCGGTGACCACCTGAAAGCCTGTACGCGACAGGTACAGGGACAGAATCGTCCGCGCATCCGTGGCATCGTCAACGACCATCACCGTAGGTCGCGCCTTGCCGGGCACCAAATGCCCAACATCGGCTGTCTGCGCCGAGCGCGCACCAGTAGCGCCGGGCTCTATCTCAACGTCGCCCCGGTCGACTATCCGTCCGCGTCCCGATAACAAATCGCGCGCTGAAGGCGAAGTCGACCGTGTCATCACGGTACTTACCTGACCAGGCTTGTCGCTGTCAACTCCGTGCGCCAGCGGCAACGTCTGCGCTGCAACCGCGGGGGGCAGCGCGGCGGCAGCCGTGAACTCCGCTTCCGGTGAGACCAGTTCGAATGCCGGCATTGACGACTCGGGGGCCGATTGCAACCTGGTCTCGCTAACCGCATCGCGGGCCTCGATCGGCGCGAACGCCGGTCCTGTCTTCAGCAGAGGCGGGATTAGCCCTTGTCGGTCTTGCCCGTGGACGACCGCCTCAAACGCGGGCGGACCCATACGACGCGGCCATTTCTCAAGCTCACCCTCGCTGCCGCCACCGTCACCTCGGCGGTCGCTGCCGCCAGTGCGTGGGTCTTCGCCGTGCGAGCCTCGCCCTGGCACGTCGGAGCCGTCGTGTGCCGGAGCGGCGTCGCCCTCGACCAATAGCATCAAGCGCTCCTCAAGCTCGGCGATGCGGCTGTCTTTTTCAGCGAGAAGAGTACGCATCTCGCCGACACGATCGGTGAGCCCGCGAAGGTGCGCGTCAAAGGTGCCTGTTAGGTGATCGATGCGGGAACGGAGTCCGCCGAAGCCCTCGTCGATTCTATCGAGCATGATCGAAAGGAAGTCTTGCAGCGCAACGACTTCTTCCTGCGTTGCAGCTACCCCCTGCCCGGCCTCTTGCCGCTCCGAAACAGCGGCCTCAACCGCACCGGTCAGGCCTGCGACCTCCTCGCGAACATGTCGGTCGTCGAGCACTGCGCAAAGCTTGGCCTCGAGGTCGAGGAGCCGGCGTTGGTATTTATCAATGATATCGCCGCTCTTATGAGGATTGGGCTGTGGCTGAGGTGCAGCGGCCGACGCGAAGCGAGCCGCGTCGTAACCAGAACCACGGTCTTCGGTTTGCGCGCTACGATCCTCGGCGCCGCCGCGGACATTCGCATCCGGCGTATCTCGGCGACCGGATTCGACCTGCTCGATACGGCGAGACTGGGCCTCGAGGAGTTCACTTAACTCAGCCAGCATCCGGTCGGCGTGCTCAACCTCCCTGCTGATCTGCTCGATCTCGGTGCGCCCCGCGCCGCCAGGCACAGCAGCAGAAGCTGCCAACACCGAATCGGGATCCGCCTTACGGCCGGCACCGGCCGCAAGGGGCTGTTCAGGGTCGAGCCCCACCGCCCGCTCGGCATCGGCCAGCCGAGTTATCAGTTGTTCCATTCTGAGTCGGAGTTGTTCGACGTTATCCGCCACTCTTACCTGCCCAAGAGCGTCGGACACCTCGGCGGTCCATCCGCGCGACGATCCACTGCCCATCCTGCTACCCGCCCGGTCCCAGACCGAAAGGGTGGGTTGAACACGTCCACTCTGGTCCAGTCAAGCCTAGAGTCGGACAGCGGCCAGAGCAAGGGCCGCAGAGGCTTCGGGTTCAGGCACCCTCGCGCTCCTGGGCATAGTTGCCCCGCGGCAGCGTCGGCAGATTCATAATCTCCTTCGGGAAGAAGCCAACCAGGTAGTTGACGATATCTTTGACCGAAATCACCCCGACCGGGACATCCGCATTATCCACCAACGGGACGTGTCGGTAGCCGCCGACACCCATCTTGTTTAGCGCGTACGCGATCGAATCTGTAAGCCGCAGGCTCTCGGGGTCGGACGTCATCAGTTTACGTACCGGAGTTTTTGACGGATCCACACCGCGGCCGACGACCTGGGTCAATACATCGCGCTCGGTAAATATTCCTTTTAGTTTCCCAGCCCGTACGACGAGAACGCAACCGATACGTTGCTCCTGCATCGTAGTGATAGCTTCGAGAGCGGTAGTCTGGGCCTCGACGACAACGGGGCTGCGCGGTTCAAGGACGGATATCGGTTGCCGGAGCATTTCTGCGTCAAAGACGCGCTCTACTCCACCTTTTTCACTTTTGAGTTCTGCGATGGCGTCTTGAATGAACTCGCCGACTTCATCTTTCTTTACCATACTCACCCTCCGAAACCGTTTGGGCTATTTAGCTTGCCCGACCTGCCAAGTATCGCCGCTGGCGAACAATGCGTCAAAAGCCTTTTCGTCAGCTGCCCCATGCAGCGCGTCGATCTGCTCGTGGACGCGGTCTTCGTAGGTCGGATGTTGCACCGCGCGGAGCACACCAAGGGGTACCGGAAAGCGTGGTCGCTCTAGCCGCGTCAAAAAATACGCAAGCGCGTCGTTGGTCTCGTCATGGACCAGTAACTGCTCGCTGTTGGCGCCGTTTAGAGCCACCACTTCCGGCTCCATGTTCTTGTCGAGCCGGATTCCGCGGTCCCCCCCAGGGCCGAAAATCAGTGGCTTGCCATGTTCGAGCAACAATTGATGCTCGTCGATAGTGGCACGATCGGTGACATCGTCGAATGCGCCGTCGTTAAACACCGGACAGTTCTGCAGAATCTCGACGAACGAAGTGCCACGGTGTTCAGCGGCTCTACGCAAGACCGACTGCAGATGTGCGGCCTGGACGTCGACCGTGCGCGCAACGAACGTAGCCTCGGCACCGAGCGCGAGCGAAGCGGCATCGAAGGGGTTGTCGATGACACCCTTCGGACTCGACTTGGTGACCAACCCGAGCCGCGACGTCGGGGAAAACTGGCCCTTGGTCAACCCGTAAATTTGGTTATTGAACAGCAAGATGTTCACGTTGAGATTGCGCCGCAGGATGTGGATTAGGTGGTTACCACCGATACTCAACCCGTCACCGTCTCCGGTAACTACCCATACTGAGAGTTCCGGACGCGCAATTTTCAGACCCGTTGCGATCGCCGTCGCGCGCCCATGAATAGAGTGAAACCCGTAGGTGTTCATGTAGTACGGGAAACGGCTCGAACAGCCGATCCCCGACACAAACACGGTGTTCTCGCGCGCCACACCGATCTCCGGCATGACCTTCTGGACCTGTGCGAGGATCGCGTAGTCGCCGCAACCGGGGCACCAGCGCACATCCTGGTCGCTGACGAACTCCTTGCGCGTAAGTTTAGGGGATTCGGCGGTCGTCATTTCGAGGCCTCCACAAGAGCCCGGATCGGCTCAACCAGTTCGCGTACCTTGAACGGCTGGCCCTGGATCTTTGTGATCGGCCTCGCGTCGACAAGGAACCGATCGCGAATCAGGCGTATCAACTGCCCGAGATTCATCTCCGGCACGACCACGTGTTTAAAGCGCTTCAGGATGCTTCCGACACCGCGGGGAAACGGATTGAGCCAACGAAAGTGCAAGTGTCCGGTGGCGATACCTTCGGCGTTCAACTGCGCGACGGCTTCTGTTATCGCGCCGTAGGTCGACCCCCACCCGATTACGAGGACCTCGCCGGTATCGCTGCCCTCGACTCTGGCCGGCGGGATGTCCTCGGCGATGCGCTCGATTTTGCTCGCACGCACACGCGACATCCTTTCGTGGTTATCGGCGTCGTAGCTGATGTTGCCGCTCGCGTAGTCTTTCTCGATACCTCCAATCCGGTGCTCAAACCCCGGCGTACCCGGCACCACCCACGGCCGCGCGAGCGTGTCTTCGTTGCGTAGATAGGGGTGAAACCCCTGGGACTGGGTCCAAAACTTCGCCTCGATGCTCGGAAGCTCGGCGAACTTAGGAATCGACCATGGTTCGGCACCGTTGGCAAGATAGCCGTCGGAAAGAACGATGACCGGCGTCATGTAGCGGATCGCCGTGGCGACGGCTTCGTATCCCGCCATAAAGCAATCGGTTGGGGTACACGGCGCAACGACCGCCACCGGGGACTCACCGTTGCGTCCGAACAACGCCTGCAGCAGATCGGCCTGTTCGGTCTTGGTCGGCAACCCGGTGCTCGGCCCGCCCCGCTGAACGTTGACAACGACAAGCGGCAATTCAACCATCACCCCCAGACCGATGGCCTCAGACTTGAGCGCGATGCCGGGGCCGCTCGAAGTCGTCACGCCGATCGCCCCACCAAAGGAAGCACCCAGGGCCGAGCACACGCCCGCGATTTCGTCTTCGGCCTGGAATGTGATTACGCCTAACTCTTTGTGCGAGGCCAGCTCGTGAAGAATGTCGGTCGCAGGTGTGATCGGATAGGTGCCGAGGAACAACCGCTTGTCGGCTTTCGCGGCACCGGCCATGAGACCATAGGCAAGCGCTTTGTTACCGATCATATTCGTGTAGGTGCCCGGTTCGATTCCAGTCGCCGGTGCTACCGTATAACTGGAGTGAAACGCTTCGGTGGTCTCGCCGTAATTCCACCCGGCCTTGAACACCAGGGTGTTGGCTTCGACCAATTGTGGCGCCTTCTTGAACTTCTCAGCGATCCAGTTGAGCGTCTCTTCGGTCGGCCGCGTGAACAACCAAGAACACAGTCCGAGCGCGAAGAAATTACGACAGCGCACAACTGTCTTGTTCGGCAGTCCGAGTTCTTTGAGAGCCTGCGAGGTCAGCTTTGTGAGCGCGATCTTAAAGACCGACACGCGCTCAAGAGACGGATCTTCGAGAGGATCGGAGTCGTAGCCCGCCTTGCGGACGTTCGCTTTTGTGAACGCATCGGTATCGACGATCAGAATGCCGTTATCAACGAGATCGGCGAGGTTCACCCTGAGCGCCGCCGGATTCATCGCGACCAAAACGTCGGGGTCGTCGCCTGGTGTAAAGACACGACCGCTGGAAAAGTTTAGCTGATAACCGCTCACGCCGGCCAAAGTGCCGATCGGGGCACGAATCTCAGCGGGGAAATCCGGAAGCGTAGCTATATCGTTGCCGGCCAAAGCCGATTCGTTGGTGAACTGCGTGCCGGTCAGTTGCATCCCGTCGCCGGAATCTCCGGCAAAGCGGATGACGACGGTGCTACGTTCTTCTACCCGTTTCGCCGATGCTGCGCTGGTCGTTGCTGCGCCGATCGTTGCTACCATCCCTGAACTCTCCTTGGAATGCGCCCCCATGAATACTTCGCTGCTCGAACAAGGTAGGCCCTCAACATTACGATTTCAAATCTTTCGTAGGAAAAATAGAGTGAGGCTCTAATGCGGGGCAGATTCAGGCTGCCACGATAGTGGTCTGGACACTCGCTTCCTTCACGGCATCATCGGGCTGTGTTTTCCAGCGTCGGTGCACCCAATTCCACTGCTCGGGATAACGCCGAACCACTGCTTCGATCTCGTTAGTGTAACGTGCTGTGAGTGCGCGCACACGCTCCGCTCGGCCATCCAGGCCGAAGGCCGGCGAATCGGGCCCATCGGGTTCGATCAGCTGTCCCACCACCGGGACGATGTCGTCGCCTTCCCAAATCCCGAAGACCGGCAGCACTGGCGCGCCCGAGGCCAGCGAGAGTCTCGCAAGCACGGTAGAGGTGCACGCGGGGTGGCCGAACATGTCGACAAACACACCGCGGCCCGGACGCTGGTTCTGGTCGAGAGGCGCAGCCACCATCGCCCCGCGCCCGAGCAATCGTAGCGCTTCGCGAACGCCTGCCCCCCTGCCCAAGCGCAGCAGGTTCATCGATTCACGGTCTCGGTGAAAGAACGTGTCAAAGTAAGGGTTCTTGAACTGTCGGTGAAAAGTCGCCAGCGTTACGTCGTCGCGCGCGACCAGCCGGCCGAGCAGCTCGAAGTTTCCGATGTGGGCGGTCAGAATTAGTACGCCGCGACCGCGCGCCAGCGCCTGATCCATAGCGTCGTGCGCGACGCGGAGGGTGTCTTCGGCCTCGACGCCGCGTGCGTCGCGGGCATGGATGATCTCGGCGGCCAGCCGGCCCCAATATCGGAAGGCCTGTTCGACGGCGGTTTCCAGACGCTCGGGAGTCCAGTCCGGAAATGCCAGCCCTAGGTTCCCGCGGACTCGATCGGCCCAACGGGTATCGACTCTGTAGCCGAGCGAGGCAATGCCCTCGAGCAAATTCCGGAGTGTACGCAGAGGAAGTCTCTCGCCAAGCCACCACCCAACACGGATCAGGGAATAAGTGAGCAAAGAGCGCAGGCGCGACACCGTCAGACTCTATCCGGTTCCGCGTTCACGTACCATGGCATTGTTCCTGACCCGGGCGCCACACATACTCGACCCACGAAACCGCCCTTTGAGGGAGCGCCGCTGCCCTGATAAGTGATTGCAGTTGTGAAGCAATCGACACCGATAACCGCTGCGGACGAACGCGACCGGCCGTGGATCTTCAGGACCTACTCGGGGCACAGTTCCGCGTCCGCCTCCAACAAGCTCTACCGCTCAAATTTGGCCAAAGGCCAAACCGGGCTGAGCGTCGCTTTCGATCTGCCGACCCAGACCGGTTACGACGCCGACCATCCGCTCGCGCGCGGCGAAGTCGGCAAAGTCGGCGTCCCGATCGGTTCGATAAGCGACATGCAGAAGCTTTTCGAGAACATTCCGCTTGACCGCATGAACACCTCGATGACGATCAACGCGACCGGCGCGTGGTTGCTGTCGCTCTACATCGCTGTTGCCGAACGCGGGGGCGTAGGACCCGAGGTTCTGCAGGGCACGATTCAAAACGACATCATCAAGGAATACCTCTCGCGCGGCACTTACGTGTTTCCGCCTGCTCCATCGATGCGACTCACCGGCGATATCATCGCCTACACCGTCGAAAACGTTCCCAAATGGAACCCTATCAATATTTGCAGCTACCACCTGCAAGAGGCCGGAGCGACCCCGGTCCAAGAGGTCGGTTTTACAATCGCGAATGCCATCGCAGTTCTCGATGAGGTCCGCAACCGTCCCGGTATCAGCGACGAGATTTTCGCACAGGTTTACGGACGCATCTCCTTTTTCGTCAACGCCGGCATCCGCTTCCTCGAAGAGATGTGCAAGATGCGTGCATTCGTCCAACTCTGGGACGACCTCGGACGCGAACGATATAATGTGGCTGACGCAAAGATGCGGCGCTTTCGCTACGGCGTCCAGGTCAACTCCCTTGGCCTGACCGAGCAACAGCCGGAGAACAATGCCATTCGCATCGCACTGGAGATGCTCGGTGTCGTGCTGTCGAAAAACGCCCGCGCACGTGCTGTACAGCTTCCCGCCTGGAACGAAGCGCTCGGACTCCCACGTCCGTGGGATCAGCAGTGGTCGCTGCGCACCCAGCAAATCATGGCCTACGAAACCGACCTGCTCGAATTTGACGACATCTTCGACGGCTCGCCGGTCGTACAGCGCAAGGTCGACGCGCTCATCGACGGAGCACAAGGAGAACTGGCGACGATTCAAGAACTCGGTGGCGCAGTTGCAGCGGTCGAATCGAGTTACATGAAACAGGCGCTAGTCGACTCGAACAGCCGCCGTGTCCAGCGCATCGAACGCGGTGAGCAAAAGATCGTCGGCGTCAACGCGTGGGTGGAGAGCGAGCCTTCGCCGCTCACAGCCGACATTGACGGTGCAATCATGCGTGTCGACCCCGCCGCGGAGCGCGAGCAGATTGAGCGTCTCGTAGCACACCGCGCCGCGCGCAACCAAGCCGATGCCGACGCCGCTCTCAGGGCATTGGCCGATGCCGCCGTCAACGGCGATAACATCATGCTCTCCTCAATCCGTGCTGCACACGCGGGTGTAACCACGGGCGAGTGGGCCAACACCTTGAGAAGAACCTTCGGAGAGTACCGCGCCCCGACTGGTGTCGGCGCGCAAGCCTCACCCGACGGTGTCGGCAAAGCGCTGCTGGAGATTCGAGCCGAAGTACGGGACTTAACCGCCAAGCTCGGTCGTCCGCCACGTTTTTTGGTCGGCAAACCTGGTCTCGACGGACACAGTAACGGCGCCGAACAAATCGCTGTTCGTGCGCGCGACGTGGGCATGGATGTAATCTATCAGGGCATCCGTTTGACGGTTGATGAGATCGTTGCGACCGCCGGCCAAGAAGACGTCGACGCGATCGGCCTCAGTATATTGTCGGGCTCACACATGGAGCTGGTCCCAGAGCTGCTCTCACGCCTAAAAGAGAACGGGCTTCAGGACACGCTGGTGATCGTCGGCGGAATAATCCCCGACGAAGACGCCGCAACAATGCGCACTTTGGGTATTGCGGGCGTGTACACGCCGAAAGATTTTTTGCTCAACGACATCATGCGTGAGATCGCGAGGATGATTACGGAGCGACGCACGCAAGCGGCCTGAACCTAGTTACAACGGGCACTGGTCTCAGCGCGGGCCCGGCAGACCAAGAACGACGGCAGGCGGCGTGACATCGACGTGTCCCTTGCCGTTGCCACCTACGGTGAGTTTATCGAGCGACACGCGGGCTGTCCCTCGCGCGACGATACCGGCACCACCGTTGCCGATCACGTGTCCGCCTGCAAGGACCACGGTGGAGTCGTTCAGCGCCACGACACCGGAATCGCCGTTGTCCTCAATAAGCGTCTCGCTCAATGTCACCGAAGAAGTCAGGCCGACGCGCAACCCGTCCGCGTTGGGCGGCTGCTCACCGTCGCGCGGCGTGCGCCCATTGCCTCCGATATAGTTGCGACTGCCACGGACAGTGGCACCGGAGACTCCTAGGCCTTTGTCAAAATTAGCCTCGATGCGATTGAGTTCGAGCAACGCATCGGCGTAGCGGCTAACGGTTATACCGTCACGATTGCCACGTATGATATTGCGCCGCAGCGTCGCACGCGAAGCGTCAAACACCAAAATCCCCTTACCCTTAGTACGAAAACCGTTGCCTTCGAGCAGACAGTCCTCAACCAGCACCCCCTGAGCGGCACCGGAGATCCCGACGCCGTCGTCCAGGTTGTTGCGGAACTCGCCGCCGAGGATCTGCACATCGCGGGCGCGCGGTCCGATCACCGCGACACCGTCGAAGGTGAAATTTTCGGCGTGTAGGTCACGCACAACGATCTCACTCCCTCTCAGCACCAGCCCGCTGCAACCCTTCTTGCCATCGGGCCGCACACAGCTACCGCCCTTTAGCAGCGCTCCGTTTGCGAGGATCGTGACACGCGTGCCGGTAATCTCCGGGAGCGCGCGGAAGACGTAAATCGTCGCACCTGGATCGAGTTCAAAGACGATTGTGGTCTCGCCGCCGACGTTGCGATTCGCCGCCTCAATCGCCGAACCGATGCTGCCCGGGCCAATCGACACCGTCGAAGTGACGCGCAGAATCTGGTCACCAACCGTCGGGGCCGGTATCGCAGCCCCGTGCCGAGGGCCGTCAGCCATGGCCGGATCGCGTTCGGCGGATCCAGCCGGCACAGATCCGTTCGCCACCGCCGCACCTGCGGCAGGGGCCGCAGAGCAACCAAACGTCACCGCGGCCAGAAGTGTGGCGGTCAGAAGCCGCGGCATCGGCGCCATAACGGTGCCTATTGCGACATGTGGATCCCGCCATTCGGCGAAACCACCTGGCCGGTCATGAAGGTTGAGTCCGGCCCCGCAAGAAAGACCGCAACCCCCGCGACTTCGTCGGGACGCCCGAGCCTTCCAAGCGGAGTCTGTAGCGCGAACAGCCCGCGCGTCTCGGGCGAGATGTCGTCAAGCAGCGGCGTCTCGATGAACCCCGGTGCGATCGCGTTAACCAGCACATCATAAGACGCCGCCTCGCGGGCGGTTGCGCGTGTGAAGGCGAGAATCGCACCTTTGGCGGCACAGTAGTCAGGCGCACCAGCAAGAGACGCACTGCCCATGATCGAGCCGATATTGATAATACGACCACCGTTACCGGCAGGGCGCATGCGTCGAAGCGCCGCACGCGTGCAATAGAATGTTCCGTACATATGGATCTTGAACATCTTGTCGAATTGCGCGTCGGTGGTGTTCTCGATGACCTCCCAGTGAGTGCTAACCGGCGAACCGGACATGAGTTCGCCGGCCTGCGCAAGGCCGGTGCTGTTTACTCGAGTTACGTAGTCGGCGTCACGGTGGACGATCCCGGCGTTGTTAACGAGAATATCGATCGAACCCAGCGTGTCATCAAAACGCGCGAATGCCCGATCGACCGATGCGGAGTCGGAAACGTCGCAGACACCGGCAACCGCCCCGGGGGTAAACGCACTACACTCGGCGGCGACAGCTTGTGCCGTCTTCTCGTCGATGTCACTGACGAAAACGCGGGCGCCTTCACGGGCGAACGCACGAGAAATCGCCGCACCCAGCCCGGAACCCGCACCGGTAACGAACGCGGTCTTTCCTTCAAGTTTCATCATAGTTCAAAATCCTTTCGCGTAATCCCAGCTGAAGCGGCTGTCGACCGTGATTGTCAGCAAGACATCTTCGGCGTCCAAGTGGGCGGTCTTGGCGAGGTAGCCGTCGCCGACTTTCTTTCCCAGGTAGCGGTGCGCAAGGCGCCGCCGGAGTTCTAAATCCGGGCCGGAGATCGCGGTTCGGCCGCGAAGAATCACTCCCTTGTACGGTGCCCGGCGGGTATCGACCGTCAATGCTACACGTGGATTGACTCTCACATTACGTGCTTTCTTCGAGTTTCCACCGACAAGAACGTACAGCTCACCGTCGCGGTGCTCGAACCACACGGGCGATCCTTCGGGGACACCCTCTGCGTCTGCAGTAGCAAGCACACCCATCTGCGGTTCGTCGAGCAGCACATCGATCTCTTCTTTGCTAAGCTTGGCCACCGGGAAACCTCCCCCCTCGAACCCTACGGTGCCCGCTGTGGCCTAGCAAGGACAAGGTTTCCACAGTTGCCCGCCGTCACCGATACTGCAATACACGCGGCAGGCCCGGCCCCGGCCTACGGAGAGACGTGAAAAGAAAAGCCATCAAGCCCCTTTTACAAGCCGTGCTGCGCGGCGTTCAGAACCGCCACATCAAGAGCTACGAGATCTACCAACCGGTGTTGCTCTCGGAGGGGAAAGAGTCCGACGCCGCGCGCGACTGCGAGAACCGTTGGGAAGCGATCTACAGAGCCATGCAAGAACACGGTGCACAGAGCATGGTCGATCTAGGTAGCTGCGAGGGCTACTACGTCATCAAGGCAGCCCGCGCGGGCGTCCCGTTCTGCATGGGCATCGACTTCGACCAACGTCGCACCTTCACCTCGACCAACCAGGTGATCCTCAACGATCTGCCCAACGCCGGGTTCATGATCGGCGAGGTTTCCGAAGGCCTGCTCAACGCGATGCCCAGGTTCGACACGGTGGTGTTCATGTCGGTGCTTCACCATATCATGTACCAAAACGGCTTGGACCACTGCCGTAGACTCATGCAGGCGCTGCACGGCAAAGTCGGCAAGTTTCTGATCTTCGAGATGGGCCAGTCCGACGAGATCAAGGAAAGCTGGGCCAAAGACATGCCCGACATGGGAACCGATCCGCACACGTGGATCGCCGACTTCCTGAAATCGTGCGGCTTCCGTAGCATCGAAATAGTCGGGACAACGAGTTCGTTCCTCGGCGAGGCCGAGCGGGCCTTGTTCAAAGCACAACCCTAGGGCCGCACCGGCCGCCTGAGTTTTTGCGCGACGCAACAATACGGTCCGACATACGTTGGTTGTGGCAAGCAACAACACCCGGCGTCAGAATTTTGACACGCCGAGCAGTTGAGCGCTGGGTCAATTCGGTTTTTCGAGGGGAACCGTGCGGGCTGGCATTGGCGCGCTACTTGCTTACTGGGAGCGCAAGCGAACCCCGGTCGAAACTACCACCGGTTCCTGCAGCCAACCTTGTCCACACACGCCACACAGTCACGCACGCGCCAAGACCGGGCGATCGTCGTCAGCAGCTACAAGGCCTTACTGGTCTACTTGCTGGCTGCAGCTCTGTTATTTCTCGGTTTTGTCACGGTTTCGGAGTCCGTGGTCTCCGATCGCGAAGCCGCACAGAAAGCCGGCGCGTCGCCGAGACACTAGTCTAAGCGGCCTTCCAGACTCGTAAGGAAAAAGCCGACCGCCAGGCACAGGAGCGCAAACTGGGTCCCGCCGAGCCAGCGGAGCAGCGAGGCGATACCACGCATGGAACCGACCTCGAGCATCGACGACGCCGATGTCGCGTGCAGGATCGGATCCAGTACGAGCCCGGTGCGTACGTCCACCCAACCCTGGCCAAGCAACCAACCGCCGATCTGAACACCCAAAACAACCGTGCCGAGTGCGATCACCGGCGAACCGATACTCTGTTTCACGCTCGCTGCCACCTTAGCTCAGCGATGACGCCGTTACCGAGGGCTGTCAACGAGGTCTGCTTCTTGAGCTCTCATTTTTGCTGTGGTGATATGCCCGAGTTCACAGAGGCTGCTGTTTCCCTGGTGCGATGATCAGGGTTTGCCAAGTTCCTACGGACGCGTCGGCGCCCCCCCATCGAGGGGAGCCGGATTGAGCGTTGCATCGACGCCTGCGCATACCAGCGCACGCCGGCGATGAAACGAGGCCGATACTGGATCGCCGGCACGCGTGAACGTTTCGGCCACCGCCGTGTGTAGCTCTGCGAAACTGCCCGACGCGAGAGCGTCGATAGCCGGCAGTCGACTGCGACCGACACTCACATCGAACGCCGCCAACGAGGCAGGCTCGGTTCCCAGTTGTCGCCGCGCAAGACGAAGAGCGCCGTCGATGTCTCCCGCGCGGACCGCACGGCGGATCTGGTGCACAGCAATCTTGTTCGACACTCCGTAGTCGGCCACACGCGGTGCGCCTCGGCCGGGACCAGACTGCAGCGAGGCCGCCAGTATCAGTCCGGCCGTGATAAGTGCACCGCATGTCGGCACCAGCGCTCTGACCGCGCCGCGTGAGCGAATAGCGGCTGCAAACTCGACCAAACCGTAGCCGGCGGC
This sequence comes from Deltaproteobacteria bacterium, assembly GCA_029262415.1. GTDB lineage: Bacteria > Desulfobacterota > Binatia > UBA1149 > JAJCZL01 > JAJCZL01. The sequence goes on along the minus strand of JAJCZL010000048.1, from coordinate 8,262 downwards.
GGGCAACATCAACATCGCAATCGGAAGCCGGAACCGCGAAAGATTGAAAAAGACAACACAGACGAGCAGTTGCCCAAGCGCGGCGACGGCAAGCAAGAAAACTCCCGCGCGCAGTGGTGCTGCGCCCACAGCGGCCGCTCTCGCCGCAGCCGCAAATCCCGCGCCGGCCAACGGCGCGATCAAGGCGAACCCTACGAAGAACGCTGACGAGACCGGCGCAAGGAGTTTTCCATACTGATAATTGGCGTTGTTGGGGATCTCATAGGGCACCCAGAACGCGATGAACTTGACGGCTAAGAGCTTCGCCCAACCCAACGCGCCACCGTGTGTTTGAATCGTCGCTCGCACGGCGGCAACGGCGCGCCCCTCGGTGTCGAGCAAAATCTGCGCTACTACCGCGTGATTCTCCCCACCGGTGAACGGAGAGTACCCCGCATGGTTGTGGCGGATGAAGCTGACCGCGCCTGTTGCCGCGCCCGCGAACGGGGGCTCGCCTACCGCGGTGTTGCGCGCAATGAGCGGCGAGAGCGCGAGCAGCCAACCCGCGACCAAGAGCGTCGCGAATCGCGCGGCTGAACGGAAGTCGGCGCGGCGCACGACCATGCCGACCACCAGGATAGGCAGCGCGTAGACGCCGGCCGTAGCCTTGACCAAACTGCCGAGTCCACAAACCACACCGCAAGCCAGGGTTGCCAACGCACCGTCGCGCTTATACGTCGCCACTGAAACCCCGAGCCTGAGCGCGGCGAGAGCGAGGAAGGCAATCAAAACCGCTCTTAGCATCAGAGATTCGTAGAACACCAGCGGACCGAACAAAGCGGCCAATAATCCCGATATCACCGCCGCAGACGCCCCGAACAGCAACCGTGCAATCGAGAAAACCAGCAGCACCGAACCCACCCCCAGCAACCCCTGAAAGGCCCGTAGCACCGCAGGCTCACGCCCGGCAAAGCGGAACAACGCGCCGAGTACGTAGGGATAACCGGGGTCCTGATAGAAACGCTTTGGTCCTAGCCATCCGTCCCAGAGCGCCCGGCCGCCTGCTTCGTCAATACGAGCGGCACCACCGGCAGCAACATCCGACTCATCCGCGCCAGTAAGAGCTTGCTCGCCACGGCCACTGGTCAGCGCGTACGCCTCGGCTGCGATGGTCTGGTGCCAGACATGGTAAGGACGCGGGGGCCGCGCAAAGACCAATTCCCCTTGGGCTACGCTGCGGCCCCAGGCATCGAAGAAGTGCATGTCGCTCTGGGTCCAAACGTGCAGGTTCCCCAGCGGCGTATCGCCGACCTCCGCGTAGTTGGCCGCGCGCAAGGCAACGGCCAATATCGCCACCGGTAGCCAGAGCAGGCGTTTAGAAAAGAAGCGCATCCAAGCGGCCGCTACGCTCGAGCGAGGAGAGTTCGTCGCTGCCGCCTACAAAAAGGTCGTCGATGAAGATCTGAGGAAATGTCCGGTGACCGGTCCTGCCGATTAGTGCAGCCCTGGATTTCGGCTCCTCACCGACACCGACTTCCTGAAACTCTACCCCTTTGGACGAAAGCAGTCTCAACGCGCGCGTGCAGAACCCACACCAAGCGACCGTATAGACGGTTACCTTTGCCACCGCTCAACAATACGATATGTCGAGGTACGGGTTCAAGGCCGCATGGCTCACTGGGGCTCGAGCTGGTCTGGATCGCGACGCGCAACCCAAACCTTTACGCCTTGCTTGTTAAGAGACTTCATCTCTAATTCGCGGTACTCACGGTTGATCCACTTAAAGAGTTCGCCGCCGTAGCCGCCCCGCGAAAGAAGGATCACCCCCGGCAAAACACCGTCGGAGTAAGGCCGCCAGCGACCTTCGACCGTAGCGGTGGACTGCATGTAGCCGCGAACCTTCGGGTCGATAAGAAGCCCGAACTTGGTATGGTTGCGCGTCCGAGTGTAAGCGAGCAAGTGCGGCGCCCCTACAACCCACACCGGGCCGAACTGCTCACGCAGCAAGTCGAGCTGCTTGGCCGCATCGATTTGCTCGGAAATCGGGCGCGGTTTGAGCGCGAACAAATTCATACGATGGAACGGCAGCCAAACCAGGAACACCACGGCCAGGGCCAGAGAAACCCGTTGCGTGATCACCCCGGAGTGGCGTTCCACCGTGCTCAAGCCGGCAGCAAGGATGGCGCCGACAAACATCGCCATGAACGGGTATAGAAAGAACATGTCCGGGTAGGCTTGACGGTCGATGAACGTAAACGCCAGCGCACCGTGCGCCGCCACAATCGTCGCCACTGCACCGGGCTGGCCGCGTAACCAGTGCCGAACTCCGCCACGACCCGATCCTACGTAAAGCCACATCAAGGGGAGCCCGCCAACACAAATACCGGAGATCACGGTCCCAAAGTCCTTGCGCCATAGCCCCATGGCAAACAAAAACTTGACCGTCGACCACGGCGCGTAGCCTGTATAACCACCTGAGTCGGCAGGCATTCGGTAAGACTGATAAAGCTGTTCCTGAAGCGCGCCCGCGGCGAGAAAGTAGAATTCGTAAGCGGCGAATGCGGCGAACGATCCAACCCCGACCATAAACAGCGCGCGCATGCGGCGCTCGCGCAAACATGCGCTGCCCGCCGCCAAACCTCCATACACGATCAGCGCAGGCTGCCAGCATAGGAACGATGCCGCCGCCGCTGCACCCGCGCGCAGGTAATGCGTAAGCGCGAAGCCGCGCAACGAAAGTACTAGGAAAAACACCATGAAAACCTTAGGCCGTACCCCCATCGTGCCGTGGTATAGAAAATCGACGAACCCAACCATCACCAACCCCGCCAACAGCGACGCAACCTTTCCGGCACCGGTTGCAGTAGCGAGACTGCGCACCAGCGGCACACAGGCAGCGGCAACCGGGATACTGAGTATCCGGGCCCCGACGTAGTCCGGAACATCAAAGCTGCGTGCAAGTCTGATTGCCGCACCAGAAAGCAGGGTAGAAAGTTGATGCTTGTGGTCGACCAGCGAGAGGTGCGGCGGCTCGCCCGAGGCCACCCGTTCGGCGATGTAGAAATAGATCTGATTGTCGGCCGCAATTGGACGATCGAGCGGGCGGTACAACAAACAAATCCACACCGCCAGCACGAACAACAACACATCGGCCGCGGCTAGGCCTAAGCGATCGCGAAGCCCGACACTCCCTCGCTCTGCGCCCTCAACCATCTGAGCGTAGGGCCTCGGCTCGTTCGATGCGCCGCAGTACCGGGATGTGTCCAGCGCGACCGGCAAAGTGGGCTGCATCAAACCCCCAACGGTCGCGCAGCCTAGTGCTCGCCCCAGCTTTCAACAGCATCGATACGATCGCGTCTTGCCCGTGCAACGCGGCGAAAAACAACGCCGATCGCCCCGCAGCGCTTTGCGCGTCCACGTCTGCACCGGCCGCCAACAGCGGTGGGATCGCGACCCCTCTACCGAACGCAGCAGCGTGGATCAGCGGCGTCCAACCTTCGCGTAGTTGGCTCCCAGAAACCCGTGCATCGGCATCCGCTCCGGCAGCGAGCAACAGCGAAACGGCTGCAGGGTTCCTCGCCGCAGCCGCACGGTGGAGGGCGGTTTCACCACCGGAGGTACGTGCTTCGAGCGCGGGACCGGTAGCCAGCAACGCCTCGACGGCACGCATCGAGCCCCGCTCCGCCGCGAGAATCAACGGCGTCCGCCCCAATTTGTCGCGTGCCCCGAGTCGCTGGGCACGCAACAGCAAACTGGAGGCCGCAGCGACCGGATCTTCGCCGGGTTGCAGCGGAGAAGCACCCAGGGTCGGCCGCGCGCGGACCATCCGCCGCGAGCATTTCCCGCCCCAGCTCGCACCACAGGCGTTCCGCAACAGCGCGTGGACGTCTGCGCGTCCACGCGCCACCGCTAGATCCAACGGAGTCAACGCACCCTCCCGTGTCGGGCCGAGCCAGACCTCGCGCTCAAGGAGTTCTCTTACGATGAGCGTGCGCCCCAAATCGATGGCAAACATCAGCGCCGTCCAGCCGTCTTCGTCGCCGGCATCGAGATCCGCACCGGCTTCGGCAAGCACCAGCAGTAGTTCTTGGCAGCCACCCTTTGCCGCTTCCATCACCGGCGTGCGACCTTGCTTTGATGCACGACCGGGGTCGGCACCTGCACGCAGCAAGAGCCGGGCCGCACCCATATCACAGCGCGCAGCTGCGTAGTGCAGAGCGCGAATGCCCGACGTGTCTGCGACATCGGCGTCTGCTCCGGCCGAGATCAGGTCGGCGGCGACACTAAGTCGGCCGCGCCGCACCGCCACGGCGATGGCCGTGCGACCACGCTTGTCTCTGACCGCGTTCGGGTCTACGCCTGCAACCAGCAGGTGTCGTACGATCTCGCGTCGGCCTGCACCGACCGCCACGAACAAAGCCGTGGTGCCGACTTTTTCAGGACCGCCCAGTTCAACGCCCGAGGCCAAGACCGAGTCGAGAAGCGTCAGGTCGCCCGCGCGAGCTGCGGCGATAAGCCGGCCGGCGTCGGCGCCGTCGGCAGCCGACACCGCTTGGACCGATAACGAAACCCACACGATAACGGGTGCAAGGACTGCTGCCGAAGCCAGCGACCCTACAGCGGCCACAATGCGTTGTACGCGACCGTGCCCACCGCGTCTGTTGCTCACCAAACACCAGGGTTTAGTCTGTACCGTCCACCACGAAATTGCGCACGCGCCCAAGCCCGAACCATGGCATGATATATGTTTGGTCGCGACTGGACCGCTCGCGGCGTCGGTGTCAGATTCGAGAATCAGCGATGGGCATCAAGCAAGCAACAAAAAGAGAGAGATCCGGGAAACCGTTTCTCGCCGCTACGCAGCAGCGAATCCTCGCCGGCGTTCTCACCCTCATCCCGATTTGGGTAACGTGGTTAGTCTTCGGTTTTTTGCTCGGCCAACTCTCCAAGTGGGGTCAGCCGGTCGTCAACGGGCTTGCCAACCTACTGCGTGGCCCGGCTCCGTCGCTTGCCCAGTGGGTGCTCGCACCATCGTTCCAGACCCTGCTCGCCGCCCTGTGGATGCTGGCGGCGCTGTACGTCATCGGTTGGGTGGCCACGCTGGTGATAGGCCGACGGATTATCTCGGCATTCGACCAGTTGATGGAGCGTATTCCGGTCGCCAAACGGATCTACGGATCAACCAAGAAGCTCGTCGCCGCCTTGCAGCAAAAGCCCGACAACGTGCAAAGGGTGGTTCTTATCGAGTTTCCAACACCCGAGATGCGCGCCGTGGGCTTCGTGACGCGGACCTTCAAAGACGCAGATACCGGTCGCGAGGTCGCAGCGGTCTACGTTCCAACCACCCCCAACCCGACCTCGGGATATCTCGAGATCGTTCCGATCGAGCGTCTCACCTCCACCGACTGGTCGATTGACGATGCCATGACCTTCATCATCAGCGGCGGTGCGGTCGCACCCGACACGCTGAGCTATTCAGGCAAGTCGGTGTCGAAGACAGCCGCTTCCCAGGTACAGCCCGCCTCGCAAAGTAGTGACGCCCGGACCAACCAAGCAGGAATCAAGACAAGCGCAAAGAAAGTCGCGCGCATGCCTGGCGTACACACGACCGCCGAATCCTGACAAAAGCCCAAATTGGTTCACGGCTGAAGCGCCACTACTGCCCCAACGGGATCATCCATCAGCAGGCGCCACTCGTCGTGGGCACAGTCGTCGTGGGGACACTCGCCCGCACGCGCGACTGCGTCCGTCAGTCCAGATCAATCGAAGCGTCCATGGCCGCCGCTTCCGCATGATGGTCCCGTTCATCGCTCAAGGCGCGCACCAACGCCGCCGCAGCAATGGGCACGCCGTGGGCGAGGAAGGTACGCCGAGGAGTGGCTGCGAGAGTTTTGTACATGACCATCATAAATCTCTGCTTGCGCGCTACAAAGAACCAGTCATGTCATCGCTCTCCAGGTGCGTGGGCGCGACGCTCGGTCCGTGCCGAACGCTCGCAACCTACAAGCATCGCGCCAATACCGACCGCGCACGCTTGCCACATCCCTTCATCGCATAGTCACTCAAGAGTTCGAAAGCTTCTGCGCGCAGGCAGCCGCTCGCGACCACCTTCTACCCGATTTCGTCCGGCAAACCTTCGAGGACTTTTTGGCCTGCGGAGACCCTTCGCGCGGCTTCGTTCATCTGCGTTGCAGCTCTTGTAGCCACGAGCGTATCCTCGCGTTCTCCTGCAAGCGTCGCGGCGTGTGTTCGTCGTGCACCGGGCGGCGCATGAACGAAGTCGCCGCACACCTAACCGACAGGGTGCTCCCACCGGTGGCGACCCGCCAATGGGTCCTCACGCTCCCCTACTCGCTGCGCTACCGGCTGGCCTGTGATCGCAAGCTCGTCGGCCCAGTTCTCCGCGCCTTTATCAAGTCCACGTTCGCCTCCCATCGCCGACGGATAAGAAGCCGTTACGCCGTCGCCCAGAACGTAAACCTGCAACCCGGCTCGGTGACGCTGATCCAACGCTTCGGCGGCGCCATCAACTTGAACGTTCACTTCCACACTCTGGTGCTCGACGGACTCTACGCCATTGACCACAAAGCCGGCACGATAGACTTCCTACCCCTCCCCGCACCGACACACGAAGAGGTGTTGGCGGTACTGACCGATACCGCGCAACGCATGGCGCGCACACTAGAAGCGCGCGGACTCGGTGACGACCGCGACGCAGACCAAGCCGACCCGCTCGCGCGAATCTGCCGTTACACCGCGCGCCCCGCGGTGGCGGTCGAGCGCCTCGAAGAGCTCACCGATGGTCGCCTGGCTTACGCGTTGCGCACCCCGTGGCACGATGGAACTACGCACGTCGTGTTCGAACCCAACGAACTGATGGCCCGACTTGCAGCACAGATCCCGCCGCCGCGCGCGCATCAGTTGCGATACCACGGCATCCTCGCACCGGCCGCGGCGTATCGTGACAAAGTCGTTCCACCACAGGTTCGTGAAACCGACCCGAACAAGAGTCCCGTACCCGCAACCGCGCGACCACGTTGGGCCGTGCTGTTAAGAAATACGTTCGCGGTGGCCGCATGCGACCGGTTGCCGTGGTGACCGCACCCGCTGCAATCGAAACCACTCTCGCGCGACTCGCCCACCCGCGCGGGCCTTGAGTACCGCGGCATCCCCCGACTGGGCCGACCACAACCCGCATCACCGCCACGCGATACGCACCGTTCGCCGACGCACCCGCTTGCGCCCAGACACGGGAGAAAGCTTGAATTCGCAGGGCACGGCACTGCTGAACCCTCGATAAGCGCCGCGCCGCCCCGCCCCGTCGGCGCGTACATCGAAGCGCTAGTTTGCGTAAATGATGTTATCGGACGAAGTTCGATACTTCGGGATGGGGCCTTGGAGTTCCTAGGCACGACCCCAGGCCTTGATGAACCCGCAATCGGACAGATACTCACACCCCTTCATCTTCATCGGTTCTCTCCGAACCCACGACCGGGACTCTGCTCGGACCCGAAGCGAACAATCGCGTCGAATACTACCTCGCGGCATCATACCCACGCCGCTATCGCCCCAGGCAATAGGATTTCTGATACTGCAATTGCAGTACGTCGTCATGCAATTGATGTAGAGCGCGGCCTGCGGGTAGCTTCCGTTCGGCTGTCCGTCGTCGACTTGATTGCAGCCGGGATGGCGGTGGCGAGCCGTAGGTGGGCCCGCGTTTTCATATCTGTCGGCAGTGGGCATCATGACCCGGGAGGCCTGCATGAAAACAATCGCTCTACCGCTTACCGGGCAGTGCCAGTGCGGTGCGCTGTGCTACAGTCTCGACGCGCCGCCGTTCATGATCTACGCCTGCCACTGCGCGGTCTGCCAAAAACAAACCGGCAGCGCGTTCGTGGTCTCGGCGACAACCCCTGAGAATGCATTCTCGTTTACGGCGAGCGAGCCGTCGCGGGTGACGTGGACGTCGGATTCGGGCACAGAGCGCTACGGGCTTTTCTGCGGTGCCTGCGGGTCACGAATCGTCAACGGGCAAACCCCGACGATCGGCTTCTATAGTCTACGCGCCGGCACCTTGGACGATACCTCGTGGGTGCGACCCGCCGGTCATATATGGATGCGTAGCGCGCAACCCTGGTTCCGGCCCGATGCCGAAGACGTCTTGTGCGAACAGCAGCCCACCGACTATTCGCCATTTATTGAGCGCTTCGCGACGTTCCAGACGTTTGCGGAGTAGCTGACGCGCGGATTTCCATAAGGGCGTAACGGTGGGCCGGGTTTCGG
>JAJCZL010000047.1 GCA_029262415.1 Deltaproteobacteria bacterium | reverse complement strand
CTTACCTGGTTCACCGTACACGCGGGTGCAACGTCTGTGGCCGCGCAGATACTTGCAACACAAAACGCATCGGCGGCACGCGCCGGACGGGCCTGCCCAATCACGGCCACGCAAGCAAGCAACAGACAAACCGCGTTGATGGTGGAATAGCGCCTGTGAGATTCGGTTCGGCGAAAGGTAGAGGCCCGTGGCCTTGAGCACGCAGTTTGCATAGCACCAGCCCTTCTTCCCGGGCGCGAACCTCGCGGTTGCGCGGTTGGTAATCCCTACAAGACCCTTGATCCCTAACATGTACCCCCCCACGTCAAGCTGATTGTGGCGAAAGTGCCTGATTACGCGTTGCGGCGCGCCTCGCGCGTGCTCAGGTATCCGCGGATGCAGTGGAACATTGCTGATATATGAGAGGGCATCGTTGCAGGGCACCGCACTGCTGAACCCCGCCGGCCACTTCGCCCACTCGCTCAATTTGCGCGGGAGAAGTCATGGCCTTCAGGGTGCATGACCCGTGGGCAACTGGAATGACGTTATCTCGAAGCTAATATCCACGGCTCACCTGTTCGCGTACTTACGCTTCAACCCTGGAGTTACCTCCAGAACTGCAAAGCTCGCTACCGGCTGGCTGAGCTGATGCCTTGGCCGGGCGGGATTCACACCCACTGGACAACTAATCAGGTTTCATCATTTCCTCCTGAACCAGCATTGCCTGGCCGCAACCATGCACCAACGCCGCCACAACACGCTAGGGAAGCTCGGCACAAGTTTTTCAGAATGAGAGTAAGTACGTATAAGTCGAGCGACTCGTGAGAAGGCTGGGCGATGGGTGAGCAGCGTAGGTTCGCGTCGGGAGCGTGGAGTCAGAAAGGAACTGAAGTCGGGGACGGACTGCAAGACAGGCCGGGTAGCGCCGACCGGGCAGCGCCGGCCAGCTACCTTCCGCGAGCTGAAACCGCGCTACATTCCGCGCGGAATGTGGATAACTCGGCGCAAAGTACACCGGCGGCACGATGATCGGTCCGCTCAGTCACTTGTGCAGAGTTTCCTTAGTCGGCTAGAACGATTTGACTCGGCACCGCTAACGCACGAGCAAACCCGTATGCCCGGATCCCAACGCACAGCAGAGAACCCCGCGGTCACGCTTCGCCGCCGCCTCGCCAACCCGGCAACGCTGTTAGCGCCCTTCGTCTACGACGGATTGCAGGCGCGCCTTTGCGAGCAAGCCGGTTTTGAAGCCGTGTACATGAGCGGCTTCGGAACCGCAGCCGCGCTCGGCCGGCCCGACATGGGTCTGATCGGTCTGACCGAGATGTCTGCCAACGTCGAAGTCATCGCGCGCAGCAGCGGCCTGCCCGCGATCTGCGACGCCGACACCGGTTACGGCGACGAAGCGCAAGTCCGCAACACCGTAGAGATGTACCAACGCGCCGGTGCAGCGGCGTTACACCTGGAGGATCAGGTGTGGCCGAAGCGCTGCGGTTATCTGGACGGCAAGCAAGTCGTCCCTATCGACGACATGACTGCCAAGCTACGAGCGGCGTGCGCGGCGCGCTCGACCGACGGCCCGTTGATCATCGGGCGCACCGATGCACTCGCAGTGCACGGGTGGGACGAAGCTGAACGCCGTGCACGTGCATACATCGAGGCCGGCGCCGACTTGGCGTTCGTCGACGGTATCCATACCGAAGCCGATCTGGATACCTACGCGCAAAGACTCGAAGACGTACCGTTGGTCTACAACGGCCACATGCTTGCAGCCGACGAACTCGCACAACGCGGCTTCCGCATTGTGATCCACAGCGGCACGATGGTCGCGGCGTTCGAAGCGTTCCGAGAAGCCGTACGCGCGCTCAAACGCGACGGCACGGTTCCCGGGGTGAGCGGAACCGCGGTGTTCGCCGAGATCGCACAAACGCTCAACGCTCGAATATAAACATCGTGCCGGCACGAGCCACGGGGGTCTCTTCGCGCAGCCACGCGTAACTCTCCGATTTCACCCAACGCATGCGGCCCTGCCGGTACCAGAAGTAGGGCCGTCCCATGAGAAACGAAGCGGAGATAGCCGTCGGACCGGTCTGCGCAGCGCTTTCGAGTGGGACAAAGTCGACGCCGTACACCGACGGATGGACACGTCCAAAGTAGGCGAGATTGACACGCTCATAGCCGCGCTCGTCCATTACTTGCTTCAAACGGATCAGGTCCTGCCCCCAATCGAGATTCGAATCGACCAGCCACTCGTGTCCGTGTGCGGGTCCGCCGGCGATTTCGTTGAACGACTCAAAAAACGCCGGTGTCACCCGAAGGTTGGCCAGCAGCACCCAAGCCAACGCTACGCATGCCGCGCCCGCTTGCAGTATTTGCCGACCGGTTGCGCTCGCGTGCCCAGCCCGCTCCACGCCGCCGGTCGCGCGCATGCCGCCGGTCGCGCGCGCAGCTCCGGCGCAACCCGACAGCCGCTCGATCGGTGCGGCCAGCCACGGGGAAACGGCGATAAAGAGCAGCGGGTAGGCCGGCAAAACGTGGCGAACGCCGATATAGAGCGAGTTGAACAACGAGTTCGCCGCGAACAAGACGATCACCGCGACAAATAGGCAGTAGTCGCGCAACCCGCGCGAGCGCCCGAGCGCCCAGCCCACGAACGCGAGGCAACCGGCAAGCAACAGCGCAAGCGGCGTCTTCAGCGCGAACGCCGCGAGATGGTAGTACCACCAACCGTCGGCCGATAGCTCACCAGCGAGAAAATAGGACGGATCGTGGCCTTTACCCACGTTGAGAACCATGTCGACGCCGTTGACGAAGGCGAGCGGCAGAGGCAAGCGCAGCCAGGGTATTGCGTCGCGCAAGACTGCGAGGGTTCCGCCGTCCGCAAGCCGCGCCTCGCTAAGCGAGGCGAAGCTACCTTGAAACGAGTACCCGACGTTAAGGACGAGCAGCGATACCGTGCCGATGACCGCCAGGAGCGCCACCCAGCGTCTGATCGGCACCGGACCCTTGAGCGGCACACCACCACGGTCGAATCCGGCCGCCGAGGAGACGACGCGAATAGCAACGAGCAGGACGATGACCGCGATCAACACGAAGCCCGAGAGCTTGAGGAGCGTTGCAAGGCCGAGTGCAGTGCCGACCGCTGCCGCTTGGGCGAAACCCGGACGGTCGAGCATCCACCAAGCCGCGTACAAAGTCAGGACGAAACCAAACGCGCCTGCGGCATCGAGCGTCACCAAGTGTGCATGGGTAAGCATCGACGGCGAGAAGCTGTAGAGAAACAACGCGGTGAGACCTGCCGCGTCGCCGTACAACTGCCTTGCCCACACCAGCACAAGCAGACCGAGCAGCACGCCGATCGCGATCACTACTCTGCGTGCCGACACAAACAGCTCGTGGTAGCTGCCCGGGTTCTGTCGCATCAGATCGAAACCCATACCCCAGTGCCCGAGTGCGGGATCGACCTTGAAGGCAGGAGCGCGTGCGGCGACCGGCACGGCGGCGAGTATACGGGTCAGCGGCGGGTTGATCGGATCGAGGCTGAAATCGCCGGCGTAGAGGATGTAGAGGCCGACCGGCAAGTGCGCGAATTCGTCGATCGTAACCGAGTCGCGCCGGGCTGCAACGCCCGCCTGCAGGGCGAAGACTGCCAGCATCGCAGCCGCGGCAACCCACACCCATAAACTCGTCGACGGACGATTCGGCATCGTTTTAGCGACTCAAACTGGTAACCGCTTCGAGCAGCAACTGATTCTCAGGCTCGACCAACAGACCTGCACGTACCTGCAAAAGCGCCAACTCCTTTTCGCCACGCGCAACGTGATAACGCGCCAGCCAGCTGCGCAGCCCCACTTCGGCGGGCGCAACCAGCCCCATCTCGATCGCGAGACGAAAGGCCTCGGCGGCCTGGTCGTGCGCCCCGAGCGAGGTCAGCAGCTCGCCATAAGAGATCGCACCGTGAATATCCCCGACCGGAGTCTGCCACGAATTAGCATGCTCGCGCAGGCGCTCCATGGCGCGTCCCACCAACGGCGCAAACTTCGCACGCGCCGCGGCGATTACCTCGGCGTTGCCTTCGGTGCGCACGAACAGCGCAGAGGTTTCGTCATAGTAGATCAGCGTCCAGGCGGGTTCGTGGGAAAGCCGCCTTACCAAGTTGCGGCGGTTGGCCCAGCGGTGGAACAAGATGACCGTCTCAATCTTGTAGCGTTCGGCGTCGCTACGCCACCTGTCGAAGCTACGTAACCCTTGTGTGTAGTCGGAGAAGAACTCGGCATCGTAGACTTCGAGACGTCCGTCCAAGAACACACCGGCAGCTACCGGCCGCGACCAGGTCAGATAACCACCTGCGGTAAAATCGTTGTAGAGATTAGGCTTTAGCCCCAGGCCGCGAGAAAACTCCGATGCGTGAACTGCAAAATTGACATCGAGCACGCCGCTGCCGAATTCCTGGGTGCGGTTGTCCCAGTGATAGAACCCGTTGGTCGCCGTCCACACGATCATGGACAACGATGCAACAACCGCCACAGCCCCGGCTGCAAGTCGTGCCCCAACCCGCGCTCGCTCCGGCAACGGCGGCACGCGCGCAGCCAAAACCGCGAACGATTGCGCAATGAACGGACTCACGCCGAGGACAAACAAACCGGTGTTGCGCCGCGCCTGCAGCGACAAATATGCAAGCGCGATGAACACGCCGACGCCGGCTAGATCGAAGCGGTCGAGGCGCCCGCCCGCAAGCGCCTCCATGGTACCCACGGCCGCGTTGCGCCGCGGCTTCGCGCGTGGCCGCGCAGCCAGCAACGCACCCACGACCATCAACAAACAACCGGCAAAGAAGTAAGCCTGGTAGGCACCAAGCGCCATAGTCGGAAAGAACCCGGAAAACGGGCGCTGAAACTCACCGATCGAACGGAACGCGGTATTGCCGCTGTCGATGCGAGAAAGGAGTTCAAAAGGGAATAACACGCCACGAGCCAGATACGGATTGACCAGCGTGATGGCAGTCGCCGCCGCCGTTGCGACCAGCATGCGTCTTTCACCCGGTGGGCTGAGCCGGGTCGATTCGCGCCAGGCTGCGGGCAGAAAGCCCATCCGCGATGCAGCCAACGTGGCAACCGCCGTCCACCAGAGACAAAACACGCCGACGATAAACAACGCGTGCGAGTTCACCCATACAAGCATGAGTGGCACGGCCAGCCACAGCCGTTTACCGTCATCGCGCGTACGCGTCGCAATCAACGTTACCAACGCAACGACGTAAATGAACGTCAGCAACTCGGGACGCAGGACGAAACGCTCTTGCACGACCACGAGCGCCCAAGCGGCGATGAAAGCCGCTGCGATCGGACCGACCGAAAGACGTAGCGAGCGCACCAACAAGCAAACGCCGAGGGTGAAACCCGCTGCGGAGAACCACACCAGCAAGTTGGCACCGCCTACCGTATGCACGCCGTAGATGAGGATGTCGAAGAGCCACTGAAGGTTGATCCACTCGTGATCGGGAACCGTGAATGAGAGCGTGTCGTGGTTGGGAACGCCGGCGTTGGTAACGATCCAGCGCCCCGAGGCCAGGTGCCACCAGGTGTCGAAGTCGCTGATGCGGCGAAACGAGAGGACCGCGGCGACCGCAACAACCATCCACGGCATCGCCGCCGTCACGCGCCCGGCAATTGTCTCGCGAGTCGTTGCCACCTCGCTCAGCCGCTCTTTCTGGTGTCGGCGGCGAACCCGGCAGCGTAAGCGCGCGCCCAGGAATCGGCGCTGAGGAGCTCCTCGACGGTCTCGTAGGGGCATGCCTGGTGTGCCGCCATCGTCGCTTCGACGATCGCCGGGATCCCGGTAAATCCGGTTTCTCCGGCGAGAAAACGTGCGACCGCGATTTCGTTCGCGGCGTTCGCGACCGCCGGCATGGTGCCTCCGGCACGCAAGGCGTCATATGCCAGACCTAGGCACGGAAACTTCTCCAGGTCGGGCTCGAAGAACGACAGCCCACCGGTCTTGGTCAGATCGAGCACCGGTAGGTGACCGAGGTTGAGTACGTCTGGGTAGGAGATGCAGTAGGCGATCGGAATCGACATGTCGGGGATCGCCATCACCGCGACCACTGTGCCGTCGCGATACTCGACCATCGAGTGCACGATACTTTGCGGGTGAACGATGACATTGACGTCATCAGGCTCGCGATCGAAAAACCACCGCGCCTCGATGACCTCCAAGCCTTTGTTCATCAAGGTCGCCGAATCGATCGAGATCTTATCGCCCATGTCCCACGTGGGATGATTGAGGGCTTCCTCACGCGTGACAGAGGCAAGAGTTGCGGCGTCACGCTCGCGGAACGGGCCGCCTGAAGCAGTCAAGACGATGCGCCGTACGTGGGCAAGGTCATGGCCTTGCAGCGCCTGGTAGACGGCGTTGTGCTCGCTATCCACGGGCAACACGTTAACACCGCGTGCGCACGCACGGCGGCGAACCAGTTCGCCGCCGACGACCATTACCTCTTTGTTTGCGAGCGCAACATCGATACCGGCGTCGATCGCGGCAAGTGTCGGCTCGAGCCCGACCGCGCCGACCAACGCCGAAAGCAACACATCGGTCTGCTCTGCCGCGGCCACCGCAATCAAACCATCGGCTCCGCTCATCACTCGCGGGCCGTTCTCGCCCAGTGCGCTGCGCAGCTCGCGCGCGTCGCCGTCATCGGCGACTGAGACAAGAGCGGGCGAGAACTCCTCGATCTGTTCCTTCAGATCAGCGATGCGCCGCCCTGCGGCCAAAGCAGTAACATGGAACTTAGCGGGAAACTTGCGGATAAGCTCAAGCGCTGTGGTGCCGACCGATCCCGTGGATCCGAGAATCGACACCCCCCTAGACACCTGCTCCGCCATCGTTCGTGCATATTAGCCCTGTCCCGGGCTGTCAACGAGCTTCGCCACCGGACCGCGCTATCCGCTCGCCCGCTACGGCGGCCGCCTTGGCCTTGTAGCGGCCGAACGGTTTGGATATGAGCGGTGCTAAGGACGTCCACCGACGCGGCACACGCCGCCACCGATGGAAAGAGGTGCGATTCCTCTACTGCCCCGCAACTGTGAGGGGGGACGAAAGCCGCAGTAGGCCACTGAAGTACGCTTCGGGAAGGCGCGGCGAGTAGATCGATCCCTGAGTCAGGAGACCTGGATGTCCGCCGATGATTGGTCGTGCCTTTCGAGGGAAAGGAAGACCGAAGCCGCCGCTCCCCGAGCGGCTTCGGAGTATTCTTCGCCTGTTCGCTGCTTGCATCTGCAACGCTTGCCGCGTCGGCCTACGCCCAAACCTCGCAGCCGGGTGAGCCGGACGGGTTGATAGCGCTGCCTACGGTTGTCGTCACCGGCAACAGCGTCGGCACCATGCAGTCGGCGGCAGACACTGCGGGATTCTCCGACGTAATCTACAGCGAAGAAGCCTGGCAGGGGTTTGAATCGGTAACCGAGCTCCTCGAACACGCCGCCGGCGTCCAGGTATCGCGATTCGGCGGCCGCGAGGATTTCGCGACGATCAGTGTGCGCGGATCGGGTGCCGGTCAGGTCAAGATCATGATCGACGGCGTTAACCTGTCGCGTGCGCAAAACCGCGTCGTCAACCTCGCCGATCTTCCGATGGACTCGGTCGAGCGCATCGAAATCTATCGTGGCTTCACGCCGGTTGAGTTTGCCGCTTCGGGCGCCGCGAGTGTCGTAAATATCATCACCAAGAAATCCGAGCAGTCCGGGATCCGCATGGCGGTCGGCGGGGGATCGTTCGGCACCGCAAAACTCAGTGCTGCAGCGTCCGTCCCGATGCGCAGCGGGCAGTTGAGCGCAAGCGTCGCTTACAAACGGAGCGACGGCGATTTCGGATTCGCAAGCGACGCCGGTACGCCCGCAAACCCCGCCGACGACTTTGCCACCAACAGGCTCAACAACGCCTACGAATCGATCGACACGCTGGTGCGATTGGTGAGAGAAACCGACATCGGCAACATACTGACCCTCTCGAACAACCTTTTCTATAAAGACGAAGGGATCCCCGGCCGTGATCAAGGCCGGCCCGGTCAAGGCGCCCCGCCCCCGAACAGCGCAAGCCTGCGGGTGGTGCGCGAGATCGCCGCGGCGAACTGGCAGAGCGCCGACGCCGCCTACGGCGCCGGCGTCGACCTTACATACCTACGCGAAGTCTTCAGTGACCCGGGTGCGCGCCTCGGCTTCGGCTACCAACGCGCCGACAACCGCACGCTTGCCGCTACGCTGAAGGCCAACGGCGAATGGTATGCGAGCGAGCGCCACCTCATCCAGGCAAGCGTGGAAACCGCGCAAGAACGCTTCAAGGGCCGCACCGGCGACGCCGGACAGCAAAACCACCAGCGCCGGACCTCGGCGGCGATTGCGTTGAGCGACGAAGCCGCATTCTTCGATTCGCGCCTCTACGTCGTCCCGCAAGTCAGGCTCGAGTCGCTGTGGAACAGCTTTGACGGCAGCGGTATCCCGTTCTTGTCCGCCGGAGCGAAACTCCCCGATTCGCGTATCGGCTCGGTCGATCCACGCATCGGCATGCGTTGGGATGCATCGGGCGCGTGGACGTTCAAAGCCAACGCGGGTACGTATTTTCGTGCGCCCGAACTGAGCGAGGAGTTCGGTGACAGCGGCTTCAGCAAAGCCAATCCCGAGCTGCTCCCCGAACAAGGCGTGAGTGCCGACGCCGGTGTGCAATGGCGCTATCGCAATCCCGGCGCAGCCATGCAGAGGGCGGCCGCAGAGTTCGCGCTGTTCGCAAACGACAGCGACGACCTCATAGTTTTCGTACAAACCGCACAACAGGTGTCAAAAGCCGAAAACGTCGATGAAGCGCGCGTGCGCGGTGCCGAGTCTCGCCTAGAGATGGACTTCGCTCACAACATCTCGGCCGCGGCCAACTTTACAGTTCAAGACACCGAGAACCGTTCGCCGCAGCCGGGAATCTCCGGCAAGGAATTACCGGCACTACCCTCGCAAGAGGGATTCCTGTCGCTCACTTGGCGACTCGGCGGCACACGCCAAGCGGCTGCCGCGGGCCTGGATGCAGCCACGGGCGTGGGCAACTGGACGCTCGGCTACGAACTGGCCTACAAGGGTGAACGCTTTTTCGACGAGGCCAACCGCGTACGCGTGCCGTCGCAAACTGTACACAACGCGTCGGTTGCCTGGCAGCCGGCCGGCTCGCGCATCAGCGTGCGCCTCGAAGGCGAGAACCTCGGCAACGACCGTGTCGCCGACCAGCTCGGCTTTCCGGTACCCGGGCGAAGCGTTTACCTGACGATCAGTTACCAGGGAGGCGGGGATGATGCCTAAGCGAGCTAACTCAGCTGCGATCGGGTTGGGGCTGCTACTGTTCGCGTTCGCGCCATCCGCTGCGGCGCTGTGCGGCGATGCCGACAACGACGGCGCCGTGCGCGCAACCGACGCGTTGCGAACCTTGATCGCGGCTGTCGGTTCGAGCTACGACCCCCGACTTGACGTCGAACGCGGAGGCTTGACCGACGGTGTGGTTACCGCAGGCGACGCATTGGTCATTTTGCAGCAAGCGCTAACCGACACACTCTTCGGCTGCGCACTATCGGCGGCAACGCGCGCGATGGTGGTGACGGCGAGCAACAGTTTCGCCAGTGGCGGCATAACCGAGATAGCGCTCGCAACCCGTAACGCGGTACAACAGCCCAACGTAACTGCGGGCGACACAGTACCGCGAATCTCTGCAGGGCGTGCGTTCCTGCTCAACCGCTTCGGTGCCAACAACGTCGAAGAACTGGATGCCGACCGGAACTACGCGACGCTGTTCCAGTGCGCGCTCGGCGCCGGCACCGACCCGGTCGACATCGTGGTGGTTTCAGCGACCAAGGCCTACGTATCGCAATACGACTCGACGGTACTCGCAATCGTAGATCCATCGGTCGGACCGAGCTGCAATGGCTTTGTAACCGGTGGTATCGAGCTGGCCGCGTATGCCGACGCCGACGGCATTCCAGAGATGGACCAGATGGTGCTCGTGGACGGCAGTTTGTACATCGCCCTGCAGCTGCTCGACCGTACCGCCTTCTTTGCACCGACCGGCCCAGGAGTGCTGGTCGAGATCGACTCCGGCACCGACACCGTCATCGGCACCACCGCTCTGGAGTTCTCGAATCCCTTCGGCGAGACCAAAGGACTCGCCCACGACAGCCGCGCCCACAGCCTGTACATCTCGAGCCCAGGTAGGTTTTTCAGCGATCTCAGCGACGGCGGCATTGAGGCCGTCGACACGATTACGCGGGCACCGGTGGGCGCCGTCATCACCGGCGGCGAACTCGGCGGCGACCTGACCGACTTCGTGATGGTCGGCAGCAGCCGTGGGTACGGGTTGGTCGCCGATGCACAATCGCGCCACCGCCTGGTCGCGTTCGACTCCGCAACTGCGACGGCGCCGGGCACCGTCACCGCAACGCTGGCGGAGAGCGACGAGACGTTCTCGGACATCGAAGTCAGCGAGCGCGGCGAACTCTACCTGTGCGACAGGAGCTTCACCGCAGGCGTGATCGGCGGCGTCCGCGTGTTCTCTGTGCGCAGCAACGAAGAACTGACCACGGCGCCGATAGATACCGGCTTGCTCCCCTTTAATGTCGTATTCCTTAAATAGCGCACACAGGGCACGTAAGCCGCGTCGGGGGCATGCTATATTCCTCAGCATGACGAGCTTCGGTCGCCCACCCCGCCGCCGGCGCAGGATCCCCGCGCGCAGCGTCTCACCTGCCCGACTGCGGGCGGCCGCGTCGGCAATCGTGATAACGTCGGTAGCCGCGTTGTGCCCCGCTGCAGCCTCGGCACAAGCCCCACGCACGGGAACGCTCACGGTAGATGTCTCGGGTTTCGAGCAAACAGGGGGCACGGTACACGTCGAGATCTTCGATTCTCCCTCAGCATGACGGAAAAACCGACACCAACCTCTTCGGTAGACCAAAAGAGCCCTACGGATTCTCCAACGACGGACGCTGTATCTCCGGACCGCCCTCGTGGTCCAGCGCACGCGTTCCTTTCCACGAACCCCAGAGCACCCTGTTGGTCCGCGTGCGCTGACCAACACGCCGAAGCGCACGTGCTCTCAACGCCATGACCGATCCCGAGCGAGAAGAAGCAGGAAAGAAGGCCAAGAGCTACCAGGTGCGCTGGCGCGAGTTGCCGCGCTTGTTCGCGCGCTGGTTTCGCATCATGCGCGCGTGGGAAAATGAAGACTGGCCGGCGATGGCGGCGCTGCTCGAACCCGTCGTACGTGAGCGCCAAACCACAGACGGTGATGTAATCCTGTTGGGACACGCTTACACAAAACTCGGCCGCCTACAGGAAGCCGCGTGGTACTTCGAAGAAATAGACGGCAGCGAACCACTCTCAAAGGGCGAGAAGATGGCCTACTGCAACAGTTACGCCTACGCGCTGGCACGCACCGGACGTCTCGACCAGGCCAAGCAGCACGTCGCGAAGTTCGAGCGCTCCGGTTGGCCCGAAGCGCAGCGACAGTGGGGAGACCGACTTCTCGAATCCGGATCGGCACCGGGCGAAGTGCCCCACGAGCCTTCCAGACCGAAAACCAAACTGCACTGAACAGTGCTTCAGGCGTCGCCGCCGGTCTGCGCGGCGGTGCCGCGCAGTTCGCGGACATGGAATAATCCGAAGATTATTGTCTGGAGCAAATGGTTGCGCAGACTACCGCCCGCCCTCTTTAGAACCGAAAAGAAGATTCCGCACTCGACAATGTGCGCAACAAGAAGGAAGCAGGCCAAGCCCCGCCCGAAAGCCTGCGCCGGGGCCGGCATCTCCACCACGAACGAAGAGAGGGCAAACAACCACGCCCCCAGGGTGATAATTTTTCCAATGCTCATCGAACCGCACCTCCCTGCATCCTCGGCACTGCCCGAACAGCGTCGCGCCTGGGCGGACCCAGGTCAAGCACCGCCGCTGCATTGCGGCTGTTGGAAATCGGGACGCCGACACGCTACACGGGCAAAGTCTTAAGGAGAACCTCGATGAGCAACTTCACGCACGAAATCAAGAATCAGATCGCATGGGTAAGCTTCGACTCAGGCGGCATGAACACACTTTCACAATCGGCGATCACCGATCTGACCCCGCTGCTCGACGAGATCGATACGGCGCATGCGTCTTCGCCGCTGAAAGCCGTCATCCTCAAAGGCAATAAGTACGGCCTGGGGGCGGGCGCAAATATCGGCGAACTCATGCAAGGCACCAAGGAAGACCTCGAACGGTTGATCGACGAAGGACACGAAACGCTCTTTCGCATCGAAGAAAATGAGGTCCCGTGGCTTGCCGTCATCGACGGCATCGCGCTCGGCGGCATCTACGAGCTGGCGCTCGCCTGTAAGGGAATCATCGCGACCGAGAAAAGCACAGTCGGATTTCCCGAGATCCGCCTCAATATCTTTCCCGGCCTGGGCGGCACCCAACGCGCTCCGCGCCGCTGCGGCTTGATCAACGCCGAAGACCCGATGACGGGCGACGCCGGATTCACTGCGATCCTGACCGGCAAGAACTTCCGCGCGAAAGACGCGGCGTCGATCAAGTTGATTGACGCGGTTGTCCCAGCCGGTGAGGACATCGACGCGTTCGCCGAAAAATACGCGCTCGGTGAACTGCAAACGCTCGAACACCCCACCCCGGCGGATCTCGCCAACGCCGAGGCACTCAAACCCATGGTGTTGCCGATGATCCAAAAGGCCACAATGGGTCGTCAAAACCCGCGCGCGCCCTACGTTGCGCTCGACGTCATCGCCAAAGGCGCCGGCCTGCCGCTACGCGAGGCCATGAAGGTAGAGCGCGATGCGTTTATCGAGGTCGCGGCCTCGGCTGAGGGCAAGGCCGGCATGCGCTTTTTCTTCACACAGCAGCAGGTCACCAAGGCCCCCAAGGGCTTTCCGGCACCGCGCACGCTCAAAAAAATCGGTATCGACGGTGCCGACGGATATATGGGCAACGCGATCACCTGGCTCGCCCTACAGGCAGGCTACGAGGTCGTCGCACACGCGCCGCTCGAGAAATTCGCGCCGGCGATCCCCGAGCGGCTCTTGGCCAAGTACGGGCGAGCGATCAAAGCCGGCAAGATGAGCGAAGATGACGCCAAAAAGAAGGTCGCCTCGGTCAAGGTCACCAGCGCTGTAGCCGACCTCGCCGATTGCGACCTGGTAATCGAGGCACGGATGGAAAACCGTGAAATCAAAGCCGATTTTTACCGGGCACTGGGCGGAGTCCTGAACCAAGACGCACTTGTCGCCTCCAACTCGAGTTCGATGGGCCCGGGGATCCTCGCGCCATATTTTCACGAAGGCGGCGGATCGGCCGCTAACTTTGTGAATTTGCATTTCTTCAGCCCGGCCGAGCACCCGATGATGCAACTCGTCGAGGTCATTCGCGGCGCGAGCACAAGCGACGAAGCCGTCGCCACGGCTCACGCCTTTACCCGCAAAATCAACAAAACCCCGGTTATCTTGCACGATGGATCGCCCGGATTCCTCGTCAATGCAGGTTTGGCTGCGTACTTCGGCGCGGCCGAAGAACTGTTCCTCGAAGGAACCCCTATCGATGCGATCGACAAAGCGATCCGCGCCTCGGTACTCCCCATGGGACCGTTCGAACTCGGCGACCAAGCCGGCCTGGACATCGCCGCGGGGATGTTCGACACAATCGCCGCTGAGCAGCCGCCGACCCGCGAGCCTTTGGTCTGGAAGATGCGCGAGCAAGAACGCTTCGGCATCAAGTCCGGCGGCGGTTACTACGAGTATGAGGGCAGTTCGAAGAAGGGCGTATGGGCGGGCCTCGACGGCTTGGCGGGTGGGCGCGGTAGCCGCGAGGCGAGCGCCGAGGAGATCGTAGAGCGCTGCATGAAAGCGCTCTACGCAACCGCGCGCAAATTGGTCGATGGTAAAATCGTCGGCAGCGAAGAAGAGTGCGATCTCTCCTTCGTTTTCGGAATCGGCTTTGCAATGTATCTCGGCGGGCCGATTTTCTACGGGCAGCAGCAAGGCTGGGAGTAGACGCCCGACAGCGAAGACAACAAGTAGGAGTGAGTGACGGCGGCTCCGCGGCGCCGTCACCTATTTGCGCAGTGCGTCTAAAGCGACAGTGTGATTAGCCCGTGCGTCTCGCCCCCTGCAAACCATTGCAATAGTATTGTTTCCACGGTTAATAGGCGCGTCTAAGACACGCTTTAGCCAAGGGGTGATCAATGAAATCTCGTCTGACATCGAGCCTTTTAATAGCTATATGCGCTGTCCTGCTAGCGGGGCCGGCTGAGGCCGGTTACCGAGTCCAAGGCAAGTACGGTGCAGTGGACATCGGCGGGCACCTTCGCTCGACCAACATCGTGCGCCACAACTCAGTCGACCAGTTTTCGTTCATCATGCAGCGCAACACCGCCAAGCTGCAGTTGGAATGGAAATGGCTCGAGAGAGGCAAGGCGTTTGGGCGCAACGTCGGCTGGCTCGATCGCTCAGACTTCTTCTTGAAGCTGCGCGGGGTCTACGATTCGATCTACGACATCAAGCCCGGTCAGAACGAGCGCGAAGACTTCCGCGGTGTTGCGCTGAGCCCCGCAGATGTTGACATCGACTCTATCGACGACAGAAAGTTGGACCGGATCAAGTGGCAGGCCGAAGTTCGCGAAGCCTACATGGACTTCTATTTCAAGAAGGCGCCGCTCCACCTTCGCATCGGACTGCAGCAAATCGTATGGGGAGAAACCGACGGCATACGCATGCTCGACCGTGCCAACCCACTCGATTTGAGTTGGCATTTTTTCCAAGAGTTGCCGCCCCCCGGTTTTGGTTTCGATGAGCTTCGCTTGCCGGTTTTCGCGATCAAGGGCCTGTGGGACTTCGCGAACGTCGGCAACCTCTCGCAGACTTTCCTAGAGTGGTATTGGAACCCGGGGGATTGGGTTCCCGGCAAAGTCAGCTTTCTTCCGCGCCCCTGGGGCGTTCGGCTTCTCGACCCGATCCAGAACGCGGCAGGCACCGGTGTTTTGCAGGCCTCTGCTCCCAACCTCTGCGGTCGCGCGAATGCGTCGGACCCCGACCCGTCCAAGCGCGGCCAATGCGACAGCCTGATGTTCGGCACCTCGCTGCTGCGCCAAGGCAACTACAAACGTAACCCGTTAGAGAACAGTCAGTTCGGCGTACGTTTCCACTTCATCACCGAGGGCGGTTTCGAGTGGTCGCTCAACTACCTCTACCAACGCTTTGGTCCCGACGGCTCCCCGAGCGCGCTGATTCGCGGCGTCCCGGTCGATAAGACATTTGAGGTCACACGCTTCGGCACACGCCAAACCGTCGATGCGCAGACCTTCTGCGAAGGTCTCTCGCGCGACCCGAACAACCCGCTCGCAGCGTTCCAGTTCCCCTGGGCTGCCAACCAAATCTGCCTGGAGGCGTTCGCTCCCTACATACATACCGTCGGCGCATCGCTGAACTGGTTTGAATCCGAGTGGACCCAGACCGTGTGGCGCATGGAGACAATCGTCGACTTCGGCGTGCCGCTCTATGACGGCGACAAACAGGTCGCACTGTTCGGC
Organism: Deltaproteobacteria bacterium; assembly: GCA_029262415.1. Taxonomy (GTDB): domain Bacteria; phylum Desulfobacterota; class Binatia; order UBA1149; family JAJCZL01; genus JAJCZL01. The sequence goes on along the minus strand of JAJCZL010000047.1, from coordinate 8,199 downwards.
TTCGACGAAGCCACCGGCGGCGGCCAGCCGCCGATCTTCCCGGGCGTGACGAATGTAAACATGTGGAAGGGCATGATCGCCTTCGACCGCCCGACCTGGATCAAATGGCTGAACAAGAAGACCACGTTCTTCTTTACCGGTCAGCTCTTCTGGCACCACATCATCGACTACAAGGAACGCAAGTGTGCGATCAATGACGATCCGTCGCAGGGTTTCGTACACGCGACCAGCGATACACCGAACTCTCTGAACCTTTGCGGTGTCTCTGGTGGAGACTTCTTGCTGCCCGGCGAGTCGTGGGGCTTTATCGGCGGTTTGGATCTTCCCAACATTCAGAACCCGGGACGCCGCTTGCGTGACAACGTGCGCGAGTGGGAAGTGCTGTTCACCTTAGCCGTTCTCGGTTTCTACAAAGGCGGCACGTTGGTTCCGGCGATGATCTACCTTATGGATCCAATCAACAGCCTCTCCCAAGAACTCGCGATCGGCGCCGACTGGTTCGTCATTCCCGACCTCGCGATCAATATAACCACGCGTTTGATCTGGGCGGGTGCACCGTGGGATCCGTATTCGGGCATCGACGACCGCGACGTATCCTCGGCCTCGGGCAAAGGACTGATCTTCGATCCGTGGTTCCTGGCCGGCGGCAGCCGCGGACGCTCGGAGACATCGCTGCAGATCACCTACCAATTCTAAAACCGACGGTAGAGTCGCAAACAAAAAAGGGGTTCCCGGTATTTCCGGGAACCCCTTTTTACATGCACCGAGGCGATTTACTTCTTGTCGTCGGCGCCGTCGCTGTCGTCGATCTTGCAGCAGATCGCCATCGCGCGTGTTCGCGCCTCGACCGGGCAATCTGTACCGCCGGTCTGCAGGCAGGTGTAAAACGCTCCCTTGGTTTCTTTCGGATTGTCGGCAAGGGTCTGAATGATCCCCATCGCCGAAGTCTGGCAGCTGCCGTCGGCCTCGGGACGCTCGGCCGGGTAGCAAATGCCGCCGGTCAAGAATTCATCGGCAGCGCACTTGGCGCGCGATGCCTCCAATGCGTTGCGGCCTTCGCCCGATACAGTAGGCGCGGTAACCTTCCGGCACACCATGCCCCCCGCCTGGGAGGTCGTGGGCAGTGCGGCAATCAACGTCCCAGCACTTATTGCGAGAATCCCTGTACGGAAACCGAACCGAGTCATTGATTCTAGATTTCGACTCATCAAATACCTCTTATGAGAATTGGGGCTCCCCGCAAGTATTGGAGTCTCGAAGGCTTGTGTACAGCCACGGGGGCACGTTCATTGTTGTCGGTGGATGGACGTGCGTCAATCGTCTCTATTCGAGATGCGCGGCAAACAGCGGCGGAACCCCCTATTCGGGGGGCACAGCGTTAAGTCCGCTTATAACCAAGTAAATTGCTCTTGACACCATTCCCTCTAGCCAACTAGCATCCGGCGTTGGGAGCGACAGGTTGATCTAGGCCCGGAAGCTGCAGGGCTCGCAGTCGCGAAGTATTTCAGGAGGACTCATGAAAAGGTACCGCGGGATTACCGTAACAGTTTTGGCTGCACTAGCTGTGGCGATTTGCACCACCAATGCATCGGCGGAGTTCGATAAGGGCGAGCAGAAATGCCGTAAACTCATCGCGAAGGGCACAAGCCTGATGGTGAAAACCGTCAACAAGGCTATTGCCACCTGCCATAAGGACCAACAGAAAGACAAGATTGCCGACGGCGTCGATTGTAACGATACCAGCGCTCCTGAAGTCGATCCCAAGCTCAAAATCCCCAAGATTGTGACCAAGGTCACTGGACTCGTTGATAAGAAGTGCGCCGCTTTGGACGACGACGTCCTTGCCAACTACATCTCTTGCCCGGTAGACCCCTGCGCAGGCGTAGTCAGCAACCCGATGACAAGCTATGGCGAGTTTGCCTCCTGCTTAGTCTGCCTCACCAGCGACAGCACCGAGGTTCGCAACGCCGCACTGTTGGGCGCATTCAACCCTGCACCTGCGGGCGCTGACGCCAAGTGCTCACAGGCCGTTGCCAAGGGCTACGGCAAACTCGTCGATACCATCATTAAAGACCGCACCAAGTGTCAGGCTGGTGCGGACAAGATCGAGACCAGCCACCACGGCAACGATGTCGGCCTGCACTGCGCCGTTAGCGGCCGCTCGTGTGCGACCGATCTGGATTGCCAGACCCCCGGCGACACTTGCGTCGGCTGCCTGGCTGCCGATGAGAAGGGCAAGATCGCAAAGGCCAAAACCAAGGCCGAAGCCTCGTTCGACAAGGCGTGCATCGGCGATACCACCGGCATTATCCCTTGCGGCGACCCCGACCCCGCCGTTGCCAAGGCCTGCCTCGCGGCGGCCGCCGAAGCGCATGGCGACGAAATGGTACTCGCGACCTACGAGCTTGACGCAACGATTTGCCCGACCGGAATCGAAGCTTTGCTCTTCGCCGGCAACGGCATTGGCCCCGACTTGGTGACCCCGGTGCTCAGTAGATCCACACTGGACGTCGGCTGGTCCGGCGTCGGTCACGGCCAAGATCTGCCCGACCGCTACAAGCTCAACTTGGACGTCGCCAACTGCGCCGGTGGTGCCAGCACCCCTTGCGGCCAGTGCGATATCACCGGCGTCGCGCAGGCGGCGCCGAACACCTCTTACCTGCTGCGTTGCCGCGACAATCACACCATCTCGTGCACCACGCCGTTTGCAAACGATGCGGCATGCCCATCGAACACGCTGTGCACGTACTACCTGAGTGGACCGCTGCCGCTTAACGCAGCCAACAGCCCGGTGTGTGTGTTGAACCGGCTCGACACCGACCTCACCGGCACTGCCAACGTCGAGACCGGCGACTCCGAAATATCGATTCCGGACCTGCGCTCGGCAGTCTTTCTTGGAGCCAATGCTACACGCCCCTGCGCGCTCTGCGCCGGTAAATGCACGGCCGGAAACGTCGGCGACGGCTGTGTGACTGACGCGGACTGCGAGACCGGGCCCGGTAACCTCGACGGTGTCTGCGACCTAACCACCGAAATCCCCGGCGACGGGGTAAAGAACGGCGTCTGCTTGACCGGCATCAGCGCCGGCCTGTCTTGCGACATCCACGCCCTGGACGCCACCTTTACCCCCGGCCCAGGCACCGGCACCAGCCTCGACTGCCGCGTCGGCACCTCGGCCGACAGCATTCTCAAGCTGAAGCTCAACCTGACAACGGATACCAGCTCGCTGCCTGCCAACCTCCCCTGCCAGGGCGCGTTCAGCGGGTTCAATTGTCCCTGCGGCATCTGCACCGGCGACACGTCGGTGACCTGCCAATCGGATCTGGAGTGCTCAGGCGCGGGCCTCGGAACCTGCACAGGTTCGACGGCGAGCAGCGCAACCCGTCAGCCAAACAACTGCTCTGACGATGCATTCGTCTGCACCGATACCGGCGACGGTGTCAACGGTGAGTGTGCCAGTTCGACGGTCACGTTCTGCGATGGAGTCGTTCGCGCCGGCGGCGATGGCTTCTTGACCTGCTTCACCAACGCCGATTGCGACGCGATCGCTGCGAGCTGCGAAGGCGATTGCGGCGACTGCTTGATTGAAGAGCAAACCAAGTGCTTCCTCGATACGATCCTCGCAACCGGTGAGCCGGATCCGGAGAACCCGGTATTGGTAACCACTTTCTGTATCCCGCCGGCGTTGAGTAGCGGTGTTAACTCGACCGGCCTACCGGGTCCGGCGCGCGTAAAACTGGATGCACAGGTAACCAAGACGTACTGAGAAAAAGCACCGCGGAGTCGTGCATGCCGATCGACCCATCGGGTCTGCGGGCCCGCTCACTCTTACTGTCGAGTGCTCGTACAGAAAATGCCAGCAGTTGCTTGGCATCTGATCGGTCGGTTTCTAGCGCTCGTAGGTTGCGACGGTTTCCGCTTCCGCGAGTATATGGCCGGACATGGCGCTTAGCAGCGCGGCCTTGTCGATACCCGGAGCCACATCCAGCTGCGCGTTCAGCGCGTAGAGTCTGAAGTGATAGTGGTGAGTTCCATGCCCGGGAGGCGGAGCCGGGCCACGGTAGCCGATTGTGCGTCCGGACGGCCAGGAGTTTTCCCCTTGGTATGCCTCGACCGGTGATTCCACTTGCGCGTCCGTTGGCATGTTCTCGGGTAACTCTCGAACTTCAGGCGGAATCTTGTAGATCAGCCAATGCACCCACGGTTCCGGCGTGGGTGCGTCCGGATCGTCGCAAATAAGGGCCAGTTCTTTGGTTCCGTCATGCACACCCAGCCAGACCAGTGGCGGCGAAACATCTTCACCATCACCGGTGTGCTTCTGCGGAATCGGTTGCCCGTCAGCAAACGCCTCACTCGTGATCTTCATCGTCATTACTGCAACGGTTTCTTCGTTACTGCTCGCCAGGGCTTTGTCAACTTGACTCTCAGCGGTCGCTGCAGGCTGCTCGGCGTGGTCTTGAAGATCTGGACAACGCTCCTTGTGGCTTTCACTTTCCCTTGATCTCGATGAAGCGGGTCTTGTGGTCGCTGCGTTCAAGCTCATTGGGGGCGAGCCAGTGGATCTCCGGCGTGAACTTAAGGCGGTCCTTCATCGCGCGGACGATCTCGGTCTCGAGCTCTTTGATGGCCGAGTCCGCGGTCTCCGCCCCGCGCTCTATGCGTAGCTTCAATGGAGGAACGACGCGCGGAGGTGGTTCGTCCAACAGTATTCTGAATTCGCCGGTCACGCGGGGGATGAAGCCGGCCACCACGGCGTCGATGGCGGCAGGGTAGACGATGACGCCCTTGACCTTCAGCATGTCGTCCACGCGTCCGACGATGCGGTAGCGGAAGCCGGTGGCGCCGCACGGGCAGGGCGATACGGTCACGCGGTGGATGTCGCCCAAGGTGATACGCGTCTGACCGAGTCCGCCGCCGAGTAGGCTGGTGAAGACCGCCTCGCCTTCGGCGCCGTCTTCCATGGCGAGCGGCTCGTGAGTGGTGGGATCCACGAGCTCATAGATTGCCAGGTCGTCGGCGATCCAGTGCATCCCCTGATACTCAAGGTGATCGCAAGAGACCCCGAAGCCGGCGCCTAAGTCGTAGAGCTTGGCGCCGTAGGCCGACTCGATGCGATGTCTCACCTCGGGGATGCCGGCGCCCGGCTCGCCGCCGCACATCAGGGCCTTTATGCCGAGAGACGAGATGGGCGCGCCGAGAATCTCGGGGGCGCGCTCGATCATGTGTTCGGCGAGCGATGGCGTACAGGTGAGGACGTTGCCGCGGAAGAACTTGGCCGTCTTGAGTATGCGCGCCACGCCGCCCTCGGCGCCTACCGGTATGACCATGGTGCCGTTGTCCCGGCTGCACTGCAGGCCGGGCACTCCGGCCACGAACATGGAGAGCGCGAATGCCTGGACGACCCGGTCGCCGGGGCGCACGCCGGCGCGCCAGTAGCCTCGCTGGAGATACTCGCCCCACAGCTCGTCGAGATCGACGCGCGTAAACGCGTAGGGCTGCGGCTCGCCGGTGGTGCCGGAAGTGGCCGCCATGGTGACCAGCTCCGAGAGCGGCACCGGCAAGGTCGCGTCGAGGAAGCGATAGACGTCGTGCGCGCACTCCTCCATCAGGGCGCGGTAGTCGGCCTTCGTGAACGGCGCCAGCGCGCGCGGCCAGTCCTCGAGCGTCTTGATGTCCTCGGGCCCGTGCACGCCGCGCGCCTCCATGCGGCAACGGAAGTAGCCGGCGTGCTCGAAGAGCTCGCCGACCCGCTTGCGCAGTCTCTCGAGCTGGATATCGCGCATGCGTTCCGTGCCCAAGATTTCCTCGAACTCTGGTCTCCAGTACTTGCGTTCGGACATCAGACATTCTCCTTTCACGGCATTTGAGGAGTCCGGATGGCGCTCAACTTGGCAGTAGTGTGCCAAAACCCAGCCGAGGGAAACTGAAGCCGTTTCAGTCTCTTTCGAGTCGTGCTGGCCGATCGACTCATCCCGTCTGCTGGCGCCCTCTGACTATCCTACCGTCGAGTACTCGTACAGGGAATGCCCGAAGTTGCTTGGGATCTGCTCCGCAGCCAGCGGAACTGCCGCAAACCCGGGGGAAACGGGGAGATCAGGGCCACGTGAAGCGGCCGGAGGGTTCGCAGCTGACTTAGTGGCGGTGCGCGGAGTCGTGCGCGCACCAGTCTCCGGAGTGGCTGAACACGAGCCCCGAGGTGTGGCTCAAGATGCAGATTGCGTACGACTTGTCTCGCGCAGCAAAAAAGCGACGAGCGCGCATCGGCCGCGCGCGTAAGGCGGCTTAGGTGTCAATTCAGCTGACGACCTACAGGCGCGGGTCTACATTAGTTCAGGTTGAGCAAGCGTCACGGCGCGGGCCTACATTCCGCGCGGAATGTTCGACGGTCTCCTTGAGCGGCGTGGTTATGGGTGACAAAGCTGGACATCGTCGAGGTGATCCTCGCCGCGCGACATCCGGCTCACCTCAGCTTATCTCGCCTGAACCGGCTCAGTGATTTACCGCCTTGGTGGGCTGATCATTCGTGGGCTGATCAGCGCCACGTGCTCGGCTTTCCTTCTTAAGACTGCGTTTAGGATCGCCGGCTAGCAACCAAGAGTGTCGAGAAAGGCCCGGGCCCGAATAGCGACAAACGGGAGAGGCTATTGGTAAGGGCGGCATGACGGTTGGCCGAGTAATGGCACACTACGGGAGCGTTCGAGCTGATTGTTGTTCATGCACAAACGCCGCTCGAGTCCCGAATTGCGAAGAATACCCCGTTTGTCTACTGTCCGTTTCCGAAAAGCGACCCACATGAAAACCTCTACCGCATCCGCCGTCCTGCCGTGCACCCCCGAGACGTTCTGGGCTGCCTTCCTCGACGAGTCGTATCTCAACGTGTTCTACCTCGAGGAGCTCGAGTGCCGAGCGTTTGCTGTCATCGAGATCGGCGAAACATCGCGCAAGCTGCGCATCGTCCCAAAAATGAAGCTCCCCGCTCCGGTCGCCAAGCTAATCGGCGACAGCTTCGCGTACGAAGATCACGGCACCCTCGACCGAGCGAGAAGCGAGTGGACCTGGCGCATGGTGCAGCCCGCGAACCTTGGTCCCGGGAGCAAGCCGCGAAAAGACGTCGTCAAGATGCACGGCACGGTCCGCATCGAGCCGGCCGGTGACGGCCATTGCCGCCGTACCGACGACTTCTCCATCGAAGCGAGAATCTTCGGTCTCGGGGGCCTAGTCGAATTGAGCATCCAGAAAGAACTACAAAGCGCCCGCACAAAGGAGTACGCTTTCCTCGCACGATGGCTCAAGGAGCGTCGCGCCTGATCCCGTAGTGTGCGTGCGCCAGGCAAAGCCTGTGCGAGGAGGATGTCATGTAGATGAACGAAACCTTGCGTAGGGACCCAGCGGGTGAGAGCCCCGCCCGGCAAAGGTTAGCCACCAGCCGAGAACCGAGTGTTGCGTGGTATCGGGGTAACCCGAGCTGCGAAGCGTACACAGGTAGTGAACAGGCTGCGTGAATGAGCCCCGAAAGAAGGGAAATCGTGAGAGCCGACGCCGTGCACACTGCGGAAGGCAGAATGGAATCGCCGTGATGGCAAGGCGATGAAGTCTCACCGGGGTCGATGAGCGGAGCATGAGCACAAGGGTGCCACAGGAACCTGGGAGGTCCCATGATCTCCGCGGCCAATGCCGGAGGGGCAACCGGCGAATCAAGCCCAGGTGCGCAGGAGTCGTGTCGGTGCCTGCGCAAGCGAACAAACGACACAGACGCGGTACCGGCAAGCGAAGGAAACGAAGTGCGTCGGGATGGGCCATGGGAAGTCGGAACTTCTCATATTACCGATGAAGCGGGGGAACGCGTTCGAGCGGACCCTGTGGAGGGAAGGGGAAGTCGGTTTACGGAGCCGTCGGAGGGAAAGATGGTGGGAACTTCGAGTCCTACAGATGTCTCAACGAAACTGCGGCGGGTAGCAGATCGAGAAGCGAGCCCGTAGATCGAGGAGCCGGATGCGTCAATCGCGCACGTCCGGATCTGTGGGAGCCCTGGGAGGGCAACTTCCCAGGGCCACCCGACCGAAACCCGGCCCACCGTTACGCCCTTATGGAAATCCGCGCGTCAGCTACTCCGCAAACGTCTGGAACGTCGCGAAGCGCTCAATAAATGGCGAATAGTCGGTGGGCTGCTGTTCGCACAAGACGTCTTCGGCATCGGGC
>JAJCZL010000046.1 GCA_029262415.1 Deltaproteobacteria bacterium | reverse complement strand
TGGGGCTGCTTATCAATACGTCGGGTTCGGTAGCGGTACGGCTCGGGCCGCCCGGCTAGGATTATTCGGCGCCGGGACGGTGTCCAATGGGCTGCGTACGCCGAGGCGTCCGCGGTTGAGGACATGCGTGTAGATCATCGTGGTGCGTACGTCGCGATGCCCAAGTAGCTCTTGCAACGTACGAATGTCGTAGCCGTCTTCGAGCAAATGGGTGGCGAAACTGTGTCGTAGGGTGTGGCAACTCGCCGGCTTGTGTATCCCCGCTCTGCGTACAGCTTGTTTCATGTCTCGCTGGATCACCGTCTCATGAAGGTGATGGCGCACCGTCTGACCTGATGTTTCATCGGTGTACATCCGAGAGGACGGAAAGATGAACTGCCAGGCCCAGTCTTGTCCCGCCGATCGGTATTTCCGAGCGAGCGCGTCCGGCAAGTACACATGTCCATGCCCTCGCTTCACTTCATCGGCGTGCGCGACGGATTCACGGTTGATGTGTGTTTGGAGTTCCCCAACTATGCTGCTTGGCAATATGCTGATGCGATCTTTGCGTCCCTTCCCGTCGCGGACGGTGATGCTGCGGTAGCCGGTGTCTACGTCCTTCACGCGGAGCCGGAGTGCTTCGGTTAGGCGCAGCCCCGCGCCGTAGAGTAACGATGCGACGAGATGAGAACGGCCGTCGATTCTCGCGAGCACGCCTCGCACTTCCTTGCGCGTTAGCACAACGGGCAGTCGTCGAGGCCGCTTGGCGTGCACGATCCCGTCGACCTGCCGTAGCTCTCGGCCGACCACTTCTTTGAAGAGAAATAGGATTGCGGCCAGCGCCTGATTCTGTGTGGACGGCGCCACATTCCGGTCGACGGCCAGGTGACTCAGGAACTTGGCGACGTCACTCTCGAACAGCTGGTCGGGATGCCGGGTCCCCGAGTAAAGAATGAACCGCCGCACCCACTGCGAATACGTCTTCTCAGTGCGATAGCTGTACCCCTTGGTTCGCAGCACAACACGCAGCTGTTCCATAAGCTTCACGGCCACTTACACCGCGAAGCGTTGCTTCGCCCGCAAACCTGCAGCCCAACTCCAAATCCCCAAACCCCTTGCTTCCCCATAAGTCTGTTTGGTACAACAGAGAACATGTCAGCCCGTCAATCATACCCGTGTAATGTCGCGTCGATTGAGACGCCCAATAGAAGTTAGATGGTCATGTTGCACGGTGGTCAGAGCAGAGGGCCTTGCAGATGAAGCGCGCTCTCGGATGGCTCGCAGTTGCACTTGGGGCCGGCTCGCTGCTGTTCCAAGCCTGGATCGTGTTCGGGCGCGCAGAGGTCCGCCAGCAAGCGATGGCCTGCGACTTCCCGCTGACGTCTCTTGGCGAAGGTTTGATGGTCATGGTGCTTCCGATGGCTGCATCGGCCCTGGCTGCACTTCTGGCCCTGATCAGCTTCCGCGTTCGTTCTGGGCGCATCGGTTTGGTCGCGGCAGCCGTCAGCTGGCTATCAATCTCGCTGATTGTCGGGCGCGAGGGATTCCGCTTCCTCTTCTAAGGGGCCATGATGTGCCACCTAACAAGCGCTTGCAGCGGACGGTCCGCTGCGCGGCCCGCCGCTGAACCGCAACAACGTTATGCACAACGACGACCTACATTCCGCGCGGAATGTTCAACGGCGGTAGATTGGGGCCTGTTCTCATGTCGCCGCAGAAACTGCTAGGCATACTAAATATAGTATAGTACTTTAGGCGTCATGTGGGAGGTGTTGGAACACCGTCGGTTGGCAAGACGGGTTACGCATCTCCCCGATGAGATACTGAAGCGGTACGAAAAATGGAAAGACATAGTACGCCTGTCCGGCCCGCCGGGACTACGCTGCATCAGGGGATTTCACGACGAAGCGTTGCGCGGGGAATGGAAGGGGCATCGATCCTCACGTCTGAGCCAGCAGTACAGGATGATCTACAAGATCCAAGCTAACGAGATAGTCGTACTCGTGATCGATACTACGGCGCACGACTATCGACGGAGGTAATGATGGCGAGTAAGGATTTTAGAAAGGCGCGCCGGACGATCGATGTATCTGTCGGCGAATCGGTGCGCATCATCCGAGAGCTACAGGAGTTGAGCCAGACCGATCTATCGGCGCTGACGGGGATCCCTCAATCTACAATCTCAGCGATCGAAAACGACAGGGTCAACCTTGGTGTTGAGCGAGCAAAGGTCATTGCGCGAGCGCTTAGTTGTCATCCGGCGGTTTTGGTTTTCCCGAGTTGGGACGTGGCCGCGGAGTCAGCCGCCTAAGCGCATGGAGCCGACCGGCATGAAGCGTAACTTGGGAACCAACGGTGGGTGGGTCGACCGCTCATGCGCCAGCCGTTGGGCGGAAATGAGCGCGAGTTCCAAGTTCTTGGCACTAGTCCTACCGGTTGTGATCGGTTGCGCGGGTTCGATCCATCCGATCTCCTACGAGGATCGGCTTGGCAATGTTCCAGCGATCGATTCATCGATCATAGTCAAGAAGGAGATCCTGGTTCCGGGGCCGTTTTCGCAGGACTACCTCCTCCCAGTCGGCGAGTACAGACCAACGCACGCCGATTCCCACGGCATCTTCTACGCCTCTCCGAACGGTGTCGTCGAGCGCACGAGGGAGGGCGAAAAGCTCTACGATGGTGGCATCCATTTCCCCAGCCAGCCCGGTCGCTACTACACCTACCCATCTCTGTATCTCGATCGTCCTGCCCTCGGCTTTGCCAAGCTGCCGTTTCCGGAGGAGGTCCGTAAGGACACCTACGGCACGCACATCGTGTTCATGTTAAACGGCGAGCCGATCGACTAGCTCGCCGCCTACAAGGGCTCGCGGATGAGGGAGAACAGCTCGGGTCAATTGAGTTTGGTAGCATCTTGGCGTCGGTCGAGTGTGGCTCAGCGTTGGCGGCTAAAGCAGTTCGTTGTAGTTGAACTCGGGTTCGTGAGGCCGGAGGGAATGTATGCGTAAGCTCTCTGCAATCGTTCTGTTTGCTTGTCTTGGGTGCGCGGTCGCGCCTGGGTACGTTGGTCCCAACGAGGTCGCGACGTCGATGGCGTCTCATCGACAGAACCATTACGGCTTCTCCATTCAACCGCCGCAGAGTCGGGGCTGGCGTGTTCGCGCGAACGAGCAGCGGCCCCAAGAGGCGGTGTACAGGCGCGACCTGCCAACAAACACACACACGTTCATCGCCCAGGCCTACCTAATTGAGCTGCCCTCCGACGTTCCCTTTGAGCAAGCGGCCATACCGTCCGGATTTAGTGATGCAGACCGTTATCAAGTTATTGAGAACAACCACGAGCCTTACACGGGGCCCCACGGGCGTTGTGTTCGTTATTCAACGCGTCTAGCAGACCAGGCGGCACCCAATGCGAAGGGTGAGATTCTCCATCTTCTCGAAAAGGGTGTTGTATGTGCGCATCCCACGATACCTGGGGCGGCGGTGCGTGCTTCGTTTTCTGAGCGTGGGCTGCCCGCTGAGCTTGAGCCTGGCTTATGGCAAGAGTTCGAGGCATTTGTGGAAGGACTTCAACTCGAAAGCGCGACTCGCTAACCCGGCGCCTAACCAGCGCATGGAGCGGACCGGCATGAGGGTTAACTTAGAAAGCAACGGTGGGCGGGTCGGTCGCTCATCCGCCAAGCGGTGGGCGGGGCGAAGAAGCGCCTGCTCTCTGAGTTAGAGATCAGCTCTCAAGAGCCCAATGCGGGCATGACATAGGAGATCAACGATGCGATTCGCACTGTTCGTCATCCATCGCGCGGCCAGACGAGCCGCCTACCAAGTCCTCGAGGGACGATCGATCGAGCGGGGTAACCCGGAGCGGGGCCGGTTCCTTCGCCACGACGTCAACCAGGTCTTGGATCGCGCGCGGGAGGAACTGTATCAGCTGTTGTCGGAGGCGAACCTCGAACGCCTGCCAACCCGTGGCAATCGGCTCAATACTCTGCTCGCCTTGTTCACGGTCGCGGCATATCACGCGGTTGTCAAGCGTGGAGTAGAGCAAACTTATGCAGCCGAGCTCGTAGCGGATGTCGGGTGGAAGATCTACGCAAAAATGGTTGCTGTTCCAAGACTGGTCGCAAGACTTGTTCACCGAGATCCGCAACAACAGATGAATTTGGTCCTTCGTATGTTCATGGTCTATCCATTCAGTTCTCCCGGCAGGCCTGGCTACGAAGTCAAAGCGTGGAGCGAAGCTGACCGCTACTGTACCTTCTGGACTCACTGTCCGCCTCATCAGGCGGTGCGCGACTACGTAGATCGCCATGGTGACCGCGGAGAGATCGAAGCATTCCGAGTGTCTTGGTGTTCTTACGACTGGGCGCTCACGTACGCGCTGATTGACGGTGGCTTTCAGCAAAAGGGACACTACGAACGACCTCATACAATGTCGGCGGGAGACGATGTCTGCGATATGTGTTGGTATGCCCGGCCGCCGGCCGGCAAAGTAGCTGAGCACGACCCAAGCCCAAGAGGCGGAGTCGCGCCGCCCAACAACGGTATGCAGCACACGGCCCTGCGCGCCGCCGCTGATGCTAAGCGTTAGCAGTCTCTAAAAATACGAGAGGAGAAATCTCATGCAACAAGAAGAAGAGCTCAAGTATTTGAAAGTTGCTCTTAATGTGTTTGGCATCATTTTCGTCGCAGGAATCTACGTGATGATGATGTGGGTATGGCCGTCGGGTTGGGGATGGACGCCACGGCAACCCGAATACGAGCAGATGATTATGGGCGTTTACGCTACCTTGGGGGTTTTCTTGATTCGAGCTGCGAAAGACCCTTTAGCTAATGCCAGCCTTATATGGTTCACGATTTGGTCGAGTATCGTTCATGGTGGGATAATGTTGGTTCAAGCCATCGTCGATGAGACTGAACGGGCGAATCTGCTGGGCGATGTTCCAGCTTTATTTCTGGTGGCATTTGTCCTGTGGTATCTCATGCCAAAAAGAACCCACGCGGAGTGAAAGCGACTGCTGACAAGGCGCTGCACCCGACCGCTATTCCGCAGCGCTACATCGCATCACGTGAGCTTGGTCGTTGACCGCTTGTGCCAACCGGACCTTCACACGAACCAGGGGAAGCTGATGAACGATGACAAGCCGAAGTTCGACCCCATTGGTTACAAACAAGCGACTCTGAAGCAGTGGGAATCAGCCGCCGAGGCATGGGATCGATGGGCGCCTCTCTTGTCCGAGTGGCTGGGAGCCCCCACGGAGACGATGCTCGATATGGCCGAGGTCGGGAAAGGCAGCCACGTTCTTGACGTTGCCGCGGGAGCCGGCGATCAGACGATGATCGTAGCGAGCCGAGTCGGCCCGAGTGGTCGCGTGCTGGCCACGGATCTCTCCCCGAGCATTCTCGAGTTTGCTGCGACGAAGGCACGAGAAGCCGGGCTGAGCAATGTGGAGACCCGCGAGCTGGATGGCGAGAGCCTTGATGAACTGGAGGCAGGTACATTCGATGCCGTCATCTCACGTGTCGGCATGATCTACTTTCCCGATCAGCAGCGCGCGCTTGCCGGGATGCGACATGTGCTCAAGAAGGGAGGCAAGGTCGCGGCGATGGTCTACTCGACGGCCGAAAACAACGGCTTCTTCTCGGTTCCGGTCTCGATCATCAGACGTCGGGCAAAGCTTCCTCCGCCGTTGCCCGGGCAGCCGGGTCCATTTAGCTTGGGAGGCGACAAGGTGCTTGAGAGTGCATTCATCGATGCTGGATTCAAGGACGTGAAGGTCAAGGTGGTTGCCGCGCCCTTGAGAGTCGAGTCCGCCGCCGAATGTCTCTCGTTTGAGAAAGAGTCCTTTGGCGCGCTTCATCAGATGCTGTCGGGCCTCTCCGACGAGGAGAAAGATCAAGCCTGGCAAGAGATCGAGGAGAGGCTGTGCGAGTTCGAGGGCGAGGGCGGGTTCAGGGGACCATGTGAACTCGTCATCGCGGTTGGCACGAAGTAGCTGAGATAGCGGTCTACCAACGGCACGCAAAGGGAGACGCGAAAGAATTACTCCTGGGGAAAGTCCGGGCAAATAGCTAGGTTGCGCTTTGTAAGCGCGACTTCGCCCGAGTCGTGACGGAGGCATTCTCATGTCGGAAACTCAGAGGTTCAAAGGCGGATGTTTCTGCGGTGCGGTTGAGGTCGAGGTGCAGGGACAGCCCGCTGCCGCCGGCATCTGCCATTGCGAGTCGTGTCGCAAGTGGCACAGTGCGCCCGTCAACGCATGGGCGGTATGGCCTGACGCCATGGTCAAGGTGACCGCCGGGCAGGACGGCCTCATAGAATTCAACAAGCAGGGGTCCGACGGGCCGAGCGCTCGCTCGTCGTGCAAGCGCTGCGGCGGCGCTGTACTCAACCGCAAACCGAAGATCGGCATGACAGTGGTCTACGCGATGACCCTTGACGGCTCGGGTCTGGCGTTCGAGTCCACCTTCCACTCCTTCTACGGCGAAGGCGTTATGCACATGGCCGATGGGTTGCCGAAGTTCGAGAACCTCCCGGCTCCGCTGGGTGGTTCGGGCAAGCAGTTGGATGAGCCGTCGTGCACCGGCATGAGACGATAGCGGTCCAAGCTGTGCTTGGAGACTGACGTGCCGGCGAGGCGAAAACGAAACTTGCCGGCCTCGATGCGGGGGTACTTATTCACGAACCCGCGCATCAAGACCGGCGACGAACGATACGCGTGGGTCAACACGACGTTCTTTATCGGCGAGGGTCACATCCTTCCGGGACTCGGCGTCGAGTATCGAGTCTGGCGGCCGGCATAGCCTCGTCCATCACGATGCCGGGCTCAGCGTCCCTTTCGTCGCTGCCGGGCTTTCACGGGCAACCATTGAGAACTAGAACCTAATGTGAACCAATAGCGGAGATGGCAAACAATGAATACGCAGATGCATATCGTTCCTAAACCTATCGCCGTAGGAGTTTGCCTATCGCTTGTCGCGATTTTGTTCGGCTTTGTCCTAGGCGGCCTGTTTGGCTCGGTGGAAAGCTCAATCAAGCAGCACCTCGACGATTCCGGAACGGCCGTCTTGGAGTCCGTTTATCACGGGGATACCGCGGCGAAAGATGCCGTTGTGAAGAAGTCATGGGAGTATCTGAAGAGGGCTCATATGCACGGAGGAGCCATAGGATCTGCGGCGCTCGGATCTATCGTGGCTCTTATTCTGCTGTGCCGCCTTGAAACGATCGCCAAGCTGAGCGCAGTGGCCTTTGGTTCCGGTGCTCTCATCTACCCGCTGTATTGGCTCCTGGCCGGGCTCGCGGCTCCCGGCTTGGGGAGTACCAGCGCTGCCAAAGAGTCGCTTTCGTTCCTTGCGATTCCCGGTGCAGGCCTTTGTATCCTCGGCTTATGCGGTACGCTTTGCGCTGTCGCGAAGGCGTGTGTTTCGGCACCGGCGGGCCGTTAGGGGCGAGAGTGTGGGTTGTGTCGTGATGCTGAGGGCGCAAAGTTGTGGTTGACTACCTGAACCATACTGTGCAGTATCTTCAGAGGACCGTTGAACTAGGACGATTGGAGCGATGAGTTTCTCGAAACTGCGAAAATCCCGGCTGACGACGATGTTGGTGGCCAGCGCGTGGCTCCCATACATGCTGCTCTGCTGCTGCTTGGTCGCCCCCATCGAGGATTTCTCCAGCTCTCAGCCGGACTGTCACACTCTGGCCGGCCTGCTGCCGACAACCGCGGTTGCCGGTGCGCATTCAGTTCACTCCGAGGACCACAGTGCTCGCCACCAGGCTGCACCACATCATGGTAGTTCGCCGAACTCTCGCGATGGTGCCCCGACTCGTTCCTGCTGTGAGCTGACCGGTAAGAACGACGTTACGATTGAGCAGGGTGTCGGATTCGATGCCCAGCACGGTCTCGTTACCGTTGCTTTTCTATTCTCCGAGCTGACTTTTCCCGAGCCCTCAGTTCCGAGCCCGACGCTTGTTGATCTTCACGAGCACAGTCCACCTATTTACTTAACCAACGCCTCGTTCCTCATCTGATTCCTCACCACTACTTAGGGTCGACCTCGGCGCTGCAAGCTTAGCGCCCCGGGGTGAGCCCGACGCTTGAGTCTGCCGTGCCGCGCTGTTGCGTCGGCATGCTCCGGCGTCGCTCGAAGCCGAACTGCTTTGAGTCGCTTGCCCGCTGTCCGAGGTCTCGACCCCTTTAGGTACGCCTCGCCGCGTGCGGCGCTTGCCCTTGTACCCGCTTCAACCGGCTGGGCCGATTGAAAGTTGTAGGGGATTGATAAGACGACTCCCAGGGAGGGAGCGAACCCGGACGGATGAACGAATGAAGAAACTTCTTATATTGATTGTCGGCGTCGGCCTTGCTGGGTGTGTTGCCTTCGTCCTGTTTGCGGGGAGCGGCTTCAGCGCGCGCGAGGAGCCGTCGGCGATTGAAGCTCTTGTCGCCAGAATCGCAAAGCGTGTCGCGATGCCCAGAAGTGCGTCAAGCGCGGTAAACCCGGTCGCGCCGACGCCGCAGATACTCGCCGAAGCCCGAGCTCATTTCGCCGACCACTGTGCGATGTGCCACGCTAACAACGGTAGTGGCGAGACCGAGATTGGCCGCAATCTCTACCCGAAGGCTCCCGATATGCGAGACGTCGATACGCAATCTCTGACGGACGGAGAGCTCTTCTACATCATCACGAACGGAGTTCGTCTCACGGGCATGCCGGCTTGGGGGTCGGGAGACGGCCAAGATAGTCACGGCAGCTGGGGGCTCGTCCATTTCATCCGCCATCTGCCGGCTATTACCGACGGTGAGCTTGCGTATATGAGAACACTAAACCCAGTGAGTCCACCTGCCGCCGTTGAGGCCGGGTTGGAAAAGCCACTCCTTGAGGGGGCGCCGCCGGCGCGGCACGGGGATCACCGCCACTAATGCGAAAAGAGAACGATGAAATGAGGCCACTCATGAATGCATTTAGAAAGCGACCACGGGTGACGAGTATCGCCATTCACTCTGCGTTGACGGCGATGGTGATTACAGTTGCGCTGTCAGGCTGTAGCCCTGCTCTGCTTGGTCAGAACCGCAAGGCATACCGCGACTACACGGACGTGAAGCCGAGTGTCTCGCTACAACGGCCTTCTGTATCAGGAGAGCCGGAGTTTCAGTTGCCGCTCAAGCCTACGGCTGAGGACTATCTGGCCGTTGCGCTGTCACGCAACCCCAAACTGGAACGCGCCCGGCGTGAGGCAGAGGCTGAAGGCTATCAGATCGCTCAAATGACCAGCCTTCCCGATCCGCTTCTCTCGGTCGTGCCGCCGACGGGCGGACTCACCGAGACTGCGGGTGGCCGAGTTAACAGCGTTTACGGGATCAGCCAGAAGATCCCGTTTCCGGCCAAACTTTACGTTCGTGGACAGGTAGCCTCGCATACCGCTGCGGCTACGTACGAGGCCTACCGCGCTACGCATCTGCAATTGGTCGCCGATGTCAGCCGGGCCTACTACTTGCTCTACTTTAGCGACCGCGCGATAGAACTCACCACTAGAAGCAAAGGGTTGCTTCGCGATTTTCGAAACATCGCCGCGCGCAAGTACGAAGCCGGTGCTGTTCCCCAACAAGACGTGCTTCGTGCGCAAGTGGAGCTCGCCAACCTGGAGAACGAGCTAGTCACGTTGCGACAGCACCGCGACACTGCGAGCGCGCGGCTCAACCGCCTGATGGCCTATAACGTCGGCCGACCCTTACCGCGAACCGACCCTATTCAGCCGACAAAGGTAACGTTAGAACTGGACGCGCTGCTCGCCGTCGCAGCCGCCGAGAACCCTGAGATAGCTGCCGCAAAGGAGCGAATAGAACGTGCCCGCGCATCTCTAAAACTCGCCAAACTCGAGTACATGCCCGACCTGACTGTCGGCTACCAGTACACCGAGGTCTCGGAGTCCGGTCTCAGTCCGGTTGCCGACGGCGAGGATCATTGGCAGGTGAATCTAGGCATAACGCTGCCGATCTGGTTCGAGAGATTATCGGCCGGACGCGGTGAGGCCTCGGCACGGCTCAGCGCGAGCCGCGAGTCACTTGCCGACGCGGAGGACACGACTGCGTTTCTTATCGAAGAGGCGCTTCTCAAGGTCGAGACGGAGCAGCGTCTCGTTGAACTGTTCGGGCAGGTGATCATCCCCACGGCACGCCAAACGCTCGATGCGACCGTATCGGCGTATCGGGCCGGACAGTTGGATTTTCTTACATTCATAGAGAACTGGAGACGTCTCCTCGATTTCGAGATCTCCTATGAGAAGAGCTTGAGTTCGTTCGAGCAGGAACTGTCTGAACTCGAGCGACTGATCGGACGGCCGATCGAAGTCTCAAACAAGAATGCGCAGGTAGACTCATGAACCATACACCGAACATTTCCTCTAAACAGTCACGTAGTGAACGCGGTGCCGCGCGCATCTGGGTAGGACTCGCCATCGCTGCGCTGGTAGCCATCGCGGTGCTGACGCTATGGCCGGAGACGGACACGGGCGGCGGCTCTGCGGCCCCGCAGGCCGATGCAACCGGCGAGACTCATGAGCATGGTAGCGGCCAGCTCTATACCTGCGGCATGCACCCGCAGGTGCTCTCTGAAACTCCGGGTACATGCCCTATCTGCGGGATGAATCTAACCCCCGTTAAGGTCGAAACCGGCACTACACGCAAGGCCAAAGCCTCCGCAGGTGGAGAGCGTAAGGTGAAGTATTGGCGCGCTCCTATGGACCCTAACTTCGTATCTGACCGGCCCGGCAAGAGCCCGATGGGTATGGATCTCATTCCTGTCTACGAGGACGAAAGCGCGGCGGGAGATGACGTGGCGATCACCATCTCGCCGGTGGTCGTTCAGAATATGGGTGTGCGGACTGCACCTGTGGAGCGCAAGCCGATCGTGAGAACCGTACGTACGGTGGGATCTATCGACTACGACGAACAGATGGTTCGCGACGTAACGACCAAGTTCGACGGTTGGATCGAGGAGCTCTTCGCCGACTATACCGGCCAGCAGATCGAAAAAGGTAAGCCGCTTTTCAGCGTGTACTCGCCGCAGATCTACTCATCACAAGAAGAATATCTCCTTGCCATGAGAAACAAGGATTCAGTGATGTCAGAGACGCTGCCGGAAGCTGCAAGGGACATGCGTAGCCTGGCTCAATCAGCCCGGCTGCGGCTGGAACTCTTCGACATCGGCGATCAGGAGATCGACGAACTCGCACGCCGCGGAAAGCCCTCGAGAACGGTAACGATCCGCAGCCCGCATACCGGGATCATCGTCGAAAAGATGGCCCGCGACGGGATGCAAATCAGACCCGGGATGAAACTCTACACCATTGCCGACCTCTCTCGGGTTTGGGTGTACGTCGACATCTACGAGAACGAGGTGGCATTCGTCAAGGTCGGCCAAGATGCCACGATGGAACTTTCCTATCTGCCGGGGAAGAGAGTCCAAGGAAAGGTTGTCTACGTTTACCCGACTGTCGATACGAAAACCCGCACGGTGAAGGTGCGACTCGAGTTCGACAATCCGCACTTAGAACTCAAACCGGGAATGTTTGCCGACGTTCAGCTAAAGGCTGATCTCGGCAGAGAAGGCCTGCAGGTTCCGCGCTCGGCAGTTATCGACACCGGCAAACGGCAGGTTGCTTTCGTCGCACTCGGCGAGGGACGATTCGAGCCGCGCTCGATCCGTACCGGCGTCAGCCTAAGTGAAGACTACATCGAAGTCCTAGACGGTCTCGGCGGCGGGGAACTCGTCGTTACAAGCGGACAGTTTCTCTTGGACAGCGAATCGAAGCTGCGCGAGGCGGTGTTGAAAATGATCGAGCAGAAACGCGGCGGAGCGGCTACGGTCGTCACCGAAGCCGTCGGCTCAAAGGAGCAGCCCGCGGACGCTCACGACGAACACGCTCACGCCGTGGCGGTTGAGACACCGAGCATCGGATCGGCATCTGACCTTGCCGGTTTCGCCGAGCCGGTCATCGAGCGCTACCTGGACCTCCAGCAGGTCCTCTCACAAGACGACCACGAACGGGTCGATACCGCGGT
Source organism: Deltaproteobacteria bacterium (assembly GCA_029262415.1). Lineage (GTDB taxonomy): Bacteria > Desulfobacterota > Binatia > UBA1149 > JAJCZL01 > JAJCZL01. The sequence goes on along the minus strand of JAJCZL010000046.1, from coordinate 68,845 downwards.
GCGGGCGCTAAAAGAACCGCTCGACAAGTTCATGGCCGGCGCTGAAGGCGAAGGGCGGGGGCGTCAAGCCTCGCGCGAACACGCTACCGCGGCACGAGAAGCGTTGGATCTCATGCAGGACCGATCGCTTGATACGGTGCGCGCGCATTTCAGTGATCTCTCCGAGCAGATCACCGGGCTGATCGCCCTGGTCGGACCGGCCAACATCAAAACCCAGCTCTTCGCTTTCCACTGTCCGATGGCGGGCAGCGGCTGGGTCCAGCGAGACGAGCGGCCGCGTAATCCTTACTACGGATTCTCGATGCACCAGTGCGGCGACGCCGTAAGTCTCTTAAAAGAAGAACAGTAAGGAGCCTCCCGGCATGATTGCAAGAATCATCGAGTACAGTGTTCGCAATCGGGGCATTGTCATCCTGGGCGCAGCTGTCGCTACGGTCGCCGGCATCTTATCGCTTTACACTATCCGCCTTGATGCGATCCCGGATCTGTCCGACGTCCAGGTTATTGTCTTCACCGAGTATCCCGGGCAGGCACCGCAGGTTATCGAAGACCAGGTCACCTATCCGCTTACGACGGCGATGCTTGCCGTGCCGTTTGCGAAGGTGGTGCGCGGCTACAGCTTCTTCGGCCTCAGCTTCGTCTACATCATTTTCGAAGACGGCACCGACATCTACTGGGCACGCTCTCGCGTGCTTGAATACCTGAACTTCGTTCGGAATAAGTTGCCAAGCACCGTAAGCCCGGCGCTTGGTCCCGACGCAACCGGCGTGGGTTGGATTTATCAGTATGTGTTGGCAACCGGGAACTACTGCGTCGATTACCCGGGTGGTGTCTGGGCGCATGACCCAGACAACGACCTTTCGCGTATTCAGCGGCCGGTGACAGGCGAGGCTGAAACTGCCTACGCCGATGTCAGTTGGTATGCGAAAAAGACGGAAGCACCAGTCGATATCCAAGATGCACTTGTCAAAATTCGAGCGCTTCCACCAACGTTTGATCGTTGCCCGGTAGGCGGTGGTCAAATCGCTTCATCAGGGCAGGATCTGTCCGACCTACGAAGCCTGCAGGATTGGTATCTCCGCTACGAACTGGTCGCAGTGCCGGGTGTCTCGGAAGTGGCGGGGGTCGGGGGTTTCGTTCGCCAATATCAAGTGACAGTCGATCCCAACCGTTTGCTTGCCTACGGTATCTCGATTGAGCACGTGAGCAAGGCCATTCGCCGCTCCAACATAGACGTCGGAGGACGCGTGATTGAGACGAGCGAGACCGAGTACATGGTTCGAGGTCTAGGCTACATACGGGGTTTGGATGACATCCGACTGATTTCTCTCGGCGCGACGTCTGTCGGCACACCGATCTACCTACGTGACGTCGCGACGGTGGGGCTTGGCCCCGATATCCGCCGTGGGCTCGCCGACTGGAACGGGCAGGGCGAAACCGTCGGTGGCATTGTCATCATGCGCTTCGGTGAGAACGCCTACCAAGTAATCGGCCGCACCAAGAAGCGCCTTCTCGAGCTCGAAGACGGTCTTCCGCCGGGGGTCGGCATTGATGTGGCCTACGATCGCTCGTTGCTCATCGAACGCGCGGTCGACACCCTCAAGGAGAAGCTGATCGAGGAGATGACGGTGGTAGCGCTCGTTTGCGTCGTCTTTCTTCTGCACCTGCGTTCGGCGCTGGTGGCGGTATTCACGCTTCCGCTCGGCATCCTCATGAGTGTGGTGGTGATGAATTGGCTCGGTATCAACGCGAACATCATGAGCTTAGGCGGCATTGCGATCGCTATTGGTGTGATGGTTGATGCCTCGGTCGTCATGGTTGAGAACGCGCACAAACATCTCGAACGTGACGCCGGCAAGAAACCACACCGCGAAATCATTATTGCGGCAGCCTGTGAAGTCGGCCCTGCCTTGTTTTACAGCCTGTTGATCATAGTGGTTAGTTTTCTCCCCGTCTTCGCGTTGGGCGGTCAGTCGGGACGGCTGTTTCGGCCTCTTGCCTATACCAAAACACTCGCGATGGCGTTCAGCTCACTGCTGGCGATCACGGTCATCCCGGTTTTGATGGAGGTCTTTATCCGCGGGAAGATCAGGTCGGAAAAGGAAAACCCAATCTCGCGCTTTCTCATCCGGATCTACCAACCGGTTCTCGAAGGTGTCCTCGCACGGCGTGCTGTGACCTTGATCGCCGCCGTACTGGTGCTCGCCTTGACCGCGTTGCCACTGGTCGGATTGGGTTCCATAGGCGAACGCGCCGGGCCGGCACTGAGCCGTTGGAGTGAAGCATCGGCGCCGCTGGCCATCCGGCGGCTGGCCGGCGGTGCGAAGGCGCTGCTCGACGGAGCGGTCGGTATCTTTCCGGGTCTCGGCAGTGAGTTCATGCCGCCTCTTTCCGAAGGCGACATCCTCTACATGCCCACCACCGATCCGGGTATCAGCGTGACCAAAGCTAAGGAGATTCTGCAGCAGACCGATAAGCTCATAGCCTCGTTTCCGGAGGTCCATCACGTGCTCGGTAAGATCGGCCGCGCCGACACGGCAACCGATCCAGCACCGTTAAGCATGGTTGAAACCACGGTTATGCTCGAGCAAGACCAGAGCAAGTGGCGAAGTATTTCAGTCAGTCGCTTCTTTTCGAATTGGCCGGCTCCGCTGCGGGCCGGGCTCAGCCTGCTGTTTCCGCTCGAGCGCAAGATCACCATGAAGGAACTCATCTACGGCTACTCGGACACCTCGGGCAAGCATATATCCGGGTTAAATGATGTCGTGCAACTTCCCGGGCTTACCAACGCGTGGACGATGCCGATCAAGACACGGATCGACATGCTTTCTACGGGGATCAAGACCCCAGTCGGGATTAAACTCATGGGACCCGACCTCGAGGTTCTCGGGCGTCTCGCGCAAGAGACGGCCGCAGCTGTGCGCACGGTTCCTGGAACGCTTTCGGCCTACCCTGAGAAAACGGTGGGAGGAAACTACTTCGACTTCGTTCTCGATCGCGAGCAGCTTGCCCGCTACGCCCTGACGGTCGAAGACGTCCAGAACGTCATAATGACGGCTATGGGTGGAATGAACGTCACCTATACGGTGGAAGGGCTCGAGCGCTACCCGGTAAACCTCCGCTACCCACGAGAACTCCGCGACAACCGCGCCGCGCTCGAGCGCACCCTGATTGCGACGCCTACCGGTGCGCAAGTACCGATCAGTCAACTCGCGCGTATCGAGCTTCACAAGGGGCCGCCGGTAATTAAGAGTGAGAACGCTCGCCGCACAGCGTGGATATACGTGGACCTGGCCGGCGTCGATGTAGGCTCGTACGTAGGGCGTGCCAAACAAGCGGTCGCTGAGCAAGTGTCGCTCCCGTCCGGCTACAGCATAATTTGGTCAGGACAGTACGAGTATATGCAGGAGGCTGCCGCGCGATTGAAGATACTCATTCCGCTTGCCGTCCTGGTCATCTTCCTGCTTCTCTACATGCATTTCGGCAACATCGTCGAATCCTCGGTAGTCATGCTCAGTTTGCCGTTCGCCCTTGTCGGCGGTGTCTGGCTTCTGTGGTTCCTAGACCTGTTGTCGAAGTTTACCGGAGCCGAGTCATACAACCTCTCGGTGGCTGTTTATGTCGGGTTCATTGCGCTCGCCGGTCTCGCGGCCGAGACCGGTGTCGTAATGCTCGTGTATCTCGACGAAGCCTACGAGCGCATGAAGAGCGAAGGCCGGATGAACACCCGCAGCGATGTGCGTGAAGCGATCATGGAGGGGGCTGTTCAGCGAGTCCGGCCCAAGCTGATGACCGTCATGACCACGCTCATCGGCCTACTTCCGATCATGTGGGCAACCTCCACAGGCTCGGAGACTATGAAGAGGATAGCCGGGCCGATGGTCGGCGGGCTAATAAGCGCGACGGTGCTCACTCTCGTCATCATCCCCGTCATCTACGAGGTCGTGCTCGAGCGGCGTCTGGCCGGCGAGCAACGCGAGGAGCGCCAGGGGCGGTCCAATGACTGAGTCCCGAGGCGCGTTTGAACGCCTCGGGACTAACTACGTCGCCCAGACGCCTGTAGCGATAGAAGTAAGGAGGTTTATATGAAACAGAGAACTAGTATCCAGTGCGTGACCGCTCTCGCTCTACTCTGCACCGCAGCGTTTGGACATTCGGCGTTTGCAGATTCGGGAGGCCACGATTTCGACGACGGCATGAAGCAAGTGCTTGCCGGCTATATCCCCGTGCAGGAAGCCCTCGCGGGGGATTCGTTCAAAGGAGTTGCAGAAGCTGCAAAGAGTATTGCCGCGTCTGCGGCGACTCTCGATGCGAGCAAGCTCACCGATGAACACGCCGAGCACTACAAAAGCTTACCTGAACAGATTACGTCCGCATCGAATGAAGTGGCAAAAGCGACGACCATCGAGCAAGCGCGAGAGGCGTTTAAGCGATTGTCACGCCCGATGGCCATGTGGGCTTCGATGTCCGACCCGGAGGGCGTTAGTGTCTTCTCCTGTTCGATGGCCGATGCAAGCTGGCTGCAAAGAAGCGGAGACATCAAGAACCCGTACTACGGAAGCAGCATGCTCGGCTGCGGCGAACTCGTGAGCAGCGCGGCCGACAGTAAGTAATACACGCAGGGCGGCGGATCTCCAGCGAGGCGGCAACGGTTGCGTGCGCGAACGCTCGGCACAACACTGAGCGGCAAGGAGGAGCTCCATGAACATTTCTACAATAGCCGTCGTCGGCGCCGGCCAGATGGGCAGCGGCATCGCTCAGGTAGCCGCACAAGCAGGCTTCAAAGTCCTGTTGCACGACGTATCCGATTCGCTCATCGCCCGCGGGCTGGAGAACATAGAGAACGGCCTGCAACGACTGCAGCGCAAGGAGAAGATTTCGTCCGAAGAGGGTGCTTCCACCCGCGCCCGGGTTTACCCCACGGCCGAGTTCTCCGATCTCGCCGCTGCCGACTTCGTCATCGAAGCGGCCAGCGAAAACGAAGACCTCAAGATCGAGCTGTTCCGTCGACTCAACGAAATCTGTCGATCCGAGGTCGTGCTTGCTTCGAACACCTCGTCGATCTCGATAACGCGTCTCGGCAGCCGCAGCGGGCGTCCCGACAAGGTTATCGGCATGCATTTCATGAATCCGCCGCAGGTGATGACGCTGGTGGAGATCGTGCGCGGTCTTGCTACTGGAACCGATGCCTACGAGACGGTTCGCGAGTTATCCGAACGTATGGGCAAGGTGACTATGGTCGCCGAGGACTCCCCGGGCTTTATCGTCAACCGGGTACTGCTGCCGATGATCAATGAGGCGGTCTATTGTGTATACGAAGGCGTGGGTTCGGTCGAAGACGTAGATAGAGCTATGAAGCTCGGCAGCAACCAGCCGATGGGCCCGCTGGCTCTGGCCGATCTCATCGGTCTCGACACTTGCCTCGCGATCATGGAAGTCATGAAAGACGTTCTCGGCGACGACAAGTACCGACCGTGTCCGTTGCTCAAAAAGTACGTTGACGCCGGTTACCTGGGCTGCAAGAGCGGTCGCGGGTTTTATCGCTACAAAGACGCGTAAACACGTAAGCCCGCACCTTACCGTCTTGAGCTGCAGCCGCATCCCGAGATCACGGCGTGCCGGCCGCGGCCTTGCTGTATGTTCACCAACTCGCGCGCGCGGGCGAGTTCCAGAGCAGAGACTTTGCTGAAACCCTGAGCCGGAAGTGAACTCACGAACGCGACCAGATCCCAGATCTCCTCGCTCGCAGCGCTTTCCAGATAACCGGGCATCGGGGTTCCATCGAGTCCGGTCGCGATGCTCTGATAGATGTCTTCCGGGTATTCGCCGCGCTTGAGAGCTTGGGTCACAAAATCCCTGGGCACCATAGGCCTGCCGTAAGCATCCACTTGATCGCGGGCCGAGGGGCCGTCGCCACGCCCGGTGAGGCCGTGACACTTGTCACAGCCCAGCTTGGTGTAGAACTGTCGGCCGCGCGCGACTCGATCCCGCAACGAGGTCCCCTGCTGTGGCGCGGGTACGTCCAGTGGTCCTTGGTCGGAGTCCTGTGCCTGCAGGTTGGCGAGTTTGCTCACGTGGGCTACCAGAGCCCAGCGTTGCGACTCGGCAAGATCGGCGAAAGGAAGCATCCCTGTGCCACGCAGACCGCCGCTGATGGTTTGAAACAGATCCTGGCTTGTCGGTGGCTCGCCTGAGGGAGTCGAGCGGAACTTGAACATACCGGATGCCAGATCGCGAGGCCTCGGTTCAAGACCGTCGGCGCGCGGACCGTCGCCTTTGCCTTGGGCGCCGTGGCAGTTGGCGCAGTACATGTCGAACAGATGCGCGCCGTCGGCGAGAAGAAAGGGGTCGGAGATATCGACGGAAACCTCGGCCTTAGACTCCAGCTTTTGTCCCGATAGCCAGCGCTGCAGCTTTATCCAGTTGCGCTCGCGGGGAATGTTAAAGCCGATATCAGGCTGTTTGATCGCGTGTTGGGCATGCGCTCCCCGTCCATGGGTGTCCGGCGGCTCGTTCTGCGCTACGGCACTGGTTCCGACTAAGCTCGCGCAGATAGCCAAGCTTGCGCAGAGAGTCAGCGTTGAAGTGGTCTGGATGGGCAGGGGGTACATCGGTGCTCTCCGTGAAGGACTACCGGGCCGGTGCGTTTACCCGGCCGTGACGGTGCCGGTGCTGATGATAGCGCTCTCGTTTCCGCACGCAATCTCGATGCGTCCGAACGCGTATGCGCTAGACTGAGCCGGGTGCTTTCAGAAGGAAAGGAGTGTAAGAGTAATGTCCCCGATCGCGAAGACGATTCTGCTCTTGATGGCTTCCAATGTCTTCATGACGTTTAGCAACGCTGTATCTGCGCGAGCCGGTTAAGCTCGACTACTTATGGGCAGCCCTGTGTCTGTTGGGCGCGGCCTACTTCATGTTCAGGGGCGGACTGGGCGTGCGTTGACCCGCCTTACCGGCACATGGAGCGGGCCGGAGACCGACTCAAGGCTCCCCCGCCCGGTCGATGTTGGTCAGTGATGTGGCGAAATCGAGCGAGAGATCGTCGAGTAAGGCTGCGCGGCGGGTCATGGAGGTTCCACATTCCGCGCGGAATGTGCAGCCGGGCCTGTCAGCGTGCGGTCCATGCGTGCGCTCCATTCTCCCTTTGGCGGCCTGCATCTCTGCGATCTCACCTTTGACCGAGTAGCGCTGCTCGAACGCCGCCAACTCGAGATCCTCGACCGCTCCGCCTCGCTCATGCCGACGAGTCTACATCAGCGTCTCTGAAACCTTGAGCAGTCTTGGGTCAGTCGCCTAGGCTAGGCTCGCTGCAACGCTCACATCCAGGCCAACGCCCGGGTGAGGATCTGGGTAGCGTTTTCGCTTGCGCACTCACCGTGCGCGATCAGCAGCCGCTCGGGTGCCCAGGCCAGTACCCGTGCTCGGGCCGCGCGCGCGCGGCCGCGGCGCAAGAAGCTCGCCCGCCACTCGCGCGGCGTGCTGCCGTGCTCGCCGACCAATCCGTCCGCACGCATCAGCATTCCCTTTAGGCCCTTCATCTGCGCCGGGTCGTGTCGTTGCACCAGGTCGCAGAGAATCGCCGTGCGAGACGAGCGGTGGAAGAAGGCTACTTCCGTCATTGCGATCGAGCCGCAGAAAATCGTTTGCTCGATGTCTGCGGCCCAAGCGGCATCAGGTTCGTCGCCGAGGTCTGCATGAAAGTGCAAGTCGGGCCTACGCTTAGCGAGTCCGGGCGGCGCGTAGAGCAGCGCGTCCGGCCATCTTGTCGCCCACTCCTTCAGGAACAGATGGTGGATCTTGTTGGGCGAGACAATGTGGCGAACCGGCCCGATGGCGTCGACAGCGTCGGCGAGTTCGGGAGTGAGCGCGATTGGTGACCATACCCACACGCCCCCGTCGCTCAGACGCACCAGCGCCATGCGCGTCGGATAGGGGAAGCCGAAGAAGGATACCGTCGGCCCGTCGGCCATGTACAGCGCAGTAGCGAATTCCTCGAGCATGGCGGTAGTCTAGCGTCGCGTTCGTCGCACCGCCAGTCAGCTACCTGATGACACGGCCCTGCATTTGCTGATCGTATCGGGTAGCCGATAGGAGCATGAGGTGACGAAGTATGTCGATCTACAAGACCATGGCCATGGAGATGGCGCGCTACAACCGATGGCAAAACGATGTCCTGTTCGGCCTGTGCGACAGCCTTGGCGAGGATGTTCTGCCCCGTGATCGCGGCGCCTTCTTTCGCAGCTTGCACGCAACTCTCAATCATATTTTGCACGTTGACCGCGTTCTCATGACGTTCATCATCGCAGGCAAACCGCCTGAGGCCTTCGACGCGACTATCATCCCCTACGAGGACTATCGTGAGTTAAGGACGGCAAGGGTTGTACTTGATAACGAGATACTAGAGCAGATGGATAGTGCTGCGCCGCAATGGTTCGAGGTTACCTTCGAGTTCTATAGCGAGGAGCTTAGTCGCAACCGCTGCCGCCCGCGCGCGTTGTTCATAAACCAGATGTTTAACCATCAAACCCATCATCGTGCGCAAGCGACGTTCATGTTGCACCAGCTCGGCCTCGGCTATGGCTCGACCGACATGCCCTACAATCCCCTTTCGCAGTCATAGGGATGAGCAATTGGTTTCAATCGGGGGCGGATGTCAGAATCGCGGCAGTGTTGAGCGCTGACGCCACTCTCGTTTAGGAAGCGGAAGGTAGCGGGAGATCATGTCGCATCATCGATTGCTCATCGAAGGAGGACGACTCGTGACCCTGGATGCCGTTATCGGCGATCTAGAGCGCGGTGACGTCCTGATCGAAGGTGGCAAGATCGCTGAGGTGGCGCCACGGATAGAAGTGGCCGGCTGCGAGCGGATCGACGCCGCTGGAATGATTGTGTCGCCGGGATTTGTCGATACCCATCGTCACGTTTGGCAGACCCAGCTGCGCACCGTCGCGACCGACTGGAGCCTGTTCGACTACTTTGTCCGCATGCGTTGCATCTATAGCGCCCTCTACAATCCGGGCGACGTCTATCTGGGAAACTACGTTGGGGCGTTGGAAGCTCTCAACGCTGGCATCACCACGATTATTGACCACTGCCACATACTGAATTCTCCTGAGCACAGCGACGAAGCTGTTCACGGACTGCGCGATGCCGGAATCCGCGGAGTGTTTTGCTACGGGCTGTTCGGCAACCCGACGTTGCCGGAGTTTCTGCCTGAGGAGGACGCGAGCTGGCGCGTGCCCGATCTCCGTCGCCTAGCCGCGCAACAGTTCGCTTCTGAGGACGCCCTCCTTCGCATTGGCTTGGCGCCCAACGAGGCGGAAGGCTCGACCTTTGAGTTGATCCGCGACGAGATCCGGCTCGGGCGAGAAATCGGTGCCCACCGTATATCGCTTCACGTGGCGATGGGCCGATACGATCGCGGGCGACGAATCGTCGGATCGCTCGCCGGTGAGGGCTTGCTCGACGAAGACCTGCTCTTTGTGCACGGCTCGGCCCTCGACGATGAGGAGTTGGAGCGCCTCGCAGACTCTGGTGCGGGCATCTCGGCGACACCGGAGACCGAGCTTCAGATGGGCATGGGCCATCCCGTTGCGGCGCGCGCGCTCGCCCGCTCAGTGCGAACATCGCTGGGGATCGATATCGTTTCTAATTATTCGGGCGATATGTTCGCACAGATGCGCCTCATGCTTCAGGCCCAGCGCGGCCTTGAGAACGAGCAGCTCGACGCACCTCCTCGTTCCATCCGGCTCAAGGCCCGCGAGGTACTCGAACTTGCGACGCTCGGCGGCGCAACCGTCGCCGGGCTTGATGCGATCGTCGGCAGCATCACACCCGGTAAACAAGCCGACCTGGTGTTGACACGTACGGATTCCATCAACATGGTCCCTGCAACCGACCCGGTCGGTGCGCTGGTGCTCAATGCCAACCCACACGATGTCGACACGGTTCTAGTCGCCGGTCGTGTGGTGAAGCGAGGCGGCAAGCTGGTCGACGTCGACTGGCCAATAGCGGCTGAGGCTCTGGCGGCATCGGCACGACGTATTCGCGAAGGTTTCAAAGCTGCACCGCTCGAGCGATTCGAGCAGCTCGCTGCGCAGGTCATGCTCTAGTGGTACCGTCTATGAACGAAGAGAGTCCCGTATCGAAAGAACTCGTCGAATGGCTCGAGAAGTGGGGCGGTGCCAACGAAATGAGCGCGTTCGAGGCCGTAATGTGGCGCGTGGAGGTTAACCCCTCACTGCGCAATACCATTGTCGGTCTCTATCTTCTCGATTCGACCCCAGACTGGCAACGTCTGCGCACCGCCCATGATTGGGCGAGTCGGGCAGCTCATCGTTTTCGTCAAAAAGTCGTCGAGCCGGCCTTTGGGATTGGAACGCCGACATGGATTGAGGATCCTAACTTCGATCTCGACTACCACCTCCGCCGCGTCCGTCTTCCGGAGCCGGGCACAATGCGCCAACTGCTCGACTTTGCGCAGACGATGGCGATGACACCTTTCGACAGGGCGCGTTCGCCCTGGGAGGCGACGCTGGTCGAGGGGCTGGAGGGTGGGCGTTCCGGATACGTCCTGAAGTTGCACCACTCGACCACCGACGGCATGGGCGTAGTGCAGCTGCTTGCGAACCTACTGAGCCCCAAGCGCGAGCCGTTGAACCGCCAACGTCGGGAGATCGAGCGCCCGCCGTCATCGCCGGGGCCTACGATGCTCGCCGCTCGTCAGCTCGCACGCCGCGTGGCCGATCTGCCCGCCGCCGCGTTGCAGGCCGCGAATCAAATCGCAAAGAGTGCGCCGCGGTTGGGCGAGGCGCGCGATGCGGTTGGCTCGGTGGTTTCCTATCTGAACTCAGCGCGACGCGTTTTTGGTTCCAGGCGCGCGCCGCGCTCGCCGTTGCTCAAGGGACGTAGTCTCTCGTGGCGTTTCGACACCTACGACTTTCCCCTGGCAGACCTGAAGGACGGGGCGCGAGCCGCGGGTGCGACCATAAACGACGCTTATATCGCAGCCGTACTCGGCGGGTTTCGCCGTTATCACCAACACTTTGGCTCAGACGTCGATGAACTGCCGATCGCTTTTCCGATCAGCATTCGTACCAGCTCCGATGCGGCCGGTGGTAACCAATTTGCGGGTGCGTTCTTCGCAGGGCCGATGGGTGAACCAGATCCCATCGAACGTATGCGCCTGATTGGAGAGTTCGTGCGCCAGGTGCGCGTTGAACCGTCTCTGGACGCCATCTCCCGTCTGACGCCGCTGCTTGCCTCGCTGCCCGACCCGATCCTTGCCGCCGTGAGCGGCAGCCTTACCTCGACCCAGGATGTACAGATCAGCAATGTCCCGGGACTTCGCGATCCGATGTTCATGGCCGGAGCCGAGATTACCCACGCCTATCCCTTCGGTCCTTTGCCGGGCGTCGCGGCGATGCTGACGATGGTCTCGCATGTGGGTAGGTGTTGTCTGGGAATCAACGTTGACCCCGCTGCTGTCACCGAGCCGGAGCTGCTTACCAGGTATTTGCAGGAAGGCTTCGAGGAAATCTTTGCGCTCGCTTGAGGCGACGCTGAGGAGAGACGCCTTTGCCGCTTCGCATGCTTGAAGTCGCCGTACCCAGCGCGGAACTCCACCGGCTCCCTTCGTTGCTCGAAGGGCATCGCTTAGTAGACTACTCGACGTTTGAGTCGACGGATTCTACCGGTCTTGTTCGGATTCTTCTCCGCGCACACGACACACAATCGCTAACTGATCTACTCGTCCGCGAGTACGGGGCAAAGGATGGCTTTCGGGTAAACCTGCTTCCCGTCGAGGCGACTGTGCCCGAGTTGGATACTCAGTCCAGCGCGGTGGCAGCGAGCGCAGAAGAGCCGAGACGTGGTGAACGAGGGCGGCCGAGAATCAGCCGAGAGGAACTCTACGAGGATATAGCCCAGGCCAGCACGCTGACGCCCGTTTATGTCCTGATGGTCGCGTTGTCCACGGTTGTCGCCGCAGTCGGGTTGGTGCGTGGTGACACCGCGATCGTCATTGGCGCGATGGTCATGGCTCCTCTTCTTGGCCCGAATATCGCGTTGTCGTTGGCTTGCACCTTAGGGCACACCGAGCTCGCCAAGCATTCGCTCAAGTCGATAGGTGCCGGGGTTACGACAGCCGCAGTGTTGTCTCTCCTGCTTGGTGCCGTGCTCACGGTCGACCCAACCGCTCCGGCAATCGCGGCCAGGAGTGAGGCGGCGGTCGGTGACATCGCGCTCGCGCTGGCTGCGGGGACAGCCGGGGCACTGGCCTTCACCAGCGGCGTTTCGGCTGTGGTCGTCGGTGTGATGGTCGCGGTAGCGCTTTTGCCGCCGCTTGTGGTCGCCGGGCTACTCGTTGGTGCAGGCCACGAGGCGCGAGCGGTGGGTGCTTTGATGCTCGTGTTGACGAATGTGACCTGCATTAACTTGGCCGCGATGGTGACGTTTTTCATCCGCAACGTGAGGCCGCGAACCTGGTGGGAAGTGGAGCGTGCGAACAAGGCCATGCGGGTCGCTGCCGCGACATGGCTCATCCTGCTGGCGGTGCTCTTCGGCTTGATGTCGTACGTCGGTGTGGAAGCGTTTTGACGCCTCACCCGTGAGAAGCGAGATGATTTCTGCGTTGGAAGCACTGGAGTGTCTACGGGAAGGCAACCGACGGTTCGTGGCCGGCGAGCAGCTGCACGGTGTGCTGACCAGCGAGGCGCGTCGCAGCGAACTGCTGGAGGGGCAGGAGCCCTTCGCGATCATCCTTGGATGCTCAGACTCCAGAGTGCCCGCTGAGCTCGTGTTCGATCAAGGTCTAGGCGACTTGTTCGTCATCCGTGTGGCGGGAAACATTGTCGCTCCTTCGCAGATTGGCAGCGTTGAGTTCGCCGCAGAGCAATTTGCTACGCGGTTGGTTGTGGTTTTGGGACACTCGATGTGCGGGGCGGTTGCCGCGGCTCTGCAGGAACTCACCCATCCGAGCCGGCCGAGGTCGCAGAACCTGGGTTCGATCCTCGACCGGATCCGTCCTGCGGTCGCACCGCTGGTAGATCCAGACCTTCAATTGAGCCCGGAGGCTTTGATGAAGCACGCGGTACGCGGCAATACCCGCGCAGCCGCAAACCATCTGCGACACGGATCGCGGCTCCTTGAGCAATTGATCCAAGACGACGGGCTGCTGGTTGTCGCTGCGGAGTACTCGTTAGAGACGGGCGAAGTAGTGTTCTTCGACGGACTTCCGGACGCAGTAGCATGAAACGACTACTCTTCGTCTGCATTGAGAACTCCAATCGGAGCCAGATGGCCGAAGCGTTCGCGCGCATACACGGCGGAGCCGACGTTGAGGCTTACAGTGCGGGGTCACGGCCTTCGGGCAAGGTGAACCCCAAGGCAATCGCGGCTCTGAAGGAAGTGGGGTACGATCTGTCGACGCACCTTTCTACGTCGGTTGATGACATCCCCGCGTTGAGCTTTGACGCGGTGGTCACGATGGGCTGCGGGGATGCGTGTCCGGCGGTAACGGCCAAACGGAGGATCGATTGGCAGATCCCGGATCCGCGCGATATGGCACCTGAGCAGTTCCGAGTAGTGCGCGATCTGATCGAAGAAAACGTAAAGCGGTTGCTCGACGAGGGATAGTTATGAAAGCGATCTGGAATGGCCGGACCATAGCCGAGAGCGACACAACCGTGGTGGTCGAGGGCAACCACTATTTTCCCGCCGACTCTGTGGTGAGGGAGTATTTGGAGTCCAGCGATACGACCACGGTATGCCCGTGGAAAGGGACGGCGAATTACTACAGTGTCGTGGTCGCCGGCGAAGAGAACCGAGACGCGGCTTGGTACTACTCAGACCCGAAGAAAGACGCCGCAGAGATCAAGGATCACATCGCGTTCTGGCGCGGTGTCGAGGTTCGCTAGCTTTCTTTGGACGGAGAGTTGGGGCTACCCTGCCGAGCATGACGATCAACCATACCGCGACTGCGAAGCGAGTCGGCGTGGTGGTAGCTAAAACCCATGCGCACTAGGGATTGCAGCAACGCCGGTGCTGCGTGATGAAAACTATCGCTACAGGAGACGAGAACGGATGTTGGGATATGTAACGATTGGAACCAAAGATATAGACAGGGCTTGTGAGTTCTACGACGCGCTTCTCGCCGAGGTTGGCGGCAAGCAGTTAATGGGGATGGATCGGATAAAGTTCTACGGCACGGGACCGGGTGCGGCTATGCTCGCGGTCTGCATACCCTACGACGAGAATGCCCACGATTGTGGTAACGGCAACATGGTCGCGATTCCGGGCGGCTCGCGCGCGGGCGTGGATAAGTTGTACGCGAAGGCGATAGAACTGGGAGCGACCGATGAGGGCGAGCCGGGAGAGCGCCTGCCGGTCTTTTACGGCGCCTACGTCCGTGATCTGGACGGCAACAAGCTCTGCTTTTTCGAAATGAAAATGGGCTAGGCGACTGACAGGCCCGGCTGCACATTCCGCGCGGAATGTGGATAACCTCCATGACCCGCCGCGCAGCCTTGCTCGACGATCTCTCGCTCGATTTCGCCACATCACTGACCAACTCGCCCGGGCGGGAGAGTCTTGACTCGGTCTCCGAGCCGGCCGATCCGTTTCTAGAATGGGCGTAAAGCCTCGACGAAGCGGTCTGTCGCGATCAGTTCGTGGAGTGTATCGGCGAGAACGCCGCAACGGTCGATGACGTCGTACCACTGCTTTTGACGCTCTGTGGTCGAAAGCTTCACAAAGTCGTTGCGGTCGGGCACGCGGCCACCGGGCAAGCTCTCTACGAAAGCAGGCGAGGGTGCGATCATCACCGTTCGCTCGAGACCTTCAGCGGCGGCGTGCCGCCACGGCAGCGCCTTGTCGAACCAGCCCGGGGTTATGCGCTCGAAGAAGTGCGGAAACAGGATCAGACCCGGCTCGGTGCGCAGCCGAAAGTCGTAGTGGTAGTCAATTATCCCGCCGTCGAGATAAAGGCCCTTGGGCGCGTCGGCCGGGTCGCGCACCGGTTGCATGACGAACGGTATGGTTCCGCTGGCCTGGGCTGCATCCTCGATGTTATTGCTGCTCAAGCGGGCATTGTGGGTGGGTACGGTCGCGAACTTTGGCGCATACTCAGGAACGGAAGAGAAGATCACCCTTTCGAAAAAAAGCGCGAGGCTGCTGCGCGAAAATGCATTGCCGAGAGCCGCGGCGGCCACCGTGGCGCGAAATGCTGCGCCGTTGTCGCTGAGCTTGGCTCGCAGTCGTGAGGCGATGACATGGCTTCGCACCATGGGATTCGACAGTATCCGACCCGCGCGGCCATCGGCGAGTAGCGCTCTAAGGATGTCACGGCTCTGGGTACTGACCTCGGTGGCTGCGGGTCGTTCTTCGTAGCTCTGTGCGATGTATGCCTGTTCGAACTGATCGCAGGCCGCGGCGTGATCGCCGCTCGCAAAGCAAAGATGCCGAAAGGTTCCGATCGAGGATCCGATGACGTCGAGCGGCTTGGAGCGGTTGCCGATCACGGTTTCGGCGAGTACGCGATCTATACGGCTCAGCACCAGCCACTTTGGCCCGCCCGAGGCGCCGAGCATTGTCGAGAAACGATCGGCAGAAAACCCGTGTTCACGGAGCTCGGCGAGTGCGCTGGGTCCGGCCCGTAAACTCAAACGTTCTTTCCGCACCTCCGCCACCGGCAATAGATTGCGGTAGACATGACAAACCGCAAACATGACGCCGCCGGGATCAATGGGAGAGCAGCGTTATGAATAGCAACTTCTCGGCAGTCGCAGTGACCGCGCTGGTCGTCGTTCATCATGCGATTGCGTTGCAGCACGGCGGAGCGCACACCGACCTGGCGATCGTGCTCGCGCCTTGGCAGAACGCGTTCGTGAACGCCGTCATCGTGGCGATGCCGTTTGTAGGTGCGATCTTGCTGTGGACGCGCTATGCGAAGGTCGGCCTGTGGTTGGTCGTGATCGGGATGACCGGGGCGCTAGTTTTCGGGGTTTTCCATCACTATATGATGGTTTCGCCTGACCATATCTCGCATCTTCCCGAAGGTTCCGATCATGCCCACGGTACCTTCATCTGGACCGCAGGTGCAATCGCGATGCTCGAGTGCGTGACTACTGCAGTTGCCGCTTATTTTGTCGGAGTCGGCGAAGAACAGGCCTAGTCATCGATCTATAAGCTCAAGGAGAGGCCCGATGGTAACCGAAGATTTCCTGCGCAAGTCGTTGTGGGCGACTACCGTATTCAATGCCGGCGCCGCGCTTTTGTTTTTCTTTCCGCATATTGCCGCGCAATTTGTTCCGATGCCGCCGGCTGCGCCACCGTTTCAGTCGGTGATGCTCGGCTGTTTCGTCCTGCTGTTTGGTGGCAGCTACGCCTGGAACGCGGTGCAGCCGGTGATCGATCGCCCGTTGCTTGCGCTCGGCGCGATCGGCAAGGCCGTTGTATTCGTATTGGCGCTATGCTTTTGGCTGGCGCAGCAGATCCCGTTTTCTATGGTGCTTGCCGCTTCGGGTGATCTCGCATTTGCGGCGATCTTTACGGCATGGCTGCGGGGCGAAGGGGCCGTATCCGGGCGAGGTTGATGCTTAGCGTCTACGGAGATCTGCTGTCGGGGAACTGTTACAAGGTGAAGCTCTTGCTGCACCGGCTCGAACGTCCGCACCGGTGGATACACGTGGACATCCTGAAGGGCGAGACGCACGCGCCGGGTTTTCTCGAAAGGAACCCCAACGGCAAGATACCCGTCCTCGAACTCGAAGACGGACGTTTTCTGTTCGAGTCCAACGCGATCTTGTATTTTCTCGCCCATGGGACACCTTTTCTTCCAGCTGACCCGTGGCAGCGCGCGCAGGTTCTGCAATGGCAGTCGTTCGAGCAGTACAGCCACGAACCCTACATCGCTGTTGCCCGCTATATCGCCAAGTATCTCGGGCTCCCCGAACAGCGGCGGGCGGAATACGAATCCAAGCGTGCCGGTGGCGAAAAAGCGCTGGGGGTGATGGAGCATCACCTTGAGGCGAACCGCTACTTCGTTGGAGATACGTTGACTGTCGCCGACATCTCACTTTTCGCCTACACCCATGTTGCCGATGAAGGTGGCTTTGATTTGCATGGATACCCGGCTGTGCGCGGATGGATCGCGCGGATTCAGGCCGACCCCAGCCATCTTGGTATGGCCGAGGCCGTCGCGGCTGGGCAAGGAGAACAATGAGCGAACTTTCTAATTTGACTGGGTTCCTCGACCGGCTCGACGAGGCCGATATTCACTACACGCTGCAGAGCATCCGTGAAGGAGCGATCTCTGTTGCCGTAACCGTTCCCGGACAACGCTGGGAGGTGGAGTTTCACAACGACGGTGACGTCGAAGTTGAGGTGTTCGAAAGCGACGGCGAGATCCGCGATGAAAGGGCGATCGAAGAACTCTTTGATCGCGCCGAATCTTTCGACGACGACGATTGAGCTCCGCGAGGCCTCGCTGCTTCCTTGCGGGAGTGCGGATGGGCTGTTTACGGTTCTTTATGCGTTCGAAAACGAAGGCGTCGGCGAAATTAGTAACGCCACGGTTCATGCGTTCTCGGCAATGGCTCTGGAGCGCGTGGAATCCGGCTACAGATTGTACTGGGCGATCTACGTAGCTCCGGTGAGTCGATTGACGCCGGTTTATATGGCCGCCATCGATCCTTTTCGCAGATTCCTCGTGTACCCCTCCATCCTGCGGCGTCTTCACGAGGGCTGGATAAAAAAGTTCCCGACAGATTCGGCGCACCGGCCCTTGGTACCGTAGAATCGGCCGATGCTTTGGGTGTCTTCACAAGTCGCGATCCCCGATACCGAGATCGAGCTACGGGCGATCCGCGCGCAGGGTGCCGGAGGTCAAAACGTCAACAAGACCTCCAGCGCGATCCACCTGCGTTTTGACATCCGCGCATCGTCGCTACCCGATCGTATCAAGCACGTGCTTCTCCAGCGCGGCGACAGCCGTATCAACCGCGACGGAGTCGTGGTGATCAAGGCGCAACGCTTTCGCACCCAAGACAAGAACCGGGCCGACGCGCTGGCGAGACTAGGGGAGCTGGTGCGAAGCGCCTTAGTATCGCGTAAAAAGCGTATGCCGACCAAGCCGTCGCGAGGTTCGAAAGAGCGCCGTTTGCAGGCTAAAACCCACCAGGGCCGGATTAAGAACGCGCGTGGGCGGGTGCGCGAGGATTGAACGAATCATGCCGCAGAACATGAAAAGCACACGGGTCAACGTCATCCCTACGATGCGCTACAAGGATGCCGGCGCGGCGGTCAAATGGCTTTGTGACGCTTTCGGATTCGAGCGTCACATGGTCATCGAGGGCGAAGGTGGTAGGATTGCACACGCACAACTACGCTATGGTAACGGTATGATCATGCTCGGGAGCACGGGTGCGGGCGACTACAGCGCGTTGGTACGGCCGCCGGACGGCCCCGAGGCCGTGAATACGCAAAGCGCCTATATCGTGGTTGTGAATCCCGACGCACATTACCAGCGTTCCGTTGCGGCAGGTGCCGTGATCGTGTTGGACATTAAGGACGAAGACTACGGAGGTCGTGGCTATTCCTGTCGCGATCCTGAAGGCCATATCTGGAACTTCGGAAACTACGACCCTTGGCAAGAACACTGAAAGACCGTCCACGTTCGGACGGCGCAGGGCGGGTCTTCACGTACGACCTTGGCGGTGGTTGGACGGTGTCGGCGGGCCGCAGCGACGCCGACAACGACCGCTTGAGCCTCAAGGTGGCGCGGTCATATGACACGTGGTTTCACGCTCGGGCGGTGCCCGGAAGCCATGTCATTTTGCAAGGACCCGACGGTGAGAAGGCCGACCGCGACCTGATCAAGCGCGCCGCCGCTGTTGCCGCCTACCATAGCAAGGCCCGCGCAGGCGGCGTGGTACCGGTCTCGTATACGTCGGCAAGCAACGTCAGCAAGCCGCGTGGTGCGAAACCGGGTACCGTCGAGATCCGTAAGGAAGAAGTCGTCAAAGTGCGCCCGGCGCTACCCGAGGATGGCAATAGCGAGGGCGGGTCGGCAGTCTGACCGCGCGCGCGGCGCGCTGGGAGAGTAAATGGCAGTACAAACCGATACCGCAACCGAGTTTCTCGTAAAGAAAGACGATCTTCGAACCTGTGAATTCCGGACCGCGCCGGTTCCCGCCCAAGCCGATCTGGCCGACGGCGAGGTTCTCGCGAAGGTCGATACCTTCGCTTTCACCGCCAACAACATCACCTATGCGGTATTCGGTGAACAGATGGCCTATTGGAACTTCTTTCCAGCCGTCGAGGGGTGGGGGCGAATCCCGGTTTGGGGTTTTGCCGACGTTGTCGCCTCCAAGCACGAAGGCGTTAAAGTAGGGGAGCGCCTATACGGTTATTGGCCGTTATCCACGCATCTGGTTTTGCAGCCGGCAAGGGTGACAGCTGCCGGTTTCGTCGACGGCACCGAGCATCGCAAGGCCTTGCACCCGGTCTACAACAACTACCTACGCACCGCCGCCGATCCCGGCTACGACGTCGGCTGCGAAGCGCAGCAGTCGTTGCTTCGACCGCTGTTCATGACGGGCTTTCTCATCGCCGATATGATCGCCGACGCTGACTACTACGGTGCGAAGCAAGTGCTTTTCTCCAGCGCATCGAGCAAGACTGCGCTGTGCGCGGCGTTTTGTCTGCATGAACTTTGCGGCGCGGGATGCGATGTTATCGGGCTGACCTCGGCTGGTAACCGTAAGTTCGTCGAAGCGCTTGGTTGCTACGACAAGACCGTGACCTACGACGAGATCGCCTCTTTACCCATAGAGCAGGGCGGCGTTTATATCGACATGTCAGGAAACGGAGACGTCCGCGCCGCGGTACACAGCCACTTCGCCGATAACCTCAAATTCAGCCTGATGGTCGGCGCTTCGCACTGGGAAAACGGCGGCGAGATGGTGCCGCTACCGGGCGCGCAACCGACGTTCTTTTTCGCCCCCGACCAGATCAAGAAGCGCGAGGCCGACTGGGGTGCGGATGCGCTGCAACAACGGCTAGGCGGAGCATGGGCCCGGCTGATCGGCCCAGCGCGCGAGTGGATCACGGTCGCCGCGAGCTCGGGTGAGAAGTCTATCGAGCACGTCTACCGCGAAACGCTCGAAGGTCGCGTGTTGCCGTCGCAGGGGAATATACTCTCGTTCTGAGCGGTCAGCCGACTCCGGCCGCGCGGGCGCTGCGCCAACTGAGAGAAGCAAGGTGACGGAACTTCAATGGGGTTTTCTCGCGGCACTAATGGTGCCCGCCTTCGTCCTATGGCGCCGGCTACGGCTTGCGCGCCTGCGCAGTCGGGCCGAGCGCTGCGCGGAAGACCTTGGTGAGTTTGTCGAGCAACACTTTTTGATTCAGCCCTGCGCGCGCTGCCACGAATCGGCGATGGTGCTGCTCGACCTCAGCCCCAACGTGCGCTCGGCCCACTACCAATGCGATCACTGCGGCAAGCGCATGCGCGCTCCGGCGGGCACGCCGGATGCGCGCGACGCGTTGGCGATGCTGGAGGCCTTCGAGGCGCTCTGCGATGTCCACGACAAGACGGCGTCAGCCAAGCTCGAGCTCGAGGTATGCTTCGACGCGCCCGAGGCGCCGCTTCCTTTTGAACGCCGTACCCGCTCACCGATTCCGGAACCAATTCGTCATGAGGTCTGGCGGCGCGACCAAGGAGCCTGCGTAGGTTGCGGTGCGCGCCAAAACCTTCAGTTCGATCACATTATCCCGCTCTCCCACGGCGGTGCCGCATCGGCGCAGAATCTTCAGCTGCTATGCCGCGCCTGCAACCAGGCGAAAGGCGCCCGGATATAGCAACTCCGTCCGCCGGCGCCCCAGGCGTTTGAGCCTGAGGCTGCTTGTGCGCTAATAGATCACACCTGGTGTGTCGTGGTCGCGGCCTGGTCAGGCAGCTGCGCGTGCAGGTAGGAGAACTCGCCCCGGAGACGTCGATGACCGATTCAACCCATACTCATGACCGCGGCCGCCGTTTCAGTTGGCTGCAACTGTTCGGGATGCTCGCTTTAACGATGCTTGCTACGGTCTTTGCGACGGTCTGGATCGTGCGTGCGTACGTGTTTCCTGCGAAGCTCAAGCCTGTCGCTCTGAGTGTAGGGGAAGAGCGCGTGCTCGAAGAAAAGCTTACCCGATTGGAGGGCTTCGCGGAGTTTAAGAAACGTGAAGGGGTTCGCGCCGCGCCGGGGTCGCAACCGCAGCTCGGCAGCGAGCGCCTGCAACCGGAGCGCTACAACGAAGAAGATGCCGAGCGTGAGATTACCTTCAACGAACGTGAGGTGAACGCCCTGGTCGCGAGGAACTCCGACTTAGCCGAACGGGTCGCTATCGATCTTGCTGACAACCTAGTCAGTGCCAAGCTCCTGGTCGCGCTGGATCCCGACTTTCCGTTCATGGGGGGCAAGACGTTGCGTCTCAACGCAGGTGTTGAAATGGCCTACGCGAACGGACGTCCGATAGTCGTGCTCAAAGGCTTGAGCATCATGGGTGTGCCGATCCCCAATGCATGGTTAGGCGGGATCAAGAACATCGACCTTGTCGAAAGGTTCGGCGGCAACGAAGGGCTTTGGAAAGCGTTTGCCGCGGGGGTAGAAGCTCTCGAAGTGCGCGACGGGAGCCTGCGCATCAAACTTAAAGAGTAGACGGGTATATGAACGATAACTTCTGGCGCCGCTGTAGTACCTGCAAACGCTATCTTGGGTTCGGTACCGACTACTACGCTTGCAGCGTTTCGACTTGTAACCGTAAGGGCAACGCGTTTGTCTTCTGCTCGGTGAGTTGCTGGGAGGTGCACGTTCCGACCATGCGCCACCGCGAGTCGTGGGCTGAGCAGCAGCGCGCACCGAGCGCTCAGGAATGGGCCGCCGCGAAGCAGGGTGGAAGTGGTGAGTCTGCCCCGCGCTCGGCCGCGGCACCGGCGGCTATAATCCGCAAGCCCGACGGTACTTCGATGTCGGCTGCGGGCGGCACGGCGACAAATCCTAGGGGAGGGGCGCAGCGTAGCGGCGTCGGGGTGCTCGGTACGCTCAACGGTGACGACCTGCCGAACGATATTTTGATCGTTGCGTCGAAGCTAAAGGCTTATATTCGTGCGCGTTCGGGCATGAATACGTCGGAGAACGTGATGGCCGCGCTTTCGGTGCAGGTTCGTAAGTTGTGCGACAACGCGATTCTTCGCGCCCGCGAAGACGAGCGCAAAACGGTCATGGATCGCGACTTCTGACCGCCACCCGACTGCCTATTCGTCGGCGTTGCGCTTCTTCGGTCGCTGGTTGGCGGCGAGGATCCGCTTGCGAAGTCTGATCGACTTGGGCGTGACCTCAACGAGTTCGTCGTCCTCGACCCACTCCAGACTCGACTCCAGTTGCATCTCGCGATGCGGCGTAATCACCACGGCCTCGTCGTGACCGGAGGCGCGCATGTTGGTGAGCTTCTTCTCGCGGACGATATTGACGTTTAGGTCGCTGGTGCGCGAGTACTCTCCGATGATCATGCCTTCGTACACCTTAGTGCTCGGTGGGATGAACATCGTTCCACGTTCTTGCAGGTGAAACACCGAGTAGGGTGTCGCTGTTCCTTCGCGGTCGGCCATCATCGATCCGTTGACGCGCGCCTGGATTTTTCCGTGCCAGGGAGCCCATCCGTCGAACAGCGCGTTCATGGTACCGGTGCCGCGCGTCTCGGTCAGAAAACGAGATCGGAACCCGATCAGCCCACGCGAAGGGACGCTGAATTCGAGCCGCACGTGGCCCGAACCGGCGTTTGTCATCTTGGTCATCTTGCCGTGGCGTACGGCAAGCAATTGTGTGAGGACGCCGATGTAGGTTTCGGCAACATCGATCACCAGGAGTTCGACAGGTTCGTGGATCACGCCGTCAATGTCGCGGGTGACCACGACAGGTTTAGAGACCTGCATTTCGTAACCTTCGCGGCGCATCGTCTCAATAAGGATAGCCAGTTGCAGCTCACCACGGCCGGTGACGCGTATAGACTCAGTGCTGCCGGTGTCTTCTACCCGTAGGCTGACGTTGCGACGCTGCTCCTGCGCGAGGCGCTCGCGCAGCTTACTCGAGGTGACGAACTCCCCCTCGCGCCCGGCCCAAGGGCTGGTGTTGGCGCCGAAGAACATCGAAATGGTTGGCTCGTCTATACGGATCGCGGGAAGCGGGACCGGCTCGTCACGGTCGGAGATAGTATCGCCGATATTGATGTCTTCGATACCTGCGACAGCGATCAAATCGCCTGCTGCGACGCTCTTGACCTCTTTGCGCTCCAACCCCACCCAGGTGAATATCTGGCTGATTTTGATGTTGCGCGGCGCTTCGTCTGATCGGCAGAGCGCGTAGGTTTGGTTCTTCTCCAGCGTGCCGTTTTTCAGACAACCGATTGCGATGCGACCCACGTAATCGTTGTAGTCGAGGTTGTTGCACTGGAACTGCGGTGTTGCTGAGGGGTCGGCGCGAGGGCCGGGCAGCGTGGAGACGATCAACTGGAACAACGTGCGCAGGTTTTCGGCCGGCACCTCTAGTGAGCGTGTTGCCGTACCTGCCTTCGCATTCGTATAGACGACGGGAAAATCGAGTTGCTGTTCGGTGGCGCCGAGGTCTATGAACAGGTCGTAGATTTCGTCGAGTACTTCGCCGATGCGGGCGTCAGGCCGATCAATCTTGTTGACGCAGACGATAGGTGGGAGCCCGAGCGAAAGCGCTTTTTGCAGTACGAAGCGGGTCTGCGGCAGCGGACCCTCGGATGCATCTACGAGCAACATCACGCCGTCGACCATTGTAAGCGTTCGCTCCACCTCGCCCCCGAAGTCGGCGTGGCCGGGGGTGTCGACGATGTTGATCTTCACACTCTCGAAAACTACCGCGGTGTTCTTGGCTAGGATGGTGATCCCCCGCTCCCTTTCCAGGACGTTCGAGTCCATGACCCGTTCTGCAACGTGCATGTGCGCGCCGAAGATGCCGCTTTGATGGAGCATCGCGTCAACGAGTGTGGTCTTGCCATGGTCTACGTGGGCGATGATCGCGATATTGCGGATGTCGTCGCGGCGGGGTGTGTCGGTTTGCATCTTTGTTCAGGCCGCATCTTCTAATGCGACCCTTCTCCTCAGAAAATCGCGCCAGCCTAGCAGCACGCCGAAGAAAAGTCGCGCGAGCCGATTATTGTGTTTTTCTAACCCCCTATAGTCGGTTAAAAGGTGTAGAGTCACGCCTTGACCCGAAGCAGAGGCGGGTTTGCGATCCTACGGGGACCTCACGAAACGGCGCAAGTCAGGGAAATAGCAGGGAAAATGCAGTCTAAGGGCGAAGAAATAGCCAACAGTGTTTCGCACGGGGTCGGCCTCGTTTTGGCCGCCGTGGGTATGCCTTACCTAATTTTGAGTGCTTCGCGCACCGGCGAGACCGCGCCGATTATTGGGGCTGCGGTCTTTGCCGTCGCGATGACGCTGCTTTATTTGGCGTCGACCGTTTATCACGCAATGCCTGCAGACAGGGCCCGAGCCAAACGGATCTGCCGGGTGCTCGACCATGCGGCGATTTATTTGATGATTGCGGGGACCTATACGCCGTTCACCCTCGGTGTTCTTCGCGGTGCGTGGGGATGGACGCTGCTCAGCGTGATCTGGGGACTCGCGCTCTGCGGAGTGGTCGCAAAGGTCGTCGGCGGCGTCAAGTACGATACCCTATCCACCTGTGTGTACATCGCGATGGGTTGGCTTATTTTGATCGCGGTAAAGCCGTTGACGGCCAATTTGGAGAGCTGGGGATTGTTTTGGCTGGTAGCCGGCGGGCTTTCGTATACGGGTGGTGTGGCCTTTTACGCGCTCCAACGGGTCCGCTACAGCCACCTGGTTTGGCACTTGTTCGTTCTTGCCGGAACCTGTTGCCACTTCGTCGCAGTTCTTAATTATGCCGCCTAGGCCGGACTGAGCCAGGTATCCATCATAAAGGGGAGGATCGCGGCCATTGGATCGACGCGAGAGTCGAGCATCTTGCCGATTCCGCTCAGCAGCCCCATCACGCGCAAAACCAGTAACAGGTCTGAGGGCGCGCGAACGATAGGGTTCACCCGTAGCGCTTCCATGAGCTCGCGGTTGATCCGCTCGACCATCTGCAAATCGGCGTAGGCTTTGCCCGCGTGTATGGCTTGCCCGAGCATCACCTCTCCGAGGGTTATGAGCGTGTCGTCATCGCCGCTTCGGGTTTTGAAGCCTAGTTCGCGAAACGCCGAGCCGATCAGATCAGCGTCGCGTGAAATTATCGCGGCCGCGAGCTTGACGACACCGTTGCGCATCTCGGTGCTGAGCTGTTTGGCCAAGCCCAAATCCAAGAGCACGAGTTTCGGGCCGCCCTGCACGAGGATGTTGCCGGGGTGTGGATCGCCGTGGAAAAATCCGTTTACGAGGATCTGTCGTAGGTAGCAATCGGTCAGCAGTTCTGCGACCGCGTGCTTGTCGATCCCGGCGCTAGTGAGTCCCGCGATGTCGGAGATCTTGGTGCCCTCTATGAAGTTCATGGTCAGCACGGTCCGACAGGTCAGCTCGTCAACCGGCGTAGGAAAGACGATGCGATCGTCATCGGCGAAGTCTGCGGCGAAGTGTTTCGCATTGGCAGCCTCGTTAACAAAGTCGAGTTCAAGCGGGATCGTCACCCGCAACTCATGCAGCAGTAGGCGGAGGTCGAAACGCTTCTCGATGCGTGCAAGCAACTGTACGAAGAACCCGAAGTTGGCGAGGTCGGTTGCGACAATCCGATCGATTCCCGGATACTGGACCTTGACGGCGACGTCTTGGCCTTGGTGGGTACGCGCGCGGTGTACCTGTGCCAGTGAGGCCGCGGCGACCGGTTGTCGGTCAAACGTCGCGAAAAGATCTTCGATCGTGCCGCCGAGACCGCTCTCTATCTGCACGCGCATCTCCTCGCTCGCACGCGGCGGCACGCGGTCATGCAGCGTGGCGAGGACGTCGGTGAACTCGCGCGGTAGGATGTCGGCGCGGCTGGCGGCGAACTGACAAGCTTTGATCAAGAGGCCTTCCAGGCGCAGCGCAGTGGCGCGGACGAGGTGGGCTGCGCGGCGGTGTTGGCGCGCGTAGTAGTCGGCTTCAGCGGAGCGCCCGGTGACCTTGCCGACGATCTGTAAGGCCTTGTAGCTTGCGTACACGGTTACAACCATAGCGGCGACCGTGAAAAATCGGCGGGCGCGGGTATGCAGCGGTAACGGCTGAACCGCGAGAGCGAACGGGCGTGGGGATGTCACTGCGGGTGCGGGAGTTTCAGTCGGCGCGGGCGGGCGGGCGCCTTCGCTCGAGATGATCGACGCGACGCGAGAGTTGCCGCATCGAACGGGTGAGACTCCAGGCATACAAGAAAATCAGCGTCCATACACAGGCGTAAGCAGCCCCCAAAAAACCTAAATGGCTCATGACACGGCCGCCTCATCGACCAGGTATTCAAGCTCTTCGACCTCGTCGGTCAAGCGCAACACGCTGAACCGTAGTGTCCACAACCATGTGAACAACAGTGAGAACGCGATGGTACATATAAGAAGGGTGATGCCCATTACCGGGTCTTTGAGACCGGAATCGGCCTTGTCTGACTGCATCACTGCCGGGTGTGCGCCCTGCCAGAGCTGGGTCGCAAACATGATAACCGGAATGTCCAGGGTGCCGACGATTGCGAGCACCGCAGCGAAGCGCTTGCCCATTTCGTCGTCTTGCGAGAACGCGCGCAAGAGAAGGTATGCGAAGTACACCAGCCACAGCACGAACATGGTCGTTAGCCGTGGGTCCCACGTCCAATACACACCCCAGGAAGGTTTTGCCCACAACGGCCCGGTGGTCAGTACCATAGTGGCGAAGATCATTCCCACCTCGACTGCTGCGCGTGCTGCACGGTCGTAGCCCGGTGCGCCACGGATCAGGTAGGCGATGCTCGCAACGCAGGCGATCAAGAACCCGAGAAAACAGCCCCAGGCCGACGGTAGGTGGTAGTAAAAAATCCGCTGGACAATTCCGAGGCTGCGCTCAGTCGGAGCCCACAGAAATACCGCCCAGATGCTGGTGCCGATTGCGATGGCCGTCGGGATCGGCGCATAGGTCAAGACCGCTTGTTCGAGACGTTTGCTGAGGCGTGGTTTGTTCATTGTGCTTTTCGTTTTGCGCGGCTCTTGCCGACTCAGCCGTCCAGTTCCAGGTACTCGAAGAGCATCCATGCGGCGGTTATGAAGATTACGTCGAATCCTACCAAGTAGACCGTCCATCTGCCAACTTCCGCCAATGGCTGGGCCCGCAAGATCGCATCGGTTATCCGTACGCAGGCCATCAGCAGTGGGATTTCCAGAGGTAGGACGAGGATCGGCAGCATCAACTCACGGCTGCGGGTGTTCAGGGCTGCAAGCGCGAAGAGGGTCCCCGCGGCGGCCAAACCGATCGATCCGGCCAGCAAAACCAACGCGAGCGCCGGCCCGGCCGCGAAAAGATCGAGTCCGAAAAAAAGCGCGAACGCAGGTAGCAGCAGAATCTCGAAAGCGAGAAGCAGAAGCAGGTTTACCACGAGTTTTGCGGCGAAGATGGTGCCGCGATCGATCGGCGCGATCAGCAGTCCTGCCAGACACCCGTTTTCGCGCTCGATCAGGAAAGTCCTGCCGAGTCCGAGTAGCGAGGCAAGAACGATCGAGGCCCACAGCACCCCCGGTGCGACGTCGAGGATCGCGTCACGCTCAACGTCAAGGGAGATGATGAAGATGAACAGGATGAGCAGGCCCACCAAGAATAGCGAGGCCAGCGTTTCCTTGCTGCGTGCCTCCATAAGCAGGTCTTTTCGGATCAGTGCAAACATTTCTCAGGTGCTACTGGTGAGTGGTTGTTGCATCGGTGTACGTGCGCGCGAACTGCGCCGGATCCGGGAGGTTTTCGCGGGCCGACCAGACCGCGCGACCACGGTGAATGATGGTCGCGGCATCGGCGACTGCAAGGCCGCGCGCGAAGTCGTGCGTGGTCAGAATTACGGTGCGCTTGCGCAGACGCTGTTCGGCGATGATCTCCTCGAGGATTTGCGTGCCTTCTTGATCAAGGCCGGTGAATGGCTCGTCGAGCAGGACGAGTTCTGGATCGTGAAGGATGGTGCGTGCCACCGCAAGCCGTTGGAGCATGCCTCGGGAGAACCCACGCACGGGACGCTCTGCGGCATCCGACAGACGCGCGAGTGCGAGCATCTCGCGTGCGCGCCCCTTGTTGTCGCCGACTCCGTAAAGCCGCGCGTAATGCTCGAGGTTTTCACGGGCTGTGAGGTCGGCGTAGAGCATGCTCTCGTGCCCCAGCATCCCAATCCGTGAGCGCAGTGAGGAGGTCGCAGGCAAAGCTTTGCCCAGTACCACGACACTACCCTCGCCGGGAGCGGTCAAGCCGCCGAGAATTCGCAGCAGCGTCGTCTTGCCGGATCCGTTGGCACCGAACAGCGCGAGCGTTGAACCGCGCGCGACGTCGAGGTCGAGCCCGCGTAGGGCGCGTACGCGACCGAACTTGCGTACAAGGCCGCGCGCGGCGACGGCCGGGGTTTCCGGGAACTTGCGGTTTCGGTCTTCAGACGTCAAAATTGAATACTCAACCGCCGGCCTTGGTGCGAGTCCGCAACAATAGAAGATAGAAGAGGTGGCTCGCGATAGCAGCGGCCCACAGGAACAAATCGAGTCGGCGAATCAGGACGGCGGGGATGAGTGCATAGGTGGCGCCACCGCGATTGGTGAATCGCGACGCGAAGTCGTTCGCAGGGCTGGGGATGAAGCCGGTGCCGTCGAGCGTTGCCCAGCGGTCTTGGAGCACCAGCAAGTAAGTCATCGCTGCACTGGTAACGATGCCGATCGTCGCCACCATCGCGAGCTTACCGACCGGTGGGCCCAGTTCTACGCGCGATGCGATCGCCGTTACGCACAAGATGAAGACGGCGATGTCGCCGAACAGGTCAACTTTCTCAACCAGCGATCTGCGCAGAATTCTCGCCCGCGCGATCTCACTGGCCGAACCGTCGAGTGTGCGCGTCAAGCAAAGCAGGAGCGCACCAGCGAGTGTCCAAGAGAATGTAGTGTTGGCGAGTAACGCAGCGCCGCCGACGCCGGCGGCAAATTTGATAGCAGAAACCGCAAGCGGCGGTGCGCCGGTCCGCGCCAACCTCCGGGTTGCACCCAGTGGTAGATACTTCTGCATGACGTCAACGATGGGAAGACGTCCGGGTTTGTTGAGTGAGGAAAAAAGTTTGGCCTCTGCGCGTTCGATGGCAACGTTGTCGCTGAGGCGGTGGCGGCTTTTGACGCCGCAGGTGTATATCGTGGCGTTGGTGCCCGCGGCTGTACTGATGAGTTGGCCCGAGGGGGACTCGGCCAACTTGGGGAGGAAAGTTTTCACGTCGCGCACACGTAGTCGTGCGAACGGAGCGACGATACGGCCGCGATCATTGAAGCGCGCGGCGGCTATGCCGTGCGTCTCGCGACAAAAAACCGCGACCGCCCGAAAACTGACATACCAATCGGCGGCTAGGACCAGAACCGTCTGCTCGTCTTCGAATAGGTTGCTGAATGCCTCGCTGTCTATGCAGCGCGTCTCGTCGGGGATTTCTCCCGAGACCTCCGCGCCGAGCGTCCGCATCCGTGCGGGGAAGACTACGACGGGTTCCATGCCCATGCGTTCGACCATCGCGACGTGGCGCGCGACCGACGACATCCCTGCCAGCTGGGCCAGGGCTGCGCGACCGGGCACCAACAGCACCACGGGTTCGCGTTCGACGCTGCCGAGAACGGGGGGTAGCTCCACCGGGCGCTTATAACCGGGACCCACCCGGATATCGAGCGCCTTGGCAACACTGCAGGCGGATGTCACGAAAAAAAGGCCGGGTGCCTCTCACCATGAGAGAGGCACCCGGCCCGGTTAGTGGCTAAGCAGAGTCCGCCGTTACGGGGTCTGTGCCGGCACCGGCCAATCCGGACGCGGCGGTACTCGGCTCGCCAAAGTAGGTGGCACGAAGCCGGTGTTGTCGAAGTTGCAGTCGGCCGCAAGCGCACCCGGCAGCGCGAGACAACGAGCCTCGGTGGTGAGGCCGGAGGGAACGTCAGGCGTAGCGGTATCGTACGTATCGAGCCAGTCGAAGTACTCGAGCGTTACAGCCGAGAGTTCCTGCTCGGTGAACAAACAGTGGCCGCGGTTGCTGCCCCAAACCTGTACGAAGTCCTTGCCGCCCTCGACCATCGAGGCGGCCAAGAAGTTCTGGAACTCGGGGATGCAAACCCAGTCTTGATCGCCCGCGTAGGACAACGTCGGGTAGTTAATCTTCTTACCCTTGCGCTTCACCATGGTCACCAGCGTGCCCTTCTTGTTGAGCTTCTTGCGGCCTTTGCCCGCAGTGAGGCGCTGCACGTTGACATCGAAGTCGGCCGCGAGCACCGGGTCGGTGCCGAACGACGTGTAGTCAAGACCGGTGTTGAAACCGAATCTTTTGCCGCCGCCGCGCTTCTTGTCGAACACGTGATCGCCCATGCCGAGGAACACGTAGCCGCCTACAGTCAAGAACTCGGCGCTTGCGCCCGTCGTGGTGCCGGCGAATTGCGTAAGCGTGATGAAGTCCGCGAAGCGCTGCGCTTGTGCTGCGGCTTCGACCGGGTTTCCATCTGGAAGGATGTTGCCGAAGCAGGTGTTGATCGTGCCGGCCATGTTCAAGCTGGCAGCGCCGAGGTCGGACCAGTTAATGCCCTCATCGACAGCCACACCGTTGAAAGCTCCGCCCGGAACACCGTTGCACAAATAGGCGTAGGCCTGGTGCAGGTCGGACGCGGTGTCCCACGTCGGCAGACCGCCGGCCGAGCACGGGCAGAGCGGAATCGCTCCGTGAATTTGCTTACCCCCTTTGAGGTTCACCATCGCATCGACGGTAACCGCGCCACCCATGGAGAACCCACTGACAATTGTCCGCGTCGGCGAGCCGACTCCCGGTTCTTTCTTCATGAACTTGAGGATGTCTTTGAGATCCTTCGCGCTCTGGTAGGTGCTCCAGCCGGTTTGGCTATAGGTGGAGGCCGCGACCGCCTTTCCCAGCGGGATCATCTGGTCTTCAAAACCGAACAGCGTGATGTCGTTGCACTTTTGTACGCCGGGGACCGCCGCACAGTCTGCGTCGCCGCCCACGCTGCAGTCAACGTCAGGCCCGAGCGGATTGGTCTTTTGGCAGAGGTTGTGCCCCTGGATGCTCAACCGGTTCAGTTCGAAGCCGTGGTTGATGATGAACAGATCGCCGTCCCAGACATCAGGAACCAGAATCCGGAAATGTGAGCCCTTCTTGCCGGCACCGGTGTACTCTGTACACGCGGAGCCCAACGGGCATTGCGCCATCGCCTCGGCGGCTAGAAATGTGGCGGCCATGCTAAGCGCGACCGTCGCTACAAGTTTACGAGTTATCATTTTAGTGTCGTCCCTCCCTGGACAGAAGCGGCTTGTTCAGCCGCCTCGCTTATAGAGCCCGCCGTCGTCTCGTTCGACGACGATTTCGGGTTCAAGTTCTTTCGCCCGCTTGATCGCTCTCGAAGCCGCGATTGGATCGGGCTTGATCGCGTACGCATTTGCCAGCGCTATCCACCGATCCGGGTTCTGCGGATCGATCTCAGCAGCCTTGCGTAGATGTTCGTCCGCCCGCCAGGCCTGGCGAGAGCGCACCAGAAGGTCGCCGAGCGTTGCGTGCGCTTCAAGTGAACCGTGCAGTTCGGTGGCGCGGAACAGATGCTCGAAGGCCAGCGTTAGGTCGCCCGCTGCCATGGCTTTCTTGCCTTCTTCGAGAACCAGGCTGCTTGCCACCGCTGCCTCTTGCTCAGTAAGTGGCGCGCCGCCTTTTGCGCGGATCATCTCTAGGTCGGGGCGGCCCGCGGCGGGCTTGCCCTCGCGGCCGCGGGTTTCGGCCAGGCGCTCGGATACCGGGATCGCGGCCACTGCCAGCTCTTGTGCGACACGGGCTTCTCTTGCGATGCGCGTGCGTTCGGCTCGCTCTTTTCTCCGCTGTTTGATCGCGTCGATCGCCTCGGCGTTGCGCGCACCGGCGGCCGCGGTCGGTTCGCTATCGAGGTTAGTCGAGGGCGCCGGCGTCGTGGCCGCGCCTCGTTCGCCGCTGTCGTCGTGGTCGAAGACACCCAGCCCGAAAGCGATGGCAACGACGCCCACTGCGAGGCCGACCGTCAGTGCAAGCGGCCGCTTGTTGCTAGAGGGATCATTTCGGGCGGTGTCTTTCAAATTCCTGTGTAGCTGCAGTTGCTCGTGCCTCAACCCGGGCTCGAGGCCAGGGCGCACCCGCGTTGCGAGCACCCATGCGATTGCCGAGCCGCGTGCGTCCGCCGAGGTTGCCCTTTCGGCGGGTGGTCCGTCAAGGTAAACCTGCGACGCCGTGAGTTTAGCGCTTAGAACCCGGATTCTGAAGGGGTAAATTCGTCTTATTACTGCCTAGTGTGACATTTACCCATTCGGGGGCCATTTAGGGGCCATGCGGGAGGATGTTCGGCCGATTACGCGGCCGGCCCGATCGGCGCCGGGGCGGTTGATTCGGCTGAGAACCTCTGCGACCTTCCAATGTTATTCCGTAGCCGGTGGCTCGATCGCAGGCGGCGCGGTTCTCAGTAACGGGCTCAACACGAGACTAGAAAAACCAGAGGTCAATCAATGCCAGAAGCAGTAATCGTTGCCGGGGCCCGCACGGGCTTGGCCAAATCTTTCCGTGGATCCTTCAATGTTACGCGTCCCGATGATTTGGCGGCGCACGCGCTGGATGCCGCGATGAAGAAAGTGCCGCAGCTCGAGAAGGCCGAGGTCGAAGATGTCATCCTCGGATGCGGGATTCCCGAGGGGCCGCAGGGCAACAACGTTGCCCGCGTAGCCCTGATGGGCGCAGGCTTTCCCGAGACCGTCGCGGGTACCACGGTGAACCGCTTTTGCTCTTCCGGTTTGCAGGCCATCGCGATGGCGGCACACCAAGTGCAGAACGAGGGCGCGTCGGCTGCGATCGGCGGCGGCGTCGAGAGCATCACCAACGGCCAGGGCAAAATGAACAACGACGGCATCGTCAACGAGCGTATCCAGGAGCAATGGCCCGGGCTTTACTACCCGATGGGTCAGACCGCGGAGATCGTTGCTGAACGTTACAAGATCTCGCGCGAAGACCAGGACAAGTACGCGCTGATGAGCCAGCAGCGTTACGCCAAGGCGCAGGAGGCCGGCTACATGAGCGACGAGATCGCGCCGATGCAGGCCACGTGGGCCAAGAAGGGCGACGACGGCAACATGATCATGGAAGACAAACTCGTCGACCGCGACGAGTGCAACCGGCCGCAGACCACCCTCGAAGGCTTGGCCGGACTTCCGCCTGCGTTCTCACCGACGGGTACCGTCTCGGCCGGTAACTCGAGCCAGTTGAGCGATGGTGCCGCCGCAACGGTGTTGATGTCGGGCCGGCGCGCTAAAGATCTCGGGATCGAGCCGCTCGGGGTGTTCCGCGGCTTTGCCGTCGCGGGTTGCCGTCCTGAAGAGATGGGGATTGGGCCGGTCTACGCCGTGCCTAAGCTCCTTAAGCGTCACGGTCTGAAAATCGAAGACATCGATATTGTCGAGCTGAACGAGGCTTTCGCATCGCAGCTTCTGTACTGCCAGCGTGAGCTCGGAATTACCGATGAACAGATCAACCCCAACGGTGGTTCGATCGCGGTCGGCCATCCGTACGGGATGACGGGGTCGCGGATGGCGAACACGTTGCTTAACGAACTTCGGCGCCGGAAGAAAAAATACGGCATCGTAACGATGTGCATCGGAGGCGGCCAAGGTATGGCCGGCCTATTCGAGGCATACAACTAACCCGGAAAAGTACCTGCCTCCTTTAGTAAGATGGGGGCGGGTGCTTTCCCCAGGGGAGTTTCCGGGATTGCAGGGGGTCGACTCCACCGATGAGTGTCCACGAGCAAGAACTGAAGCGCCTGTTGGTCCTTTATCGTAAGGGGCATATCAGCGAGGAACTCTTGCTGGAGCAGATGGCCGAGGTGCGCGACGGCGTGCGGGCGTCGGCGCCGGCGATGTCCGCGGACCCGTCGCCCAACCTCGCGCCTAACGGCACAGCGAGCGTCTCTGTCGCGGCCGATGCCGATAGCGTACGCAAGCAGCAGCTGATGGTGATCATCGACTGCTCGCGTGCAGCTGAGGCCTCCGGCGCGTGCACACTGGAAGGGTGGGCGCGATTAACCGCCGATGCGGGTTTGGAGGGCGGCCTACGTACCGCCGCAGCTCGAGAGGCAACTCACGCGCTGCTTCTCGAGCAGCGGCTTGTTGAACTGGGTGGCAGCCCCGATCGCGAGATTCCTGATTGGTTGGCGCGCTTTAACGCTGCGCTGCTCGCCCCGGAAGCCTCAGACCTGGACCGTTTGAGTGCGATTGTCGCGCAGTTTCCCGATCTCGACGAGGCCGAGGAGCAGCTCGACAAGATGGCCGATGCCGCGGGCGATGATGAACTTACCCGCGAATTGTTCGTTACCATCCGCGAAGATGAGCTAGCGACCCTGCGTTGGGTGCACAAGGCGTTTCAAAGGTTGAAGAACCGCGTGTAGGGGCCTACGCGCGGTTTTCCCTGTGCGGGCCGAGCACGTCATCCAAGAGCGGGGTCGTCGGTGCGGGAGCTGTGGAGTTGGTGCCGTGGGTATCGATGACGTGGGCTGCAGGTTTGGGCAGTGCGAAGTAGAACGTGCTGCCGCAGCCGGGCTCCGAGCGTACCCAGATCCTTCCCTTATGGCGTTCGATGATACGCTTGCTGAGGCCTAGACCGAGGCCGCTTCCCTCGTTGTCGTTTCCGTTGGAGGCACGCTGAAACAAGCCGAAAATCCGTGCGCAATGCTCCGCTTTCAGTCCTACGCCGTTGTCGCGTACCGTGAAAATCCACTCGCGATCGGAGTCTTTGCCGGCGACGTCGACCGAATGTGGTTGGTGCTTGCGGCGGAACTTGAGAGCGTTGGTGAGGAGTTGGAAGAACACCTCGGCTAGTTGTGCCTCGTCGGCGTAGACGCGCGGCAGCGGTCCGACGCTAATCTCCGAGTGTGCACGCTCTACCGGGCCGCCGAGCCGGTGCAGAACCTCGACGACGATCTTAGCTGATTCGACCATGGCCGGCGGTTTGGCTTCGGTCTCGACGCGCGAGAACTTGATCAAGCCGTCGATCAGGGTCTTCATGCGGAGCGCGCCGTCGATCGCAAAGTGTAGGAACTGCTTGCCCTTTTCGTCGAGGGTGTGAGCGTAGCGGCTTTCGAGCAATTGGCAGTAGCTCTCGACCATCCGCAGGGGCTCCTGAAGGTCGTGCGATGCCGCGTATGCGAGTTCACTAAGCTGGGTGCGCGCACGTGCCAGCTCTTCGTAAGCCTGTTGGAGTTCGGACTGACCTAGGTCGGCAACCGCCTCAAGCGCTGCGCGTGGTTGTCCACTATCGTAATCGTGCCTCTCGCTGTGTTGATCCAGGTCGCAAGTGTGACCAGCGCGGTGAAATACCTGTTCCATGTGCCGGATGCTCTCTCATCTGATGATTTGCCCCGCGGTCAGGCAGTGACGTCCGCATTACGGATCAAACTTAGCAGTTCATGAGCGTCGGCGTCCGTGTTTTTCCACCGAGAATTCGCGCATGCCCAATGCCCGTGCGGACTTTATGTCGTCGTGCTGTGCGCTCTCATGGCCTTTAAGCCAACGCCGCGCCCGCTCTGCAGGGCCGGCCGACGGCAGTAAGCTGCCGGCGTCGGCCACGCGGTGAACGGGCACTGCCACCGCCAACGGATTGGCGTCAAGTGCTTCACGGAGATCGGCGATAGTATGGCCCTGCGCGTCGACGACTCGCAGGATCTCTTCGGCCTCGATGGACTCGCCGAAAGGTATGGTGCCGAGCAGCCGCCATGCGGCGGTTTGGAACGGTGTGCCGATTGCTAACGTACGGAACGAGAACCCACGCGTGGATCCCACGAAGTATTGCGCGAGTTCGTTCGCCGCCTTACTCAGCATGAAACTGCGCGCGCGCGTGCGAGGTGCAAAAGGGAAGGTTTGCTCGATGCGTGCGCAAAGGCGCTCCGGTGCGCTGCGCCCAGCCTCTGAGAACGGTAACTCGATCCCTACTATCGCGCTCGCTGTACCCGCAACGTGAATGCGTCCGATCGGTGTCGGGAGAGACACCACCGCGATCGGCTCATTGCTGTTGCTGACGCCCACGGCGACTCGCCGCGGCGTCCCTGTGACCGTCCCCACTTCGGTACCCCTTCTACGCCTCCGGGGCTGCCGCGCAAGCATGTTGCGCACAGGCCCACCGATGGGCACAGTGATGTGCGTAGCGAGAGTCGGTGCGGGAGGGAGAGGAAGCATGAAGCGAGTCGGCTTGGTTGGATGTGACCGCCCGGGGCGTACCGTCGTCATGGCGGCACTACTCAAAGACTGCATCGATATCCACGGATGGGGCGAACGTCTGTCAGTCCTGCCGTTCGGTGTGCTCGAGGGCGGCGGCGCGGCGGACCCTGAGGATCTCGAAGCCGTGCGCAATGCCGGTCTAAACACGAATGACATCGCAGCGCTTTCGGTTGAGCAGTCACCCGACCTGTTGGCGGGCTGTGAAGTGTTGGTCGCCGTCTCGGATGTGTCCGCAGATCTGGTAATTCAATTGCCTGGGTGTGAGGGCAAGGCTGTCCTGTGCATCGAGGATCTGGTCGAAGGCGAAGTCGCCGCCGCGTTGCGCAACGGATGCGCGTCGAGTGAACTGGTTAAAGTGCTCGGGCCGGAAATGCCCGAGGTGTTGCGGAAGTTGGTCGCAATCTAGTCAGGAGACCGACTCAAGACTCATCCGCCCGGGCGAGTTGGTCAGTGATGTGGCGAAATCGAGCGCGAGATCGTCGAGCAAGGCTGCGCAGCGGGTCATCGAGGTTATCCACATTCCGCACGGAATGTGCAGCCGGGCCTGTCATTGACGGTGTCTCTCATCTTGCGAACGCCTGTAGAGCCACTCGCATCATGCTGGAGCCGCCGACTCAGATCGCGCAGTCCCCTCGCCCGGCCCCGGCCCCACTCAGCGCTCAATCAGCTCGAATCCGAGGTCCTTGCGGAGCTTGTCGAGAAAGGCGTGTTCATAAGCGAAAGGGAGCCAACCACGCTTTCTCTTGGTAATAACGACAGCCGCCGGCTTCAGTGTCGTGACGACCTCGGTTACCTTCTCGCGAAAGCCGCCTCGGCGGACATCGGCGTGCGCCGAAACGCCGCAGCGCGCCGCCTCGGCTACCGCCTCCTCAGCCTGCGCTACCGCGAGGTCCTCGTGACGCTTGTGAAGCGACGAAAGGAAGTCGTCGGACGGTCGTGCGCCGAGTGTTCCGGAGTCAATTACCTTACCGACAATCTTGGTCTGCCGGCCCGGGTCCAACGGGGAGAGCACGACGAGCTCGTTGCCACCGCTTTTCGCCCGTTCGACGGCCGCTTCCACGACGCGTTTCTCGGTGCGGTTGTTACCTAGAACCAGTAGAACCGTCTGCACTGCGCGAATCTATCATCGCGGTTAGGTGGTCTGCAATCGGGCTGGAGCCCTCCAGGATCAGCACCGGGGTGCCGATCTTGACGTTGGTGTAAAGCTCGTCGATGTCCTCGTTGTGCATCGCCACACATCCGCGCGTCCAATCCTCGGCAGCGCCTTGTTTCTTGGGCCGGTCATTGCCGTGAATTCCCAGCGCTCCGCCTATACGGGCAGGGGCACCGCGGTCAAGAGGAATCAGCCCTTCGGCGAGGTTGTCTCGGTAGGCCTTCTCGTCGCGCGCGTTCGGGTAGTTGATGCTCAGGAAATATCGCCAGCGATTGTGGACGCGTAGCTGGTCGATTCGGTAGAGGCCTTCGGGGGTGCGAAGATCGCCTTCGTAGCGCTTCGGACCGCTGGCGTTGGGGCCCAATACGATCGGATACTGTCGTTTGCGTGCGCCGTAGTTATACATAACCAGGGCGCGTTTTCTCTTGTAGATGACAATCGAAACCGGCTCAAAGCTCAACTCGGTAAGGGTGTCGGCGTCGATTCCGGAAAGCGTCTCGGCGTGCGCGAGGCGGGGTGCTGCGGTGGTTGCGGCCAGGGTTGCGACCAACGCGACGGACGCCAAGTATGAAGAGATATTGCGGAATCTAGTCATTGCAGATCGGGGCGGTCGCGAAGCTCGCACGGCGGCCGTGTTTTGCCTCAATTGACGGCGTATAGCTACATGCTAGCGTATCAGAGTCCAGGCGGCCACACGGTGATCACAGCCATTCGCCCGAAAATCTGCAATGCCCTGTGCACGGCGTCTGCAGCCTTGGCGGCGGTAGTGTTCGGTTGTATGCCGCCGCTCGGTCTTGCGGCATCCGTCCCCGAAGGTGCCACGGTGCAGTGGCCGCTCGCGGGGCTCGAGGAGCCCTCTGCGATTGTCTACCATCCGATTCGTAGATCCTTTTTCGTTGTCGGCGATGAGGGCGACATTGCCGAAGTTGATCTGCAGGGCACACTGCTCAAGCAAAAGAGGATCCGGGGCGATCTCGAGGCCATCACCTGCGACCCCGCGACAGGCCGGCTCTATGTAGTGAGGGAAGGACACGAGATCATTTTTGAAGTCGATCCAGACACCTTTAAGTTGCTGCGCCGCTTCGATCTTGATCGGACCTTCAAGGGGGACCCTGACTTCTTGCAGCGTGGCGGAGATGGGATCGAGGGCCTGACGTTTGTTGCGGATCCGGCGCACGCCGAAGGCGGGCGATTTTTCGCCGTTAACCAGTACGACCCGGCCGTGCTGGTCGAGCTGCACATTCCGCTCAAGTCGTCCACGGAGCGCTTCGAGACCGCGACCGTCGTTGGTGCCTGGCCGGTTGACGGAGCGCCGCTCTCCGATATCGCCTGGTCCGCCCGAGATCAGGCGTTCCTGATAGTCTCGGCGCTGTGGCGGTCGGTCTATGTCGTCGATAGCGTGGGTGAGGTGCTTCGCAAGGTGCGCGTTCCAGGCTTTATGCAGGAGGGCCTGGCCTTGTTGCCTGACGGGTCAGTTGTCATCGCCCAGGACAGCGGCGGGCTGATAAGATGGACTCCTGCGTCGCCTCCTTTTTCGCCCGACCGCAACCCCGCGGCGGCAGCGCACGGGCAGGAGCCAGGAAAAGTCGATAGTGAGCCGAGTAAAGACACAAAAGAAGACAGCGACCGGCGCTAAGTCGGCGAAGCGCAAAGCAGGAGCCGCAGCGGCGCGTCCGCTGGCCTGCATAGTGCTGGCCGCGGGCCAAGGCACCAGGATGCGCTCGGCTGCAGCGAAGGTGCTGCATGTGGTTGCCGGGCGCCCGCTGATATCGCACGTTCTCACCGCGGTGGAAGGCGCACGGCCGCAACGCATCGTCGTAGTCGTCGGCCACCAGGCCGAAGCCGTCCGCGAAACGGTCGGTGGGCGCGCCGAATGTGTGCTGCAGGCCGAGCAACGTGGGACCGGACACGCGGTCGGCATCGGCATGAAGAGACTGCGCGGTTTTGCCGGCGACGTGCTGGTTGTCTGCGGCGACGTGCCGTTGATGACAACCGCAACGCTCAAGGGGTTGTTGCGCGAGCACCGCAAGCGTGGCGCGACGGCTACCGTGCTTGGGATGCACGTTGACGATCCCTCCGACTACGGCCGCATCGTCGGTGCAGGTGACGGCGACGTACGTATCGTCGAGTACCGAGACGCGAGCCCGGCCGAGCGCCGGATCACCGAAGTGAACTCGGGAACTTACTGCTTTGATGCAGAGTTCCTTCGCAAGCGAGTCGGAGGGCTCGCCAGTAACAATGCCCAAGGCGAGTTCTATCTGACCGACCTTCTCGAGGTCGCCTCCTGTGACCGACGCGCCGCTTTGATCGTCGCCGAGGACGATTCTGAAACGCTCGGCGTCAACACCCGCTTCGATCTCGCACGCGCCGAGGCGTTGATGCAAGAGCGCATTTTGATCGACTTGATGGACAAGGGAGTCGGGTTTCTCGATCCATCCTCGGTGTACGTATCTGCCGACGCGAAGATTGCCCGCGACGTGATTATCGGGCCCTCGGTTCGAATCGACGGTGCTACGCGTATTGGTGAAGGCACGCAGATCGATGGCTGCTGCCACCTTGCCGACACGGTGATCGGACGCGACTGTCATATCAAGTGGGGCACGGTGACGCGCGAGGCTTCGATGCGCGACGGTTGCATCCTCGGTCCCTATGCCCACCTGCGCCCCCAGGCTGAACTGGCCGAAGGTGTCCATATCGGCAACTTCGTCGAGGTGAAAAAGAGCAAGATCGGGCGTGGATCCAAGGCCAACCACCTCACCTACATCGGCGATACTACGATCGGGCGTGCAACCAACATCGGTGCCGGTACCATTACCTGCAACTACGACGGCTTTGCCAAGCATTCCAGCGTAATCGGCGACCGCGTACAGATCGGCAGCGATACGCAGTTGGTCGCGCCGGTAAGGCTCGGCAACGATGTGTTCGTCGCAGCGGGGACCACTGTTACCAAAGACGTGCCGGCCGGGAGTCTCGCCATGAACGAGAAACGGCAGTTAAACCGGAAAGGCTGGGTCGCGCAGTTCCGTAAGCGGGCAGCCGCGACTAAGAAGGTGAAGTAAGCAACGTGTGTGGAATTGTCGGATACGTCGGCGAACGCGAAGCCGGTAAAATTCTCGTCAGCGGCTTGCGCAAGCTGGAATACCGCGGTTACGACTCGGCGGGCATCGCCATGATCGTTGACGGTGCCATCGATGTGCGCCGCGCGGTCGGAAAGCTCGACAACCTTCAGGCGGTGCTCGACGCCGACCCGCTGTTGGGCACCACCGGAATCGGCCACACGCGGTGGGCGACGCACGGACGTCCTTCTGAGCAGAACGCTCACCCGCACCGCGCGGGCGACGTTGTGGTGATTCACAACGGCATCATCGAGAACTACGTCGCACTGCGCGAAGCCCTGGTAGCGGCCGGGGCCGAGATCGCATCGGAGACCGATACCGAGGTGATCTCACATCTTATCGACGCCGAGCTGAGAAAAGGCGGCGATATCCTCACGGCGACGCAGGCCGCGATAGCCCGGCTCGACGGCTCGTTCGCGATCTGCGTGATGTCGGCCAAGGAGCCGGGCCGTCTGATCACTGCGAAGAACTCCACGCCGGTAGTGGTTGGGCTCGGCGAAGGTGAGAACTTTGTGGCATCCGACGTTCCCGCGCTGCTCGACTACACGCGCGATGTCGTCTTCCTCGAAGACGGAGAGATGGCCGATCTGACCGCCGGGTCTGTCGAGGTAATGGATTTTCACGGCAACAGGCGCGACCGCAAGCCGAGGCGAATCACCTGGGATCCGGTTACCGCGCAGAAGGGTGGCTACAAGCACTTTCTTCTCAAGGAGATCCACGAGCAGCCGCAGTCGATCATCGATACCACGCGCGGACGCATCGCGCCCGAGACCGGCGAGGTGTTGTTGCCTGAACTCGAGCCGCTGCTGGCCGGGATCAAACAGATTGAACGCGTTGTCATCGTCGCGTGTGGCACTGCATGGCACGCCGGGCTGGTGGGTAAGTTCATCATAGAGCGCTTCGCACGCATCCCTACCGAGGTCGACTACGGCAGCGAGTTCAGATACCGCGACCCACTGATCGGGCCTGAGACATTGATGATCGTCGTTTCCCAGTCGGGCGAGACCGCCGACACGCTTGCTGCGGTCGAAGAGGCAAGAGGTAAGGGCGCCAAGGTGTTGGCGATCTGCAATGTGGTCGAGTCTTCGATCGCGCGCAAGGCCGATGCGGTCGTCTATACCCACGCAGGTCCGGAGATCAGCGTGGCGTCGACCAAGGCGTTTACGACTCAGCTGACCGCTTTCTATCTAATCGGTCTGGAGCTCGGCGCTAAGTCGGGTCGCCTGGATCCTGCCCTGGAAGCCGAGTGCATTGATGCGCTCGTGCAGCTACCGAACCTGATCGGTGAGGCCTTGAAGAGCGAAGAACAGATCATCAGGACCGCGCGTATGATGGCGCCGGCCCAAGACGTTTTGTATCTCGCGCGCGGCATAAACTACCCGATCGCACTCGAAGGTGCGCTCAAATTGAAGGAGATCAGTTACATCCACGCCGAAGGCTATCCCGCCGGCGAGATGAAGCACGGTCCGATTGCGCTCATCGACGAGAACGTGCCGGTGGTGGTACTGCTGCCCAACGACGAGGTTTACGGCAAGACGCTTTCCAACCTGAAAGAAGTGGAGTCGCGCGGCGGCAAGATCGTCGCGATCACCGACTACGCCGATGCCGAGCTTACCAAGATTTCCGAGTCGATCATCACCGTTCCGCGTACCAGCACGTCGCTGATGCCGGTACTGCTGACGATTCCGCTACAGCTGTTGGCCTACTACGTCGCTGTCGAACGCGGCACCGACGTTGACCAACCGCGCAATCTCGCCAAGAGCGTCACGGTCGAGTAGGGCGTCGGCACGCGGTCGCGCCGCCTTTGCAGGTCTTTTCCCTCAGGGTGCGCGCCGCGTTATAGTCGCGCGGTTGATGTCTGAATCGATAACCACGGGTGCGGTGGCTGCCGAGAAGTCTGCCATCTCGCCGATCTCCGAGGTCGTTGCCGAACTCCGTGCCGGCAAGATGATCGTGCTCATGGACGACGAAGACCGTGAGAACGAGGGCGATCTCGTTGCCGCGGCCGAAACGACGACCGCCGAACAGATCAACTTCATGACCAAATACGCGCGCGGCCTGATCTGTGAGCCGATTACAGAGGCGCGCATGGAGCGGCTCGGCCTGCGCATGATGGTCGCTGAGAACACCGCGCCGCTCGGTACCGGCTTTACCGTCTCGATCGATTCGCGCCGCTGCCGGACCGGAGGGGTTTCGGCCGCCGACCGTGCGATGACGATCCGCGACGTTGCCCGCGACGATGCCAAACCCGACGATTTTATCGTGCCCGGCCACATATTCCCCTTGCGCGCGCGCGAGGGCGGTGTCCTGGTGCGGACCGGGCAGACCGAGGGCTCGATCGATCTCTGCAAGCTTGCAGGTCTCAAGCCGGCTTCGGTGATTTGCGAGATCTTGAACCCCGACGGGACGATGGCGCGTCTCCCCGACATCGTTCGCTTCGCCGCACTGCACGACCTCAAGATCTCGACGGTCGCCGACCTGATTCAGTACCGATTACAGCACGAGACGCTGGTTCGTCATGTCGCTACTGCGCGCTTGCCGACGCGGGTTGCCGGCGAGTTCACCGCTCACGTTTACACCTCGAGCGTTGAGGAAGGCGAGCACCTGGTGCTGGTCAAGGGCGAGATCGACCCGGAAAAGCCCGTGTTGTTACGCGCTCACGCCGAGTATCTGCCGGGCGATGTGTTCGCCTCTATGCACCGCAATACCGGTGCGGTGTTGCACGCGGCAATGCGCAGGATCGAAAAAGAAGGAGCGGGCGTGATCCTGTACGTCCGCCGCCACGGGCGCGGAGCCGAAATCTTGGCCGGTGACGGCGGCGGTGGTCCGAGCACCAATCCGAACGCGCGTCTGGCCAACTTCAAAGACTACGGCTTGGGGGCGCAGATCCTCCGAGAACTCGGTGTGCGCAGGATCCGGCTGCTGACCAACTCACCCCCACGGCTCGCCAATCTCGCGGGCTACGGACTCGAGGTGGTCGAGACCGTAGCGCTCGAAGGCGTATAGCCCGGCGGCCGCCGGCGTTGGGCGCTCAGTATCCGCCGGGGCCGGCCTGGTATGTGAACGTCAAGAAGTAGGTGTTCATGCCTTTGTTAGAGTCCGCCCACAGTCCTGCGTGGGAGATGTGGCGCACTCTCAGGCCGAGATCGAGCAGGTTGCCGCTTGCGCCGGTGAACGTCCAGCCGGCACCGATCGAGTCGTTGAAGTTAATCTGCGAGCCGAGCCCGATGCCTCGTACCTCGGAGTAGATCAGCCCGACTCCGGCCTCGATATAAGGGCTGCCGCCGGCGGCCTTGCGGTCGAAGCGCAACATTGGAAGGACGCTCGCCTCGAAGGTCTGCTGGTCGCCGAAAATTCCCCCAATCGACGGTTCGACGATGAAAGCGGCGCGCCAGTTGGTGTCGCGCATCCAGCCGTCGAAGCGCTCACCGGCGCCGAACAGCGCTCGCCAGCCGATCAAGACAGTGCCCAGTTCTTCGCCGCGGACACCCGCGTAGCCGAGGCCGACCACCGGTGCGCCTCCCAGCGGTTGCGCCCAGGCTGGTGACGGCCCGACCAGCGCCGCCGCCAGTACCAGTGCTAATACTGCAGGCCCAAGCCAGCGGCGCGGCCGGGTGGCTGCCTCGCGGTGGACCTGGATTTGTGCCGGTTCGAATGTCGGTGCGTCTACGCGCATGGGCCTACTCCTTGGGTTTGTGGCTTGTGTACCGGGGTAGCGGTCGAAGACCGTTAAGTGCGGCCAGGATCCGTCAGGGTCTCAGTGGAGGCTAACGTGCTGCAAGCCGACTCGCAAATCGCCAGTCAGTCCGGTACCTTGAACGACGTGCCCGATTCCCGCGAACCTGCTTATCGCACATGTCGTACTTTCCTATTCGTGGGCCTATCCGCGTCTCTACCCGCGGGCTTGCTCGCGGGCGCCGCGATACTTGCGGCAGCCTTTGTGCAAATCCCGCAGGCC
This sequence comes from Deltaproteobacteria bacterium, assembly GCA_029262415.1. Taxonomy (GTDB): domain Bacteria; phylum Desulfobacterota; class Binatia; order UBA1149; family JAJCZL01; genus JAJCZL01. The sequence continues at coordinate 24,119 of JAJCZL010000046.1, read as the reverse complement.
TACGCTGCGCAGAACCCCGTCACCGCGCAACTGCAGACGAGTGTATCGCGTATTTCGGTCGGCGAAGACGTTGTTGTCGAGCTGACCGTCGACATCGCCGAAGGTTGGCACATTAACAGCAACGCGCCCGCGCAAGAATTTCTGATCCCCACCGAAGTCAGCTTCGAGTTACCACCGGGGCTTTCCATCGTCGAACTCGACTACCCGGAGCCGATCGAGAAGAGCTTGCGCATTGGCGGTGCGAAAATGCTCAGCCTCTTTGAAGGCAAGACACGCGTTACTGCCAGGCTGCGCTACGATAAGCTCGCGCAGGCCGGTGCCGAGCCGAAGCTGCTGTTCAATTACCAAGCCTGCAACGACACCCTGTGCTTGCCGCCGCAAAGCGTGCGCCTGCCGCTTCGCCTCAAGCTCGCCTTGATCCAAGTCGATAGCGTCGCCTACGCAGGTGTAAACGAAGAAGCCGCCGACAGTATTGCCGCGCTGCTTGCGAGCGGCTGGTGGGCGGTCATCCCTGCGCTGATATTTGCCGGGTTGGTGCTCAATGCGACCCCGTGTGTGTATCCGCTGGTCTCAGTCACGCTCGCCTATTTCGGCAGCCAGGCAGGGCAAAACAAGACGCGAAAACTCAGCCTCGCGCTGGCCTACGCCGCAGGTATCGTCGTGACCTTTTCGGCTTTCGGGGTGGTTGCTTCACTTTCGGGAAGCTTCTTCGGCAGCGCGCTCGGAAACCCCATCGTCAACGTGAGTCTTGCGTTGGTGATGTTCGCGCTGGCCCTGTCCTCTTTCGGTGTCTACCACATCAGGCTGTCCAGTGGGATGTTGACGCGCTTGGGGGCGGGCTTCCGCGGCGTGCCGGGTGCGTTGTTCATGGGTATGACGATGGGCTTGGTTGCCGCGCCGTGTGTCGGGCCGTTTGTTGTCGGCATGTTGCTGGTAGTCGGGACCCGCGGCGACGCCATGCTCGGTATGCAGCTGTTTTCGCTGCTAGGGGTCGGCCTCGGCTTGCCCTACGTGATCCTCGCGGTGGCTGCCGGTTCGATTTCCAAGCTGCCACGCTCGGGCGACTGGCTGCAGTGGGTCGAGCATCTTTTCGGCGTCATTCTGCTCGGTATGGGCCTCTATTTCCTGGGGCCGGTTCTGCCCGAGTGGATCGAAAACGTGCTTATGCCCCTGTTTATGCTCGGAGCGATCGGTTATCTGGCCTTCCTCGACCCCCACGGTACTACCAGCCGCAGATTCGTGGTTACGCGGGTGATTATCGGAGTTTTGGCGCTGGCGGCTGTGGCCGTCCAGTACCTTCCGTCGGACCACCCGGAGCGCTCGCTCGCGTTTCAGGCGTTTTCGGGAGACACTTTCCTCGCCGCTAAGCGCAGCGGCGCACCTTTTGTAGTTGAGTTCGGTGCCGAGTGGTGCCTGCCTTGCAAAGAGATGAAGGAGCGCACCTTCACCGACGCGTATGTCGTCGGTCTCTCCGAAGGCTTCACTTTCCTCTCTGTCGACATGACGACATCCACTGATGATCTGGCGCGCATTCTCAGAAGCTTTGAAGTGCTGGGCGCACCGACCACGCTGTTCTACGGTCCGCACGGCGAAGAAGTGACAAGGCGCATCGGTTTCGTCGGCCCCGAGGAATTTGCCGAACTCCTGAAGCAGTCCCGAGAAGGGCCTGCACGTGACGAGGGTACGGAGAGTACCCAGTCCTAGGAGCCGTCCCATTAAATTCAAAGAACTCGATCTTCCCGAGCCGGTGCGGCAAGGAATTCAAGACGCCGGTTTTGTCGATTGCACGCCGATTCAGTCCGCTACACTGCCGTTTGCATTAGAAGGTCGCGACATCGCCGGCCAGGCACAGACCGGTACCGGTAAGACCGGCGCGTTCTTAATCGCGACATTTACCCGTTTGCTGCGCCAGCAGCGCCCGCCCGCGCGCGGGCGCACACCGCGCGCACTGATGATTGCGCCGACCCGCGAGTTGGCGATTCAAATCAAAGAAGAAGCCGAACTGCTGGGCCGCCACTGTGGGTTCAACATTCACGCGGTCTACGGTGGCATCGACTATCAAAAACAAGCCGACGCTTTCGAAGGTGACGTCGATATATTGATCGGCACGCCGGGCCGTCTGATCGATTACTTCAAGCAGCGGCTGTTCGCTTTGCTGCACACCGAGATCTTGGTGATCGACGAAGCCGACCGCATGTTCGACATGGGTTTCATCGATGACATTCGCTACATGATGCGTGCTATGTCCAAGCCCGCCGAGCGTACTTCGTACGTGTACTCGGCGACGCTGCCGCAGAAGGTTCTCGAGCTCGCCTACGAATACATGCACAACCCCGAGGCGGTGACGATCGAGGCCGAGAAGAAGACCGCCGACAATATCGAGCAATTGGTCTATCACGTGGGTATGCGCGAGAAGTTCTCGACGCTATTGCTGCTGATGGAGCGCGAGAAACCTGAGCGCTGTCTGATCTTCGTAAACACCCGAAGCATGGCTTCCGAGCTTGCGCGTCGGCTTAATCTCATGGGCTACGACGCGATGGGGCTCGCCGGCGACGTCGATCAGAAGAAACGCCTGAAGGTGCTGCGCGGGTTCAAAGACAAAGAGATCCAGGTTGTGGTTGCGACCGATGTCGCATCGCGCGGGCTTCACGTCGATGACATTTCCCACGTCTTTAACTACGATTTGCCGCAGGACGCCGAAGACTATGTTCACCGCATCGGGCGCACCGCCCGCGCGGGGGCATCGGGTAAGGCTTACTCGCTTGCTTGCGAACAGTATGTTTACTCGCTCGAAGCAATTGAGGAGTTCGTAGGCAAGAAGCTTCCCTCCGCCGCGCCCGACACAGAGTTCGAGGTGGCGCTTACCGACGTGCGCAACCGTTGGCGCGAAGTGCGCAAGAACTCGCCGGCACCGCCTCGTCATGAAGGCCGTGGCGGCCCCGGCGGCGGCCGCGGCGGCCCTGGCGGCGGCCGTGGCGGCCGCAGCGGAGCCGGCGGCGGTCGCGGCGGTCGCGGTGGAACCGGCGGCGGTTCGCGTGACCGAGGTCGCTCGGGCGGCTCGAGCCCGTCGCTGGGTTCTGCGCCGTCGGCGGATGCCGCGCCCGCGAAAAAGCCCGCAGTTGCCCGACCGGATACAGCGCCGGCCGGAGCCGACGGTCCGGGTCGCAAACGCAGACGGCGAAAGCGTTCTCCGGCCAAGTCCGGCCCACCCACCGACGCAGGCTGAGTCGCGATGGCAGTAGTTGCCACCCTGCTGTGCCTGGTCGCGTACTTCGTCGGCTACAAGTTCTACTCCGGCTACTTGGCCGCGCACGTATTCTCACTGGATGACGCGCGCATCGTCCCCAGCCACGGGTTTGCAGACGGCATCGATTTCGTCCCGACCAATCGCTACGTCCTGTTCGGGCATCACTACGCATCGATAACCGGGCTTTCGCCCATGCTCGGCCCGGCCATTGCGGTGATCTGGGGGTGGGTGCCGGGCCTTTTATGGGTGACCCTGGGTGCGCTGCTGATCGGCTGTGTCCACGATTTCAGCGCGTTGGTGCTGTCGGTTCGGGCGCGTGGGCTCTCGGTTGGTGCGATCGCAGAAGGCATCATCGGTGCACGTGCGAAGACGATGTTCCACCTGATCATTTTCTTCGGTATCGGACTCGCGATGGGCGTGTTTGTCTCGGTGATCGCCGATCTTTTTCAGCCCGCCGCCTTCCCCAAGTCGATCTTTCCCTCGGCCGCGCTCATGGTAATGGCGGTAATCGTCGGTGCGGGGGTGCAAAGCGGCCGTCTTGCGGTGATGCCGGCAGCCACGGCGGCTTTTTTCGCGACCCTCGGTTGTGTCTATTTCGCCGCGAGTTCCGACGCATTGACGGTCAACTGGGCCAACCGCGACGGTTGGTGTCTGCTGTTGTTGGTCTATGCGTTCTTGGCCTCGGTGTTGCCGGTTTGGTTGCTGTTGCAGCCACGCGACTTCATTAACTCGTTGCTCCTCTACCTAGGTGTGGGTCTGATGTACGCGGGGTTTTTCGTGCTGCGTCCGGAATTCGCATCACCGGCGTTCGTTGCGGCACCTGAGGGTGCACCGCCGATTTTTCCCTTCGTTTTCATCGTTATCGCCTGTGGCGCAGTCTCGGGTTTTCACGGTCTGGTGTCTTCGGGGACTACCGCTAAGCAGATCGCCAACGAGAGTGACGCTCGCATGATCGGCTACGGCGGCATGATCGGTGAGTCGTTGCTGGGACTGATGGCAGTACTCGCCTGCACGGCGGGCTTTGCCGACCCGGCAAAATGGAACGCGTTTTACTCGAGCTGGGGAGCGGCCGGTAGTCTGGCCGGACGCATCGGTGTGTTCATCAACGGCGGCGCACGCTTCACATCGACACTCGGCGTGCCGTTCGAATTGGCACAGGCGCTGATCGCAGTCGTGGTCGTCTCGTTCGCGCTTACCACGCTCGATTCGGCCACTCGACTTTTGCGCTACAACATCGCCGAGATGTCACAAACCCTGGGTTTCAAGAGCGAGAACCGCTATCTCACCTCGGCGCTTGCGGTCGCGGTGATTGGGTTTTTCGCGTTTTACCGGGTCGAGGGTAAGCCGGTCGGATTAGCGCTGTGGTCGTTGTTCGGTACCACCAATCAAATGATCGCCGGCCTCACTCTGGTTCTGGTCTCGTTGTACCTATACCAACGCGGGCGCAACTACTGGGTGGCTGCGATCCCGACGGCAATCATGGTCGTTACCTCTGCGGTCGCCCTCGTCACCAACCTGCGGCGATTCGCTGTCGGCGGCCAGTGGATGCTGTTCTGGGTCGGCCTGATCCTGCTGTTACTCGCGGTCGGTGTCGTCATCGAAGCCTCGCGTGCGATCGGTCGAGTCAGGCGCGAAGGTGTGCGCGACGACCTTGACGTCTTCGCGCGCGGCTAACACTACCTACCGACATACGAGGCGTGTTTACGCACATGTTGTGCACTTCGGGTGTGCGCAACATGTGCCGAATTGTTTCGCTGTGCGTCACGCACGGGTTGAGGGAGAAAATGCAGTTTGATAGATTGTCGGGTGATGGATGGTGTGGCGACGGCGGAGGGCTTTGGCGAGCGCGGGCAAGTGGCGGCATTTGCCGATCTCGAGCGCAACCGCGAGCGGATCGCGTCGCTACGGGCGCTGCTTGAGCAACGTCGTGGCGAACTCCATGCGCTGCAAAAGCGCATCGCCGATCCTTTTGCGTTAGCCCGTTTAGAGGGAGCCGACCGCGACTACGGTCTCGATCCCGAGTTTCGCCAGTCGACCAAGGCAATCTTCCAGTTTCTCTACGACAGCTATTGGCGGGTGAAGAGCAGAGGGCTCGATAACGTTCCTACGCACGGTGGTGCGATCCTGATCGGTAACCACTCGGGCGGGCTGCCGTTCGACGGTACGATGGTTTCCTACGCGGTGTCCGAGATTCGCCGCCCCGGGCGAGTAACGCGTCTGCTCTACGATAAGTTCGTCGAAGGGATGCCGGTAGTCGCCGAGTTTTATCGGCGCTGCGGGGCCGTACCCGCACGCTATGCGGTCGCAGACGAACTGCTCTCGCGCGACGAACTCGTCGCGATCTTCCCCGAAGGCACCAGGGGGACCGCGAAGCTCTACGATCAGCGCTACAAGCTGCGCTCGTTTGCTACTTCGTCGGCACGTTTGAGCTGCAGGCACCGGGTGCCGATCGTTCCATTTGCGGTGATCGGCGCCGAGGAGATTTACCCGCTGATCGGCCGCTCGACGAAGCTGGGACAGGTGGTCGGAGCCCCCTACGTGCCGATCACGCCGTTTTTCCCCTTTCTGGGGCCGGTCGGCTTGATTCCGCTGCCGACCAAGTGGAGCATCGTTTTTGGCGCGCCCGTATACCTTTACAGGGAGAGTCGTTTCCGGGGCCGGAACCGCGAAGATTTCTTGGGTATGGCCGAGCGACTACGCAACGCCGTGCAGGTGCTCGTTAAGGGTGAGCTTGCCAAGCGTAGCTCGATCTTCCTCGGATAGCCGCCGCCGCTGCAATGAGGAACCGAATGATCGAACTACACGACGAAGTCGTACACCAAAGCCATCCCGGACGCTTCAAGGTAATGAAGATCGAGCCGCGCCCGTCCCTCAACGTAAACGGACGGATCCTCACGGTCCTGTCTGCCGACGGAGTGGAGTTACGGGTGCTCGACACCGCGGTGCGCGCGCTGCCAAGAAACGGCGCGGCCGAGGATTCCCCCGCCGGTTGAATGGCTGGCTCGGTTTGAGCGGCCGCTCCGGCCCGCCCTTCATGCGTAGCGCGCTGGTGGTCGCGCTGTTTGTCTCCCTTGCCGCGTGTAGCAAGCCGGCGCCGGTCTTTCTCTTAACGATAGATACTTTGCGTGCCGATCACCTGTCTAGCTATGGGTACGACCGGCAGACCTCCCCGAACATAGACGCGCTCGCGCGCGACTCGACGGTTTTCGACAGTTGTTTCGCCGTACGTGGCAGGACGACGCCTTCCTACGCTTCGATGATGACAGGCTTGTACCCGTATAAGCACGGGGTCACTTCGCTTGGCATCGGTCTTGCCGAAGAGAATCTGACTCTTGCTGAGCGGCTCACTACCGACGGATACGCCACGTCTGCGTTTGTTTCGAGCACGGTGATGATCGGCCGGCTTTCGGGACTCAACCAGGGGTTCGAGGTGTGGAACGACCACATGCCCGACCGCGAGGCCAACCGCAATAACTTCGAGCGTACCGCCGATCAGACAATCGCCGGTGCGGCGGTATGGCTGGGCAGTGCGCCGCGCAAGAGCTTTTTGTTCATTCATCTGATCGATCCGCATTCACCGTATATGCCCCCGGCTCCGTTCGATACGCGTTTTCAAGGCGGCTCCACGCAACCGATCAACGATCGCGACGTGCATAGCGCGGCTCGACTCGCGGGTAAGCGGACGCTTGGGCAGTACGTCTCCGCGTACGATGGCGAGATCGCGTTTGCCGATGCGCAGTTGGGAAAGCTGATCGACGGCATCAAAGCTGCGGGTCTCTACGACGATGCGCTGATCATCTTCACAGCCGATCACGGCGAGAGTTTAGGCGAACACGGTAGTTACTTTCGTCACGGAACCCATCTGCACGACGACACCGTGCGTGTGCCGTTGATGGTCAAGCCGCCGCGCGGCGACGGCCGCGGGCGCGAACGTTGGCATGGCGCGGTTTCGCCAATCGATATCGTCCCGACTGTGCTCGACTACTTGGGGGTGGAGGGCGCGGGCGACGGGATCGACGGTACCAGTCTGCGCGGCATTGTCGCGGGGCGTGACGGGGATGGTACTCGCGTGGTGTTCTCTTCGACCAGCGTCGGTACTACCACGCTGTGGGCTGCGCACCGAACAGACGGTTCTCTGATTGCGACAGAGTGCCCAGCCGGTGAGGTCGGAGGATCGCAGGGGCCGCGTCGGCCGCGTGGGCGCGAACACAGTCGCCTGGCCTGTGGCGCTGCCTACTTTGATACGGAGAAAGACCCGGCACACCTATCGCCGATCCGGACGGGTGACGCGCACGACCGGCTTGAGTCTGCGTTGGCCGGCAAGCTTGCGGCGCAACGGGTGTATAAGCGTCCGTTCAAGGTGGAGCGGCTCTACAATCCGTCGGACAAGGGTTTCGTCGAAGAATTCATCCGCGATCACAACCGCGACTTCGCGGCGCCGACACGCGAAGACATCGAAAACCTAAAGAGTCTCGGCTATCTGTAAGCGCGTAGAGAGGTGGCGGGAGTATCTGCTATTCCGGAAAAGAATCGCGATGCTCGGCTTCGAGCCGTGCCCGCAGCAGCGACAGTTCTTGGCCGATAACCTTCACCTGATTAGACAACGTGCTGAGGCGGATTGCGTAACTGAGTGAGATCGCGGTCAGGAAGACCAGTCCGAAGAAGAACACCGTCGAACTCGGCGTCCACGCGCCGATCAGGTTGGTCAACCAGATCAACAGATCGAAGGACACCGACAACAACAGGATCGCTGCTGCCGCGGTGACCCACACCGGCGTGAATTCTTCGCGTAGTTTACGTCGACGCACTGCCTCGAATACCGCCGCAAACAGGGCGCCGCCGGCCAGCAGAGCGATCAACCGCGCTGTCATGGTGGTAGATTGCTGCTGAAAGACTGCGCGAAGCATTTCGATGTCTATGTCTGGGTTCACGATGGTTCTCTCCTGCAGATCAGAAGTTGCCGGTACTGACGTCCGAGCAAGACCGAGGCCGCGTCGATTGCGTCACCTGCCAATCGTACGGGCAGCGACGCTGGTTCGGCAAGCCAACGCCCGAGGTGTGCACGGTAGCGACTGGTCGACTCAGTCCGGAATCCGGCTGCGCCCAGAGTTGCAGCTAAAGTTGCCTGGTCGAAGTAGAAGTTGTGACGCGCGTCGTAGAGCAGCTCGGCGGCGAAGCGGGCATGGCCGAAGCTCGCGCGGTAAAGCAGCCTGCCGATGGTGTTGAACAGGCTGGCCGAGTCAATGGTGAAAACCAGCAGGCGGCCCTCGGGCGCAATTAGTTGTGCAGCCTTTTCGAGTACTGCCGCGGGGTCGCGCACGTGCTCGATAAAATCCCACATCGTAACTACGTCGAACGAGCGGGCCTCGAAATTTGCGTCGAGAAAATCGCTGCAAACCGGGGTAACGCCGGTTTCGCGTTCGCATCGCACGGAGAGCGCTCGTGAGAACTCGACCCCCGCGCAAGACCACCCGCGTGTTGAAGCGCGGCGCAGAAAACCGCCTGAGCCGCATCCGACATCAAGGAGTCGGGCCGGTCGGGTGCCGCGCGCTGAGCAACACTCTGAGCGAATTGATTCCAGCGCGTCCAGCGCATCCTCTTGCATCTCCGCTTCGGGGCGCAACGGGTCGGCTGCTTCATCGAAATATGCGCCGGCGTGGTAGGCCGGGTCTTCGTACATTCGGCGCAATTCGTCGTCGTCGGGTAGCGGGTCACGGAAGAGAATCCCGCAGCGGCGGCAGCGACGTACGTCGAAACGCGAAAGGCGGTAACTGAGTTTTGTCGCACCGCCGCAGCCGCGTAACGCACAGGGTGGTAGCGCGGGTTCGCTCAAGGGGTATTACGCTCACCGCGCCGGGTGCGCTCGGCGGCCTCGCGCACCAGCTCGCGCGGGCGCACCCGGTTCATCAAGACCGCGAGCGTCATCTTGTAAACGTAATAGGGCACCACCCAGCCTTTGTGCATGGACTCGGCGGGCAGCCCTTCGTGCATCGTCACCGGAACCTCGCAGACCCGCAGGCCGTTGCGGTTTAACAGCACGATCATATCGGCGTCGGGGTAGTCGTTGGGGAAAACATCGGTGCAATAGAAGCGTAATACCTCGGCCGACAATGCCTGTAATCCCGTGGTCGGGTCGCGCACCCGGGTGCCGGTCGATGCCGCCACCAGAGATGCGAACCAGGCACTGCCGAGACTGCGCAACAGGGGCATCCGATAGCGCGAGTTCTCGTGAAAGCGCGTACCGTAGACCGCGTCGGCACGGCCTTCAAGGATCGGTTCGGCCATGCGCACGACGTCGCGTGGGTCGTGTTGGCCGTCGCCGTCAATCTGCACGGCAAGCGGGCGGCCTTGCTTGACGGCGAGTCGGTAGCCGGTTTGCAGCGCGACGCCGTATCCCATGTTGAACGGATGCCTGATCACGTACGCGCCTGCATCGCCCGCGCTCGCCGCTGTTGCGTCGCCCGAGCCGTCGTCGATCACGGCGATGTCGAAATCGCCGGCGTGTTGGTGCAGGCCGCTAACGACGTCACCTATGTGACGCTCCTCGTTGTATGCAGGGATGATCACCAATGGGCGTGTCATGGCGCTGTCTCCGCGACGGGAGCCGTGCCACAAGCCGGGGCCGTCACCTGCGTACCTCGACAGTGGCGGGCGCTTCAAGGCGGAGCTTCAGGCCGGGCAGTTCGATCGCCAGCCGGTAGCGTCCAACCGGTGGATACGGCCGCAGATCGAGTTGGATGGTGTCTTCGGCGCCCGCCGCGAGTGCCAGAGGAAGGAGCGCTTGGTGCTCGACCGTGTAAGCGGGAGCGCTGTCTGCTGCTGCTGCGGAGGCTGAGGCCGGCGCAGAGGCTCGATACCAAAGCGCGCGGGCTTGCACCGGTGCGATCGGATCAGGGAGGCGGAATACCGTTGCGGCATTGTTGCGGACACCAATCTCGACGAAGCGTGCGAGCATATCGGCGGCTTTGCGCGCGGGCGCGAATATCTTCGGCGTGACGATGCCTAGGAGCTCGAGCGAAGCTACATCGGCCGTTGTGTCGATTCGTTTGGTGATGCGTAGCGCTGCCGCATCCTTGTTGGTTTCGAGAAGTTCGACGCCGTCTGCCGACTCGAGCAGGCGTATGAGGCCGGCAGCGGCGTCGCGGCCGCGCGCCGCGCCGTTACCGTAGGCTGCGCCGTTACGATGCACGACGATGTTGCGCAGGCCGACCGCGGCGAGCTCGTCGAGCGCACGCGCTGCCGGCAGTCGCGCTGCGATGCGTACCAAGTTGAAGTGCGAGGGGGGATTGAACGAGTTGTAGCACGCCGCTGTCGCGCGTCCGTGGATGCCGGCCATGAACGTGTAGTGCGACTGAGCGACAATGCCGCGCCCGACAGAAGCAGGATAGGGGACGTCAATCACCGCGCCATCATACCCGTGTTCGTCGAAACTCCGGTACGCGCCGGTCTCCGCGGCCCGGGCGGCGATCGGTCGTAGCTCTGCGCGGTGGTCTCGCCCGTATACCGCGCGCGCGAACGTGGGGTTGAACGTCTCGGCGAGCAGCGCGGCTACTATCACTGCCGAGGCCGCTACGGCCCCGATCGGGCGCAGCCGTGTGGTCAGCCGACCCATGCCGATTCCGGCGAGGATGAGCAGTGAAAGTGTCGCGCCCATCGAGACTGCGCCGGGAGCACGGATCGCGCTCAGCATCGGCACCAACGGTTCCAGTGCACGGAACAGTGAAGGCCCTTGAGGGCCGCCCGGCCACAGGGTGCCCTGTGCGCCGAAACTCACGCAGGCCAGCGCCGCGGTGATCAGCGCGGCTAGCGGTAAGCCGGGCCGATCACGCGGCTCGGCGGGTTTGACCAAGTCGACAGCCGCCGAGACCAGCGCGGTCAGCGCGAGCAACGGCATCAATACGCCGAAGGTCGCGCGGCTGCCGAAGCTGAGTTCCTGGTAGCTGACGAACACCCTATTGCGAAGCTGAAATACCGACCAGACCTCGCCCTGGTGTATGTAAGCCAGCAGCACCCAGAGTGTCACCACGCCCGTGATAGCGGCTGCCGCGCCCAGCAGCGCCAACCTACGCAGATCCAGTAGCGACCGATAGGCGAACAACCGTAGGCAGGCGTAGGGCAGCATCAACACCGCGAAAGTAAGCAAAGGGTAGGCACCGGTCACGCATTGAAGTGTTGCAACCACTGAGAGTGCTGTCGCGTCGGCGATGCGGCCGTGGCGAAGGAGGCGCTCAAAGAAGAGCAGCGCGAACGGAATCCAGTGAATCGCGACGACGAACGGGTGTGACAGATTCATGAGGCGGGTGGGGTGGATCGCGAGTGCCAGCCCGGCGAGGATTGCTGCGGCAACCGATCCGGTCAGATGGCGCACCAGCAAAAACATCCCGAGGCCTGAGAGAATGAAAGACGAGAGCAGCGTCACGTTGTGAACAAGGACGGTGTTGTCGCTCAGGGCACGAAACGGCGCTGCGAGCACGCCGAGTTCGATCATATGCTCTCCGAGCGCCGCCGCTTGCGGATGCGGGCTGCAAAGCCCGGTCTCGATAAGGGTGCGCGGAGCAAACGCGAGCAATGCGTCGGCGTTACGCGCGGTGCCTGCGATAGTGAGCAGACGGTCGAAGAAAATGACCGGGTTCCACTGCGGGTCTTCGCTGGCCAGCTGGGCGATCGCCGAGCCCGGGTGGAGCGCGAGCGGCCACGTCCACCACATCGCGACAGCGGCAAACAGCGCCGCCGCGAGCAGGGTAGTCCCGAGGTCGCGGGCGGCAGCCGTCACGCGCTGCTTATATCGCCGCTGCGGTTTCAGGTCCAAGAAATGTGCTATAAATCGCGCTGTGGCCGCGGTGCTCTATGTTGTCCAGGGGTCGGAGGCTTGTGCCGCGTTGCAGCGCAGGCTCGAAGACTCGGATGAGCCGGTTGTAGTACTCGATCTGACGGCGCGTCCGGAGCTCGTCCCCGAGCTTGTTAAGTTGACGGGAGGCCGCCGTATCGCGCCGGTTCTCGTTCAAGGCGGACGAATTGTCATCGCTCCCGACGGAGGTGACACTTTCTAGTCGCGCCCTTCCCGCAAGCCTTGTTCATGCAAACCGTGTGCCGAGAAACTTGTAATTCGACGTTGTCAGCACTCAGGGTCGCGGTGTAGTCTTGAAGTGTCGTGAATCATCCGCGGCTATATCTGCGGCTCGGCGATCGGGTCTACCACAACTCCAGAGAAGAGTGGGGGATGGGTGCGGTCGTCGAAGAGATGACCTCGACAATTGACGGCGGCACTTGTTTGGTTCGAATTCTTTTCGAGGACGGCATTCAGCGTACCTTCAATAACGATCTCGACAGCGACATGTGCTGTTCGGTGTTCGGTATCCACCGCAACCACAATCTTGAACGCGCCTTCGGTGCTTATCCCGAGCAAGCCCCACCGCAGCGACGCAGAGTCGCGCGTCGTACCCGTTACGTGTCCGGCTGATCGGTTGCTTATGACCGTAGCGGCCACGCTGACCGGTTATTGATCGGTGGATTCTTTTTTGGACGGCTTAGGCGGCAACGGACGACCCCAGGGGTCGGTGCGTTGGATGTCCAATTTGGCGATAGTCTGTAAGGTGTCGGCGTTCACCCACGGCACCCCCATAGCGCAAGGGCGCGGCTGACCGTTCTCTTCAACGTACTTTGTGGTGGTCGCTTTGAAGTCGACCTGGAGGCGCTTTGCCATCGGCGCAGCCTAGCAATTCGGGTGCTCGGTTGCCAGCCTGCGAAGGCGCCGATATAACGCGCCTTTGGCCCACCCCCGATGGAGTACAAGGACACACTGAATCTGCCGCGCACGGCGTTCCCGATGAAAGCGGGATTGGCCGAGCGCGAGCCCAAAATGCTCGCCCGCTGGGAGAAGAGCGGCCTTTACGGCCGCATGCTCGAAGCCAGAGGTAACGGGAAAGGGGATGTCCCCCGTTTTCTCCTCCATGACGGCCCACCCTACGCCAACGGTGAAATCCACATTGGCCATGCGCTGAACAAGGTCCTCAAGGATATCGTCCGCAAATACCGGCACTTGGCCGGGGCTTACGCGCCGTATCGGCCGGGCTGGGATTGTCACGGTCTGCCGATCGAACTCGAAGTCGAGAAAAAGATCGGTCGCGCGAAAAAAGCCGAGATGGATCCCGTCGCGGTCCGAAAGGAGTGCGCCGAATACGCGCGCAAGTTCGTCGCCAAGCAGAGCGAAGATTTCCGCCGCCTCGGAGTGCTCGGTGAATGGGAGCGGCCTTACCTGACCTTGGCACCCGATTACGAGGCCCGCGAGGTCCGCGAACTGGCGACGATGATGGAGAAAGGCGTGCTCTACCGTGGGCTCAAGCCGGTTCACTGGTGCGCCTCCTGCCGCACCGCGCTCGCCGAAGCCGAAGTCGATCACGAAGACCACACTTCGATCTCTGTATACGTGCGCTTTCCGTTCGCCGACATTTCGGCGCTGCCCGAGGCGATTCGGCATCCGGACGCCGGAATTGCGATCTGGACAACCACTCCGTGGACACTGCCGGCCAACCTCGCGGTCTCTCTACATCCACGCTTCACCTACGCTCTGGTCGAACACGCCGACGGTCCTTTGCTGATTGCCGCCGATTTGCTCGAGGGGTTGCGCGAGACGCTCGCGCTCGGTGCGACACTCGGCACGGTTCAAGGCGCGGAGCTCGATCGCGCGCGCGCGCGTCACCCGTGGCTCGACCGCGACTCACTGATCGTCGTCGGTGAGCACGTAACCTTAGAAGCAGGTACCGGAGCGGTGCATACCGCGCCCGGCCATGGTCACGACGACTATGTGGCCGGACAGCGCTACGAGCTGGAGCCTTACGCCCCGGTCGATGATGCGGGTCGCTTTACCGCCGAGGTGCCCGAGTTCGCAGGGATGTTGGTGTTCGACGCCGACCCCGGCGTTGTCGACCTGCTCAGTAAAAACGGTGCACTGCTTGCGTCGCATAAGTACGACCACACCTATCCGCACTGTTGGCGTTGCAAGCGGCCGATCGTGTTTCGAGCGACCGAACAGTGGTTCGCCTCGATGACGCACGGTGACTTGCGCGAGCGTGCGCTTGCCGAGATCGACCGCGTGCGCTGGATCCCGCATTGGGGTCGCGATCGCATCCACGGAATGATTTCCAGCCGGCCCGACTGGTGCATATCGCGCCAGCGCGTATGGGGCGTGCCGATCGTCGCGGTTAAATGTATGGGCTGTGGCAACGTTGCAGCCGATGCAGATTTGGCCCGTCACGTCGCCGACGTGTTCGAGAAACAGGGCTCGGACGTCTGGTTCTCGGACGGCTTTGCGTCACTGCTGCCGCCAGGTTTTGCCTGCGGCGAGTGTAAAGGCACCTCGTTCGAACGCCTACGCGACATCCTCGATGTCTGGTTCGACTCAGGCGTGAGTTATTCATCGGTGATCGAGCAAGACTTCGGCGCGGGAACGATTTGCGATCTCTACCTTGAAGGTAGCGATCAGCACCGTGGTTGGTTTCACACCTCGCTGTTGACCTCGGTCAGCACTCGCGATCGCGCGCCCTACAAGGCGGTGCTTACCCACGGCTTCGTGCTCGACGGCAACGGCCGCAAGATGTCGAAGAGCGACGGCAACGTGATCGCCCCGCAAAAGATCATCAAGCAGTACGGTGCCGACATTTTGCGCCTGTGGGTTGCGGCCGAAGATTACCGCGACGACGTGAGAATCTCTGATGAGATCCTCAAACGTCTGGCCGATTCGTACCGGCGCGTACGCAACACCGCGCGCAACCTACTTGGCAACGTCCACGATTTCGACCGCGGGCGTGACGGCGTGGACTACGGCGAGCTGCTCGAGTTGGACAAGTGGGCGCTGATGCGTCTGCACGACTTCGTCGGCCGCGTCCGTGAGGCGTACGAAAACTACGAGTTTCACTCCGTCTACCACGCACTGAACAATTTCTGCAGCGTCGACCTGAGCGCGCAGTACTTCGATATCGTCAAAGACCGACTGTACTGCTCGGGTACCGGTTCTCGCGAGCGGCGCAGCGCACAAACGGTGATGTCGCACATCCTCGAAGCGCTTACTGTGGCGATCGCGCCGGTACTCTCGTTCACCGCAGATGAGATCTGGCAGTCGTTGCGCGGCGACGAGGATGCGAGCGTGTTTCTCGCCGATTTCCCCGCGACCGACCCGGCCTGGGCCGACCCCGCATTGGCGGTGCGCTGGGAGCACCTGTGGAAGGTGCGCGCCGTGGTGACCAAGGCGCTCGAGCAAAAGCGCAAGGCCGGTGAGATCGGTCATCCGCTCGATGCGCGCGTGAAGATCGCTGCAAGCGGCGAAGACCTCGTATTGCTGCAAAGCTTCGACGTGCAACAACTCGCTTACCTGTTCATCGTCTCCCAAGTAGAGATCGGTGCAGGCGGCTCAGCGGCCGAAATTGACGTTGTCGTGCTCGAGCCGCTTGGAAGCAAGTGCGGTCGCTGCTGGAACTTCGCCGAGTCGGTCGGCCGTCATGCCGAGCATCTCGAGATCTGCGATCGCTGCCACGCCGTGGTCGCTGCGTGAGCGCACGGGTTCGACCATGAGCGTACGCGCCGGGTGCTTGTTCGTTGCGCTGATCCTCGTTGCCGATATCGTCACCAAGGCGATCGTCGAGAGTTCGATATCGATCGGACAGTCGATCGTGGTGATACCGGGTTTCTTCTCGCTGGTATCGGTTCGTAATCCCGGCGGCGCGTTCGGCGTGCTGGCCTCGCTCGGTGAGCCGTGGGGCAAAGTGTTCTTTGTCTCTGCCGCGACGTTCACCGTGGTGCTTCTCGGCTGGTTTATTCGCGAGCTGCCCGAAAGTGAACGCGTTCACCGAGCGGCGTTGTTCGCGGTGATAGCAGGTGCGATCGGCAATGTGATCGATCGTTTGGTCTACGGCGAAGTCGTAGACTTTCTCGACTTCTATGTCGGAACCTCGCACTGGCCTGCGTTCAATGTCGCCGACATAGCGATTACCGTGGGAGTGACTCTGCTGGTGATTATGTCTTTTCTTGGTGCGCGAGGGTCGCGTCACGTAGACCCTGCGTCTTGACCCGACCGCACCGGAGTCGCTAACATCGGGTATGACTCGGGAGCACAGAAGTTTTGCATAGAGCTCTTTCAGCTGTTGTGGTGTTGTTGGTTTGTGCGTCTTTGGGCGTCGGCGGTTGTAGCGTCGGCGGATCGGGTCGCCCTGCCGCTGCCGACCCGGAGCCTGCAGTTGTTATGCCTACTCAGGTCAACGAGCACGGGGTGGTTGAGCCCGCCTCGAAGACAACCTTTAGTCGTCTGCTCGAGCGGCTCTCGAATCCGGATTCGGTTGCTGAAGATGGTGCTTCGGCGGCCGCTGCGGGAACAGGCCAAGCCGGGCAAGCGCCCGATGCGAGCGCAGTCGGTGTCCAAGACGTGCCTGCGCGAATCTCACGGCGCAACCACCCACTGATCGTTGCGCTGCAGGCCGGCCACGTCGATGCGAGCGAGTCTGAGCGCGGCGTTGTGGTGACTTTGCGCGACGTGGTTTTCGAGTTCGGTAGTGACGAGATGACCTTCGGCGCGCGCCGCAAGATGCGGCGGATCAGCGAGATCATCGACAGAGAGGCCAAAGGCAGAGGAATCTCGGTTGAGGGCCACACCGATGCGATCGGCCCGAGCGACTACAACCAGGCTCTTAGCGAACGCCGAGCCGCAGCGGTTGCCTCGCAGTTATTGTTGAACGGCGTACCCGAAGCGCTGACGTCATCGAGCGGTTACGGCGAATTGCGGCCTACGGCACCGAATACCTTTGACGATGGGTCGGACAATCCGGCAGGGCGCGCGCGCAATCGACGCGTAGAGATCGTCATTCAGAACTAGCGGGCGGGCGGGAAGTAAAAGGGGGCAGGTAGCGAACTACCTGCCCCCTTTTCTGTTTAGGCGTCGTAGTACAGGGCGAACTCGTAAGGATGCGGACGCAGCCGCATCGCATCGACTTCGCGGTCGTACTTGTAGGCGATCCAGGTATCGACGACGTCTTGCGTGAACACGTCGCCGCGCAGCATGAACTCGTGGTCGGCTTGGAGCGCGTCGAGCGCGCCCTCGAGCGACCCGGGAACGCTCGGGACATCTTTCAAATCGGCCCTCGAGAGCGAGTAGATGTCCTTGTCGAGTGCCGCACCGGGATCGAGCTTGCGCTCGATCCCGTCGAGACCCGCCATCAGCATGACCGCGAAGGCCAAGTAGCCGTTGCAGCTCGGATCCGGGAAGCGGACTTCGATGCGCTTGGCTTTGGGTGAGGGCGAGTACATCGGGATGCGCACCGAGGCCGAACGGTTACGGCTCGAGTAAGCCAGGTTGACCGGCGCCTCGAAGCCCGGCACCAAACGGCGGTAGCTGTTGGTGGTCGGGTTTGTGTACGCGCAGATCGCCGGGGCGTGCTGCAGGATTCCGGCAATGTAGTGCATCGCCATTTCCGACATGCCGCCGTAGCCGTCGCCGGCGAACAGAGGCTTGCCGCCCTTCCAGATGGATTGGTGCGTGTGCATGCCGGTGCCGTTGTCCATGAACAGCGGTTTAGGCATGAACGTCGCAGTGCGACCGTGTTGGCGAGCGACGTTCTTGACGCAGTACTTGTACCACATCAGTGCGTCGCCCATCTCGACCATCGGCAAGAAGCGTAGATCGATCTCGGCCTGGCCGGCGGTCGCGACTTCGTGGTGGTGTTTCTCCACGCGAAGGCCGACGGCCTCCATCGCCTGCACCATGTCGGTACGTATGTCTTGTTGGCTGTCGGTCGGCGGAACCGGGAAGTAACCTTCTTTGTAACGCGGTTTGTGACCGAGGTTCTGGCCGCCGTCCTCGCCGGTGTTCCAGTTGCCCTCGACCGAATCGAGTTCGTAGAAGCCGGAGTTCTGGGTCTGGTCGAAACGAACCGAGTCGAAGATGAAGAACTCGGGTTCCGGGCCGAAGTAGGCGGTGTCGCCGATGCCGGTCGACTCGAGGTAAGCCATCGCTTTGCGCGCGATGTTACGAGGGTCGCGAGAGTACCTCTCGCGCGTGATCGGGTCTTCGATGTCGCAGATCAGCGACAGCGTCGGCTTCTCCATGAACGGATCGATGACGGCCGTTTTAGGATCCGGCACCACCAGCATGTCGGAGTTGTGGATGGCCTGCCAGCCGCGAATCGAGGATCCGTCAAAGCCGAGACCCTCATCGAAAACCGCATCTTCGAGTTCGCTGGTCGGCGTGGTGAAGTGCTGCCAAGTTCCGGGAAAATCGCAAAACTTGTAGTCCACCATTTCGACGTTGTGCTTCTTGGCGAACTCCATTACCTCTTTGGGCGTCATTGAAAACTTCCTCCTGATGGTTCTCTGAACGCGTGGCGCCACGCGTTCGAAGCGCTCTGTTCAGAGCGCGCTATCGCCTGTCTCTCCGGTACGAATCCGGATAACTTCTTCGACAGTGGTGACGAAGATCTTGCCGTCGCCGATACGCCCGGTTTTGGCTGCGTCTGCAATCGCTTTGATGACGGAATCGACCTGGTCGTCTTTAACTATGACTTCCAACTTCACTTTTGGAAGGAAGTCTACGACGTATTCCGCGCCACGGTACAGTTCTGTGTGACCGCGCTGGCGACCGAAACCTTTGACCTCACTTACAGTGATGCCTTGAACCCCGACGCCCCCCAATGCTTCTTTAACTTCGTCAAGCTTGAACGGCTTGATGATTGCCTCGACCTTCTTCATGGTAAAAACCTCCAATTAGATAGGCGGGGCCACCGAACAAGCCGCGTATCCTAGGCGAAACGCCCGGCCTGTAAAGCGGCGTTGAGGGCTATGCCTCCCGCCGAGCCGGCCTCCGTAAGGACAACCGTGCCGCCCGAATGATTGCAAGGGAGGTGCCAGGGCGAGTGCGGGGCTCATTGCCGGTTTTTCCTGACAATTTGCGGCGATGGTCTGCCCACGAACCCGGCAATGCCCACCCAAAAGGCAGCTAGCTATCCAGATATACGATCCTTTCGATAAGTAAACGTGGTGAGTGTGTACTTGATGAAAACGGAAAGAGGCAGGACCCCAACCTGGGTGGATAGTTTAGGTCCGCTAATTCGACTAGCCTAATATCTTCGGAAGAAGAGTGCCTTGTAAACTAGAAACAGCGCGTGCGGGGAGACGTTCTTGGTCTTCAAGAAATACACCATCGTGTTGATGTAATCCCTGTCTAGTTTGAAGGCTGGTGGTGGCTCGGTCTTGCCATTGGTCAGATTCATTCGCTCGTAGAAGTCACAAATCTGGAAGCCGAGGTCGAACGCCAGGAACTCACCGCCATACTTGCGTAGCAGTTCCCTAACTTCGGACTCATGCACCGTTGGGCCATCTGAGCCCCCGTCCTGTGGGTTGAATCCGTCTCGGTAGCTAGTGACCGGATTCTGTCGGCGCAACCAGTACGCTAAATGGGCTGCTTGCTTGTAGTAGTCCGGCGTCCGCCCGGTGTCCTTGAAAGACAAAGCTAGACGCTTCAGGTCGTTGATCCAGAATGTATGAGCGTCACGGAGCCGCCGACCGGAGATTGCTGGTACGAACTTCGCCCCACTGAAAGCGACATGCCAGGAATAGGCGTGGAAGAATACCTTAAACTGGCCGTAGTCCTCGCGGATTTCCGCGAGTGTCTGTCCGGTGATCTTAAACACCCCATACCTCTCGCCGCAGGAGGATCACCCCTAACACAGCGACAAACCGAACACCCCCGAGTAGGGTGCAGCAAACTTAATACGGAGTCTTATCGGGAGATCGATCCGTCAGGTCGCGTTGGTGGTCTTACCCATCGCGTTGAACGGCCAGAATCGAGGTCTCCATCGTGAGCGACTTAGTGCCGAGGTCCGGCACACCGTTGTCCGGGTAGTTGTACTCCTGGTACGTATCGTCGTCTATACAGCCGGCAATCTCATCACCGATGTAGATCGGACGAGGCTCGTCGTCTCTAACTTCGTTTTCAGCTTCTCTCATTGTGCCCATGCCGTGCCCCTCGCCAGCTAGTCCGGTGCTCATGAGAACGTCCGAACTTGTTAACAGCAATTTGCAATACGGCTGTCGATCCTGCGTGCATACCCGCGGATACACCTCTACGCCCTGGCACTCCCATTGTGCCAGATAATTGCGCGAGCCTACTCACATCCGTAGCGAATACTCAAGTTCCTGTGTTTATCAAACCTAATACTGCAATTGACTTAAGTATTTGCATCAAGTATAAAGACAAACATGGCTAAGGTTGCTGGAGATAAGGACGAAATCGTAACGGCGCTGCCAGTGGCCTGCGCCGATGAAACCAAGGCGGTCGAGTTCATGGAGGCGCAGCGCTGGGACGACACACCGGCCTGCCCGCGATGTGGCGACCAGGACGTTTACCAAATGAAGAAACGCGGCACCGACGAGCGCGAGGCTTCATTCCGCTGGCGCTGCCGGGGATGCAAGAAGCAGTACAGCGTCCGTACTGGCACCGTCTTCGAGGAAAGCCGCATCCCGCTCCAGCACTGGTGCTACGCTTTTTGGCGCGCCTGCACGAGCAAGAAGGGCGTCTCGGCCCTGGAAATCAAGCGTCAGACCGGCCTCTCCTACAAGTCGGCCCTATTCATGATGCACCGGATTCGCTATGCGATGGCACCAGCAAACGGGTCGGACACAACGCCGCTCGAAGGTATTGTCGAAGTTGACGAGACATACATAGGCGGCAAGCCGCGCCATGCGAAGTTCCCAAAGTTCTGCGCGGCCCACGGCCACATCGAACGCGGCCTGATGATGCGGAGTTGGCGCGGGAAGCTCCGCAACGAGAAAACTCCGGTTGTGGCCATGGTTGAGCGCGGGGGCCGTGTTCGCGCTCGCGTCGTCACCGAAGTCACCTCCAAGACCCTAAGGGCGGTAATGGACGGCCATATTGCATTGTCGGCGCGCCTTATGACCGATGAATTGCGGGCTTATCACTCCATCGGAAAAGACTATGCAAGTCACGAAACGGTGCAGCATACACGCAAGGAATACGGTCGTGGCGACGTGACGACGAACACGGTCGAGGGGTTTTTCTCCCTGCTAAAGCGCGGCCTGAACGGCACCTTTCACGCTGTTAGCCGGGAGCACCTGCACAGGTACGTGAGCGAGTTTGAGTTCCGGTACAGCCGACGACATCTAAGTGACGGACAACGAGTAGCGAGTGTCCTCAAAGCAGCAGATGGCAAACGGCTGCGCTATCGCTACGGAACGGAGGCAGGATGAAGCTCGTCATGATCGAGTGGTTGGATTCCCACAGCGGCGACGGATGGCGCAAACTCAGTGAGATCAAAGAGGATGGCGAGTCTGTTCGGTGTCGCTCCGTAGGCTGGCTGCTCACCGAGGGCAACGGCTACAAAGTGATCGTGCCCCATATAAGTGGAGACGAGTCGGTCGGCACATCGCCCTACGGCAACGGCGACCTCAGTATCCCCGAGGCCGCCATTGTCGATGTTAGGGAGCTAGCGAGCCGCTAGCCTTTTTTCCGACCTCCCGTCGGCTTGCGGCCACTGCCGGTATCTCCGTAGCCAGGCTTAGGCACCCGCTCTACTAACGTAGTTGCGGGGCGGCGGCGGGCTTCAGCCACCGGGATGAACTCGCCCGTTTTTGAGTCTCGGCCTATCGGCCTCGTCTTTGGTCCACTTGTTGGTCGTTTCCTTGTCATAATCTACTAACTCCTAGAGGTCAGCCGACGGTGGACGTAGCCTTTCCGTCGGTGTACGCTGTTGCGCACGGCTGCGGGAATCCCTCTGGAGATGGGGGGAATCGAACCCCCGACCGAAAGACTCCAACGCCCTGGGTCTACCATACACCCCCAAAAGGGGGGGGTCTCAGGCCAACGGCCAGGTTGACAACGTAACGAGCGGTCACCTGGCTGTTGCTTTTTGGTGGGCCGCTGAGCCAGCCCTTTTTCTCTTCTCATCCTAAATCCTCTTCCATCGCGTGGGCCTCCGTCGTCCCCGGCATCGATGGGTTCCGATAGAAAACCACACCCGAGGCGTTTCGTCAAGGCGTTTTTAGGCTGTAAGGCAAAAAACAACTCACCGATGTTGGGCGCAACTTGACAAATTAACTCAATGGGTGCTAGTAATACTCCATGGCTAAGACTCGAAGCCCCAATTACCCACAGGTCTCGCTCCCGAAAGCATTGGCGGATGCGAAGCTGATTTTCGACTCCGACGAACGCACAGCGCTGCCGATCGAACAGATGTGTGTAGCGCTCGGCTATAAGAGTGCCAGTGGCCCGGCGCGGACTCGCGTTGCCGGTTTACGGAAGTATGGACTGGTAGAGAGTGCAGGCAATGGGCTCCGGATCTCGGACCGCGCTATTAAGGCGCTCACCTACCCCGCTGGATCAAAAGAACGCGCCCAGGCGATAGTGGAAGCTGGCCTCGCTCCGGCCCTGTTTCGAGAACTCCGTAAGACCCATGGCAGCGCATCAGATTCAACGCTAACGGCCCACCTGGTCGCCGAGAAGTGCTTCTCTCAGGCCGGAGCGAAGGCGTGCGTAAAGGCGTTTCGAGAAACATTTCGCCTTGAAGAACTCCGAGATGTCGGCTACTCTAACTCCGACTCTAACAAGGACGTAGACGGACAAGTGAACAAAACGGAAAGTGATTCAGTACCGGCTTTTTCTACGCCGCCCGTGCCCCCGAGCGACCAAGTGAGCGAAAGCGCAACCTACAGGCTTTCTCCTGATTGCAGTGTTAGCTTAGCGTTCCGTGGTGTCGTCACCCAGCAATGCATACAAAAGCTGGAGAAATACCTAGAGACGGCGAAAGATGCGTATCCGGATCAGGAGTGCGCTGATGCTGAACGAGAGTACCAAGGACGTGACAGGCGCTTGGATCAGCTCGACGATGAGTTAGGGGAACTTCGTGCCCAGAGGGAAGAATCAGACACCGACTAAGGCAGGTGTGCCGTCGAGTCCCCCAGGCCCAGAACCAGACCGGGTGAAATCTGATGACCCCGACTGGGAAGGGTTGGTGAAGCGTGCCCTACGCAAGCCCGCGATGCCGCCCGATTGGCAGCCCGGCGACCCGCCAAAGAAACCCGCCAAGAAGTAGAACCGCTACTTTATCGCACTCAAGTGCAGAGCCCCTACATACGAGTTTTCATCAAGTACACACTCACCGTAAACGTTGCAGGTCTTTGAGGGCTGCAGATCCTCGAAGGCTGCAGGTCTTTGTCGGTCGTGCCGGTTGGGATTGTCGCACCAGAGCGGGGTGAAGTGTCTCGACCGCCCACATAAGAAGGCCGTCGAAGAAAGAAGGCCATCGAAGAATCCGACACCACCAAGCGCACTTCCGTAGCAGCTTCGCAGGTGCCAATACCACCAAGCGCACTTCCGTAGCAGCTTCGCAGGTGCCAATACCACCAGGCGCACTTCCGTAGCAGCTTCGCAGGTACCGATACCACCAAGCGTGCTCCCGTGCAGTTCCCCAGGCGCCGACACCATCAAGCGTCATCCACCAAGCGTCATCCGTCGGACAGCCGCCGAACATTCCGCGCGGAATGTAGGCCCGCGCCGTGACGCTTGCCCAGCATGAAAGTTCGCCCAAAATCCAGCTCTGCCTGATACTGGTTGTGGGCCCGGCAACGCAGCGCAATATTGCCTGCCTCGTGGCGGCCGCCTTTGCCGTAGGGGATCCCGTGATGGTACTCGATGCAGCTTGTCGCTCGGCAGCGCCGTCCCTGTTGATCGACGAACGTGCAACGACCGGCGTCGCGTCTCCATACTTCGCGGCGGATCGCAGCCGGGATCGCGCGTGTTCGCTTAGTGCTCGGTCGGCCGCTGGGTCGCGCCGCCCTGGTGACCGCCGCTCCGGTGGCGACCTCTCCGGTGACGGAA